>NZ_JADQBE010000035.1:0-18543 GCF_016278765.1 Demequina sp. | reverse complement strand
CACCGGTGGTGACACGGGCACCGGTGGTGACACGGGCACCGGTGGTGACACGGGCACCGGTGGTGACACGGGCGACCCCACTCTTGTGGCCTTCCTCTCCATTGCCAAGGCGCCGCTCGACTACTTGGAGATCCCTCGGTCCGCTCCCACGGTCGGCATGGCCCTTGCCAACACGGGCGCCGGTGACTCGGGCAGTGTCGAGGCCACCATCACCCTGCCCGCGGGCCTGACCTTCGCCGCCCCGCTGCCGGCGGCGTCGGGCGGTGGCACCGCGGTCTACCCGCAGGCACGTCTCGCGTCATACATGCGATACGCGATCGACGGCGTGATCCCCGCCGGCGACTGGACGTGCACCCTCAGTAGCGATGCCGCGACCGCTTCCTGTGACTTGCCCGCCCTCCTTGCGGGAGACGCGACGTCGCTCGCGTTGGATCTTGTGGTGAGTGCCGACACCTTGGCGAACGACGCGACGACGTCGTTCTCCGTCGCCTCCGGCGAGCAGACCGTGACGTACAACGTCCTCACGGGCCTCGAAGATCACGAGGAGGCCATCGACGACACCTATGCGACTGAGGGGCAGGTGGCGGCCGTGCACGTGGGCGCAACGCTCCTCGGTTGCGACCAGACTGCCCCTGGGTGCAACGGCGTCATGAACGCCGTCGGCAACGCCACGGGAGGCATGAACAACAACGACTGGGCGATGCAGCCGATCAATGAGGCAGAGGGAAACGTCAACTCCGCCTCCACCACCCTTGAACTGCCGGTGGGTGCCACGGTCAGGTACGCCCTGCTCGAGTGGTCGGCGAACCGTTCGGACGGCACCGACGCAGACGCGGCCGACTCCCTGGACGGGGCCATGGATAGCGCCCGGCTGCGGGTGCCCGGCGCCTCGGATTACGTCGACGTCACCGCCGATACAGTCAAGACCCTTTCCGTGGACGGCCGCGAGTACTACCGCGCACGCCTCGACATCACCGACCTTGTCGCCGAAGCAGGCAGCGGCGCATGGTCACTGGCCGACATCGCGCTCCCCGCGACCATGTTTGACTCCGACAACACCTACTACGGCGGCTTCGCGCTCACGGTGGTGTACGAGGACTCGACGCTCGCCAACTCGCGAGTCGCTATCTTTGACGGCGCCCAGTGGGTCACCTCCTCGGACGGCGCCGACGTGAGGTTCGCAACGTCGGACGACGCGAAGGTCACCGTCGGCTGGACCACCTGGGAGGGAGACCGTGGGCTCGCTGGCGACCGTCTCGACATCGACGGCACAGGATTCACGCCTCTCCGGTGGAACGGAAAGAGCACCGCAGTCGGCGACAGCAAGAACGCGGCCGACTCGACCGCATTCGGCGGGAAGTACGGGAACACGCTCGGCGTGGATGCCAAGGCCTTCCGGTCATCCGAGGTGGCCGAGGGCGTCCACACCGTGACGGTGAGCACCTTGGACGACAACTTCCTGCTCAGTACCCTCACCGTCACCATCGCGGACGAGTCCTAGCGACTTGCACCGCCGAGCGCGGTGCGGCGACGGGACTACAAAGCGCCGGTCGGGTCCCACGGTAGGCCCAACTGCCTTGCGGTGCGCGCCGCGTGGTCGACGCCAAAGTCCCGGGCGACCAAATGCAGCGCCATGTGAATTCCCGACGTCAGGCCACCCGCCGTCACGATGTCGCCCTCATCGACCCACCGCACGCCGGAGCGAGCCTCGGCCACCTTGCCGGTTCGCGCCAGGTCTTCGACGTCTTCCCAGTGGGTGGTAGCGCTCTTGCCCTCCAGTGCGCCCGCCTGGGCAAGCAGGAAGGCGCCGGTACACACCGACGCGGTCACGTCGCTGGCGCCCAGCAGGCCCTCCACCGTCGAGGCGAGAATGGGATCGGCGACGGCGGCCGCGACATCGATCGTGCCCGGCACGATGGCGATATCGACCCGGCCGACGGCAGACGCGTCGTGCAACGTGGTCAACGTCATGCCGCCGAACGCGACCACGTCCACGCCGCCCGAACTCACCAGCAACACCTCATATTGCGGCGGGAGGCCGTCGCGCTCGGCGAGTCGCGACGCGGTCAAGAAGACCTCGTACGGCCCGCCAGCATCGATCAGGTCGAATTCGTCAAAGAGCAGAATGGCAACGCGTCGTGTCATGCACTCAACCTACCGAGGGTGAACGGTGCCGCGCCGGGAACCGACGGAGCCTGTCGGCGACAGCGTCAGGCCATCACGGCCGAGGTAGTGCGGCGCCACACCACCAGCCACAGGCTCGCCTGGCCGACCACAAGCGCGCCCAGCATCACGATGGCCATCGCGGTAGGGGTGTTCCCTCCCACGCCCACCAGCGGCGACACGGCCCCGGCGACGCCCATATTGGCCGCACCAATCAGGGAGGCCGCGGTGCCTGCCTCGGTCGCGTGGTCCGCCAAAGCCATTACCTGGACGGTCGGCATCACGAGACCAGCGGGCGCAATCACGAAGAACAGCGGAATGACGACCCCCAACAGGCCGGTGTTGAGGAGCGACGAGATCAAGAGCGCGAGGGCACCGAGGGCCATGATCGCGAGGCCGCCTGCCGTGACCACGCGCGGGGCGACACGACGCATCAGCCGGGCCGAAATCTGAGTCCCCGCAACAAGCCCAATTGAGTTGATCCCGAAGATGAAACCAAACTGCTGAGCCGACAATCCGTAGATCTCCTGCAGGATGAACGACGAGGCCGACAGGTAGGCGAACAGGGTGGTGAACGTCGCCGCCCCAACGACCGCGATGCCCACGAACGCGGGATCCTTCACGAGTCGCCGATAGCGTCGGGCAACTGCGGTGCTTGAGAACCGTCCGCGGCGCTCCGGCGGGAGGGTCTCCACAAGAATGAACACCCCGAGCACCGTGACCACCAAGCCGTACGCGGCAAGGAACACAAACACCCCGCGCCATTCGACAAATCGCAGCAGCTGCGATCCGATGACGGGGGCAAACACCGGCGCGAATCCCATCACGAGAGCGAGGCGCGACAACATCCTGATCAGGCGTTGGCCACCAAAGAGGTCGCGGACCACCGCCATAGCCACCACGGCGCCGCCCGCCGCACCCATCCCCTGCAGGATGCGTCCCGCCATGACCCATTCGACCGTGGGCGCCATGGCCACGCCGATGCTCGCCACAATGTGGACGGACGTCGCGATGAGCAACGGCCTGCGTCGTCCCATCGCGTCGGACAGCGGACCCACGATGAGCTGGCCAAGACCAAACCCGATGGTGGTGGCGGTGAGGGTGAGCTGAATGGCCGCGTCGGTGGTGGCCAGGTCCGCGGCCACCGACGGAAAGGCCGGCAAGTAGAGGTCAATCGTGAACGGGCCGAGAGCCACGAGCGCGCCCAGCATCAGCACATAGGTGAGTCGTTGCGAGCGAGTCAGCGTGTCGCCATAATTCGCGGTCGCCGCAGTGGCGACGGTGGTGGGCGCGGTCATCTGGCGCTGTGCCTCCAGGTCGAGTCGTCGCACGACAGGACGCACGGGTGGGCGCCCGCATCGTCGAGGGAAACGTTGCGGCGGTGGCCGCATACGTCGAAACGTTTCACAGCGGAGGTTATTCCATGATCCCCGGCGACCCCCTCACGCGGCGGCGTGCGGCTTTACCTTCCGAGGGATCAAGCCTGATCGCCCGAGGAAAGGAAAGCCGCGCGTCGTCGCACTCGCCCACCCCTACTTCTTGGCGGTCTGCCCATTCACCTCGTAGGAGGTGTTGGTGGCCTCGAAGAAGTTCACCAGTTGCAGCGTGTCATTAGCCGTCGCCATCCACTTGGCGGGGTTCGACACGTTGTAGTACGGGTCGAAGCCGAGCTCCTCGAGGCGACGATCTGCAAGGTACTTCACGTACTGATTCACGTAATCGGCGTTCAGGCCCAAGATGCCGGTGGGGAGCAGGTCGCGGTTGTACGCCTCCTCCATCTCCACGGCCCCGATGATCATCTGTCGAATCTCATTGGCGAACTCTTCCTCCTGCAGGTCCTCGTTTTCTTCGAGCACGGTGAGGATGAGGTTGATGCCGAACTGCAGGTGCAACGACTCGTCGCGAATCACCCAGTCCATCAGCGAGCCGAAGTTACGCAGCAGATTTCGCTGACGGAAGCTCAGCGCGACCATGAAGCCCGAGTAGAACCAGATGCCCTCGAGGATGATGTTGTAGGCCACAAGGTTGCGGACAAAGTCCTTCTTGCCCTCGGTGGTCTTGATGTCGAGGGTCTCCTCCGTCATCCGCTTGATGAACTTGACCTCGAACTCCTCCTTCGCCTTCATCGAGGGCACGGTGACGTGGGAGTCGTAGGCGGCCTCGCGGTCGATCGGGAACGTCTCCAGGACGTACTCGAAAGACATGCAGTGGTTCGCCTCCTCCCACATCTGCTTCGCGAGGTAAAGGTGGCACTCGGGAGCGTTGATGTAGGGGTAGACACCGAAGGCGAGCGCCTTGTTGACCAGCAACTCGTTCGGGTTGAAGTACGACATCAGGAACGTGATCGCGTGGCGCTCTTCGTCCGTCATCTTCTTGAAGTCCGCCAGGTCTTCACCCAGCTGGATCTCGTTGGGGAACCACGTGTTGGCGACCGCCTGGTCGTACAGGTCCATGGCCCATTGGTAGGTGACCGGCTTCAGCAGAAGTCCGTCCTGAATTCCGGTGCCGAGGATGCCCATGAGTTACTCCTTCTGCTCTTTCGTCGGGGAAGCGAATTACTGGCACGACTCGCACTGGAGACGCTCCATGGGGTCAACTGGGCATGCCACGCCGTCCACCAGTTCAGTGTCGCCGTCGGGCGACGAGACCGTGGACTCGACAACCTCAAGCACGGTCGCGCCCTCGGGTGCCGCCGAGCCGTAGCCGGGAGCGGAAGCAACCTCTCCCGTCGCGGTCGGTTCGACCACCGGCTCCGGAAGGGCCGACGGCGGGACCATCGGCTTCTCGGTGGGCGCCGGGGCAAACGCCTTGGTGGCGAGCGCGGACATCACCGCGGCGGGAGCCGTGGCGATGACGGACGCCGGAGCCGCTGCGGGTGCGGCCACGCTTCCGAAGCCACGCTTCGCGGGTGCTGGGGCCGTGGCTTCGGGAGCAACCGGGGCTTGGGCCTGGTCGATCGCGGGCTGTGACTCCACCGCGGCAGAGGCCGTCGCGGCGCCGAAGCCCGTCTTCTTCGCGCCGCCGAAGCCGCCGAAGCCCTTCTTGGCGGGACCCGAGGAGCCCGCGCCCCGGCCGTTGGCCGAGCCCGTGGAGTTGATCTTCTCGGTCTTGTTGACGCGCACGGTGGACTGCTCGGCCGTGTGACGCGGCTTCATGTGCAGGTAGTACGTGGTCTTGACGCCACGCTCCCAAGCGGCCGCGTACAGGTCCATCATGTTGTCCACGTCGCGGTCTTCAAGGTAGATGTTCCGGCTGATGGCCTGGTCAATCCACTTCTGGGCGCGCGCCGCCACCTCGATGAAGGCGTACGGGCTGAGCTGGAACGACGTCTTGTAGACCTCCTTGAGGTGGTCGGGCACCGAGTCGATCTGCGACAGGTCGCCCTGCACGGACAGCAGTTCGTCCTTGATGCTCTCCCACAGACCCAGCTCCTGCAGGTCCCTCACCAGGTTGCGGTTGACCTCGAGGAACTTGCCGGACGAGGTGGCGCGGGAGAAGATCTGCGAGAACTGGGGGTCGAAACCGGGCGTGGTGCCGGCCACGAGTCCGATGGATGCGGTGGGCGCAACGGCCATGAGGGTGGCGTTGCGGATGCCGCCCTTCACCTTCGCACGCAGGGAGTCCCAGTCCTGGCGGGTGGTGCGGTTCACCGTGATCGGCACGCCGCGGTCCGCCTCGGCGATGTCGATCGTGTCGAACGGCACGAGCCCCTTGGACCAACCCGAGCCTTCGAAGTTCGCGTACGAGCCACGCTCACGGGCGAGGTTTGCCGATTCGTCGATCGCGTGGAAGGACACGAACTCGACGATCTCATCGATGAGGTCATAGGACTCTTCAGACTCGTAGGCCATGCCGAGCCGCTCGGTGACGTCGGTGAAGCCCATGACGCCCAGACCGATAGCTCGGTTCTCCTTGTTGGCGTGTTCCGACTCCGGAACGGAGGACAACGTGATGTCCACGAGGTTGTCGAGCTGACGCACGGCCAGGCGCACCGAGGTCTCCATGCGAGCCCAGTCGATCGCGCCGTCCACGAGGTGCGTGGACAGGTTGACCGAGGCCAGGTTGCAGACCGCGATGTTCTCGCGGTCCTGCGGCAGGCAGATCTCGGTGCAGAGGTTCGAGAGGTGGATCGTGCCCGTGTTGGTGTTGAGGGCACGGTTGTTGATGGTGTCCTTCCAGGTGAGCCACGGGTGCGATGACGCCTGCAACGAGATCAGGATTGCCTTGTACTGCTCGCGGGCGCGCATCTTCTTGAAGTTGCGAATCTTGCCGGCTTCCGCCATCGCGACGTACTCGGCGTAGCGGGCAGAGAACTTCGAGCCGACAAGTTCCACGAGGTCGGGCGTCTCGGCCGGGTCAAACAGGTACCAGTCCTGGTCGTTCTTGACGCGCTTCATGAACTCATCGGAGATCCACACGGCGGTGTTCGCGGTGCGGGTGCGGCGGTAGGGGTCTCCCGAGTTCTGGCGCAGGTCGAGGAACTGCGCGAAGTCCAGGTGCCAGTTCTCCATGTAGAAGCACAGCGCGCCGAACTTCTTGCCACCACGCGACACCGCGCGCAGCGTCGAGTCGATGGTGTGCATGAACGGGATCGGCCCGGTCGAGGTGGTGTTGTTCGACTTGATGGGCGAGCCCTCGGAGCGCAGCTTGGTCACCGACAGGCCGATGCCGCCCGTGCCCTTGGTGAGCCACATGACGTCGCCGACGGTCTTGGCGATGTGGTCCATGTCGTCTTCCATCTGCATCACGAAGCAGTTGGACAGCTGCGGGTAGGACGTGCCCGCATTCACCAGGGTAGATCCGGCAGGGAGGTAGTCGAGGCTGGAGATCTTCTCGTAGAACTTGAGCGCCATCTCGGTGGGGTTGGCCTCATTGAGAGACAGGCCCATCGACACGCGCATCCAAAAGTACTGCGGCACCTCGAGCGCCTTGCCGTGCCGGTCCGTGATCATGTAGCGGTTGCGCATCGTCACGGTGCCGATGTACTTCATGAGGTCATCGCGGTGGTGATCGACCGCCGCCGCGAGCGCGTCGAGGTCGAAGTGGGTCACTAGGCGCTCGTCAAGCAGGCGCTCCTCGACAGCGTCGCGGATGTAGCCCGGGAAACGGGCCTGGTGAAGCAGCGCGAGCTCGAGATCGCTGTCGTAGCCGCCCAGCACACGCTTGTAGATCACCTTGCGAAGCAGTCGCGCGGCGACGGTGTCGAAATCGGGGTCGTCCTTGACGTTCTGCACCGCCACGCCAATGGCGGCCTCGTCCAATTGCTCCGTGGTGATGCCGTCAAACAGCGTGATCGCCAGCTCGGACGCGACCTGCGTGGTGATGGAGATCTGGTCGGTCAGCCCGACTGCGGCGCGCTCGATCGCCTTGTTGATGCGATCGGCGTTGTACGGCTCGCGGGTCCCGTCACGCTTGGTGACGTGGATACCCGTGCGGCTCGGGTTGACTTCAGCAACGGCAGAAGCGACGTCGCCGTTGACGCCGGTCGCGTTGTTATCCGTGATCGTCACAATGCTCCTTCGGGGACGTGAGGGCCAGGCGGCCCGATGGCGGTGGCGACGATGTGTCACCGGGAAAAAGACGCTGTGCGAGGCATTGGCGCGGACCGGTGATGGGGGTCGTGATCACCCATGACCGGCCCGAGCGCTGACATTGAGACTAACTCGAAAAATGGTCGTGCGCAACAACATGTTGGGGTTGATTTGCTTGCCTGCCCCTAGATGTAGTGGTCATCCCCAGGGCCTTGTGCACAAGTTGTGAACAACGCGGCGTGTCCTCCACACCCGGAGTCCCAGCCTGTTCGAAACTACGCCGCCGCAGTGGATAACCATGTCTCCAGTGTCTCAGCGGGGTCTGACACGAGATCGGGGCCACGTCAGTTTTGCCACGAACGCGCCCACGGGTCACACTTGTCGCGTGAAGAGTGTCCTTGCCCTTGCCGCCGCCTCAGTCCTACTCCTGTCTGCGTGTGCGTCCTCCGGCACCACCGACCCGTCGGCGGCGCCCGAACCGGCCACAAACTTCTGCGACGCCATGGCCGCCGCCGCGGCAGCCGCACCGCCTGCGGTCGACGCTTTGGACACCCTGTTCACCACCGTGGACGCCATGAGCGCCGGATCAACCGACGTCGATCTTGAGAATCTGCATGCCGCTGGCACGGAGACCGTCTCCACCGCCACCGCCTACGCCGCCACCTTGGACGACGCGGCCGCACTCGCCCCGCCCGAGACGGCGGCCAACCTCGAAACCCTGTCCGGCTACTGGACGCTCTACGTCACGGGCCTGGGCCAGATCGCCGAGACGGCGACGTCGTACGGCAGCATGATCGACCAGAACGCCGCGCTGGAGTCCAATGAAGAGGCAAGCGCCCTCGTCACGGAACAGCCCGCGGCGCAGCAGCGCGTGAACGACTCCTACATCGCGGAGTGCGCCAACAGCTAGTGGGTCGCCGTCACACCAAGCCGTAGAGGCGGTCGCCCGCGTCGCCCAGTCCCGGCACGATGTACCCGACCTCGTTGAGCTTCTCGTCAACGCACGCCACCACGATCGTCACGCCGTCGCGGTCGCCCACGTGGGCGCGCACGTGATCAATGCCTTCGGGCGCTGCCAGCAGGCACACACACGTCACGTCCGTGGCGCCGCGTTCGAACACGTAGTCGATCGCCGCTACCAACGAGCCCCCCGTCGCAAGCATCGGGTCAAGAATGAAGACCTGACGTCCCGTGAGGTCCTCGGGCAGCCGGTTGGCGTACGTCACGGCCTCGAGGGTCTCCTCGTCGCGCTTGAGGCCCAAGAAGCCCACCTCGGCACTGGGCAAGAGCCGCGTCATTCCGTCGAGCATGCCCAGCCCTGCGCGCAAGATGGGGACGATGAGCGGCGCGGGATTCGCGATGCGGGTGCCGACGGTGGTGGTCAGAGGCGTGGTGACCGTGCGCTTTTCGACTCGCACGTGGCGCGTCGCCTCATACGCCAGCAGCGTCACCAGTTCATCGACCAACAGGCGAAAGGTCGGCGATGGGGTGGTCTTGTCCCGCAGCACCGTGACCTTGTGGTCGATGAGGGCGTGATTCGCGACGTGAAGATCCATAGGCTCACGGTACCGCTCGTTGGGGGTGTCACAGCGGTCTTGGTGTGCGCCAAGTGGGCTAGCGTGGCGCCCATGGACGATGTCGCGGCAATGCGCGAGGCGCTTGACGAGGCCCGACGTGCCATGGCGCACGCCGACGTTCCCGTCGGCGCCGTCGTCCTGTCACCGTCGGGAACGATCGTCGGCCGCGGGCACAACCGCCGCGAGGTCGACGCGGACCCTACTGCGCACGCCGAGGTCCTGGCGCTGCGGGAGGCCGCCGCCGCCGCCCGCACCTGGCACCTTGAGGGCCACACGCTCGTGGTCACGCTCGAACCCTGCGTGATGTGCGCGGGCGCCATCCTGGCCGCGCGCATCCCCCGCCTCGTGATCGGCGCGTGGGACCCCAAGGCGGGAGCGACCGGCAGCCAGTGGGACCTCGTCAGAGATGCCCGACTTGCGGCGGGAGTCGAGGTAGTTTCCGGCATCCACGCGGATGCCTCCGCGACCCTCTTGACGGCGTTCTTCTCCGGCCGCCGCTAGCCACGGCGCCACTCAGCCGCAGCGTCGGCCCAGCGCCAGCACTCCAGTTTGGTGGGCACCGGTGCGCCCGGTATCCTTGTCCGCGGTGCCGTGTCCGAGCGGCCTAAGGAGCACGCCTCGAAAGCGTGTGTGGGTGAAAGTCCACCGTGGGTTCAAATCCCACCGGCACCGCCATACGCCACGGCCCGGTCCCCTCAGCGGGAGCCGGGCCGTTGTCGCGGTGGCGTGCCGTTGTCCCGGTGGCGGGCCGTCGAGTTTCAGCGCCGTCGAGTTTCAGCGCTCGTGGCCCAGCGGGGCTACGCCGAGGGCGAGGGCGACGGAGACGGGCTGGGCGTCACAATGGGTGCCAAGGGGTCCACCGGGATGATGCGCGGCGCAGGCTCTCGCGGCACCAAGGCAATCGGCAGGCACTGCACCGGCGCGGTCAGCTCCACGTTGGGGTCCAGCTCGGGCGCGTACTGGGGACGGATCTTGTCCGTCCTGAACAGTTGGCCCAGGATGATGTCGACGACAGCGCCCCTGCGGTTGTCCAGCACCATCACATAGTTCGGGAAGTTGGCGGCCACGGTGTACGCCTGGCGCAGGCCCTCCTCGCCAAACTGAATGCGGACCGAATCCTTGTACGTGCGGCTCCAGTTGGTGGCGCCCACACCGACGTAGCCGCGACCCGTCAGGACCTCGAGCGTAGATCCCGCGAGGCCCGGCTGCTCGTCGGGGGTCCCCTTGGTGCCGTTCAGCACCCGCACGGTGACCTGGCTCGGATCCATCGGCAAGTTCTCGTGTACGGCCTCGGGGTCGTCCGCGTCGTTGCCCACGTTGACCGGCGGGCAGGGCCACGTGATGGTGGATTCGAAGTCCGGCGGCGGAGTCACGAAGGCATAGTCGATCGGCGAATCGATGCGGCCCTGATAGATCGCGTAGGCAATCACGGAGACGGTCACGAGAAGTCCGATCAACAGCCCGAACACGAGGAACTGGCGTTCCCTACGGTGACGGCGAACCACCTCGCGCCGCGTGCGCAGGATGCGGGAGCGAGACGTCACATTCACCTACTTCGGGTTCGGACGGATCAGTTGGCGGAGGATGGGGGATTCGAACCCCCGAGGGCTTGCACCCAACACGCTTTCCAAGCGTGCGCCATAGGCCACTAGGCGAATCCTCCAGGCCCCAGCATGTTACCCGAGCGGCGCGAGGTCGGCGAACCAGCGGGATGGGCTCCGCGCGCCCACGCCGGTACACTGGTGGCGACCCCTCACGCGGCGTTACCTCGCCCAACTCCCCCAGGTCAGGAATGAAGCAAGGGTAAGCGGGCTCTGGCGGGTGCGTGGGGGGTCCCCTCATGCCCGCGCCGGGCTCGTGTCTTGTCTCAGGGGGCGACTAGGCTCACTCGTGTGAGCACCGCCCTGTACCGCCGCTACCGGCCAGACACGTTCGCCGACATCGTCGGCCAAGAGCATGTCACGGCGCCGCTCCAGCAAGCATTGCGTGCGGACCGCGTGGCCCACGCCTACCTCTTCTCCGGGCCCCGCGGCTGCGGCAAGACCACCTCGGCGCGGATCCTGGCGCGGTGCCTGAATTGCGTCGAAGGCCCCACGGACACCCCCTGTGGAAAGTGCGACTCCTGCGTGGAGTTGGCTCGCGGCGGCTCCGGATCGGTCGATGTGGTGGAGATCGACGCGGCGTCGCACAACGGCGTGGACGATGCCAGGGAGTTGCGCGAACGGGCCGCCTTCGCCCCCGCTCGGGACCGCTACAAGATCTTCATTCTCGACGAGGCCCACATGGTCACCACCCAGGGCTTCAACGCCCTGCTCAAGCTGGTCGAGGAGCCGCCGCCGCACGTGCGATTTGTCTTCGCCACCACGGAGCCGGACAAGGTCATCGGCACCATTAGGTCGCGCACGCACCACTACCCGTTCCGACTGGTGCCACCGGGAATTCTCACCGACTACCTTGCACAGTTGGCAGGAGCCGAAGGTGTTGACGTCGCGGACGGCGTGCTTCCACTCGTGGTGCGCGCAGGTGGCGGCTCGGTGAGGGACTCGCTGTCGGTCCTGGACCAGCTGATCGCGGGTTCGGACGAGAAGGGCGTCAGTTACGAACGCGCCATCTCGCTGCTCGGATTCACCGACGCCACCCTCTTGGACGACGCGATCGACGCGATTGCCGCGGCCGACGGCGCCTCCCTCTTCGCCGTCGTGGCACGGGTGGTGGAGACCGGGCACGAGCCGCGACGCTTTGTCGAAGACCTGCTTGAGCGACTCCGCGACCTGATTGTGCTGGCCGCTTCGGGCGCCGCAGGCGCGCAGGCGCTGGCCGCCGCCTCCGAGGATCAGCAGGAGCGCCTGGCGGACCAGGCCCGGCGGCTCGGCCTCGGCCGCGCATCCCGCGCGGGCGACCTGGTGAATGAGGCCTTGACCGGGATGATCGGCGCGACGTCTCCGCGCCTCCACCTCGAGCTCCTGTGTGCCCGGATAATCGCGGCGGACACGGCGCCCGTGCCATCGGCGCGTCCCGCGGCTTCGGGGCCGGAGCGGGCCGCACCCACCGCTGAACAGCCCCGCCCGGCCAATGACTCCCACGCGTCGGGATTGGCCGCGGCGCGCGCCGCAGTGAACGCCGCGCGCGAGGAGTCCGCGACGCAGGCGATCCCGACACAGGCGAACCCCCAGTCCCCGGCGTCCACCCGCGACAAGGCCCCCGAGCCCGCGCCGCCGCGCACGCAGCCGCCCACCGCGAGCGTCCCGCAAGGAACCGCAGCCACGCCAGCAGCGAAGGACTCGACCGTGGAGCCGGTGCGCGCACCCACGGGCGACGTGGCGGACGGCCCCGCGGACTCCGAGCTGGTGCGTCGGCGCTGGCCCGAGGTGCTCGGCACCTTGGAGCGGCGTCGCGTCACGTGGGCGATGGTCAGCCAGAGCGCCCAGGTGGCCTCCGTCGAGGCCGGGGTGCTGAAGGTCGCGTTCGACAATCCCGCGATCGCGTCGCGGTTCGGAGCGGGCGCACACGCCGAAAACCTGGCGCTCGCAGTGCGCGAGACGCTGGGCCTGCACGTGCGTGTGGAGCCCGTCGTCGGCCCGGCGGAGCCGGCGACCTCGACGGGGGCGGTGGCGTCGGCACGAGCCGCGGCCTCCCCTGCGTCGGCCGATGAGCCGCCCCTGCCGGACAACGCGCCCGTGGACGACGAAGACATCTCGGACGACGACCACGCGGCGCCCGCCGCACAACTGAGCGGAGCGGACGTCATCGCGTCGATGCTCGGCGGCACGGTCGTCGAAGACTAGTCGCGCCTGACACCCAACGTCGGCGCCGCCGCCTACGCTGTAGCCCATGTATGACGGCGCGGTGCAGGACCTGATCGATGAACTCGGACGTCTCCCGGGCATCGGACCGAAGAGCGCGCAGCGCATCGCGTTCCACCTGCTGAGTGCGGACGCCAGCGACGTGGCGCGGCTGGCCGAATCCATCACGACGGTCAAGGAGAAGGTGCGCTTCTGCGACATCTGCGGCAACGTCGCGGAGGGCGCCCTGTGCCGCATCTGCTCCGACACCCGCCGGTCCGACGAGACGCTGTGCGTGGTGGAGGAGCCCAAGGACGTGGTCGCGATCGAGCGCACGCGTGAGTTCCGCGGCAAGTACCACGTGCTCGGCGGCGCGATCGATCCGATGAACGGCGTGGGCCCCGACGACCTCCGCATCCGCGAACTGCTCACCCGACTGGGCGACGGCAAGGTTCAGGAGGTCATCATCGCGACCGACCCCAACATCGAGGGCGAGGCGACGGCCACCTACCTCACGCGCATGCTCGCGCCGATCGGCATCACGGTGTCGCGGCTCGCGTCGGGACTGCCCGTGGGCGGGGACCTGGAGTACGCGGACGAGGTCACCCTGGGCCGCGCCTTCGAGGGCCGACGCACGGTCTCCTGAGCCGCGCTACGCCACCCGGGAGCCGGCGGGCAGCTTGCCGTAGGGAACCGAGAGCCGACGCACGCCGAGCGCGACTCCGCCGGCCGCGAGCAGCGCCTGGACGGCGAGGCCCCACGGCCACACGGCGGGCAAGGAGTCGATCCGGTCGCGGCGTTGCTGCTCCTCGTAACTCACTTGGTAGTCGCAGTCATCGAAAGACGTGGAGGGGCCCACCCGAGCCTCGCGCACGGCCTGCTTGAGGCCGCTCAGGATTCCGATGTCGCCGTAGTAGCCGTCGGGCGACCAGTCCGGGCTCGGCGCCGAGTCCGCCACGATTACATAGGGGTTGACCGCGAGCAGCCACCACAACTTGTCGGTGCGGGGCATCGACGACGTGTAGGTGTTGTCGCGGCACACGTAGTACATGCCCTGCTCGTCTTGCTGGGCGTTGTCCGGGACACCCGCCGGGCGCGGGTCCCCCGGCTTCGCGGACTCGGGGTCGGGGCCGTCCAGGTACACGTACTCCCGGTACGACGACGTCACGGTGACCTCCTCGGTAAACGTCACCGACAGCAGCCCGAAGATGATCGGCAACACCGCCACGAGCACGGCCACCGTGGTGTACGTCAGCACGGCCGACGCCGATGTGCGGGCGGTCAGGGCGGACCACCCCAAGCCGATCGCACACACCACTAGCAACTCGATAGCCAGCACCAGCACCACCGTGAGCATCGCCAGCGCGGGCATGCGCCCGTCAAAGTAGGCGATCGTGATGAAGGGCAGGGCGACCGCAAGGAACGCGAGGGACGCGGCCCACGACGCCAGCAACTTGCCCAGCACGATGTCGGCCGCTGAGAGGGCGGTGGCCTGAAGAGGCGCCATGGTGCCGTCGCGGACGTCGCCGTTGATGCTCGTGGCGGACAGGGTGGGCGACACCACGAGTCCCAAGAACAGCACGAAGAAGACAACGAGCCCAAAGACCACATCGCCCGGGCCGCCGTAGTCTCCGCCGGAGTCCGAGCCAAAGGCGTGATTCGCTCCCCACACGAGGAACGTGATGCCGCCAATCAGGACGGCGACGGAGACGAGCGCCCACTTCCACTTGGTGGAGCGCACGCGCTGCCTCAGCTCGAGCCCGGCAACAAGCCGCACTCCGGCGACCGACACGCGCCACGGCTCTCGCCGGGCCGACGAGGGAGCCGCGGCGGACACTGGGGGCTGTGTGGTGGTGGTCATCGCCGCTCCGTCTCCATCGTCAGGTACGCCTGTTCAAGGGCGGAACCCACCGGCGCGATTCTTGCCACCTTGATCCCCTCGCCCACCAAGGCGGCCACGAGTGCGGCAGCGTCGGCGTCACCGCTGACGCTCACCACGGCGGCCGTCCCTTGCGGGACCTCCTCCAACGTGAAGTCGCGCGACGCCTTCGCGAGGGCCGCCCCCAAGTCCCCCTCGACGGCGACAAGGCGCCAGCGGGTGCGCGCCCTCGCCACCTCAGCATCGGCAGCCTCGCCCAGGGTCACGCCCTTGGACATGAAGATCGCGTCGTCCACCATCTCGTCGAGTTCGGCGAGCACGTGGGAGGAGACCAGCACGGCCTTGCCCTCGGTACCCAATTCGCGCACGAGGTCGCGCAGTTCGACACGCGAGCGCGGGTCGAGGCCCGATGCGGGCTCGTCCAAGATCAGCACGGGCGGGTCATTCACGAGGGCCCGAGCGAGCGAGAGCCGCTGCTTCTGGCCGCGGCTGAGCACCCGGGCGGGTTGCGCCGCGAGGTCTGCAAGGTGCACCCGCTCCAGGAGCGAAAAGGCCCTTGCGTCGGCGTCGGCTGGGGAAAGCCCGTACGCACGGGCAAAGGTCACGAGGGTCTCCCGGCACGTGAGCGAATCCCAGGTGCCCAGCACATCTGGCATCCATCCAACCGCCGTGCGCGCAGCCTTGGGACTGGTGATCGGGCTGAGGCCGCCCACCCGCACGTCGCCGCCGTCGGGCCGGAGAAGCCCGGCCAGCATGAGCATCAGGGTGGTCTTGCCGGAACCGTTGGGGCCGATGAGGGCCGTCACGGAACCTGGCTCCACGGACAGGCTGGCGTTCACCACGGCCTGCACTGCACCGAAGGCCCTGCGCACGCCGTGCGCCTCGAGGGCGGGGGCAGTTGTCGTCACAATGGTCATAACGCTCGAGGCACTGCCTTTCGTTGGGTACGAGGTTGACATCGGGTGATCCTGGTCCCCCGGTGCAACGCCAGCAGGGCACCGGCGAGTGCCCTCCCACCAGCATCATCGCACTCCACCGACGAGCGCGTGGGAGGCGGCGCGGAGGTCCCGTGCAGGTCCCACTACACTGGTCGCGCGTCCAGGTGGGCGAAACCCTCAAGAAGTCCGGAGTTGAGCGATGTCTCTCGTGGTGCAGAAGTACGGAGGTTCCTCCGTCGCGGATGCCGACGCGATCAAGCGCGTGGCCCGTCGCATCGTCGAGACCAAGCAGGCGGGGCACGACGTGGTGGTCACCGTCTCCGCCATGGGTGACACCACCGACGAGCTCATCGCACTGGCCGCGGCCATCTCCGCGGACGAGCACCCGCGCGAGATGGACATCCTCCTGACCGCGGGCGAGCGCATCTCCATGTCGCTGCTGGCCATGGCGGTCCGCGATCTGGGCCAGGGCGCCCAGTCCTTCACCGGCCCTCAAGCGGGCGTCATCACGGCCGGCGCCTACGGCCGCGCGCGCATCATCGAGGTCAGCCCGGGCCGTCTGCGCGACGCGATTGACGCCGGCGACATCGCCATCGTCGCCGGATTCCAGGGGTACAACCAGGAAAGCCAAGACATCCAGACTCTAGGCCGCGGTGGTTCGGACACCACCGCCGTCGCGCTCGCGGCCGCGCTCAACGCCGACGTGTGCGAGATCTACACCGACGTCGACGGCGTGTTCACCGCCGATCCCCGGGTGGTGCCGTCCGCACGCAAGATCGACCGCATCACCTTCGAGGAAATGCTCGACATGGCGGCCTCGGGCGCCAAGGTGCTGATGCCCCGCTGCGTCGAATATGCCCGCCGGTTCAACGTACCCATTCACGTCCGCTCGTCCTTCTCCGGCCTTGAAGGCACGTGGGTTGTGGGCGAGACTGAAGGAGACACCATGGAAAACGCCATCATCGCTGGAGTCGCACACGATCGCTCCGAGGCCAAGATCACGGTCATCGGAGTTCCCGACGTGCCCGGCTCCGCCGCCCGCCTGTTCGAGGCCGTCGCGCGCGCCGAGGTCAACATCGACATGATCGTCCAGAACGTCTCGGCCGTGGTGACTGGGGTGACCGACATTTCGTTCACGTTGCCCACGGCCTCCGTCTCCGACGCCAAGAAAGCCATCGAGGCGGACAAGGCGCTCATCGGCTACGCCGAACTGGTCACGGACGACGCCATCGGCAAGATCTCGTTGATCGGCGCTGGCATGCGCTCCAATTCCGGTGTGTCGGCACGCTTCTTCGCGGCGCTGCGCGACGCGAGCGTCAACATCGAGATGATCTCCACCTCGGAAATCCGCATCTCGGTGGTGACGCGCGCCGACATGCTCGACACCGCGGTCCGCGCCGTCCACACCGCCTTCGGTCTTGACTCCACCCAGGCCGAGGCCGTCGTCTACGGAGGCGCGGGACTGTGAGCGTCGTAGCTGCCGATCTCACCCTTGCTGTCGTCGGAGCGACCGGCCAGGTGGGCGCCGTGATGCGCCGCCTCGTCGCCGAGCGCTTCCCGGAGGCGACCGTGCGCTTCTTCGCGTCGTCGCGCTCGGCCGGGACCACGCTGGAGCACCTGGGCCGCGAGATCGTGGTCGAGGACATCGCGAGCGGCGACTACTCAGGCATCCACATCGCGCTGTTCTCGGCCGGGGGAGGACCGTCCGCCGAGTACGCCCCCAGATTTGCGGCAGCGGGCGCGATCGTCATCGACAACTCGTCCGCCTGGCGCATGGATCCCGATGTGCCCCTCGTGGTGAGCGAGGTCAACCCGGAGGACCTCGACTCGATCCCCAAGGGCATCGTCGCGAACCCCAACTGCACCACCATGGCCGCCATGCCCGTCCTGAAGGCGTTGCACGCGGAAGCCGGCCTGACGCGGCTCATCGTGTCGAGCTATCAGGCGGTGTCGGGCTCGGGCCTGGCGGGTGTGCGCGAACTCGACGGGCAGATCAAGGCCGCCTCCCCAGAGGCCACCGGGCTGGTCCACGACGGGGCCGCGGCGGCGATGCCCGATCCGGCCGTGTACACCGAACCCATCGCCTTCAACGTGATCCCCATGGCCGGGTCCGTGATCGACGACGGCTCCAACGAGACGGGCGAGGAACGCAAGCTTCGCGACGAGTCGCGCAAGATCCTGGGTCTGCCTGGGCTGCTGGTGTCGGGCACCTGCGTGCGCGTTCCCGTGTTCACCGGTCACTCGCTGTCGATCAACGCCGAGTTCTCCGCTCCCCTCACGCCTGCACGCGCCTACAAACTGCTGAACGGGGCACCCGGGGTGAACGTAGAAGAGGTCCCCACTCCGTTGAAGGCGGCCGGCGGCGACGTCAGCCTCGTGGGACGCATTCGTCAGGACCCGGGTGTACCGGAGAATCGCGGACTGGCACTCTTTGTCTCGGGCGACAACCTGCGCAAGGGTGCGGCACTCAACGCTGTGCAACTCGCCGAACTGGTCGCCGCGCGCCTCTAGCGGTGAGCTGCACCGTGCGGGCCGGTCAACCCCTCCACACGGCAAGGGCGTCTCATACCTCACCTGCGGCGTCGGGGTGTTCCCTCCGCGCGACAAGGGCGTCTCACACCTCACCTGCGGCGTCGGGGTGTTCCCTCCGCGCGACAAGGGCGTCTCACACCT
>NZ_JADQBE010000055.1:0-18930 GCF_016278765.1 Demequina sp. | reverse complement strand
GGGCGGTGCGTCATCAGCACGCGGTCCCAGTCGAAGGAGCACGCGTAGCGCTCCATGGACGAGCGCTGCTGGGCGATGTTGTCCTCGGTCCATCCCGCCGGGTCCACACCACGCTTGATCGCCGCGTTCTCGGCCGGCAGGCCAAAGGAATCCCAGCCGATGGGGTGCAGCACGTTGAAGCCCTTGAGCATCCAGTAGCGTGCGATCACGTCTCCCAGGGCATACGCCTCGGCGTGACCCATGTGCAGGTCGCCGGAGGGGTACGGGAACATGTCCAGCACGTACTTGGTGGGTCGCTCGTCGTCGGCGTCGGAAGACCTGAACGGCTGCTTCTGTGCCCACACCGGCTGCCACCGTTGCTCGATCGTGTGGAAGTCGTAGCGCGCGTCGTCCAGGGAAGTCTCGGGGGAAGTCACCCGAGGATTCTAGCGACCGTACGCGACCCCTTACGCGAGCAAGGTCACCTTGACGGACACATCCAGGCTGCTGGCGGACCCGCCGAACACCCCGGTCAGCGGTGCGACGTCCCGATACTCCCGTGCGCGGGCCACGATCACGTGGTGATCACCAGCCTCCCGGTCGTTGGTTGGGTCGAATCCAAACCAGTCCCCGGTCCACCATTCGACCCACGCGTGGCTCTCGCCGCGCACCGTCTGACCCACCTCGGCCTCCGGATTCGGATGGAGGTAGCCCGACACGTAACGCGCGGGAATGCCGATGCTTCTCAAGGCACCGATGGCGAGGTGAGCAAAGTCCTGGCAGACGCCCGACTTCGCGTCCCAGGCCTCCCGGGCGAGGCTGTGCACATTGGTCGAGCCGGGCACATACTTCATTTCGGCATTGAGATGGTCACAGATGGCGCGAGCGGCTTCGTCGGGCCCGCCCTTGGCCTTGGCCTCGCGCGCAAACTGGGTGAGATCCTCGTTGGGCTCGGTCGCATTCGACACGGCAAGGTACTCGGACAGCAGGTCCTGGAACATCGGACCCTGGAGCGCGTCCCACCCCACGCGTTCCACCTTGTGGGTGACGGGAAGTACCTCGACCTGGGACGTGGCGGTCACGGACAGGGACGTGTGCGGCTCGGTGATCTCAAAGACCACCACATCGGTCTCCCAGTAATCCTTGTACGACGACTTCCAGGACAAGGGATGGATCTCAAGTTTCGACTCGAGCACGCGCTGGCGCGGCAGCCACGCGGGCGTCAGGCGCGCCTCGTTGTAAGAGCTCGCGATCGGCGTCGCATAGTTGAACGTGGTGTTGTGCACCACCTTGAGGATCGTCACACCGCCTCCTGACTCCACAGCACGGACGACGACGGCAGGAAGAACCGATCCCTGATGATGTCGGAGGCCATCGCGCACGCCTGCTGCACGTGGCGCATCTGTGCGGGAAGGTCCGCCAGGATCTCGTCGATCGCCTCGTATTCGAGGTTGGTGCGGGCCCTGCCGAGAGCCAGCCGCGCCTGGTCGGTCTGCGAATGGCGCGACAGTCCGGGTTCAATCAGGGTGAGAGTGGTCTCCGCCTTGTCGAGGTTGTAGGCAATCGAGCGCGGGAACATCCGGTCGATCAGCAGGAACTCGGCGGCGCGCTCCTCCGTCACCAGGGCCCTCACGGTGCGCAAGTACGCCTCGTGCGCGGAGCACGTCCGCAACAGGGTTGTCCAGTTGGGGCCGGTGGTGCCTGCGAGCGCCTTGGTCATCAACAGGCGCGCAATCATGTCCGCTCGCTCCAGCGACCGACCCAGTTCCATGAAGTTCCAGGCATCGTCACGCGACGTGGTCGCGCTGTGCAGACCCCACACCACCGCCGCCCGCTCGCGTACCCAGAGAAAGAAATCGTGGGGGCGCGGGGTGCGCGAGCGCGCGCCCAACTGCATATACGTCGTGTTGAGGGACTCCCACACCTCGGTCGAGATCACCTCTCGAGCACGACGGGCGTTGTCGCGTGCGGCTCCCAGGGTGCCCGTGATGGAGGAGGACCGTTGCGGGTCCGTCGCGAGCGACTGAAGGACGGTCTCGCGGGTCGCGGTGCCCTCGACCGGGACGTGCATCACCGCAAGCAGCGACGCGTTGGCGGTGGGTTCGTCCACCCACGGGTCCTCGAGCAACACGTTGAGGTGCACGTCCAGCAGGCGGGCGGTGTTGTCCGCCCGCTCCACATAGCGCCCGATCCAGAACAGCGACTCCGCGATCCGGCTCAGCATGGCAATCCCTGCTGTTGCTGCTGCATCTGCTGCTGGCCGTGGACGTAATCGTCGGGGTGGGCGGATTGCGGCACCGGGGCCACCCCGGAGAATTCGACGCGCGACTCGGGCGTCGGGACGGAACCTCGGTGGCGCACGCCACCGAGTACCCAGGTGTCCTTCGATCCGCCACCTTGAGACGAGTTCACGATCAACTGCCCCCTTTGCAACGCCACGCGCGTCAGCCCGCCCGGCAGCACCCACACATCGTCTCCGTCATTGATGGCGAAGGGTCTGAGGTCGACGTGACGCGGCTCGAGTCCCTCAGCGGTGAGAGTCGGCACGGTGGACAGTTGCACCACCGGTTGCGCGATCCACCCGCGCGGGTCCTCGAGAATCTGCTTGCGTGCCGTCTCCAGTTCGCTCTGGCTTGCGGCTGGACCAATCAGCACTCCCTTGCCGCCCGCGCCGTCAACGGGCTTGACCACCAACTCGCCCAACCGGTCCATGACCTCCGCCAGCGCCTGGCGCTCCTCGAGCCGCCACGTGTCGACGTTGGGCAAGATCGGGTCCTCGCCCAAGTAGTACCGGGTGAGCTCGGGCATGTACGTGTAGATGAGCTTGTCATCGGCCACACCATTGCCGACCGCGTTGGCGATCGTGACGTTGCCCAGCCGGGCCGCGTGAATGATCCCGGGAGCACCCAAGGCCGAGTCGGGGCGGAACACCACCGGGTCCAGGAACTCGTCGTCCACGCGGCGATAGATGACGTCCACCCGGCGCCTGCCCGCCGTCGTCCGCATGTAGACGCGGCCGGCGTGAGTCTCGAGGTCGCGGCCCTCCACCAGCTCGACGCCCATGGTGCGCGCCAGCAGTGAGTGCTCGTAGTAGGCGGAGTTGAACACGCCGGGCGACAGCACCACGATCGACGGATCCTCGACGCCCTCGGGCGCTGCCTTCGCGAGCGCGGATCGCAACCGCTGGCTGTACTCGAGTACCGGGCGCACGCCCATGGCGCCGAACAGGTCCGGGAACATCTGGCTCATCGCGCGGCGGTTGGACAACACGTAGCTCACGCCGGAGGGCACCCGCACGTTGTCCTCAAGCACCCGCCAGATGCCGTGTTCGTCGCGCACCAGGTCAATTCCGGAGACGTGGACGCGGACTCCGTTCGCGGGGTCCACGGCGCCGACGACGCGGTGGAAGTACTGCGATGTGGTGATGAGCCGGCGCGGGACGATGCCGTCCGTGACGCACCGCTGCGAACCGTACACGTCGGCCAGGAACGCCTCGAGTGTGCGCACCCGCTGGGCGACGCCGGGCGAGATGATCTCCCACTCATCCGCCCCCACCACGCGGGGAACGATGTCGAGCGGGAACGGCCGCTCCTCGCCCGCATGGTCGAAGGTTACCCCCTGCGCAAGATAGGTGTTGGCGAGCGATTCTGCCCGCGCCTGGAGGTCCTCCCCCGACATCTTCTCAATCTCGGCATAGACCTTCGCGTAGGGGTCCCTCACCACACCCTTGACGTCGACGGCCTCGTCCCACGCGGCGGCGGGCGAGTACCCGGTCCAGGGTGTCGAAGCGTCGGCGGCCATGTCCTCAGGGTATCTGCGGCATGTATCAACGGCGTTTCCATCGCGTCATCGGGCCCCGACGTCCCTTCCGCCCCTGCCCGCACACTGCTAGTTTCTGCCTCATGGGAATCATTGAGGATGGACTCGCGCCAGAAGAGGAACTGCTGCTGCATCGCCGCAAGCACTGGAAGACGATCATTGGGCCCATCCTGGTGGGCATCGTGGTCACGGGGGCCGCCGTGACGCTCTTGGTGTTGCTGCGCGGCTCCGACATCGACTCACCGTGGGCGACGATCCTGGCGATTGTGCTGGGGGTCGCCTGGCTGGTGGCCTTCTCGTGGTGGACGGTCGCTCCCCTCGTGCGATGGGCCACCACCCACTTCGCGATCACCAACCGCAGGCTCATCTTCCGCACGGGCGTGTTCACCAAGACGGGCATCGACATCCCCATCGCGCGCATCAACTCGGTGCAGTTCCGTCACGAGTTGATCGACCGCATCTTCCGCACCGGCACGCTGATTGTCGAGTCCGCCTCGGATGAGCCACTCGAGTTCGACGACATCCCGCGCGTGGAGCAAGTGCACTCGATGCTCTACGACGAGCTCAACGACCTTCTCGACGGAGACGACGACCGCTCCCGCGCCTAACACCGGCGAGAGTGTCCGTGGCTAAGGTACGGATATGGCTGGCGCAGATCCGATGACCGACCCCGACTCCCCCGAGTACGCCGCCCACGTGGCCGACGGCTACGCCTTCGAGGGCGAGGCGATCGCCATCGGCGCGCTCGTGCAAGGCGAGGAGGCGACCGAGACGGCACAGGTGCGGCTGCCCCTCAAGATGATGAACCGCCACGGGCTCATCGCCGGGGCGACTGGAACCGGCAAGACGCGCACCCTGCAAGTGTTCGCGGAGTCCCTGTCGGATGCGGGGGTGCCCGTGTTCGTGACGGACATCAAGGGCGACCTGTCCGGCATGGCCCTCGAGGGCGAACAGAAGGACTTCATCGACAAGCGCGCCGCCGACATCGGCCAGGAGTGGGCACCGAAGGCATACCCGCTGGAGTTCTACGCGTTGGGCGGCATCGGCAAGGGGGTGCCGCTGCGCACCACCGTGACGGACTTCGGCCCACTGCTGATGTCCAAGGTGTTGGGCCTCACCGACGTGCAGGAGTCGGCGATGGGGCTGATCTTCCATTGGGCCGACACGAACGGGCTGGCGTTGCTCGACCTCAAGGATTTGCGCGCCGTGATCCAGTTCCTGGGCTCGGACGAGGGCAAGCCGGAACTGAAGGACATCGGCGGCGTCTCGTCGTCGACAGCGGGCGTGCTGCTGCGCGAGATCGCCAACCTCCAGGCGCAAGGCGCCGACGACTTCTTTGGTGAGCCCGCCTTCAACACGATGGACCTGCTCAAGACGGCCCCCGACGGACGCGGCATCATCTCGTGCCTCGAGCTCCCCGACCTCCAGGACCGCCCCCACCTGTTCTCCACGTTCATCATGTGGCTGTTGGCCGACCTCTTTGCCGACCTTCCCGAGGTGGGAGACCCCGACAAGCCTCGCCTGGTGTTCTTCTTTGACGAGGCGCACCTGCTGTTCACGGACGCGTCCAAGGACTTCCTCACCCAGGTCACCCAGACCGTGCGCCTGATTCGCTCCAAGGGCGTCGGCGTGTTCTTTGTAACCCAGACGCCCAGGGACGTCCCGGCCGACGTGCTGGGCCAGTTGGGTTCGCGCGTGCAGCACGCTTTGCGCGCCTTCACCCCGGACGACGCTGCGGCCATGAAGGCGACCGCGCGGACGTTCCCTCACTCCCCTTACGACCTCGAAGAGGTGCTCACCACGATGGGGATCGGCGAGGCGGCGGTGACGGTGCTGAGCGACAAGGGCGCGCCCACGCCTGTCGCGTGGACCAGGCTGTGCGCGCCGCGCGGCTCCATGGACCCCGCGCCAGAAGGCGTGATAGACGGCATCGTCAAGGCGAGCCCGCAGGCGGCGGCGTATGGCGAGGTGCTCGACCGCGAGAGCGCCTACGAGAAACTGGCCGCGAAGGCCGCAGCGCGGTCTGAGGCGGTCCAGGAGGCCGCCGAACAGGCCGAGAAGAAGGCCGACGCTCCCAAGTCCCGGTCGTCAAGGCGCGACAAGTCCGTGGTGGAGCAGGTCGTCACATCTCAGCCGGTCAAGACCTTCGCGCGTCAGGCGGGGCGCGAGGTGGGACGCCAGATCATGCGATCCCTCTTGGGGGTCCTCAAACGGTAGATGCAGCACTGCCGCATCTGCGGCGGTAATGTGTCATTCATGACGCACTTGCGGGTATCGGAGGCGGCGGCGCTCGTGGGCGTGAGTGACGACACTCTTCGCCGGTGGATCAAGTCACAAGCGATCGCGACGGCCACGGACGACGCCGGGCGCATGACGGTGTCAGGGCAAGACCTCGCGGCGTACGCGAGTCTGTCGCAGGCGCCCGACGACCACTCGACCGTCTTGAGGTCTGCACGAAATCGCTTCGTGGGGCTCGTGACCGCGATCACGGCAGACACTGTCATGGCCCAAGTCGACATGCAGTGCGGTCCGTTTCGGGTGGTGTCCCTCATGAGCTCAGAGGCGGTGCGGGAACTCGGGCTTGAGGTGGGATCGGTGGCCACGGCCGTCGTGAAGGCGACCACCGTGATCGTCGAAACGACCCCACCCGCGGCCAGATGACCGCGCGCGTGGCCCTGCTCGCGTGCGCCGCGGCGCTCGTGCTGTCGGCGTGCGGTGGGACAGCGGATGCCTCCCCGCCCACGGTGGGTGAGATCACGGTGGCGGCGGCGAGTGATCTGCGCCCGGTATTCGAGGAGCTCGGCGAAGCCTTTGAGGCCGAGACCGGAACAAGGGTCACCTTCTCGTTCGGGTCATCGGGGCAGCTTCGCGAGCAAATCCTGGGCGGCGCGCCCTTTGATCTGTTCGCATCGGCAAACGTCGAGTTCGTGGACGACGTGATCGAGGCCGGTCGAGGCGTCGCAGCGACCAAGGCGGACTACGCGTTCGGGAGAATCGTGTTGTGGGCCCCGGCGGGCGTCGCGCTGCCCCGCTCTATCGAAGACCTGACGGCCCATCAATACCGGCGGGTGGCGATCGCGAACCCTGAGCACGCGCCGTATGGACTTGCCGCGCAGCAGGCGTTGCAGTCGGCAGGAGTCTACGAGCAGGTTCAGTCCCGGCTTGTGTACGGGGAGAACATCTCTGACACGTTCCGCATCGCCCAGTCGGGCAACGCCGACGTCGGCATGGTGGCACTGTCATTGGCCATCGCTGACGGGAGCGATTACACCGTCATCCCTGCGGACCTTCATGAACCGCTCGAGCAGGCCCTCGTGGTCACGTCGACTGGCCCTCGTGGAGAAACGGCGACCGCCTTCGCCGACATGATCGGTTCGCCAGCAGGTCGCGAGGTGATGGCCCGGTACGGGTTCGTGCTCCCCGGCGGCCCACCAGGAAAGCAAGGCTGACATCGTGGACGACTGGTCGCCGCTGTGGCTTTCGCTGTGGGTAGCCACGTCGGCGACGCTCATCGCTGCGGTTGCAGGCATCGGCCTCGCGTACGTGCTTGCCAAGGGCCGCTTCCCTGGGCGTGGGCTTCTCGAGGCCATCGCGACGGTGCCGATTGTGTTGCCGCCGACCGTGCTGGGCTACTACCTGCTCACCGCGCTTGGCGTGAACAGCCCCATCGGCCAGGCGTGGGAGCGCTTCTTCGGCGCGCCGCTCGTGTTCACCCCGACCGCCGCCGTCATCGCAGCGTCGATCTCGGCGCTGCCCTTCGTGGTGCGCACTGGCCGCGCCGCAATCGAGGAGGTAGACCCCCGGCTCGAGGATGCAGCCCGCGTCGCCGGACACCGCGAATGGAGGGTCGCGACGCTCGTGACCGTCCCCGTGGCGCGGCGAGGGCTGCTCGCAGGGGTAGCGCTCGGGTTCGCGCGCGCGCTCGGCGACTTCGGAGCCACCGTCATGGTCGCGGGCAACATCCCCGGCCACACCCAGACTCTGCCCATCGCCGTCTACGACTTTGTGCAAGCAGGCGACGGCGCCGCCGCGGGAACCGGCGCCCTCATCCTCGCAGGCATCGCCGTGGTCGTCCTCCTCGCCGTCACCACCCTTTCGGCGCGTCGGATATGACTCCGCCAGCCCTGGCCCGGCGAAGCGTCGTGGTCGACTGCACTACCAGCGTCGGCGAGTTCACGGTCTCCGCGGCCTTCGATGCGGCCAAGGGAATCACCGCGTTGTTCGGCCCCTCCGGCTCTGGCAAGAGCGTGACTCTCGCGTCGATCGCCGGTTTGCTTCGCCCACAGCGCGGCTCGATCGCGATCGGCGGCACCGTGGTTGCCGACGCCGCGGCTGGGGTACACGTGCCCACGCAAGCGCGCCGGCTCGGGATGGTGTTCCAAGATGCGGCACTGTTGCCTCATCGCACCCCGCTCGACAACGTGGCGATCGCGATTCACGGGCAGAGCAGGAACGGCCGTCGCGACCAGGCTCGCGAGTGGCTGGGCAGGGTGCAGGCCGGTCAGCTTGCCGATACACCGACCGCGACGTTGTCTGGAGGCGAACAGCAACGCATCGCGCTCGCAAGGGCGCTGGCGGGCCACCCGGAGGTGCTGTTGCTCGACGAGCCTTTCAGCGCCCTCGATCTGCCTACTCGCAAGTCGCTGCGTCAACTGGTCCGCGACCTGGTCGACGCCCACGGACTGACCGCGCTCATCGTCACTCACGACCTCGACGACATCGCGCACCTCGCGGACAGGGTGGTGCTCTACGAGCCCGGTCGGTCCACCGTCAGCCACGACGTCGTCGGCGTCGCTCCAGAAGCGCTGCCCCGGCTGCTCGGCCTCATGACCTGACCTCACGGCCCTCGCACGCCGCCGACGCTGCACCCGCGCGGTGCCTAGGACGGCTTCTCTGCGGCCGATCGCGCGTAGAACCACCACGCGACGACCGCGCCCACCACCGCAAGCAGGGACCACCCGACGAACAGCGCGACTGGTGGAAAGCTCGCGAGCGCGATGCCAAAGAAGAACGGACCGAAAGCCGCGATGGCCGAGGTGAAGCCGATGACCCCACCGGCCTGCCTGCGCTCAAAGATCACCGGCATCTGCTTGAACGTGCTCGCGTTGCCGACCCCTGCGAAGAAGAAGATGGCAAGCATTCCCCACAGGAAGGCCGGGAACTGGTCGGCAGAGCTGGGGTTGAGTTGCAGGGCGGTGAAGATCGACGCGCCAGCGATTCCCGCGGAGGAGATGAGCGTGACACGTGCGCCTCCGAACTTGTCGGCGACAGGACCCGCCGCCACACGCGCGGCGGATCCCACCAACGCGCCGAGGAAGGCGTACTTGAGCGGGTCGATCCCTTCGGCCCCGAACACGTCAGAGCCGAACTGGTTCTTGATCAGCAGGCCGAAGATGGCCGCAAAGCCAGAGAAGGATCCAAAGGTGATGACGTAGAGAAGCGTCATCAGCCAGGTGTGCTTGTTGCGGAGGATGTCGAATTGATCCCGCACGCGCGTGACCCTCACGGGAACGGATCGCAACAGGATCCAGGCGGCGATGGCGCCGATGAGTACGAGCGGCACCCAGGCGTATCCGGCATTCTGGTAGAAGACTTCTTTGCTCGCCCCTGTGGTGTCGTCGACCACGCGTTGAGGAGCGCCGATCGCCGTGGCGAACGCACCTCCCAGGAGCATGAAGCCCACGATCCACGGCGTCGCGAGTTGCACGATGCTGACGCCAAAGTTGCCCACGCCAGCCTGGACCCCGAGTGCGACCCCCTGCTTGGAGCGCGGGAAGAAGTAGGACGTGCTCGGCATGAAGCCGGAGAAGGCGCCGCCGCCGATGCCGGCGAAGATGCCGAGGAGCAGCAGCACGGCGTAGGGAGTGTCGGGGTTCTGGACCGCGAGCGCCCAGCCCACCAGGGGAATCAGCAGCAGCAACGTGGTGAGCGTGACGAGCTTGCGCGTGCCGATCACGGGCGGCAGGAAGGTCCATACGAGGCGCAGCAGGCCTCCCGCGAGGCCAGGCATGGCCGTCAGCCAGTAGAGCTGGCCCTTGCTGAGGTCGAAGCCGATGTCGTTAAGCACCGGCGCCAAGGCGGACACGAGGAACCATGCGATGAACGCCAGCGTGAGACTGAAGGTCGTGACCCACAGCGTCTTCCACGCCAGGCCGTGATCCCAATCGGGCGATTCTGGGTCCCACGCGTCGAGCCAGTCGCCGCCCTGGTGTGCCGCGCTTGCCGTGTCGTCGGATGTGTTGGTCATGAGTGGGCTCCTGCCGATCGTGTGGAAGCTGTGACCCGAGGGACAGCGGGCACAGCCTCCTCGATGTCTGTGGCGGTGGTGGTGAGTTGATCGTGCTCAAACTTGTGGGTCAGTCCAGGGCTTGCCGAGTGAAGCAGATTGACGACGGTGACGTGCATCCATACGGCGGCAACCAGGGTGAGGGCGAACAGCACGAAGAAGGTGGACTGAGGAAGGCCGGTCCAACTGGTCGTGTAGGCGAACAGCGGCGGCAGGAAGAACCCGCCGAGTGCACCAAGGGAACCAACAAGGCCACCCACCGCCCCCACGTCGTGCGGGAAGTATTCGGGGATGTGCTTGTACACGGCCGCCTTGCCGATGCCCATTGCGCAGCCGATGACGAACACCAGCACCGTGAAGAGCACCACTCCGACGTGCCACGGGAGCACCTCGCTCGCGGCGCCTTCGCCGTCGAGCACCACGATGTGGCCGTACGGCATCATGAGCACACCAGAGGCGACGAGCATGGTGCCAAACGTCGCGTACATGACGCGGCGGGCGCCGAACTTGTCGGAAATCCACCCACCCACCGGGCGCAGTAGCGAAGCGGGGAAGATGAACAGGGCGGTGAGTAGTGCGGCCTTTGACAGCGGCACGTCGTACACGTCGACGTAGTACTTGGGCAACCAGGCCGCGAGCGCCACGTAGGCACCGAATACCACTGCGTAGTACAGGCTGAAGCGCCAGGCGCGAGCGTGCTTGAGCGGCGCGAGCAGCTCCTTGAAGGATCGCCCCCTACCTGGGGTGTGGTCGTGGTGCGGGGTACCAAACCAGGTCACGGCCGCCATGATGACGAGCAAGATCGCGTACACCATAGGCACGGAGCGCCACCCGCCGGGAATGACGCCGAAGAGCAGTCCTCCTGCCGGCACCGCAGCGATCATCGCCGGGCCGATGAACTTGGTCACAGAGGCGCCCACATTGCCAGCACCGAATACGCCGAGCGCCATGCCCTTGCGGCCCTGCGGCCACCACGCGCTCACCCAGGCGATTCCTGCGCTGAAGGCGTTGCCCGCGAAGCCGACGAGGAAGGCGTAGACGAGTAGCACGGCGTACGACGAAGCGGTAGAGACGAGGTAGGCGGGCAGAGCAGTGAACGCCAGCATCACGACGAAGACCTTGCGGCCGCCCCACCGGTCGGCGGCGATTCCCGCCGGTAGACGCCAGATCGAGCCATTGAGGACCGCGACGGCCGTGATCCACGACAGTTGCACGTCGTTCAGGCCGAACTCGTCGCGAATCTTGATGCCGAGTACCCCGAACATCAGCCACACGGCAAACATCAGGGTGAAGCCAACGGTGGACACGGCAAGTACACGCCCACGGCCGCGCTCGGTGGACTCGGCGTCCGAACTCATCGCGGCACCTCCCTTGGTGTCGAGGCAGTGGCATCTCTGAGCCCCACCATACTCATTTGCTCACATTTCGCAATATCTTCCGTGTTTAATGCTTCATATGATTATGTTCGGCGGAAAGCCTTGCCACGAGGCCCGACGGGGACGCCGACCGCACGGCCCGTGCGCTTACGCTTGACCTATGGCCGATACCTGCGTGGCACGCGTTCCCGTCTTCGCCGGGCTTTCGACAGCCGATCAACAACGCGTCGCCGGCTTGGCACGCCCGAGGCGGCTTTCCGACGGTGAAACCGCGTACTCCGCCGACGACGAGGTGGCGCAGCTCGTGGTCGTACACACGGGGTACCTCAAGATCTTCAGGCTCGCGGCCGACGGCAACGAGCATCTGTTCCGCATCCTCGGGCCCGGTGAATTCGCGGGCGAGACATCTGTATTCACAGGGCGGCGTCCCCTGGACTTCGCGGTATCGGTGGGCGAGTGTCAGTTGTGCGTTTTTCGCCACGACGACCTCGAGGTCCTTATCCGTCAGTACCCTGATATCGGCATGCGCATGCTCGCGACCGTAGTGGAACGCCTTGCTCGCACCGAGAATCGACTCAACTCTCTCACCTCACGGGACGTCGAGAGCCGTCTGGCGACGTACCTCCTCGGCCTGCCCACCTCCGGGAACGATCAGGTCGCCACGGTGACCTTGCCGCTGGCAAAGAAGGACGTGGCCGCGTTGCTTGACACGACACCGGAGAGCCTCAGCCGTGCGCTCTCTCGGCTCGCGGGGCGTGGCCTCATCGCCATCGGCGCTGGTCGTTCGGTGTCCATTACGCAGCCCGCTGCGCTGCGGGCGCTCGCACAAGCCGAGTGAGGCCTTCTCGTCGCCAGCGCCGCCAAAGCCGACCCGTCACCATCGCCTCGACCTCCGCGAACCGCACAAAGGGCTGGTCCCACACCCGAGAGTCGTCCGAGGCGTCTGCGTTGTCCCCCACCACGAAGTAGCTCTCCCGTGGCACCCGCCATGCCTCGGTAAGGGCCCCTCGCACCCGAGCCCGGCCATCGAGGGCCTCCCCGTTGACGAACAGGCGACCTGCCTCGAACTCGACGAGGTCGCCGGGCAATCCGACGACGCGCTTCAGCATGCGCCACTCGTCGCGGCGAAACACCACCACCATGCCGCGCAGCAACGACGCGTGATTGCGTCCGACCGTCCGCGTGAGCAGAAGGTCGGCCGCACGGTAAGTGGGGGCCATGGACTGACCCGCCACCCGAACAATGCGCTTCACGCTTGCCCTAGTGCGCGCATGCATGCTCGTGCGCATTCGTATGGTGATCGGCGTGCTCGTGGTGCGCGTGATCCTCACCCTCGGCGTACTTGAAGAAGTCGACGTAGGCGGCGAGGTAGCGGCGACCAGCCTCCACGTCGTCGACATCGAAGTCCTTCACCGCGAGCGCGGCTTCGAATCGCCTGTCGAGTTCGGCGCGGCGCTCTTGCGGTACGAGCGACAGGAGGTGAGTGTCCGATCTCAGGGCCATGGCCTCGTCGGCCGCCGCAACTACCGGGTCGACCGGCGCTCCGACGGGCTGAATGCCGGTGAATGCGACGCCCTCGCTCGCACGGTGCAGGCGTACCAGGGTCTCGAGGAAGAGACGGTCAGCCACCTCGGCGGCCTCGATCCCGAGCCCACGGACCTCCAGCGCCTTGCCAAAGACGTCACGCAACTCGGCCTCGCCCTCGGCGGGGATCCACTTCAGTGCGTAGTTGACATTCCCCGTCTCCAACGCCTTGCGCCCGCACGCGACGGCGGGTCCGTCTGCGGTGTCGCAGTGGGCCTGCACCTCGGCGGGCTTCAATGCCGTGAGCACGGTCATGATGCGGTTGATGAACATGAGACTCTCCATTTCTTCTTGAGTTGATCTCACGCTAGGAGGATCGCGGCCCCGCCGCCTTGACGCAGGTCAAGCCGAACCGGACATCATCGAGAGGGCTCATCCCGCCGAGTCCGCGATCGCGAGACTCCCCCGGGGTTCCCGGTCGGATGCCGTGCTGCCCTCGCGATGGTCGAAGAGAAAGCCCATTCCGACGGAGGGCAGCCGACTACGCGCCCGCCGCTGAGCCGAGACCTGCGCGGAGTTCTTGATAGACCTCGTGTGCGTCGCGCGTGGACGTCAGCGGCGCCGACTGTCCCGCCCACAGCGACAGCAGGTCGCTTCGTCCCACGCGCGCGGCCTCGGTGCGGAATTGACCCGTGAGCCAGATCTGAGCTGGGAACGGCGCGATCGTCTCGGCCGCCTCGATCGCCGTTACGGCATCGTTGGCAATACCGCGCGATAGCCGTCCACTCGTCGCGCGAGTCAGGACCGTTCCCACCTCACCCACAGTGCCAATCGCCCGTCGGCAGGCGTCACTCGCGCCGGATTGCCGCGTGCGGAGGAATGCCGTGCCCACCTGCACCCCATCGGCACCGAGCGCAAACGCTGCGGACACACCACGCCTGTCGGCGATGCCACCCGCGGCGATCACCGGCACCGACACCGCGTCGACTGCCTGGGGAACGAGCGCAAGAAGACCCACAAGGGAGTCCTCGGGCGCGCGCAGGAAAGACACCCTGTGCCCGGCAGACGCGAACAGCGGCGCGAGCGCACGTGTGTATGGGGCGAGGTCGATATCGCCCGGGGTTACCTCATCACCGGTTGGCAACCAAAGGTTGACCGCGAATGGTCTGCTTGTCTCGGTGCGGATGTCATGGATCGTCTGGGCGATGCGCTCCGGCTGGTAGCCGTATAGCCCATAGGAACCCAGCCCGCCACACTCGCTGATCGCCGCCGTCAAACTCACGGAGGAGACACCTCCGAACGGCCCGAGTACGATCGCGTCATCGATCCCGAGCAGCTTTTCCAGACGCCCTGGCCTCGTGTTCACGATGCTCCTTCCTGCGGCCCGCTGTCGGGCACCATGCGCGTCGGGGTTCCATCACCCCCGTGCCCACCCTCGGACCTTGCTCCCACCGTCTGCCCGGCTATCCACGCGACAAATGATGAGATCCTCCCGCCTGGCACGCGCCACATCCCTGCAAGACTCGACCCTGGTGGCATCTGCGCGAAAGCGGCATGGGCCTGGGTCGCATCGCCACATGATGACCGCTGGCACGGAGGCGGCGCCGTGAACTCGACCGCCAACGGGCACGTGCCGATCAGACCGGGCGTCCTGTACGTCGGCACTCCCGTCATCTTCGTGTGCACCCAAAATGCCGATGGATCGGCGAACCTCATGGAGCGCCCGGAACTGACCGTCAACTTCCCCTCTCCGGAACACTGGAGTGCGGTCGAGGCCATGGGGGACGTCACCGGCATGGAGATCGTGCCAGCGGGCAAGTCCGCGCGCTACCGCCACCATGCAGACAAGTTCGCCCTCGCGCGCCTCAGCGCGGAGCCCTCCGAGATGGTCGCCCCGCCGCGCGTTGCCGAATGTGCACTCCAATTCGAGGCGACGGTAGAGCGAGCGACTAGGGGCGTGGGCGACTACTTCATGGTCGAGGCCCACGTCGAGCGGGTACACGCCGCGCCGCGGATCGTGGTGGACGGAACGGATCACGTCAACCCACGCACCTGGCAACCATTGATCTACGCGTTCCGCCACTACTTTGCACTCGGCCGCGAACTCGGTTACCGACCGAGTAGCGCGCTTGCCGTACTCGATCCACAGCAAGGTTGAGCTCGCTCGCGACGACGCGCCACGACGACGCTTGCGCGGCGGAATTGCTACCATCGATCTTGGTATCAAAGCCGAACTGCCGTCCACGACGCTGGGCCTCGCGGCCGCGCCAACCCCGTCGACAACTGTGTGAGCGGAGGGAGAAGCGATGGGCGAGATCGCCTTGGTACGCGTCTACGACCCGCAGCCGAGCATCGGACAGGTCTTTCTTGTGGAGAGGCTCTGGCCGCGTGGTGTGCGTCGCGACTCGCGCCTGACCGACGCCTGGCTCAAAGACGCGGCGCCGAGCACCGAACTGCGTCGGTGGTTTGAACACGATCCCGAGAAATGGGCGGAGTTCCGCGATCGCTACTTTGGTGAACTGGACTCGCGCCCCGATGCCTGGCGCCCGCTCATTCAGACCGAACCCGTGACGCTACTCTTCAGCTCCCGAGATCGGGTGCACAACAGCGCCGTGGCGCTGCGGGACTATGTGATGGCGCGCACGGCATGAACCGCTCTGAAACCGGGCCGGTGGATGGCGATCGGCACCACGCAGGCGCGGATGGCCCGTCACTGTCGGACCCACCCTCACCCCGGCTAGGAACACGCAGACGCGCCGTCCTCGAATGCGTGCAGCGGGCCCCCGAGGCGGTGGGGGTAGCCGACGTTGCCGCACTCACCCACCTGCATCCCAATACGGCGCGATTTCACCTCGACGCGTTGGCCGCGGACGAGTTGGTCGCGCGAACCGTCGAGCCACGAACAACCCGTGGCAGGCCTCGCATCCTCTATGCGGCTACGGCCGAGGCGACGGCGCAGCGAAGCTACACCCTCCTCGCACACATGCTGGCGCACGTCGCTTCCTCCTCAGGCGACGGTCACTCGACGCCCGTGACGGTGGGCCGCTCGTGGGGTCGGACGATCGTCGAGCACGCCTCGGATCGGGGCGCACTTTCCATGGACGATGCCGTCGACACGCTCAAGCAGGTGTTCGACGAGGTGGGGTTCCAACCGGAGGTGCAGACACATGGCACCGAGGTCGCCCTCATGCTGCGGCACTGCCCATTCAGGGAAGTCGCAACCGTCTACCCCGACGTGGTGTGCGGCCTCCACCTTGGCATGCTGCAGGGCGCGCTTGCCGAACTCGGGGGCGTGGCCGTCGCCGAGTCCCTCGATCCCCTCGTCACCCCGCACCTGTGCATTGCCCGCGTGCGAAGCGCCGCCGCGGCCTGAGAGAGTCCCCTTCAATATTTACAAGTATTATGGTTTTTAACCGTGACGTCGCCGTGCGCGACAGCGCGACGGCCCCTCACGCGGGTGAACCATGGCCAAGGAGACTCGAATGACGTACGTGATCGGCGCGCCCTGCATCGACATCAAGGACCGCGCCTGCGTCGATGAATGCCCCGTCGATTGCATTTATGAAGGCGAACGAAGCCTGTACATCAATCCCGACGAGTGCGTCGATTGCGGAGCGTGCGAGCCCGTGTGCCCCGTCGACGCCATCTACTACGAGGACGACCTACCCGCCGCGCTTGCCCCCTATCTGGCCGACAACGCGTCGTTCTTCTCGCGGCCACTCCCGGGCCGCGACGCACCCGTGGGATCACCAGGGAGCGCCACGCAACTCGGGGCGATCGGCTCGGACACGGAGTTGGTCAGCGGTCATGCAACAATTCCCGGACACGTCCATACGGAGTAGAAACGAACCCCGGGGCACACTCCGTGCACCGCTCTCAGGTAGCACGTTACCTTGGCCTCGATACGCATCGGGCCCTCGATAACGAAGGATCCTTCGTGACTGGAACACCCTCGACCGAATGGGACCCCAGGGCCCGCGAAGTCCTCGACGACCAGATCGCCGCATACGACGAGTTACGTGGGCGTTGCCCCGTCGCACACAGCGACTTCCTCGACTGGTCGGTGCTGCGGCATGACGACGTCGTGCGCGTGCTCGACGATCCTCAGACGTTCAGCAACGCGGTCACGGATCGGCTCACGGTACCCAACGGAATGGATGCACCCGAGCACACCGAGTTCCGTCGCATCAACGACAAGTACTTCACTCCAGCTCTGATGAACGACTTCGAACCACGCTGCCGCGCCATCTGCGCCGACATCGTCGACGACGCGCCGCGGGGCGTGGCGACGGACCTCATGCCCGCGGTCGCCGAGATCTTCGCGCCGCGCGTGCAGAATGCGTTCCTCGGCTGGCCCGCGGACCTCGAGGAACCGCTGCGGCGCTGGACTGCCAAGAACCGCGTAGCCACGCTCGCGCAGGATCGGCCCGCCATGGCCGCCATCGCCGTCGAGTTCGACGGCTTCATCAGGGATCTGCTGAGCGTTCGCCGCCAGGCGGGTGACGCGGCACCGCAAGACCTCACGACTCTGCTACTTAGCGAGCGCGTCTGGGATCGCCCCATGACAGACGAGGAACTGGTGAGCCTCCTCCGCAACTGGACCGTCGGCGAACTGAGCACGATCTCGGCGAGCGTCGGCATCCTCGCCCACCACCTCGCGGTCCACCCCACGACCCAGCAGTTGCTTCGCGACGATCCCACCTTGATTGGCGCGGCGAATGACGAGATCCTGCGCATGAACGCACCGCTCATCGCCAACCGTCGCGTGACAACGCGTCAAGTCGACGTCGGTGGACAGGTCATCGACGCGGGCGAACGCGTCACGGTGCTCTGGGCTTCTGCCAACCGCGATGAGTCGGTCTTCGGTGACCCCGACGAGTTCCGGCTTGACCGCAAGCCGGAAGACAACCTTGTATACGGCAGAGGCCTCCACGCGTGTCCGGGCGCGCCCTTGGCTCGACTGGAGTTGCGCGTGTTTGTTGAGGAGTTCCTCGCGCGCACCACCGACATCTCGTATCCGAGCGCCACCGCGCCCACCCGCGCGCACTATCCCGGCGGCGGATTCGCCACACTCCCGCTCGTCCTGCGCTGACAGCTCCCGCGCGACCCCCCACGCCGCTTTCTCCACATTGACGATTTTCTTCCGTGTTTAATGCGGAGGGACGGCTCAGTGTGGTAGAAAAGCGCTATGACCACCGGGACCGAACAAGCAGTGAGCGACGCGCTTCTCGCGATCGCGGCGCGTGTTGATGGCGAGCAACCACCGGGCATGCCTGGCAAGGGGACCGGGTCCCGCGCCCACATTCTCGCCAAGCTCGAGTCCAGCACGAGCGAGTTCACCATTGACGAACTGGCTGCGATCGTGGGCCTTCACCCCAACACGGTGCGAGCCCACCTCGACGTCTTAGTGGCCGGCGGGCGCGTCGAGCGCATCCAGGGAAGGCCACACGGGAGGGGGCGCCCGCCGCTTGCCTTCAAGGCGTCTGCGGACGCGCGCGCCCCCTACGACGAACTCTCCCGAGTGCTGAGCGAGTCACTGGAAGTCGCCAACGCTCCGGAGCTCGCGCGCCGGACCGCCGAACGATGGGCGCAGTCCCTTGAGCCGCAGCCGATCGCGACCACCGCCGACCAGGCCGTCGACCACGCCGTCGAGTCCCTCCATTCCGTCGGCTTCTCCGCCGAGGCGTCGCCCCTGAGGGACTCGATCACCATCGGCGCATGCCCCTTTGCGGAACTCGTGGAGGAGCACCCCATCATTTGCGCCATCCACACCGAACTGCTCTCGACCGTCCTCAGTGCGTCTGGCCAAGAGGTCGGGGTCGAGGCGATGGACGTGTGGGTCATGCCCGCCCTGTGCCGCGCGCGACTCAGCCGGCCAGACCAGACGCCTGCACGCACGATCGACCCGCAGGCGTACGGCGATCACCTCCGTCCCCCTCTCCGGCG
>NZ_JADQBE010000087.1:0-19015 GCF_016278765.1 Demequina sp. | reverse complement strand
ATGGTGTTCCAGTCCTACGCGCTGTACCCGCACATGACGGTGGCGGAGAACATGGGCTTCGCGCTCAAGATCGCCAAGATCGACAAGGCGGAGATCCGCCAGCGCGTGGAAGCGGCCGCCAAGATCCTCGACCTCGTGGAGTACCTGGACCGCAAGCCAAAGGCACTCTCCGGTGGTCAGCGTCAGCGCGTCGCCATGGGCCGCGCCATCGTGCGTCAGCCGCAGGTGTTCCTGATGGATGAGCCGCTGTCGAACCTCGACGCCAAGCTCCGTGTCCAGACCCGCACCCAGATCGCCGCCCTCCAGCGTCGTCTCGGCGTCACGACCGTTTACGTGACGCACGACCAGGTCGAGGCACTCACCATGGGCGACCGCATCGCAGTCTTGAAGGACGGAGTGCTCCAGCAGGTGGGCACCCCGCGCGACATGTACGACACCCCTGCCAACATGTTCGTCGCCGGCTTCATCGGCTCCCCCGCCATGAACATCGGCACCTATAGGGTGCTCGACGGCGCCGCACAGGTGGGCCGCGGCAAGGTTCCGCTCAGCCGTGAGGTGCTGGCGGGGCTCAAGTCCGAAGACATTGACAGTGTGGTGCTTGGCTTCCGGCCCGAGTCTCTGGACCGCGCCGCCCCCAATGCTGAGGGTGCAATCCCCGTCCAGGTTGACGTGGTGGAGGAGCTCGGTTCAGACGCCTTCGTCTACGGTTCGGTGCCGACCGACTTCGACGGCAGTCAGGACATGCACTTCGAGGCTGGCGATTCGCAACTCGTGGTGCGCATCGACCCCCGCGACGTGCCCAAGAAGGGTGACACCATCTGGGTCAGCATTCGTGCAGGCGAGCAGCACACCTTCTCCGCTGCGACCGGCGCGCGCATGAGCACCGAGGGTGTGACCACCGACGCTTCACCCAAGAAGTAGTTCTTCACCGCGACGAGGGGCGATCCGGGGCTTCCGGGTCGCCCCTCGTCGCGTCTGGACGCAACACAAGAGTGCCGAGACCCCCTATACCCTGGACACATGCCACTGCGCATCACAGGAGCCGCCGACGCCGCGCTCATCGACCTTCCGTGGTCGGTGCCGCTGAGCGCGTGGCCTGAGGACCGCATCGCCGCACTTCCGCGCGGCCTGTCCCGCCACGTCGTCCGCTTTGTCCGGCATGGCGAAGCGGTGCTCGCCATCAAGGAGACCAACCCGCGGATCGCACACAAGGAGTTCGCGATGCTGCGTGAACTTGAGCGTCTGGGTGCCCCGTGCGTCAAGGCCGTCGCCGTGGTGACGGGACGCGTCGACCATGCAGACGAAGAGCTGTCCGCGGCGCTCGTCACCGAGCACCTCGCATTCTCCTTGCCGTATCGCGCGCTGTTCAGCCAAGGGCTGCGCAAGGGAAACCTCAAGCGCCTCATCGATGCCCTCTCGGTGCTGCTGGTACGCCTGCACCTCACGGGCTTCTACTGGGGTGACGTGTCGCTGTCGAACGCGTTGTTCCGTCGCGACGCGGCCGAGTTCTCCGCATACCTGGTCGACGCCGAGACGGGCGACATGCACGCTGTTCTCTCGGACGGACAGCGCGGCTACGACCTCGAGATCGCCGTCACCAACATCGCTGGCGAATTGCTCGACCTGCAAGCCAACGAGGATCTCGACGAAAGCGTCGATCCCTTTGAGATCGCGGAGCGCATCTCGCAGCGCTACGAGCAGCTGTGGCTGGCCCTCACCGAGACCGAGACGCTCACGTCCAACATCCCGTACTACGTGTCGGAGCGCGTCAAGGCCCTCAACTCGATGGGCTTCGATGTGGGCGAGATCGACATGCAGCAGACAGAGGATGGAACCGCACTGACCATCCGACCCAAGGTCGTGGACGCGGGCCACCACTCGCGCCGCCTGCTGCGCCTGACCGGCCTCGACGTCCAAGAGAACCAGGCCCGCCGCCTGCTCAACGATCTCGACGAGTTCCGCACCCTGCACATCGACACGGGGGACGACGAGACCTTCGGAGCCCATCAGTGGCTCACCCGAATCTTCGAGCCCACCATCCGCGCCGTGCCCAAGCGCCTGCGCGGCAAGCTTGAGCCCGCCCAGCTCTTCCATGAGGTACTTGAACATCGCTGGTACCTGGCGCAGTCGGCCGGGCATGACGTGCCGATGCCGGTGGTCACCGCGTCCTACGTCAAGCACATCCTGCCCACCAAGAAGGATGAGAAGGCCGTGCTGGGCAGTTCCCTCGCGGAGATGACCGCGGAGCTTCCGGCCCTCACCGCCGAGCTGGGCACCACGTACGAAACGCGCGACGCCTACGAGAATGACAACACCCACGGCTGGGGCACCGTGCCGGAGCCCGAGCCGGACGACTCGACGCCCGCGGTGGTGCGCCGCAAGTCCACTCGAGTCCCCGTCACCGCGCAGCCCAAGGCGCGTCGCGCACCCGAGGAGGACGAGTAGCCAGTGCCCAACCGTACTCACGGCGACACCGCACGCCGCGCAATTTTCCTCGACTTCGATGGCACCTATGCTCACCATGGCGTGGTCCCCCCCGCACACGCGGCGGCCGTCGCTGCCGCCCGCTCCCGCGGCCACGCGGTGTTCCTGTGCACCGGACGCCCCCTGTCGTTGCTGCCCGAGGACGTGCGGGCATCGGGCTTCGACGGCTTTGTGGCGACCGCGGGCGCTCACGTCGAATACCGCGGCGAGACCTTGCTCGATGTGCGATTCTCCGACGAGTTGGCCGCGCGGGTCATGGGGCTTCTTGACGAGAACGACTCCCTGTACTTCCTGGAAACCCCCGCCGCGACGTACGCACGCCGATCCGTGGCGGCCGCGATGATGAGGCACGCCGAGCGAACGGCGGATGCCGCGGCCGCCCAGGGCCTGCGCAGCCTTGTCGACGCGTTCACCATCCAGGAGGATCTGACGATGATCCGGCCATCGAAGATCATGTCCTTCGCCGGTCCGGTGCCGCTGCAGAAGATCGCGGCTTTGATCGGCCCCGACGTGGCCACGGTCTCCTCGTCCTTGCGTGATCTTGGCGAAGGAGCGGGAGAGATCTTCCTCGCGGCCGTCAACAAGGCCACCGGAATGGCTGCGGCGATCGCACGCCTCGGGATGACTCGGGATGACGTGGTGGCGTGCGGCGACGGACCCAATGACGTCGAGATGCTCGAGTTCGCGGGCACCTCGGTCGTGATCGAGGGTTCCGCTCCGGAACTCATGGCCCTCGCCGACCTGGTGGCGGCGGGCCCCGAAGAAGCGGGCCTCGTCGAGGCGTTTGTCACGCTCGGGCTGATCGACAGCCCGTAGGCGCTCCCCCCGGACCGCCGCGACCTAGCGCGGAACCGCCTTGGACGCCTCGTACAGCGCGATCGAGGCCGCGACGGAGGCGTTGAGGCTCTCCGTGGCCGATGAGATCGGAATGGACGCCACCTGGTCGCACGTCTCGCGCACCAGCCGCGACAGGCCCGCGCCCTCAGCGCCCACCACGATCACGAGCGGGCCGTCGAGCAGATTGGACTCCGCAAGCTCCACGTCGCCATCCGCGTCGAGGCCGACTACGAACAGCCCCGCCTTCTTGTAGTCCTCGAGGGCGCGCACCAGATTCGTGGCACGGGCCACCGGAAGCCGCGCCGCGGCGCCCGCAGAGACCTTCCATGCCGCCACCGTGACCCCCGCCGCACGGCGCTCGGGGATGACCGCCCCGTGAGCTCCGAAGGCTGCGGCGGACCGCAGGATCGCGCCCAGGTTGCGAGGATCCTGAATGCCGTCGAGCGCGATCAGCCTGATGGGGCTCGGCGCTTCCAGCAGGTCGCCCGGCTGCAGATACTCGTACGGGGCCACTTCCAGCGCGACGCCTTGGTGAGGACTGCCGTCGGCCAGCCGATCGAGGATTGGCTTCGAGACCTCCCGCACCTCGATCTCGCGTTCCACCGCCTTGGAGACGATCTCGGTGATGCGGTCGTCCGCGTCAACCCGCTCGAAGACCAGCAACACGTTCGCGGGCAGCCCGGCGCGCAGAGCCTCGAGCACCGAATTCCGGCCGATGATGACGTCGTCCGCCTGGGAAGTGCGGTCGCGGGGACCGCCGGTGCGAGGCGCAGAACGCTTCTCTGCGCCGCGCTCGGATGCCTGCTTCGCCTTGTAGGCGCGGTGGTAGGGGCGGTCCTCCGCCTTGGGGGTGGGGCCCTTGCCCTGCAGCGCCTTGCGGCCCTTGCCGCCGGTGCCGATGCTCGGCCCCTTCTTGATCCTGCGCGTGGCGCCTGGACGCTTTTGATTCCCTGCCATCAGTTCTCCTCCGCGAGCGACCAGCGCACGCCGTCTGCCGAGTCTTCGAGCACGATGCCCGCGGTCGCGAGCCGGTCCCGGATGGCGTCGGCTGTCGCCCAATCCTTGGTGGCGCGTGCGGTAGCCCGCGCGGCGATGTCGGCACGCACCAGGCTGTCTAAGGCGGCCATGGCGGCCGACGTCGCGCCGGCGGATGCGGACCACATGGCCGACGCGGGGTCCAGACCAAGGGTGTCCAACATGGCGCGCACGTGCAGCAGCGCGGTCCGCAGGGCGTCGGCGTCTCCCGCCGTCGCGGCCGCGTTGCCCGCGTGCACCGCTTCGTGGACGACAGCCAGCGCACGCGGCACCGCAAGGTCGTCGTTCATGGCGTCGACAAAGGCCGCCGGCAAGGTGGCGGTGCGCACGTGCTCGTCGGTCGGCGCCCCCACCCGCTCCGACGCGCGCTGCACGAACCCTGCGAGCCGCGCCCACGTCGCCGCCGCGTCGTCCATCGTGGCGTCCGAATACTCGAGCATCGAGCGGTAATGCACTTGCGCCAAGGCGAGCCGGAGCGCGGGCGCGGGGTAACGCGACAGCACCTCGTCCACACCCAGACCGTTGCCCAGGGACTTTGACATCTTGGAACCGGACTGCGTCACCCAGGCCGCATGCATCCACAGTTGTGCGAAGCCGTACCCGGCCGCACGCGACTGCGCCTGCTCGTTTTCGTGGTGGGGGAAACGCAAGTCGAGCCCGCCGCCGTGAATGTCGAACGTGTCGCCGAGGAACCGTCGCGCCATGGCCGAGCATTCGATGTGCCAGCCCGGCCGTCCCGGACCCCACGGGGAGTCCCAGGACGCCGTCTCGGGCTCGGCGGGCTTGCGCGCCTTCCACAGCGCGAAGTCGCGCGGGTCGCGCTTGTCCTCCGGCGGCGCGTCGGGCGCGGGCGTGAGATCGTCGAGGCCCTGATTCGTGAGCGATCCGTAAGCGGAGTACGAGTGCACGTCAAAGTAGACCGAGCCGTCCTTCTCGTAGGCGTGGCCGCTGTCCACCAGGGTCGCGATGAGCGCCACAATCTCGGGGATGTGCCCGGTGGCTCGGGGCTCAGCCGCCGGCGGCTTCACACCAACGGCCGCATACGCCGCCTGGAACTCGCGCTCGAAACGCAGGGCCCAGGCCCACCAGTCCACACCCGCCTCGGCCGCCTTGGAAAGCGTCTTGTCGTCGATGTCGGTGACGTTGCGCACCAGGGTGACGGTCACGCCCGAACGCTCGAGCCAACGCTGCAGCACATCCATCGCGACGGCGCTACGCAAGTGGCCCACGTGCGGGCTCGACTGCACCGTGGGGCCGCACAGGTAGATGCCCACGTGGCCGGGCACAACCGGAACCAGGTCGCGCTCCTCGCGGGTGGCGGTGTCAAACAGGCGCAGAGTCACGTGTGCAAGGCTACCGGTCCCGTCCAGTCGTGCTTCCGCCCGGCGCGGCGGCGTCGTCCGCGGTTCGGAGCGTCGGCGACGAGCGAGCGCACGGCGGACGGCACTGCCACGCGGCGATATCAGGGGTGGGACAGCAGCGCCGTCGCGATCGCCGACAGCCCCTCGCCGCGACCGGTCAGGCCGAGGCCGTCGGCGGTGGTGGCGGACACGCTCACGGGGGCGCCGATGGCGTCGGAAAGCGCCGCCTCCGCCTCGGCCCTACGCGGGCCCAGCTTCGGGCGGTTGCCAATCACCTGAACGGCGGCATTTTCGATGTCGAAGCCTGCGGCCCGGACTCGCGCGGCGGCCTCCGCCAGCAGCGCGACGCCCGCAACTCCCGCCCATTCGGGCCGATCGGTCCCAAAGTTCGAGCCAAGGTCGCCGAGCCGTGCGGCCGAGAACAGCGCGTCGCACAACGCGTGGGCGGCGACGTCACCATCGGAGTGTCCGGACAGCGCGACCTCGTCGGGCCACAGCAGCCCGGCAAGGCTCAGTCCGGTGTGGGTTCCGAACGCGTGGGTGTCAGTCCCAATGCCGGTGCGCATCATCCCTGCATCCTTCGTTCGGCCGCCTCAAGGTCCTCGACGTAGGTGATCTTCGCACCGAGGGGGTCTCCCTCGACCGTGCCCAGGCGATAGCCACTGCGCAACGCCAGCACACCGTCGTCCGTCCCCTCGAAGCCGTCGGCCTGAGCGCGCGCGTGCGCCTCCCGCAAGGCGCCCATCAGGAACGCCTGCGGCGTCTGCACGGACCCCAAGCTGGGGCGCGACAGGTACCTTACCTCGCCGCCGACGCCGGCAACGATCGTGTCGACCACGGGAAGGACGGGGATGACGGCGTCATGGGTTTCGAGTCCGGCCAACAGGCGCCCGAACACGGCGACCGGCATGAAGGGCCGCGCGGCATCGTGCACCAACACCACATCGTGGGCGTCCAGATCGGCGAGAGGCTCCAGTCCGCGCGCCACCGAGACCTGACGTGTGGCACCACCGGCCACCACCTCAACGCGAGCAGATACCCCGGCGACGGCATCGACGAAGTCGTCAAGGGCGTCGGCGGGAGCGGTCACCACAATGCGCTCGCATACGGAAGCAAGAGCCGATGCGGCCCACCGCACCAGCGGCACTCCGCCCACCGTGACCAGGCCCTTGGGAATGTCGCGGCCCAGTCGGGAGCCGCCACCTGCGGCCGTCAGGACGGCCGCCGTGGTCACGACGCGAGAACCGCGTCGAGTCGAGTCTCGGCGGTGGGCTCGTCGCACTTCTCGGCGAGGGCGAGCTCGCTCACCAGAATCTGGCGAGCCTTGGACAGCATGCGCTTCTCGCCGGCACTGAGGCCCTTGTCGGTGTCACGGCGCGACAGGTCGCGGACCACCTCGGCCACGCGGATGACGTCGCCCGAGGCGAGCTTCTCCACATTTGCCTTGTAGCGACGCGACCAGTTGGTGGGCTCCTCGATGTAAGGCTCCTTGAGGACCGCGAAGACCTTCACCAGTCCCGCCTGGTCCACCACGTCGCGGACACCGACCAGGTCCACATTCTCTGCGGGGACCTCGATTGTCAGGTCCCCCTGCGCCACCCTGAGCTTGAGGTACATCTTTTCCTCACCCCGAATGGTGCGCTTCTTGATGTCCTCGATCAGGGCCGCACCGTGGTGCGGGTAGACGACTGTCTCGCCAACGACGAAGTTCATATGTGTCCGTTTCCCCTTTGATCCGAGGGCCCAGTCTACCACCGCCATGCGGTCCTTTAGCGGCCGGTACGGCGTCGGCCATGCAACGACACGCGGTGGGCCCAAGGGACGGGTGCCGGTATCCTGGTGCGACGTCCCCTCCCGCGAAAGGAAATCTCGTGCACACAGGCGCGAAGGTCGCCGCCGTCGCCCTCGGCGCCATGCTGTCCCTGAGTTCTTGCGCGCTCACCGCAAGCATCACTACTGTGAACCAATACGACCCCTCCGATGGCACCGGAGCCGTGGTGGGAGACGTACGCGCCCAGAACCTCCTGCTGGTGACGACTGCCGAAGGAGAGCCCGCGGCGCTCGTCGGCTATCTCTACAACGCCGACGACGCGACGGCGACCGTCGACGTCACGGTCGGCGACACGGTACAGACCTACACGATTGCGCCGATGGGTTCGGTTCAACTGGGCCTGAATGACGGGGCCGAGGCCTTCATCACGACCTCACCGGCCAACCCGGGGCTGCTCGGCAGCTACACCGTGACGGTCGCTGGCAGCGCCACCGCGACCGGCACGCTGCCTATTGTGGACGGAACCCTTCCGGAGTACCGGCCGGTGCTCGAGGACCTCACGACCGCCGCACAGTAGATCTTCCCGCAGCGCCGCGCGGCCTAGCCGAAGCGACCCGAGATGTAGTCCTCGGTGGCCTTCTCCGACGGCGCGGAGAAGATCGTGGTGGTGTCATCCATCTCGATGAGCTTGCCAGGCATGCCTGTGCCCGCGATGTTGAAGAAGCCCGTCTTTTCGCTCACTCGCGCGGCCTGTTGCATGTTGTGCGTCACGATCACGATCGTGTAGCTCTCCTTGAGGTCCTGGATGAGATCCTCAATGGCGAGCGTGGAGATCGGGTCGAGAGCCGAGCACGGCTCGTCCATGAGCAGCACGTCGGGCTTGATCGCGATCGCTCGCGCGATGCAGAGTCGCTGCTGCTGGCCACCCGACAGCGAGGAGCCTGGCTTGTCGAGACGGTCCTTGACCTCATCCCACAGGTTCGCGCCCCGCAGCGACGTCTCAACGAGCTCTTCGGCGTCCGGCTTCGACATCCGGCCTCTGTTGAGTTTGACGCCAGCAATCACATTCTCTGCGATCGACATGGTCGGAAACGGATTGGGCCGCTGGAAGACCATGCCGACGTGACGGCGCACCGCAACCGGGTCCACCGACGAGTCGTAGAGGTTGGTGCCATCCATGAGGACTTCACCCTCGACACGAGCACCGGGAATGACTTCGTGCATGCGGTTCAGGGTCCGCAGAAACGTGGACTTTCCACATCCAGACGGGCCAATCAGTGCCGTCACGGAGTTGGGTTCGATCGCGAGCGACACGTCTTCGACAGCGAGAAAGTTGCTGTAGTAGACGTTGAGGTTGTTGACGTCAATGCGCTTGGCCACGTGGGGTTCCTTTACCGACCGGTCTTGGGCGAGAAGTACTTGGAGATGAGGCGCGCAATGAGATTGAGCGCCATGACGATGAGGATGAGTACGAGCGCCGCCGCCCACGCCCGGTATTCGGTGATCTCTGGCACACAGGGGATGTCTGGGTTGTTGCAGGGCTGGTCGCCCTTGCGCCACTCGGAGACGATGTAGACGGGCAGCGTCATCATGCGGCCGTCAAAGAGGTTGAGGTTGTACGCGTCCGTCACGCCCACCGCGATGAGCAGGGGCGCTGTCTCGCCGATGACGCGGGCAATGGCGAGCGTGATGCCAGTGGTGATGCCCGCTGCCGCCGTCCGCATGACAATCTTGATGATCGTGAGCCACCGCGGCACCCCAAGCGCGTAGGACGCTTCGCGCAACTCGTTGGGCACCAGCTTGAGCATTTCCTCGGTGGCGCGGACCACCACGGGCACCATCAGGACGGACAGGGCCACGGCGCCCACGACGCCCAACTTGGTCCCAGGGCCCACGATGATGGCGAACATCGCGTAGGCAAACAGACCTGCCACGATGGACGGGATTCCCGTCATGACGTCGACGAAGAACGTCACCGACCTCTTGAGCCAACCAGTGCCGTACTCGACGAGGTACACGGCGGTGAGGAGGCCGATCGGGACCGATATGACGGTCGCCGCCAGGGTGATTGCCAGCGTGCCAGCGATCGCGTGGTAGATACCACCCTCTGGCATGCCTCCGAACACGCCTCTCATCGACTGCTGAAGGAACTCGAGGTTGAAGACGTGGTCGCCGTTTGAGTCCACCATGAAGCGGTCGAGCCCCCGGGTCACGACGGTGACGGAAAGCCATACGAGTGGAATCAATGCGACCGCGAAGGCGCCGTAGATCATCACGGTCATGCCGACGTTGGTGAACTTGCGTCGCCGCGAAAGTTCGCCGAGCGGCGACGACGTCATGGTCTGGGTGGCCATCAGTTAGCTCCAGAGAACTCGGACCGGCGCGAAACCACCCAGCGGGCGGCCATATTGACCAGGAGGGTGATGACGAACAGCGCGAGGCCCATCGCGATGAGGGCCGACACCCCCGATGAGTTGGCCTCGGGGAACTGCAGCGCGATGAAGGACGCGATGGTGTTGTGTTCCCCCGCCTGCAGGATGTTGAACGAGTAGCTGAGCCCCGGCGACAGGATCATGTAGACGGCCATCGTCTCGCCGAGCGCGCGACCAAGTCCGAGCATCGTGGCGCCGATGACACCCGACCGACCGAACGGGAAGACGGCCATCTTGATCATCTCCCAGCGGGTGGCGCCCATGGCAAGCGCAGCCTCCTCGTGGAGGACGGGCGTCTGCAGGAAGACCTCGCGGGAGACTGCGGTGATGATCGGCAGAATCATGATGGCGAGCACGATGCCAGCGGACATGGCCACACGACCGGTGCCCGACACCGTGCCATCGTCCGCCGCAGCGAACAGCGGGATCCATCCAAGGACTTCGGAAAGGAATTGGTAGAAGGGCTGCAGCACCGGAATGAGCACGATGGCGCCCCACAGGCCGTACACCACAGAGGGAATGGCCGCCAACAGGTCGATGAGGTAACCCAGGCCAGCGGCAAGCTTTCGCGGCGCATAGTGCGAGATGAACAGTGCGATTCCCACGGACAGCGGCGTGGCGATCAGGAGCGCGATGGTGGAAATGATGACGGTGCCAAAGACCAGGAACCCAATGATCTCAATGAGGGACTCGCCTGTTTCAGGCTTGATCCACTGAACGCGTTCAGCCAGCGCACCGGCGGTATCCGTGAGCGCCGGCCACGCCTCGACGAGGAGGAAGGTGGCCACGGCCGCCAGGGTGACCAGAATCAGCGAGGCCGCGGTGCCGGAGAGACCGAGGAAGATCTTGTCCGCGGCCGACTCTCTGCGGGCGGTGAGCTCAGGCTGGTCGTCGGAGACGACGTCACGATGCTGAGTGATTGTCACTCGGTTTCGCTCCCTGTGATGTGGAAAGGTTCGGTGGTGGGGCACCCCCAGCGGGATGCGCCACCACCGAACCTATACCGCGTGGCTGGTTAGTTCGCCGCGATCTCGTCGAGAATTGCGGTGATCTCGCTCGCCAGTTCCGCCGAGATGGGCGAGGAGCCCGCCGCGGAGGCGGCCTGCTGCTGACCGGCGTCGGAAGCGACGTACTTCAGGAAGGACGTGACGAGCGCACGCTCGTCAGCGTCGTCGTACTGCTGGCACAGGATGTGGTACGACACGAGCACCAGCGGGTAGGCACCCGACGCGGTGGTGGTGCGGTCCAGCTTGTACGCGAGGTCGTTGGCGCCGTTGGCGCCCTCGGCCAGAGGCGAGGCATCGACGACGGCAGCGGCGGCTTCGGCCGAGAACGGCACCCACTCGTCGCCTACACCCAAGGCAACCGTGCCAAGCTTGTCGGCACGTGAGGCGTCGGCGTAGCCGATTGCGCCCTCGGTGTCCTGCACGATCTGCACGACAGCCGAGGTGCCGGGGCCAGACTCGCCAAGGGCGTTCGGCCAGTCGCCGGACTTCTCGTAGGGCCACATGGTCGAGGCCTTTGCGAGGTAGTCGGTGAAGTTGGAGGTCGTGCCGGACTCGTCGGCACGGTGCACCATGGTGATCGTGGTGGACGGCAGTTCGACGTCGGGGTTGATGTCCACCAACGCGGGGTCGTTCCACGATGTGATCTTGCCGTCGAAGATCTGCGCGATCACGTCGGCGGTCATGTTGATGCTCGAGATGCCGGGCAGGTTGAAGATGACCGCGATGGGCGAGATGTACATGGGCAGGTGGATGGCGCCCGCGTCGCTGTCGCAACGATCGACTGCGAGCGCGTACTCCTCCTCGTCCATGAGCGAGTCCGAGCCCGCGAAGGACGTCGCGCCGTCCAGGAACTGCGTACGACCGCCGCCGGAACCGACGGGGTCGTAGTTGACGATCACGTCCGGGTAGTCGGCGGTGAAGCCAGCACGCCAGGCCTCCATGGCCGACTCCTGCGAAGAAGCTCCGGCACCGTTCAGCGTGCCAGTGAGCGTCATGGCGTCAGAGGTAACGGGCGCGTCGGTGGCGTCCGACGTGGTCGGGTCGGCCTCGTTCGAGGGCGAGCAGGCCGAAAGCAGCAGCGTGAGCGCGGCCGCAGAAGCGACGGCACCCGAGCGAAGTGCGATGTTCACAGAATTTCCTCACGTTGTGAAAACTTCCCGGCGTTTGCCGGTCGGATACCACGTTAGGGACGCGAGGTAACGGGCGAAGCCGCTCGTCGTGAACGCACGGTGAACGTCCGGTGAACGCACATCACGGTTCGACAAAGCCCCCCGTATGGGGGGCTTATGGCTCGAAGGTGTAGCCGACGCCGCGCACCGTTTGCACGTGGCGCGGGGAACTCGGTTCATCCTCGATGCGCCCGCGCAGTCGCTTGATGTGAACGTCGAGCGTCTTCGTGTCGCCAAAGTAGTCGGCACCCCACACGCGATCGATGATCACCTGGCGGGTCAGCACGCGTCCGGCGTTGGCTACCAGCAGGTGAAAGAGCGCGAACTCCTTGGGCGGCAACGACTGCGTCACCCCGTCCTTGGCGACGGAGAGCCGTTCCGGGTCGAGCGTGAAGCCCCCGACGGCGAGCCGCGTCGGCTCATCGTGAACGTCGGCCGGGCCGGCGCCCCTCCTGCGCAGCACGTTGCGCACCCGTGCCACGAGCTCCCGGCCGCTGTACGGTTTGGTGACGTAATCGTCGGCGCCCAATTCGAGGCCGATGATCTTGTCGATTTGGTCATCGCGGGCGGTCACCATCACCACGGGCACATCGGATCGCGCGCGAATCGCGCGGAACACGTCCGTCCCCGAGACCTCGGGGAGCATCAGGTCGAGCAACACGATGTCGGCGCCGTCGCGCTCGAACGCATCGATGCCCTGACGGCCGGTCGCGGCCAGCGTCACGCGGAAGCCCTCGCGCTCGAAGATGAAGCGCAGCGAGTCGCGATAGGTTTCCTCGTCCTCGACGATCAGCACGTGGTCGCTCATGGTGACTCCTGGTATCGGGGCAGGGTGATGGTGAAGGTGGAGCCCACCGAGGGCTGGGACCAGACGGTGACGGCGCCAGAATGCTGCAGGGCGACGTGCTTGACGATGCTGAGGCCGAGTCCCGTGCCGCCCGTTTCGCGGGCCCTCGCGGGGTCGGTGCGATAGAAGCGCTCGAAGATGCGCTCCTGATCCTTGGTGTCGATCCCGATGCCTTGGTCCAGCACCGCGACCGACACGGATTCATCCTTGGCCGTGACGGACGCCGTCACGCGCGCGCCGGCATCCGAGTAGGCAATGGCGTTGTCCACGAGGTTGCGCACCGCCATCACCAGCAGGTCCCTGTCCCCGAGGACCAGGGGTCGGATGCGCACGTCTGCGACCAACTCGATGCGCTTGTTCTCGGCGGCGAGGCGGGCGCCCTCGAAGGCCTCGTGTACGACGCCGACGACGTCGACCTCCTCGTGGTCGAGCACCGACTCGCCGCCTTGGAGGCGCGAGATCTCGATGATCTCTTGAATGAGTTTGGTCAGCCGCCTTGCCTCGCGCCGCATCTTGACAGCAAACTGCCGGACGAGTTCCGGCTCGTCCGAGGCGTCCTCGACATTCTCTGCCAGCAGCGACAGCGCGCCGATCGGCGTCTTCAGCTCGTGCGAGACGTTGACGGCGAACTCGCGCCGGGTCGCCTCGGCCGCCCGCTGCTCCGTATTGTCGTTCGCGACGGCAAGTGCCAACTCGTCGTCAATGGGAGTCACGCGCACGTGCACCTGAATCACCGCACCGAGCACGCCGCGCCGCACCTCGACCTCCTCTTCGACAACCTCGCCGGTCCGCCACGCCCGCTCGGCGAGGTCGGCGACGCCAGCGTGAAGCGCGCCGTCAGGCCGGGCGATCCCGAGCGCAGCCGCGGAGTGGTTGGAGAACGCCGCCCTACGGTCGGGACGCACGATCACGGCGCCCGACTGCAGCGCGGCGATCACCTGCCGCGTGCGGTGCGGCACCAGGGCGCGCGCCACCACATCCTGCTTGGCGCGACGGCGCAGCAACAGGGTCCCCACGAGCATCCCTGCGCCGAAGGCCAGCGCCGCCACGAGCCATCCGACCGATGTCATGCCGCCACAGTAGCCACACGGAGTGGCCTTTACCGAATGTTCACGATTGAGGGTGTATGTGGGGTGTGCGCGGCGGTGCTGGGTGAAGGGTCGAGGCGTTCCGACGATGAGGGCTCTCACGCCGCCGATCCGAGAGACCTCGACAACGCCAACGCTTCCTACGTGTGTCCTCATCTGACCACGTTCTGCCGCCTCGATGAGCTCAGCCTGGAAGCGATCAGACAGCGCATGAACCGCTGGGCTGGCGGCCGATGCGGCCTATGCCGTCGTGGTCCCGGTCGACGCCGCTATGGTCCGAGATGGACGCACCAATTCGCGTGTTAACGTCAAGCGCGCCCATCACAACGCAGAGGAGCAAGAGGAGTAGTTGATGACTTCCCACCCCCATCACGGCATCGGTGCAGTTCGACCCGAGGGGTGGGTCTATGCCCGCGCTCCCATGATCATCTACTGGGAGGTCACCACCGCGTGCGGCCTCGCCTGCCAGCACTGCAGGGCGACAGCGATGCTGGAACCTGGGCCCGGCGAGCTCAGCACCGCGCAGGCGTTGTCAGTCCTGGACTCGATTGCGGGATTCGGCACGCCGTTGCCGCACATCGTCTTCACGGGGGGCGACCCGCTTCGCCGCGGCGACCTGGACGTGCTCATCGCCGAGGCCGGCACCCGCGGCATTGGGGTATCTCTCGCACCCGCCGTGACTCGGCTCCTCACGCGCGCGCGCCTTGCCGAGGTCCGTGACGCCGGTGTGCAGGCGATCTCACTGAGTCTCGACGGCTCCGACGCCGTGCACCACGACGGCGTCCGCGGGGTCTCGGGCACCTTCGACGCCACCATCCAGGCACTGGAGGATGCGGCGGCGCTCGGCATCCCGGTCCAGGTCAACACCCTCGTCGCCGCCCAGACCGTCGACGACCTTCCCGCCGTCTATGAGCTGCTGCGCCACCACACGCTGACTCGTTGGAGCCTGTTCTTCCTGATTTCGGTGGGACGAGGCACGCAGCTTGAGGAGCTCAGCGCGGGAGCTGCCGAACGCGTCATGCATTGGTTACAGAAACTCAACGTCGACTCACCGTTCCAGGTGAAGACCGTCGAGGCGATGCAGCACCGACGTGTCGCCGTGCAACACATGAGGCGTGAGGGTCTAAGCGAGGAGCAGATCGAGGGCAGCCCCATCGGCCGGGGCTTCGGCATCCGCGACGGCAACGGGATCGTCTTCATCGCGCACGACGGCGTCGTGAGCCCCTCGGGCTTCATGCCGCTTCCGCTCGGTCGCGTCCCGGAGGACAACCTCGTGGAGATCTACCGTCACCACCCCGACTTGGTCGCCCTGCGAGACGTCACCCAGTACAAGGGCCGGTGCGGCCGGTGCCCCTACGCACGTTGGTGCGGCGGTTCACGGGCGCGCGCCCTGGCCTGGACGGGTGATCCCCTGGAGTCCGACCCCCTGTGCCCGTACGTGCCGCGCGAACAGGACCACACCGAAGCGACGTCCGTGGCGAGCGGCGCGTAATGCCGGCACCGGTCGTCGTCGTCGGCGGCGGCATCACCGGGCTCGGCGCCGCATGGGAGTTGACGGACGCTGGACACCGCGTGCTCCTCATCGAGGCCTCCGATCGTTTCGGGGGGAAGGTGCACTCGGAGACGGTCGACGGATTCCTCATCGAGCACGGCCCTGACTCCTTCGTCAGTTACCGGCCCGGTGCGGTGCAGATGGCAGCGGACCTGGGCATGACGGACGACGTCGTCTCCGCTGTGCCGCCTCGCCTGGTGCACCTGCGCGTGCATGGCCGCATGGAACCCATCCCCGCCGGGATGGGGATGGTTCTGCCCACCCGGCTCATCCCGTTCGCCAGGACTCGGATCCTCAGTTGGCCGCAGAAACTGCGGGCGACCCTGGACCTGGTGCTGCCGCGGGTGCTCGGTCCTGATGACATGTCGATCGGCGCCCTGCTACGGCGCAGGCTCGGACGCGGAGTGGTCGCTCGCTTCGCCGACCCGCTCGTCGGTGGGATCTACGGGGCGACTGTCGACGAACTGAGCGTCGACGCCGTCCTGCCCGTGCTACGAACCCATGAGGCGCAGCGGCGCAGCCTGATTGTCGCGTCGTTGGCGCAGGGCAGGTCAGCCCCGCGACCTGCCTCCCCCGACGCCTCACCCTTTCGGTCGATGGGGGCGGGCATGGGCTCGCTGGTGGATGGCCTCGTCAAGGGCCTCCTGGCGCGGAATGCCGACTTGCGAACGGGCGCGCGCGCCGTCGGGCTGGAGGTGGCCGGGACCGGTGCTGTCGTCACTCTCGCGGACGGCACCCGCCACCAAGCCGCTGGGGTGGTGCTCGCTGGCGGGGGCGCATGCTCCGCAGCGCTGCTCAACGACGTCGCGCCCGCGGCGGCCGCGGCCCTGCGCGCCATCCCGCACGGTTCGACGGCAACAGTCCACCTCGGCTTCCACGCCGATGCCTTCGTCACGCCCCCGGTCGGCCATGGCTACCTCGAGGCAGGTCCCGAGCCGGCGCCGATCACCGGCATCACCATCGCCTCCAACAAGTGGCCGGGCCGTGCGCCCGAGGGGATGGTCCTCATCCGTGCGTTCGTGCCCGACAGAGTTGGCGCCGCATCGCAACTTCCCGACGACGCCCTGCTCGACACCGTGAGTGCCTACGTCTCGCACGTGCTCGGGGCGCACTCCGCGCCGTTCCTGCGGCACCTGGTCCGCTGGCAAGATGCGATGCCCACCTACACGGTTGGCCACCTGGACCGGGTGCGCGCTGTGGCCGAGGCGCTCACCGCCACCCCTCAGTTGCGGGTCGCCGGTTCGGCGCTGCACGGGGTGGGCGTACCCGACTGTCTGGCCGACGGCAGAAAGGTCGGCGGCGAGCTGGCCGCCCTCCTTGTTGCCCGACCCGCCACCCCCTGAGGAGCTCCTCTCATGTCCGCTAGCCGACGTCCGATGACCACCGCCGAGACCAGCGGGTACGACGCCGTCCTTCTCGCCTCCTTCGGCGGACCGGAGGGCCCGGACCAGATCATGCCGTTCCTCGAGCGGGTGACCGCCGGGAGGGGCATCCCGCGCGACCGGCTCGAGGCCGTTCACCAGCACTACCTGCGAATGGGTGGCCGCAGCCCGATCAACGACCAGAATCGAACCCTGCTTGCCGCCCTGCGCGCCGAGCTCAGCCGACGCGGCGTCATGATTCCCCTCGTGCTCGGCAACCGCAACTCGCCGCCGTTCATCGATGAGGCGTTGCGCGAGCTCGACAAGGCTGGCTGCCGGCGCGTGCTCGCGTTCGCCACCAGCCAGTACTCCTCCTACTCGTCGTGCCGGCAGTACCGCGAGGACCTCGCCGGTGCACTGAACCGCACCGGGCTCGGGGATCGGATGCAGGTGGCCAAGGTGCGGCCCGCGTACGACCGGGCCGGGTTCGTCGAGACGACGGTCGAGCTGCTCGTCGCAGCGGTGTCCGGCCGCGAACGTGAGGGTCTGCGGGTGCTGTTCACCACGCACTCCATCCCGTCGGCAGACGCGAGCGTCTCTGGACCGGGCGCGGAGCCGGGCGAGATCGACCTCTACTCGGCGCAGCACCGGGAGGTGGCGAACGCCGTGATCGTCGGCGTTGCCGCAGCCGCTGGCGAGGAGCCGTTGCCCTGGCGCCTGGTCTACCAGTCCCGCTCCGGCTCCCCGCGCGTGCCGTGGCTCGAGCCGGACATCAACGACGCCCTGCGCGAGGAAGCGCGGGACGGGACCCGAACCGCGGTGGTGGTACCCATCGGCTTCGTCTCGGACCACATCGAGGTGCTGTGGGACCTGGACACCGATGCCACCCGCACCGCGGGCGAACTGGGCATAGACCTGGTACGCGTGCCCACGGTCGGGACCCACCCGACGTTCGTCGCCGGACTTGCCGACCTCGTGCAGGCCCATCTGGCCGCCGGCCGTGACCTGGCCGTCGGCACACGCTGGGCGGAGTTCTGCGCGGCGGGATGCTGCGACGGCGCCCGTGCCCAGCTTCCGACGGTGCCAGGGGTGAGCGCGTAGTCGGTGCAGCGCGCGTAGTCGGTGCAGCGCGCGGGGCCAGCGAGACCGACAGGTCAAGGCAAGGCATAAACCGCCTCGGCCGTGTCCCGCGAGAACGCTCCGTGAAAGCCCGAACCGCCGGGCGGAGTGGCCTTTACCGAATGTTCACGGTCGTCACTGATTATTCACCACGCCCACGGGTCACTTCTGCCTCCAAACACGCCGCGAGTGCCACACTAGGAGTGCCACACTAGGAGGGACCCGCCCTACCGAGGGAGAACCATGCGCACGCTGTTTACCGCCGAGATGTCGGAACTTGCCGACGATCTTGCAGCCATGGCTCGGCACGTGTCCACGGCCATCGACCGCGCTGGTGAGGCACTGCTGACCAAGAACGTGGAATTGGCGCAACAAGTCATCGCCGATGACGCCAAGCTCGACGACATCGAGGGAACCGTCGACGAACGGTGCGTCCTGCTCATCGCACAGCAGCAGCCCGTGGGGCTCGACCTGCGCACCATCATCGTCAGCCTGCGGATCTCCGCGGCACTGGAACGCATGGGCGACCTTGCCCAGCACATCGCGGAGGACGCCCGTCGCGTCTACCCCGACAGCGCCGTCCCCGATTCGCATTCTGACCTGGTGACCGGCATGGTGGAGGCCGCCAAGAAGGCCGCGGAGGAGATTGTCGAACTCATCGAGGGCCGTGACCTCAACGTGGCGGCGCGGATCGTGAGCGATGACGACGCCCTGGATCAGTTGCATGCCGAGGCATACAAGCGTGTGCTCGCCGACGGCTTCGAGGCGACCCCGCAAGAGATCCTCAACATCTCGCTGCTGGCGCGCTACTTCGAGCGGTTCGGCGATCACGCCGTGGGCATCTCGCGCAGGATCGTGTACTTGGTGACCGGCGATCACACTGGCGAAGGCGCGCGCATCTAGGGCGTGTCTCCAATGTTGAGCGGGGTTTTGGCTTGATGCTGGGCACATG
>NZ_JADQBE010000031.1:0-133389 GCF_016278765.1 Demequina sp. | reverse complement strand
CCACCCGGAGGCAATCGCGATCGTCATCGCTGTCAAGGGCCTGGGACGCTACCCGGAGCTGCGCGGCGGCACGGGCGAGGCCGGTAGCAGGGCCGCCGAACGGTTCATCGTCGGCACCCTGTCAAGCTTCCTGTGGGCAGCCCTGATCGGGACAATCGGCGTCGCCGTCGGGACCTGTCTCGACTGAGAACCAGGCGGTCGCCAGTGCTGGCCTAGACTGGTCGCCGATCACCAAGGGCAAGGAGCACACGTGTCAGGTCACTCTAAGTGGGCTACCACCAAGCACAAGAAGGCAGTCATCGATGCCAAGCGAAGCAAGCTGTTTGCCAAGCTGATCAAGAACATCGAGGTCGCGGCCCGGGTGGGCGGCGGCGACATGGCCGGCAACCCGACGCTGTTCGACGCGGTGCAGAAGGCCAAGAAGTCATCGGTCCCGAACGAGAACATCGACCGCGCGGTCAAGCGCGGATCCGGCCTCGAAGCGGGCGCCGCCGAATACGAGACCATCATGTACGAGGGCTACGGCCCCGGCGGAGTGGCCATGCTGATCGAGTGCCTCACCGACAACCGCAACCGCGCGGCCATGGAGGTGCGAACGGCGCTCACTCGCAACAACGGCACCCTGGCCGACCCCGGTTCCGTGTCATACCTGTTCTCGCGCAAGGGCCAGGTCATCGTGACCAAGGAGTCCGGCGCTACCGAGGACGACCTGATGGAGGCCGCCCTCGAGGCAGGTGTCGAGGAGATCAACGACCTGGGCGAAGCCTTTGAACTGCTGTCCGAGGCGACCGACGTGGTGGCCGTGCGTACCGCCGTCCAGGCCGCGAACATCGACTACGAGCAGGCGGAGGTGACGTGGATCCCGTCCATGAAGATCGAGACCGACGTCGACACCACCCGCAAGACGCTGCGTCTCATCGACGCACTCGAAGACAGCGACGACGTGCAAAACGTCTTCGCGAACTTCGATGCTCCCGACGACGTGCTCGCCGAGGCCTCCGAGTAGCCCGTGCGCGTCCTCGGCGTTGACCCGGGTCTCACGCGCTGCGGCCTCGGCATCGTCGAGACCGGGGCGGGGCGTTCCGTCAGCCTCATCTCGGTGAGCGTCGCCACGTCCTCGCCGGAGGCGGAGACCCCCGACCGTCTGGTCCTCATCGCCGATGCGATCGACGCGGCGATCGACAGGCATCGTCCCGATGCCGTGGCGGTGGAACGGGTGTTCGCGCAGCACAACGTCCGCACGGTGATGGGCACGGCGCAGGTCTCGGGCCTGGTCATGGTGGCTGCGCGGCGCCGCGGCCTGCCCGTGGCGCTGTACACGCCGTCCGAGGTGAAGGCCGCGGTGTCCGGATCCGGACGTGCGGACAAGGCGCAGGTGGGCTTCATGGTCGCCAAGCTGCTGGGCCTCGATGCCGTCCCCGCGCCGGCCGACGCCGCAGACTCCCTCGCCATCGCCCTCACGCACGCCCTGCGGTACTCCGCGACACCCGGGGCCGGCACCGCGACCACGACGGCGCAACGGACCTGGGCGGAGGCGGAGCGGGCGGCGCGTCGGCGCGGCTGAGCGTGGTCCCGCGCCTAATCTATTCGTACAAGCGTTCGAAGGGCACGGTGTGATTGCGCAACTGACGGGAACCGTCATCCACGTGGGCGCGAGTGCGCTCGTGCTCGACGTGGGGGGAGTGGGCTACCGCATCCTCGCGACTCCGGCGACCCTCGCCGCGTTGCACGTGCGTCAAGAGACCAGCCTGGCTACCCACCTGGTGGTGAGGGAGGACTCGTTGACCCTCTACGGTTTCGAGTTCGTCCACGAGCGCGACATGTTCGAGACGCTGCAGTCGGTGCAGGGGGTGGGACCGCGGCTTGCCCTCGCACTTCTGGCCGTGCACGCGCCCCACTCGCTGGTCTCGATCATCGCCTCCGGCGACATCAAGGGGCTGCAGCGGGTTCCGGGCGTGGGCGCCAAAGTCGCGGCCCGGCTGATGCTGGAATTGGGCGGCAAGTTGACGTTGCCGGACGACGTCCACGCGCCTGGGGCCGTTGCCGACGCGCGCGAACAGGTTGCCGACGCGCTCGTCGCGTTGGGGTGGCAGTCCAGGGCCGCCGCGGCCGCGGTGGACAAGGTCGCACCCGAGCCGATCGACGACGACGCAGTTCCCGCGACCTTGAGGGCCGCGTTGCAGTCCCTGGGAGGCTCGCGTGGCTGACGAGCCTCAGGACATCCCCGTCGATGACGGCGTCCGCGTCACGAGCGTCGACGCGGACGCGCTCGAGCGGTCCGCCGAGGCGGCACTGCGCCCGCGGAGCCTGGCCGAGTTTGTGGGCCAGAAGGTGGTGCGCGAGCAGCTCGCCCTCGTGCTGCGTGCGGCAACCCAGCGAGACGGCAGCGCCGAGCACATCCTGCTGTCCGGGCCGCCGGGCCTCGGCAAGACCACACTCGCGATGATTGTGGCGGGGGAGTTGGGGGCGTCGTTGCGACTCACGTCCGGCCCGGCCATTCAGCACGCCGGGGATCTCGCGGCGATCCTGAGCTCGCTCGAGGACGGCGATGTGTTGTTCGTCGACGAGATTCATCGCCTCGCGCGCCCCGTGGAAGAGATGCTCTACCTGGCGATGGAGGACTTCCGGGTCGATGTGATGGTGGGTAAGGGTCCTGGAGCCACCTCCATTCCGCTGACGCTTCCACCGTTCACCGTGGTGGGAGCGACGACCCGCGCGGGGCTGTTGCCCGCGCCGCTGAGGGATCGCTTTGGGTTCACGGCGCACCTGGACTTCTACGAACCGAGCGACCTGACCAGCATCGTGACGCGATCCGCACACCTCTTGGGCTTTGTCCTCGAGGGCGACGCGGCAAGCGAAATCGCCTCGCGGTCACGGGGGACGCCGCGCATCGCGAACAGGCTGCTGCGGCGCGTCCGTGACTGGGCGCAGGTGCACGGAAGTGGGGACGGCGACATGCGCGCCGCGAACGCCGCGCTCGAGGTGTACGAGGTCGACGAGCGGGGGCTCGATCGCCTCGACCGCGCGGTCTTGCGTGCCTTGTGCATCCGCTTCGGGGGAGGTCCGGTCGGCTTGTCGACGCTCGCCGTGTCCGTGGGCGAGGAGCCCCAGACCGTCGAAGAGGTCGCCGAGCCATTCCTGGTGCGCGAGGGCCTGATGTCGCGAACACCCCGCGGCAGGGCGGCGACGGCCGAGGCGTGGGCTCATCTGGGGCTCACGCCCCCCGACGGGCACGTGTCCCACGCGGGTCAAGGCGGGGGACAGACGTCCCGGGACCAGGGCGGTGGCAGGCTGTTCGATTGACCCCCGTGGAGCCGCGCCGGGGGGCATATTCGACGGCGCCCCTCGAACTCACCTAGAATCGCGGGGGCCACCCGCATGGTTTGGGAGTCGTTATCGTCAGGAAAGCGAAGGAATCGCGTGTCATCAGCTGTCTCAGGCGCCCGCACATCTCTCACGTGGCTGGCTTCACTGTTGGTGGTGCTCTTCGCCCTGCTGAGTGTGGGTGTCCTCACCGGCAAGACGTCGGCCGCACCGGGGCTTGGTCTTGACCTCGCCGGCGGTCGCAACATCATCCTCCAGGCGATCACGACGGATGGCTCGCGGATTGATCCGTCGGACATCGCGCAGGCCGTCGAGATCATTCGCAAGCGCGTCGACGCCTCGGGTGTCGCCGAGGCGGAGATCGCCACTCAGGGCGATACCAACATCATCGTCTCCCTGCCTGGCAACCCGGATCAGGCGACGCTCGACCTGGTGCGGCGCAGCGCACAGTTGCAGTTCCGTCCCGTACTGCTGGTGGGTGACCCAGCGCCGGTGACCTCTGCAAGCGGCACCGTCACGACCTCGCCGACACCGACGCCCACGCCGGCGCCCGACGCGGTGACCGGTATCAGTCCGAGCCCGAGTCCCTCCGCCAGCGCCGCGGGCGAGGCCGCACCCGCACACGAGGTCGCCAACGTGAAGACCCGCCTAAGCGAGACCACCTCCGCGACGCCCAGCCCCAGCCCGGCGCCCGCGGACCCGCCGGCGCCGGTCACTCCCACCAACCCGTCCGACACTGCCTGGATCACCGACGCGCTGTTTGCGCAGTACCAGGCGCTTGACTGCTTCGACCCCGCCAACCTGACCGGGGTCCCCGTGGGCGATCCGGACGCGGGCTTCGCGACGTGCGATACGACGGGCTCGGCCAAGTACATCCTGGGCCCCGTCGAGCTCACCGGCGAGGACCTGGACACCGCTTCCGCTGGTCCGCGGGTCAACCAGTTGGGAAACGTCATTCCCGGCGACTTCGAGGTACGGCTCTCCTTCAACGGCGCAGGCGGCACGAAGTTCGGTGACACCACGGGACGTGTGTCACAACTGGCGCCGCCCCTCAACAGGTTCGGAATCCTGCTTGACGGCGTGGTCATCTCGGCACCGTCGGTGAACGAGGCCATTACAGGCGGCCAGGCGCAGATCACCGGAAACTTCACCCTCGACGAGGCGCAGCAGCTCGCCAACCAGCTCAAATTCGGTGCGCTCCCGCTGACCCTTGAGGTGCTGTCGGAGCAGGTCATCACGGCCACCAAGGGCGCCGAGGAGCTCCGCAATGGTCTGTTGGCGGGCCTCATCGGCCTGCTCCTCGTGGTGATCTACACAATCTTCCAGTATCGGGCCCTGGGCGCCGTCACCATCGGCTCCCTGCTGGTGGCGGGCGGTTTTACCTATGCCACGATCGCGCTGCTGTCGTGGGGCCTGGGGTACCGACTGTCACTTGCCGGCGTCGCTGGCCTCATTGTGGCGATCGGCATTACCGCCGACTCGTTCATCGTCTACTTCGAGAGAGTCAAGGACGAGTTACGCGAGGGGCGGTCGCTGGCGGCCGCCGTGGAACACGGTTGGAAGCGGGCGCGTCGCACGATCCTGGCATCCGACGCGGTGTCCTTCCTTGCCGCCCTGGTGCTCTACATGCTGGCGGTGGGAGGGGTGCGCGGCTTCGCGTTCACGTTGGGCCTGGTCACCATCGTCGACCTCATCGTCGTCATCCTGTTCACGCACCCGGTGCTCGCCTTGCTGGCTCGCACCAAGTTCTTCGGTGAGGGGCACAAGTTCTCTGGCCTCGATCCCCGCCAATTGGGTCGGGACACCATGTACAAGGGCAGAGGGCGCGTGGCCGGACCCGAAACGTCGGCGCTGACCCTGGCCGAGCGCAAGGCCGCCAAGGCCCGCTCCGCCGTCGACACCCAGGACAAGGAGTAGTCATGGCGAACCTTTCGACGTGGGGTAATCGCCTCCACTCCGGTGAAAAGACCTATCCCATCGTGGGCCAGCGCAAGCGCTGGTTCATGGCGAGCGCCGTCCTCATGACGCTCGCCGTCCTGCTCCTCATCTTCGTGCGTCTCAATCCCGGAATCGACTTCCGCGGCGGCACCGAATACACCTTGGCTGGCGTGCAGAACACTGACACGACGCTCGCGGTCGACGCAGTGGCCGAAGCGCTGCCCGGCGAAGAGCCGCGCGTAGCCGTCGTCGGGGGCGACAATATCCGCGTTCAGCTTGGCGAGCTGGAGCAGGCGCAGGTCGACTCGCTGGCGGCGGACCTCGCCGACGCATACGGGATTCCGAGCACCGAGGTCAGTTCGAGCTTCATCGGCCCCACCTGGGGCCAGGACGTCTCCAGCAAGGCCATTCAGGGCCTCGTGATCTTCTTGCTGCTGGTGACTGTGGTCATGACCCTGTACTTCCGCGCCTGGCGCATGGCGGTGGCGGGCCTGGTCGCGCTCGCCCACGACCTGTTGTTCACGGCCGGCATCTATGCGCTGTCGGGCTTCGAGGTGACCCCAGCCTCCGTGATCGGATTCCTCACGATTCTTGGCTATTCGCTGTACGACACCGTGGTGGTGTTCGACAAGGTGCGCGAAAATACCGAGGACATCCTGACGCAGCATCGCTACACGTATGAGGAGATGGCCAACCTGGCCGTCAACCAGACGCTGGTACGTTCCATCAACACGTCGGTGGTGGCGCTGCTCCCCGTCTCCGCGATTCTGTTCATCGGATCGTTCCTGTTGGGAGCTGGCACGCTCAAGGACATCTCGCTCGCCCTGTTCGTCGGCATGGCCGTCGGTACGTACTCGTCGATCTTTGTCGCGACGCCCCTCGAGGTGGCGTTGCGCAGCAACGAGGAGCGGATCAAGGAACATACTCGGGCCGTGCTGGAGCTGCGTGAAAGAGGCGATTCCGACGTGATCCGACCCGACGGTTCGATCCGCGTGGGCGCGCTCACTCCCGGTCACCACCGGGGTACGGCGGCGCAACCCAGGCGCAAGCGTCGCAAGTAGACTGATCCCCTCATAGCCGAAAGGAGGTCGCGTGACGCAAGCCCGCGCGGACTCCGACCCGGCCAGGATGTTGGGGATCCGGAGAACGGCCCGCGACCCGGGCGCGCTGGCGCCTCTGCTGGAGACGTATCGGCGCATGTATCCGCGCGCCAAGACCGGACTCATCGAGAGGGCGCATGCGTTGGCGGAGCAGGCCCACGAGGGCCAATTTCGCAAGACCGGCGAGCCATACATCACCCACCCGATCGCGGTGGCGGAGATCATCGCCGGCCTGGGTCTGCCCGACACCGTCATTGTGGCGGCGCTGCTGCACGACGTGGTGGAGGACACCAACTTCCCACTGGCGGACATTGCCACAGAGTTCGGGGACGAGGTCGCGTCCTTTGTCGACGGCGTCACCAAACTGGACCGGCTCGCCTTTGGTGAGGCTGCCCAGGCGGAGACGGTCCGCAAGCTGGTGGTGGCGATGGCCCGCGACATTCGCGTGCTGCTCCTCAAACTCGCCGATCGCCTTCACAACGCCCGCACCTGGGATGCGGTCTCCCCAACGACCGCGCGTCGCAAGGCGCAAGAGACCCTGGAGATCTACGCCCCCCTCGCGCACCGCATGGGCCTCAACGCGATCAAGTGGGAACTCGAGGACCTGTCGTTCCGCACCCTGTACCCCAAGATCTATCAGGAGATTGTCGAGGTCGTGGCCGAACGCGCCCCCGAACGGGACAAGCTTCTTGACGAGCTCCGTGCCGACGTGGCGAAGGAACTCAAGACCCAGAAGATCAAGGCAGAGATCACGGGGCGGCCCAAGCACTACTACTCCGTTTACCAGAAGATGATCGTGCGAGGCCGCGACCTGAACGACATCTACGACCTGGTGGGACTGCGCATCCTGGTGGACTCGGTGCGCGACTGCTACGCCGTGTTGGGCGCCATGCACGCCCGGTACCAGCCGGTCCCTGGGCGTTTCAAGGACTACATCGCGATGCCCAAGTTCAACCTGTACCAGTCGTTGCACACCACGGTGATCGGGCCGCAAGGCAAGCCGGTGGAGCTGCAGATCCGCACGTGGGAGATGCACAAGCGCGCCGAGTACGGCTACGCAGCCCACTGGCGCTACAAGGAGAACGCGCGGGGCGAGAAGGTCCCGTCGATGGCGAACGACATGGGGTGGCTTCGCCAGATCTCCGACTGGCAACAGGAAACCGCGGACGCCAGCGACTTCCTCGACTCTTTGCGCGGGGAGATCTCGCGAGCCGAGGTGTACGTCTTCACGCCGCGCGGCAAGCTCCTCGAACTTCCGCAAGGGGCAACTCCCGTGGACTTCGCGTACGCAGTCCACACCGACGTCGGCCACAAGACGGTGGGTGCCAAGGTCAACGGTCGGCTGGTGCCTCTCGACTCGACGCTTGACAACGGCGACACCGTCGAAATCATCACTACGTCAGATGAGAACGCCCACCCTAAGCGCGACTGGCTCGAGTTTGTGCAGTCCACGAGGGCGCGCAACAAGATCCGCCAGTGGTTCACGCGCGAGCGCCGCGAGGAGTCCGTGGAGACGGGTCGCGACATGCTCGCGCGCGCTATCCGACGTCAACACCTCCCGATGCAGAGGTTGATGAGTAAGTCCACGCTCCTGGCGCTGGCAAAGGAAATGCAGTACGAGGACGTGGACGCGCTGTATGCGGCCATCGGCGAACACAAAGAGCAGCCCGGCGACGTGGTGGCCCGCATGGTGGAGGCCGTGGGTGGGCAGGAGGGCGCCGACGAGGACATCACCGAGATCACCCGTCCCGGGACGCGCCAACGCGCCCGCCGCGGAGACCCGGGGGTCACCGTCCAAGGCACGAGCGACGTGGTGGTGAAGCTGGCCAAGTGTTGCACTCCCGTGCCGGGAGACCCGATTCAGGGCTTTGTGACCCGCGGCCAGGGAGTGAGTGTTCACCGTGCGGACTGCGAGAACATGCTGGCGCTCCGGGATCAGAGTGAACGGCTCGTCGATGTGCAGTGGTCCGGGTCATCGGACTCCACGTTCCTGGTGCAAATTGAGGTCGAGGCGCTCGATCGCAACCGGCTGTTGTCCGATGTGGTCCAGGTGCTGTCCGACCATCACCTCAACATCCTGGGCGCCCACGTGTCGACCAACAACGACCGCGTGGCGCTGAACACGTTTGCCTTCGAGATGGCCGATCCCTCACACCTTGGCGCGGTGCTGAGCGCGGTGCGCCGCATCGACGGCGTGTACGACGCGCGTCGCGTCACCGGCGTGAGGCGCCAACTCGAGCTCTAGCGGCCCTCCCACGCCTCCTGTACCGCTGTCCAGGCGGCCAGCGCCCGCTTGTACTCCTGACCGGTTCTGTGCCGGGAAACGGCCTCACAGAGCTCCTGGGGGGTGACGACGCCTCGAGCGAGTGCTCCATATGTCGCCGTCATCGCGTCGGCGAGGTCGGCGGTGCGCAGTGCCGAGATCACGGCGTCCGCCGGAGCCACAATCCGCACTCCTGCAATGGATCTGGCGTGAGCGTAGGCGGCCTGATGGGTGGTGAACGCCCAACCGCAGGCGGGAACGCCGGTCGGGGGGTCCGGATGCGCGCCACGCGGGACTACGACCTCCACCAACGCGGGAACCAGAGTTTCGCGCGTGAGGCCATAGACCCACAGGGCCGCAAGGCCAGATGCCGCGGCTCTGCGGGGAATCCACGGGCGTAGCGCGATGGCACGCGCGAGGTGCAGCGGGGCGGCATCGGGGGCGATTGCAACATCGTCAGTCAGCGTGGTGAGCACCCCGTCTCGCCGCATGCGAGTGAGCGCGGCAACACCGACCTCGCGTCGATCAACCAAGACCATGAGGTAGATCTTGACGTGCCGGGGTCGAGCGGCGGGGCCGAAGCCCCACATCTGTGGACATCGTCCTGATGTGGCGTCTTACTTGGCGACGGCCTCGATCTGCTTGAGCCAGGCCTTGCGCGCGGCCAGCGCCTCGGTGAACTCCTTCACCTTGCGTGTGTTCTTGGCGGCTTTCGCCTCGGCCAGTTGCTGCTCAAGTTCGGCGATCGCGGCGTGAAGTTGCGCTGCGGCGCCGGAGGCGCGTGCCTCGATCTCGGGATTGCGAGTGGTCCATGCAGACTGATCGGCCTCGCGGATCGCCTTTTCTACCGCAGACATGCGTCGCACGAGCCTCTGGGCATCGGCGCGTGGCACCTCGCCGGCGCCGTCGAAGCGGTCCTGGATGACCCGGAGGTCCCGCTTGGCTGCGCGCAGGTCCTTGATCGGCAGCAGCGCCTCGGCGTCCTTGAGTGCGGCCTCCTTGGCGGGAAGGTTGCCGGCCAGGGCCTGCTCCTCCTGCTCGGCGACGGCGCGGCGGGCCGTAAAGAAGGCCTCTTGCGCCGCCTGAAAGCGTGCCCACAGGGCGTCGTCAACGCTGCGACGGCCCCTACCGGCGTTGCGCCACTGGTCCATCAGTTGCTTGAACTGCCGGGCGGTGGAGTCCCAGTCGGTCGACGTCGCCAGCGCCTCCGCGGTGGCAACCAACTGTTCCTTGGCTCCCGCTACGGAGGAGTTTTCCTTGTCGAGTTGGGCGAAGTGCGCCTTGCGCGCTTTCTCGAAGGCGGACCGCGCGTGGGTAAAGCGCTTCCAGAGGGCGCGTTCGGCTTCCTTCGCCATGCGCGCGCCCGTGCGCTGCGCTTCCTTCCACTCGTCGAGCAGCTCCCGCATGCGGGCCGTGTCGTTCTTCCAGTGCACCTGGGCCGCCGGCTTTGCCGCAAGTTCCTCGGCCTGTGTCACGATCACTTCTCGGGCCTTGGCGGCCTCCTCGCGAGCGGCGGCGCGCTCGGCGCGTACCTTCTCGGCGACTTCGTTTGCCTCTGCCTCGACGATGCCGAAACGGGCCCGCAGCGCCGCGAGGTTACCCACCACGGTGGGCGTCTCGAGGGACGAACGCAGACTCGTGAGCGCGTCGTCGATGTCCTTGGGGCTCAGTTCGGCGCCCACCAGCCGCGCGTGGAAACGCTCCACCGCTGCGGCCAACTCAATGAAGGACTTCGCGTACGCGGAGATGGGTTCGTCGCCCGTTGCCGGCCCCACCGGCGTGCGCGTCTCGCCCTCGATCACCACCACCTGGTCGCCATCGACCGCGCCGAACGCACTGGCCGCGGCGATCTGCTCGGGGGTGATCTTCTCGACCACTGGCACCTTGACCGGGTGCGTGGCGTGGGCGGCCAGCGAAGCGGGCGAGGGCGCCTTGGGGCGAGGGATGGGCCGGGGCTTGGCGGGCGTCATGAGGCTGTGACCTTTGTGATGATGACGGACAGGGCGGGACGACCATCGGCGTCACCAGTGATGGTGCCGCCGTTGGCAATCGACCTTACGATATCGAGGCCTTGGGTCACAGTGCCAAACACGGTGTACCCGCCGGCCCCGTCCGAGGGGATGGTGGAGTCTTCGTAGACGATGAAGAATTGGCTTCCCATGGAGGACGCGTCGCCCGGCTGGCGGGCCATCGCGAGGGTTCCAGCGGGATACAGGTTGTCGCTCGGCGCGTTCTCGATCGGTCCGAAGCGGTAGGGCGGGCCGCCCGTGCCGGTGCCGGTGGGATCGCCGCATTGAACGACGAAGATCCCGGACGTCGTCAGCCGGTGGCAATCGGTGGCATCGAAGAATCCCTGGTCTGCCAACGAGACGAAGGAGGCGACCGCTTGCGGCGCGTCCACCCCGTCGAGTGACATCTCGAGGGTGCCCATGTTGGTCTCCATGGTGACGTCCCACAACCGTGACTGCGCGAGCGACGGGGCGGGAACCGCCGGGTTCTCTTCACCGGAAGGGCTCGCGGCGTTGTCGCTACCGCCCACAGCGGCGAATACCCACACCATGACCGCGACCGCGGCGCCCGCCAGGCCAATCCCCAAGAGCATGCGCCTGCGTCGTCTCGCCGCGCGGCGTCGCGCCACAGCGGCCTCCTTGGCGGCGCGCTTTCGAGCAGCGGCGTCGCGGGCGCTCTTGCTCGTAGCCATGGTCTCCATCCGGGCGCGTCCCAGTATCGGTGCAGGTCTGCGACAGTGTACGTGCCGTCGGATGGAACAATGGGGCCCATGTCGCGACTTGCGCCCCTTTCCGGATTCCCCGAGTGGTCACCTGCAGAGCGCATCGTCGAGGCGCATCTGCTCGACACGTTGCGCCAGGTGTTCGCCCTCCACGGCTTCGGCGAGATCGAGACGCGGGCCATCGAGCCGCTCGAGCGCCTCGGTGGCGAGGCGGAGGCCTCCAAGGAGGTGTACGTCCTGACCCGCAGGGGAGGGGACTCGGCAGAGTTCGGCTTGCACTTTGATCTCACGGTGCCCTTCGCCCGCTACGTGGAGGAACGGCAAGGCACACTGCAGTTCCCGTTCCGACGCTTCCAGATTCAGAAGGTATGGAGAGGCGAGCGGCCGCAGGAGGGTCGGTTCCGCGAGTTCTACCAGGCCGACATTGACGTGGTAGCGCGGGAGAACCTGCCCGCACACCTCGAGGCCGAGGTGGCGGTGGTGATGGCGCGTGCCCTCGCCGCGCTGCCGCTTCCGGCAGCACGCATGCGCATGAATGACCGACGGCTGGTCGAGGGCTTCTACCGCGGCGTCGGAATCTTGGACGTCGCGGGGGCGCTGCGGTCGGTGGACAAACTTGGCAAGATCGGCGCGGAGGGTGTGGCCACGGAACTCGCCGCCCAGGACGTGAGCGACTCCGCCGCACTGGCGATCCTCGAGCTTGCCAAGATTCAGTCCCCGGACGCGTCGTTCGGGGAGGCGGTGGTGGACCTGTGGGAGACCACGCCGACCCACGGTGATGCGCAGGCTCAGGCGCTCCTCGGCGAGGGGATCAACGCCCTGGCGGCCCTGGTCGAGTCGGTCAACGCCGCGGTTCCGGGAACCGCGGTCGCGGACCTCAGCATCGCGCGCGGCCTCGACTACTACACGGGCGCCGTGTACGAGACCACGCTCGAGGGGCATGAGGATCTTGGTTCGGTCTGCTCCGGCGGACGCTACGACTCGCTCGTCGCCGGCGGTGGCTTCCCCGGCGTCGGCATGTCGATAGGGGTGTCCAGACTGGTGTCGCGGCTCGTGTCGCGCGGGATGCTCGTGGCGACCCGCTCGGTTCCCAGCGCGGTTCTGGTGGCCGTGAGCGACGAGGACAACCGCGGGGCATCGGACGTGATCGCCACCAAGTTGCGCGCGCGCGGCATTGCGTGCGAGGTGTCGCCCACGGCCGCGAAGTTCGGCAAGCAGATCCAGTACGCGGACAGGCGCTCAATTCCGTTCGTGTGGTTCCCCGGCGATGGAGATGACGGCGAGGTCGGCGCTGGTCAAGTAAAGGACATCCGGTCGGGCGACCAGGTCCCTGCCGACGCCGATGCCTGGCTGCCGCCCGCTGACGACCTCAAACCGCGCGTGGTCCGCGGCTAGACTGGCCCGTGCTCCCTCGCGGCGAGCCTCCGCACGTGATCGACAACGCTTCAACGAAAGGCAGATTGTGCTTCGCACCCACCTCGCCGGAAATCTCCGTGCCGCCGACGCCGGCGCCACCGTCACCCTCGCAGGTTGGGTGGGTCGGCGCAGGGATCACGGCGGGGTCGCCTTCATTGACTTGCGGGATGCCTCCGGCCTTGCCCAGGTGGTGCTGCGCGAGGAGATCGCCCACTCGCTGCGCACCGAGTACGTCATCCAGGTGACGGGTGAGGTTCGCCTGCGCCCTGAGGGCTCGAGCAATCCGAACCTGCCGTCGGGCGAGATCGAGGTGGATGTTCACGATCTGGTGATCCTCAACGAATCGGCTCCCACGCCGTTTCCGATCGATGAACACGTCACCGTGGGCGAGGAAGCGCGCCTCAAGCACCGCTACCTCGATCTGCGCCGCCCCGCCCAGCGCGGCGCCATCGTGCTGCGCTCCAAGGTGAACCAGACCGCGCGCCGCGTGCTCGACCGCCACGACTTTCTTGAGATCGAGACGCCCACACTCACCCGGTCCACCCCGGAGGGTGCCCGCGACTTCCTGGTGCCCGCCCGCCTCGCGCCCGGCTCCTGGTACGCCCTGCCGCAGTCGCCGCAACTGTTCAAGCAGCTGCTGATGGTGGCGGGCATGGAGCGGTACTACCAGATCGCCCGCTGCTACCGCGATGAGGACTTCCGGGCGGACCGTCAGCCCGAATTTACCCAGCTCGACGTCGAGATGAGCTTTGTCGATCAAGACGACGTGATCGCGCTGGGCGAGGAGATCATCAAGGAACTGTGGTCGCTCATCGGCTACGAAGTGTCGACTCCGATGCCGCGGCTGACGTACGCAGACTCCATGGCGCGGTTCGGCACCGACAAGCCCGACCTGCGCTTCGGCCTTGAGCTCACCGAGCTCGCCGAGTTCTTCCAGCACACACCTTTCCGCGTGTTTCAGGCGCCCTACGTGGGCGCCGTGGTGATGCCGGGCGGTGCGAGCCAGCCGCGCAAGACCCTCGATGCGTGGCAGGACTGGGCCAAGCAGCGCGGGGCGCGGGGCCTGGCCTACGTGCTGGTGGGTCAGGACGGCACGCTCGCCGGACCCGTCGCCAAGAACCTGTCCGAGACCGAGCTCGCGGGATTGGCCGAAGCCGTGGGCGCGAGCACCGGCGACTGCATCTTCTTCGCGGCAGGGGAGGTCGACGCGTCGCGCGCCCTGCTGGGTGCCGCCCGCAATGAGATTGCGCGTCGCGTGGGCCTCATCGACGAGTCCCGCTTTGAGTTCGTGTGGGTGGTCGACGCCCCGCTGTTCAAGCCCGTCAAGGCGGACGACGACGACGTGGCGCTCGGCTCGAGCGCCTGGACCGCGGTGCACCACGCCTTCACGAGCCCCAAGCCCGAGTTCATGGATTCGTTCGACACCGACCCCGAGGATGCACTGGCCTACGCCTACGACATCGTCTGCAACGGCAACGAGATCGGCGGCGGCTCGATCCGTATTCACCGCCGCGATGTCCAGCAACGGGTGTTCGAGGTGATGGGCATCGGCGAGGAGGAAGCGCAAGAGAAGTTCGGCTTCCTGCTCGAAGCGTTTCAGTTTGGCGCACCCCCGCACGGCGGCATCGCGCTCGGCTGGGACCGGGTGGTCATGCTACTGGGCGGCTACGACTCGATTCGCGACGTGATCGCGTTCCCCAAGTCCGGGGGCGGCTTCGACCCGCTCACGTCCGCGCCTGCGCCGATTCCTGCGGATCAGCGCAAGGAGACGGGAGTGGACTTCGTGCCCGAAAAGGACGGCGCGGAGGCCTGAAAGGGAACGCCGGGGCCCCGCCGGCCCCGCGACCTGTCACGCACGGTTAGTGCGAGATGCCCCTGCGGTCATACAGGCGGCGCAGGGCGGGGGGAGCCCACCAATTCCAGTCGCCCAGCAGCGTCATCGTCGCGGGAACCAAGAGCATGCGCACCAGCGTGGCGTCCAGGATGACGGCGACCGCCAGCCCGATGCCGACCTCCTTGATCACCAGCAACTGTCCGGAAGCGAAGCCGACGAACACGAGGACGATCACCGTGGCCGCGGAGGTGATGATCCGGCCCGAGCGCTGGAGGCCCCTGCGGACCGACTCGTTGTTGGATTCGCCAGCGTCGACGTGCTCCTTGATACGCGCCAGCAGGAACACCTCGTAGTCCATCGCCAAACCGAATCCGAACGCGACAATCATGACCAGCACGTAGGTCTCGATGCCACCCGTCGTGGTGAACTGCAGGAGACCCTGGAGATGACCATCGGCGAAGATCCAGGACACGATGCCGAGCGTCGCCCCCAGAGACAGTGCGTTGATCACGAGCGTCTTGAGCGGCACCAACAAGGATCCGGTCATGAGGAAGAGCAGCACGAACGTCGCGAGGACGACGAGCCCAAGAGCCCACGGGGCGCCCGCGCCTAGCGAATGGACAAAGTCGGCCTGAATCGCTGCCTGCCCGCCCAGATACAGTGGGAACGGCGCGTCGAGCTCCCTGAGTTGACGCAGCAGCGCGCCAGCGTCCGGTCCCGCCTGATCGGGGTATGCCGTGAAGAGCCCGGCAGTGGCCATGCCGTCGGTCGATTGTGCCGGGGCCACCCGGGTCACGCCGTCGATCGTGAGCGCGTCGGCGAGCCAGGTGTCCAGTTCCGGCGGAGTTGCCTCTGCCAGTACCTCGATCTGGGGAGATGCCAAGGAGGGGTAGCGCGCGTCAAAGCCGTCGAGCAACTGCCGACGCTCGTTCGAGACGGGAAGCAGCTGGTAGTCGGAATTGCGCACGGCAATGTCGAGGATGGGGCTGGCGAAAACCAGAAGAACCGCGGTGACGGCGCCGACGATCGTCCACGGTCGCCGCTGCACCATCACCGCGAGCCGCGAGAAGAAGCCCTCCTCGCTGGAGACGTCTGCTGTGCGCCTGAGGAGGTTCCTCACGCCGGGGACCCGGTCGATGAACGATCGCTTCGCCAGCCGATGCCCGTACAGGTAGAGGACGGCGGGCACCAGGGTCAAGGCTGACAACAGGGCCATGAGGACGACGCCGAGCGCGGCGCCCCCGATGCCGCGGATCAGTTCCGCGGAGAAGACGAGCATCCCGCCCACCGAGATCGCGACCGTGACGGCGGAGAAGGCGACGGTGCGTCCAGCGGTACTCAGCGTGATGGCGAGGGCCTGCGCACGTACGTCGTGAGTATTGGAATCGCCAAGCCGCGCGATCTCCTCGCGGAACCTCGACACGATGAGGAGTCCGTAGTCGATCGACAGGCCGATGCCCAACACGGTCACCACGTTGATGGCCGACTGGTCAAGTGCGATGGGGTAGGAGAAGCCGAAGAGTACGGCCAGTCCGCCGGCAATCGATGCGAAGGCGCCGATGAGTGGCGCAGATGCCGCCAGGAAGCCGCCGAACACGAACACCATCACCAACAGGGCGATGGGCAGTGCCACGGCCTCACCCACCAGCAGATCCCTTTCGATCTGGGTGCTGAAATCGTTGTAGAGAAGAGGGTTGGAGAAGACGCGGACCTTGGGCAGCGTCGAGGCGGTCGACGCGCTCATCGCCGCGTCGATGAGGCCGACCACCTGCTCGTGTTCGCTCAGCGCGGCACCCTCGTCGGCGAAGGGCGTGTAGGACACAGTCATCAGAAAGGCGTCGCCGTCAGCGCTGACGAGCACGTCGGGGGTCACCGTTGCGTTGGCGCCAGCCGCTGCGGCCGCCTCGGGCCCCGGGACCACTCCCTGCGGCCACATCACCGCAATCACGCCCGGTCGCGCGGCGATCTCCTCGGCTAACGGTCGCAAGGGAACCGCGCTCGACGCGTCATCGGGCGACATGCCAGTGAACTCGACGGTCAGCATCGGGCCCGTGGTTTCGGCGGGGTGTGCCAGCCGGAACTCGTACACCGTGGTCGAGTCGGCACCCTGAACAGTGGGTAGCCCTGTCGAGGCGCGCTCAAACAGGTTGCCCCCGCCCACCCCTACGGTGGCGAGCGAGTACATCCCCAGGGCAGCGATGATCCAGATCAGCAGCATCACCCGAGGGCGGCGGGCGACCAGGCCCGCAAGCGAAGCAAACACGTTCGCCATCCTATGACCGGGGCCCTCGTCAACACCGGCGACCGCACTGCGTCACGTGCCGCCTACAGTGGACACCGTGGACCTCTTCGACGCCGCCAGGACGGACGCCACCGGTGTGCCCGCCGCGAGTGCGTCGGCGCCGCTCGCGGTCCGGATGCGGCCTCGCTCCCTCGACGAGGTGGTGGGTCAAGCGCACCTCTTGGGTGACGGCGCGCCGCTGCGGCGGCTGATCGGGGAGAACACTCCCGCCGCGAGCGTGATCTTGTGGGGCCCGCCGGGTACCGGAAAGACCACGCTTGCGTACCTGGTCGCCGGTCAGCGCAGATTCATCGAGCTCAGCGCCGTCACCGCGGGCGTGAAGGATGTGCGCGCCATCATCGAGGACAGCAAGCGCCGGCTCGCTACCGGGGAGCGGGAGACGGTGGTCTTCATCGATGAGATCCACCGCTTCACGCGCAGCCAACAGGACGTGTTGCTTCCCGCCGTCGAAAACCGCTGGATCACGCTCATCGGCGCCACCACCGAGAACCCCTCGTTCTCCGTGGTGGGACCGCTGCTGTCCCGTTCCCTGCTCCTCACGCTCAAGCCCCTCACAGACAAGGACATCGGCGCCCTGCTCGACCGGGCGGTCGCAGATCCGCGCGGGTTGGGGGGAGAGGTCTCGCTGGCTGACGATGCCCGCGACCACATGGTGCGCGTCGCCGGCGCCGACGCCCGCAAGGCGCTGACGCTGCTCGAATCGGTCGCGGACGCGGCGGCCGACAACGACGGCATCATCACGGCCGCGGTGACCGAGGCGGCCATGGACGCCGCGCTCGTCGCGTACGACAAGTCGGGCGACCAGCACTACGACGTGATCAGCGCGTTCATCAAGTCGGTGAGGGGCTCCGATGTTGACGCCGCCCTGCACTACTTGGCCCGCATGGTGGTGGCGGGGGAGGACCCGCGGTTCATTGCCCGCAGGCTCGTGATCCTCGCGTCCGAAGACGTCGGTCTTGCCGACCCACAGGCGCTCGTGATTGCCCAAGCGGCGGCCGATGCGGTGAGTTTCATCGGGATGCCCGAGGGCCGCATCCCCTTGGGCGAGGCCACGGCGTACCTGGCGATGGCGCCCAAGTCCAACCGCTCCTACCTGGCCATCGACGCGGCCATTGCAGACGTGCGGGCCGGGCGAGCGGGCGTGGTCCCCTCGCACCTGAGGGACGCGCACTATGCGGGAGCCGAGCGCATCGGCCACGGCAAGGGCTATGAGTATTCGCACGACGCCGCGCACGGCGTGGCGGCGCAAGAGTATTTGCCTGAATCGCTTGCCGGAACCCGGTACTACCGACCCACGGAACACGGCAACGAGCGGTCGCTCTCGGACCGCCTCGCAACCCTCCGCAGGCTCTTAGGGCGAGAGAACTGACTTTCCGCGGTTTCTTGCTATCATGGTCGCCTGCCCTCGCGGACGGTTGGCTGCTGTCGCCGCGACATCACAGATAGTGAACGGCTCTGGCGTGTCTCGACACGCCCACACTTAAGGAAAGTAATGACTCAGGTTCAACGCGCGCGCCGCCAGGTGCGCCTGTCCCGCGCTCTCGGCATCGCGCTCACCCCCAAGGCCGTCAAGCACTTCGAGAAGCGTCCCTACCCGCCCGGCGAGCACGGTCGTACCGCGCGTCGCAAGGAAAGCGACTACGCCGTCCGGTTGCGCGAGAAGCAGCGTCTTCGCGCCCAGTACGGCCTGCGCGAGAAGCAGATGGCGCGCACATTCGAAGAGGCTCGCAAGGAAGCCGGTCTGACCGGCGAGGCCTTTGTCGAGCTGCTGGAGATGCGTCTCGACGCGCTCGTGCTTCGCGCCGGCTTCGCCCGCACCATCCTGCAGGCCCGCCAGACGGTGCTGCACCGCCACATCCTCGTCGACGGCAAGATCGTCGACCGCCCCTCGTTCCGTGTCTCGCCCGGCCAGACCATCCAGGTCAAGGCCAAGGCCGTCACCATGGAGCCCTACATGGCTGCCGCCGCCGGTGCACACCGCGACGTGTTGCCTGAGGTGCCGGACTACCTGGACGTTCAGCTCGAGAAGCTGACCGCCCAGTTGCTGCGTCGGCCGAAGCGTGCGGACGTTCCGATCATCTGCGAAGTGCAGTTGGTTGTCGAGTACTACGCGCGTTAAGACGCACGAGTGACTTTGCAGACCTGAACCAACGTCCGCCGGGCCCATGGCACACGTCGGGGCCCGGCGGCGTTGTCTCGTGTGGAGGTAGTAATGCGTACGGCGGAGATCAGCAAGCGCTGGCTTGAGTACTTCGAGTCCCAGGGGCACGCCGTGGTGCCCTCGACATCGTTGGTGTCTCCCGATCCGTCGCTGCTGTTCACCGTGGCGGGCATGGTGCCGTTCATTCCGTACATCATCGGCTCAGAGACGTCGCCCCACCCCCGCATTGCCTCCGTGCAGAAGTGCATTCGCACCAAGGACATCGAAGAGGTCGGCAAGACCACCCGGCACGGCACGTTCTTCCAGATGCTCGGCAACTTCTCCTTTGGCGACTACTTCAAGGAAGGCGCGATTCGGTTCGCGTGGGACTTCCTTACGGGTCCAGAATCCGAAGGCAAGCTGGGCTTCGAGCCAGACCGCTTCTGGGTCACCATCTGGGAACAAGACGACGACTCGTTCACCTACCTCACCAATGTGGGAGTGAACCCCGACCACATCGTGCGCCTGAAGCGCGAAGAGATCTTCTGGGACACCGGACAGCCTGGACCCGCGGGACCCTGCGCCGAATGGCACTACGACCGCGGGCCGGCATACGGGCCGGACGCGGTGGGCGGCACCGTCGACCCCGGCGGGGACCGCTACCTCGAAATCTGGAACCTGGTGTTCGACCAGTACCTGCGCGGCCCCGGCTCGGGCAAGGACTACCCGCTCATTCGCGAACTTGAGCACAAGGCGATCGACACCGGAGCGGGTCTCGAGCGCATCGCGTTCCTCAAGCAAGGCGTCGAGAACTTCTTCGAGATCGACGAGGTCTTTCCCGTCATCGCCAAGGCTCAGGAGCTTTCGGGCAGGGCCTACGGTAAAGACGGCGAGGACGATGTTCGCTTTCGCGTGATCGCGGACCACGTCCGCTCCTCGCTCATGTTGATTGGCGACGGCGTGACTCCCGGCAACGAGGGTCGCGGGTACGTGTTGCGCCGCCTGCTTCGCCGGTCGGTTCGCTCGATGCGACTCTTGGGGGTCAGCGAACACTCCTTGGTGAAGCTCCTTGAAGCGAGCTACGAGGCGATGCGGGCGTCGTATCCCGAGTTGGACAAGAACTGGGACCACATCAAGGCGGTCGCCGCCGCAGAGGAGCAGGCGTTCGCTCGCACCCTCGCGCAGGGCACATCGCTCTTCGACTCCGCCGTCGCGACTGCCAAGTCGGCCGGCGGACGCGTGCTGGGCGGCAAGGAAGCGTTCGCGCTCCACGACACATACGGTTTCCCGATCGACCTCACTTTGGAGATGGCGGCCGAGCAGGGCCTGTCCGTCGATGAGGGCGCCTTCCGGTCGCTCATGCAGGAGCAGCGGGATCGCGCGCGGGCCGATGCGAAGGCCAAGAAGGGCGCGCACGGCGACTTTGGCGCGTATCAAGAGGTCGCCGCCACCACGCCCTCGGTGTTCCGCGGTTACGACGAGCTGCAGGTGCAGTCGAAGATTGTCGCCGTCATCAAGGAGGGCGTGGCCATCCCCGCCGCATCGGCAGGTGAATCGGTCGAGGTCATCCTGTCCGAGACCCCGTTTTACCCGGAATCGGGTGGCCAGGATGCGGACACCGGCGAGATTCGGGGCCCCAACGCGACTCTCGAGGTCATGGACGTCCAGCGCCCGATCAAGGACGTCATCGTGCATTCGGTGAAGGTCGAGGAGGGCACGATCGCCGTGGGCGATGTGGTCTCCGCCGAGGTCGACCCGCTCAACCGTCGGCTTGCGTCCAAGGCGCACTCCGCCACGCACCTCATTCACTCGGCTCTGCACGAGGTGCTGGGCAAGCAGGCCAACCAGGCGGGTTCGTACAACAAGCCCGGCTACATGCGACTCGACTTCTCCTGGACCCAGGGTGTCTCAGGCACCGCGCGAAGCGAGATCGAGGACATCGCCAACCGCGCCATCCGGGAGGAGCTTCCGGTCGACACCAACGTCATGTCGCTCGACGAGGCGAAGGCGCTTGGGGCGATGGCCTTGTTTGGCGAGAAGTACGGCGACCGCGTCCGCGTGGTCGAGATTGGCGGGCCCTTCTCGCGTGAACTGTGCGCGGGCACGCACGTGGACAACTCAAGCCAAATCGGGCTGCTTACGGTCACCGGCGAGGGTTCCGTGGGCTCGGGTGCGCGCCGCATCGAGGCGCTGGTGGGCGCTGACGCGTTCAGCCACTTGGCTGCGGAGCGCTCGATTGTCAGCGAGCTGACCACGTCGCTGAAGACCCCACCTCACGAGCTGACGGGCCGTGTGCACTCGCTCGTGGAACGGCTCGCTCATGTCGAGAAGGAGCTGGCCGGCATGCGCCAGCAGGCGCTTCTTTCGGCGGCGGCCGGGATCGCGGGCAATGCGGTCGAGGTCGCGGGCACGCGTCTGGCGAGCCTCGCGGTAGCCGACGCGGGCAGCGCCGACGACCTGCGCGCCCTGGCGATGGACGTGCGAGCGCGGCTGGGCGACAGCGAGCCGGTGGTGGTTGCGCTGGCCGCCGATCTCGACGGCAGGCCGTCGATCGTCGTCGCAACGAACGCGCCCGCGAGGGATGCGGGCATGCGCGCAGGGGACCTCGTAAAGCTCGCGTCGAAGGCCCTGGGTGGCGGCGGGGGCGGCAAGCCTGACCTCGCGCAGGGCGGCGGACAGGACGCGGCCGCCATTCCCGCCGCGCTCGAGGCGATCGCCAGGTCCGTGGGGGAGCGTGGCTAGGGGAGTGCGTATCGGTGTCGACGTGGGCACGGTGCGCGTCGGCGTCGCCGCAAGTGACCCCGACGGCATCATGGCTTTTCCGGTGGAGACCGTTCCGCGCAACGATGCCGCGCCGGCCCGGATCGCCGCGATCGCCCACGAACGCGGCGCCGTCGAGATCTACGTGGGGCTGCCTCGGCACCTGTCGGGAGCGGAGGGAGCCTCCGCCGCCGATGCGCGGGTCTTTGCGGCACTCGTGGCGGAACGCCTCGATACCCCCGTGCGTTTGGTCGACGAGAGGCTGTCGACAGCGACCGCATCGCGCGCGATGCGGGAAGCGGGCAGAAGTGCCAAGAGCCAACGACCGACTATTGACCAGGCCGCCGCAGTGGTTATCCTCGAAACAGTTTTGGATGCTGCGAAGCGGGGGAATCTGGGTACAGTGGCCACAACGGTGGCGCGCGAGGAGAACCATGACTGACCTGTTCGAAGCCGAGGTGACTACCACGACGTCGCTGGACTTGCGGCGGGTGCAGCGACTGCAGCGGCGCGCCAGGCGGCGCAAGTGGGCGCTGGCGTTCATCGCCATTGGACTGGTTCTGCTGGCCCTCGCGGGTTCCGTGGCCTACAACTTCCTCACCACCACCTTTGCCAACAACAGCACTGAGGTCGCCGACTATGACGGTCTGGGCCAAGGCACCGTGCAGGTGGTGATCGAACCGGGTGACACCGGAGCCGACATCGCGGCCACCTTGTACGCCCAGGGCGTTGTCGCGTCGGAGCAGGCGTTCATCAATGCCGCCAGGGCCAATCCCGACTCTTCGGGAATCAAGCCCGGTTTCTATTTCATGCAGCGCGAGATGAAGGCGGAATACGCGCTGCTCGCATTGCTCGACCCGAGCAACCGCGACCTTCGCAAGATCACGGTTCCCGAAGGCAAGGCCCTTGACTACTACTTCGACAAGATCGCCTCGCTGACGGGGGCGTCACTTGACGAGGTCAGGGCCGCCGCGGAAGACACCGCCGCGCTGGGGCTGCCCGACGAAGCGGCTGGCAATCTCGAGGGATGGCTCTTCCCGTCGACGTATCAGTTCAACCCAGGCGTCACTCCGTCCGACGTGATGCGGGAGATGATCGCGACGACCATCAAGACTCTCGATGACGCCGGCGTCGCGCCGCAGGATCGCGAACGCATCCTCACGGTGGCCTCGTTGATTGAGAAGGAAGCGAAGCTCGACGTCGACCGACCGCTCATCGCGGGAGTGATCTACAACCGGCTGGATCGCGAAATGAACCTCGAGCTTGACGCGACAGTGAAGTACATCGCGCCCTCAGACGGGCCATTCGTCAGCGCGGATGACAAGCTGGTCGACTCCCCGTACAACACCTACATGTACGCGGGGCTCCCTCCCGGGCCGATCGCCGGACCTGGCGCCAAGTCCATTGACGCCGCGGTCAACCCTGCGAGCCATGACTACTTGTTCTACGTCACGGTGAATCTCGATACCGGCGAGACGCGTTACGCCACCACCTACGACGACCACCTCAAGAACTCCCAGATTCTGCGGCAGTGGATCGACGCGAACAAGTAGCGCTGCCGACGCGTCGCCGGGCAGCTGTTCTCGGTCACCCGGTGTCGCATTCGCTGTCTCCCGTGTTGCATTCGGCGGCGTACGCGGCACTGGGCTTGGACTGGACGTACGAGGCCATTGACGTTGACGCGGCGGGGCTGCAGGAGTTCCTTGCCGGCCGGGACGACTCGTGGGCGGGTCTGTCCCTCACGATGCCACTCAAGTTCGAGGCCGCGCGCCTCGCCGACTTCGTCGAGCCTCAGGCGAAGCTCGTTGGCACCGTCAACACCCTCGTGTCCTCCGGATTGGGGCAGTACCGGCAGTGGGTGGGTGCCAACACCGACATTCACGGAGTGGTCGCGGTGTTCGCGGAAGCGCGCGTGGCGTCTGTGTCCCGTGCGGTGGTGATCGGCGCGGGCGCGACTGCAACGTCGGCACTGGCCGCTTTGGGTTCAATGCGTGCGGGGAACCCGAGCGTCCTTGTGCGAGACCGGGCTCGAGCCGGATCCCTGATGCGCGCGGCGTCAAAGATGGGTGTGCAGCCCCGATTCGTGGACTTGGCCTCGGCGGAAGCGCTCGAGGCTCTCGCCACGGCTGACGTCGTGGTGTCGACCATCCCCGCCGACGCGGGTGGGGAACTTGCCGAAAGATTGCAGCGCGGCGGTGTCGGCACCTCAGGGCATCTGCTTGACGTGGTGTATGCACCGCTCGTGACTCCTCTCGCCCAGGGGTGGTCGCGCGGCGGTGGCACAGCCATCTCCGGGGTGAGGATGCTGCTGCACCAGGCGGGCGAGCAGGTGCGCCTGATGACGGGGCTGACCGCGCCCTTTGGAGCAATGGAGGCGGCTCTCAACCGGGTGTTGACTACGTCATAAGGCTCTATCGCTAAGGCCCTTGCCGATGTTAGTTTTGGTTCCTGAATTCCAGGGGTGACTGACAGGCTGGGAGAGCGAGTGCAACAGCTAGGCGAGATCCTCATGTCAGAAGGTGCTTTGACCGAGCACCAGTTGATGGATGCCATTGACGAACAACAGGCTAGGCAGCAGACGCTCGGTCGCACCCTCGTAGAGCTCGGCATGATCACCGAGTCGCAGTTGGTGCGCGCGCTCGCGCAGCAGGTCGGCATGGAATTCGTGGATCTCACGTCCTACCAGGTGGACCAGTCGGCGGTCGCGTTGGTGCCGGCGGCGCTGTGTCGCCGCCACAACGCCCTCCCCGTCTCCCGAGACGGTGACGTCCTCAAACTGGCGATGGCCAATCCCTCCAACGTGGTTGCAGTCGACGATTTCCGTTCCGCGTCGCGCATGCAGGTGGTTCCGGTCATCGCCACCTACGAGGACGTGAATGCCGCCATTGACCGCTTCTGCCGCGCCGACTCCGAACTGGACGAACTTCAGGATGAATTGGGCGACGTCGGCGACGTTGCTGGCGAATTGGGTGGGCTGTCGAGCTCCACGGAGGATGACGCCCCCATCGTGCGGTTCGTCAATCTGCTCATCACGCAGGCCATCCTGGACCGCGCGTCTGATATTCACATCGAGCCCGGCGAGAAGGACATGGCTATCCGCTACCGGATCGACGGCGTGCTGCATGAGATGCAACGGGCGCCCCGGGCTTCGTCGGCTGGGGTGACGTCTCGACTCAAGATCATGAGCGACATCGACATCGCCGAGCGTCGTAAGCCCCAGGACGGTCGACTCTCCGTCAACCACCAGGGCCGCAAGATTGACCTCCGTGTCGCCACCCTTCCCACGGTGTGGGGCGAGAAGGTCGTCATGCGTATCCTCGACAACACCACCGCGGCGCTCGACCTTGAAGACCTCGGACTGAGCGACACGAACACGTTGCGCTACCGGAGGTCGTTCACCAAGCCCTACGGAATGATCCTGGTCACGGGACCCACGGGCTCGGGCAAGTCCACCACCCTGTATGCGACGCTCAACCAGATCGCGCGCCCAGAGATCAACGTCATTACGGTCGAGGACCCGGTGGAGTACCGGATCGCCGGGATCAACCAGGTTCAGGTGAACCCGAAGGCGGGATTGACCTTTGCGTCGGCCCTCAGGTCGATCCTGCGCGCCGACCCCGACGTGGTGCTGGTGGGCGAGATCCGCGACCAGGAGACTGCGCAGATTGCGATCGAGGCGGCGCTCACCGGCCACCTGGTGTTGTCGACTCTTCACACCAACGACGCGCCATCGGCCATCACCCGCCTGATTGAGATGGATGTGGAGCCGTTCCTGGTGGGTTCTGCGGTGGACTGCGTGGTGGCGCAGCGCTTGGCCCGTCGGCTGTGCACCTACTGCCAGGAGGACCGACCGTTTCCCACAAGCCAGTTGCCCGAGAAGATTCAACCCCACGTCAAGGGCAGCGAGGTCACGTTGTCCGCGCCGGTGGGCTGTTCGCAATGTTCGCAAACCGGGTATCGAGGGCGGCTTGCGCTCCACGAGATCATGGTGATGGACGAGGACTTGGAGCGGCTTGCGGTCTCGCGGGCCTCGTCTGCAGAGATTACGCGCACGGCGGTGGCGAACGGCATGGAGACGCTGCTCATGGACGGCTGGGCTAAGACGCAAGCGGGGCTGACGTCCCTGGAAGAGTTGCTGAGGGTCGTCAAGTGAGCCCAAGCAACGTGAGCGTGCCAGGAGGCAATGCGCGATGAACACCTACTTCGACCCTGCCGAGCAGGGCACACCCGCGGGAACGTCACCGTCGACCACCCAAGCCCCGACCCCCCAAGCTCCGCAGTACGGCGCGGCGCCGCAACAGCTATCGCCTGCGCCGCAGGCCCCCGTTCCGCAGAACTATGGGGCCGCGCCGTCTGGCCCGGCGCCTGAGCCGCCCGCACGCGATGGCGCGCCGTCACAGCAGCCGGGCGCCGGCGCCGCTACCAGGCAGCAGCGCGTCGGCATGGCGCAGGAGACGCGGTCCGGCGACCTGGACATCGCCATCGCCTTGAGGGCGATGATGACCGTTGGAGCCTCCGACCTTCACCTGACGTCCGGGGCGCCCCCAATGGTGCGCCTCGACGGCCAGTTGGCGGCCCTACCAGGTTATGAGCCGCTGAGCCAGGACGGCCTGCAGCGCTCGCTCTACGCGATGCTGACTCAGAAGCAGCGTGAGGAGTTCGAGGAACGCCTTGAACTCGACTTCTCACACGCCCTGGTGGGTGAGGCGAGGTTCCGCGTCAACATCTACCGTCAGCGCGATTCCGTGGGCGCGGCCTTCCGGATGATTCCGTACGAGATCAAGTCCCTCGACGCACTCGGAATTCCGGAGGCGGTCAACGCCTTTGCGGCGTTGCCCCGTGGACTGGTTCTGGTGACGGGGCCCACGGGCTCGGGTAAGTCGACCACCCTCGCGTCGCTGGTGGACCTCGCGAATCGGTCGCGTAGCGCCCACATCATGACGGTCGAGGACCCGATCGAGTTCCTGCACCGCCACAAGCGCAGCCTCGTGAATCAACGCGAGGTGGGTGCTGACACCCACTCCTTCCAGGCCGCGCTGAGGCACGTGCTGCGTCAGGACCCCGACATTATCCTGATTGGTGAGATGCGCGACCTGGAGACCATCCAGGTGGCCCTCACGGCTGCCGAGACCGGCCACCTCGTGTTCGCGACGCTGCACACGCAGGACGCGGCACAGACGATCGACCGCATCATCGACGTGTTCCCGGCGGGCCAGCAGGGGCAGGTCAGGACGCAGCTGGCAACGGCCATTCAGGGAATTCTGTGCCAGACCCTGCTGAGAAGGGCCGACGGACCCGGCCGTGCGGCTGCAGTCGAGGTGCTGATCGCGACTCCGGCCATCCGCAACCTGATCCGCGAAGGCAAGGTTCACCAGATCTATACGGCGTTGCAGGCGGGAGCCAACTTGGGCATGCAGACGATGGACCAGCACCTCGCGGAGTTGGTCAAGAACGGCGCCATCTCGTATGAGGTGGGCGCGGAGACGTGCCACAGCGTCGAAGAGTTCAAGCGACTCTGCGGCAGAGTGACGACCTAAGGAGGGAGGCACGACGACATGGCAACAGTCACCAAGAAGTACGAGTTCACCGCCCGCGACTCCGCGGGCAAGGTGCACAAAGACACCATGGAGGGCGCCTCGGCGTCCTTCGTATCCTCGCGCCTCAGGGACCGGGGTCTCACGGTGCTCAACGTCTCGGAGAAGGGCAACAGCGGCCTCAATCGCGAGATCAATATCCCCGGCTTTGGCCCCAAGATCACGCTGAAGGACATCTCGATCATGGCGCGGCAGCTCGCCACGATGATCGGTGCCGGACTGTCGCTGTTGCGGGCGTTGATGATCCTCACCGAGCAGACCGAGAGCAAGCCGCTGGCGAAGGTCCTGGGCTACGTGCGCAATGACGTTGAGACGGGTCAGAGCTTCTCGCAGGCGCTGGGCAAGCACCCCGACGTCTTTCCTCCCATCATGATCAACATGGTGAGGGCCGGGGAGGTGGGAGGCTTCCTCGACGATGTGCTGGTGTCGATCGCCGGCAACTTCGAATCCGAGGTGGCACTGCGGGGCAAGATCAAGTCAGCCATGGCCTATCCCGTGGTGGTGTTCGTCATCGCCATTGTGGCGGTGATCGGGATGTTGCTGTTCATCGTGCCCGTGTTCGTAGAGATGTTTGCGAATCTGGGCGGCGAACTTCCGTTGCCCACCCAGATTCTGGTGACCATGTCAGACGTGCTGAAGTGGAGTTCGCCACTCATCGTTGTGGGAATCATCACCTTCATGGCATGGTGGAAAAGAAATAAGAATAAGTACTCGGTTCGCGAGCGTCTCGATCCCATCAAACTCAAATTGCCCGTTTTTGGCCTTTTGATGAAGAAGATCGCTTTAGCACGATTTGCCCGAAATTTTGGGGCGATGGTGCGGGCGGGAGTTCCGATTCTTCAGGCTCTCGACATTGTTGGTCAGGCATCGGGTAATGTGGTGATCGAGAAGGCCACGGCGTCCGTGAAGGACTCGGTGAGGCGGGGCCAGTCGCTTGCGGCGCCGCTTGCGCAGCACCCGGTGTTTCCGCCCATGGCCGTGCAAATGATGGCCGTGGGCGAGGACACCGGGGCGCTTGACACCATGCTGGACAAAATTGCAGATCTGTACGATCAAGAGGTAGAGGCCACCACCGCGGCGCTCACCTCGCTGATCGAGCCACTCATGATCGCAGTGCTCGGCTCGATCATCGGCGGCATGATTGTCGCCCTCTACATGCCTATCTTCATGGTCTTTGACCTTATTCAATAACTCCACACACAGACTTTGAGGGGTGTTGAGCCCTTCAAGGAGGCGGGAAACCGCCTTTACTTACTCACAATGAAGATCAACGTTTAAGGAGAACTATCATGATGGCTCGTGTTCGCAAGCAGTTGGCCAAGGAAGACAAGGGCTTCACGCTCATTGAGCTTCTTGTGGTCATGATCATCATCGGCATTCTTGCCGCTATCGCCATTCCGATCTTCCTGAACCAGCGGAAGAAGGCCGAAGACTCCGCAGCCAAGGCCGATGTGTCTACCCTTGGCAAGGAAATGGCCACCTACTATGTTGACGCCACCGGAACGCCCCCCACCGTCTCGAAGGATGCCACCTCTGGTCACTGGTTGCTCGGCACGGACGATGTCGGTAACGCTTCGGCCAACGTTGTGTTTGACAGCCAGACTTCCACGGCCGGCACAGAGGCGGTCACTTGGTGTGTGTCTGTGAGCAACCCGTCGGGCGACGTGGCGGCAACTGACGGCTTCAAGTACTCGGCAGAGGGTGGCCTTGAGCCGGGCACGTGTGACGGAGCGGTATAGGTTCCCTGAGCTAGTGCGATAGCAAGTCGCGGCCTCGGGTGGAGAGAGGCAAAACCTCTCTCCACCCGAGGAAACACTGGTAAGGCTGCTGAGGAAAGAGATGAACGTGATAAGAGTTCGGCGAGACAAGTTGAACCAACGTGACGCAGGATTCACGTTGGTCGAACTCGTTGTCGCCATGCTCGTCATCGCTATCGTGCTGATCGCAATCATCACTGTCCAGGCGCGGGCGCTCACCACGAACGCGGAGTCCCAGGCGCGCCAGGAGTCAACAGCAATCGCGAACCAGGCCATGGAACAACTGCGCTCGATGCCGTGGCACTACCTCAAGAAGGGGTTGTACTCCGGCTTCGTGACCGCCGCTGGCGGGGACCCCTTCGTCACCGGCTCAACGCTCACGGTCAGTTCTCGCAGTTATGCGCTCTTGATTGGTTCGACCGGATCCGACCAGGTCCTGACAAGCCCGTGGCCACCGTTGTTCGATGGTACCGGTTCAAACAAACAGCTTGTGTCATCGCCGTCGGGCAACGGTGACACCTTTACGGTCCGCACGTACGTGACGGCCGACCAGGCCGGAAACGCGAACGCGCGAGGTCTCGTCGTGGTCGCGTCGTGGAACAAGCGTGGCAGCGGTGACACGGTCGAGACCGTGCTCACCTCTACCGCCTACGCCCCGACCGGGAGCGCCTGTGGTAACGCCGAGGCCCCGTACCTCGCGGCGTGCCAGGCACAGTTCGAGGCGACGGCCTCCACCAGCAAGATCAGCGTCTCCGCGTCCGCGGCATCACTCGACGGGTCAGCGCTCCTGCCTCTGCTGAACGGGTCCCCGTACTACAAGATGCAGATGACCACTGGCAGTTCCTCCGCACGCGTCTCGAGCCAGCAGGTGTCCAAGGCGACCAGCGTGGCCAGCCTCGGTGGAGTGCTATGGGATGACAATTTCGACTCCACGTCGCCGAGCGCGAACGGCTGGACGCGCGGTTCCACACTGTACGAGAACGAGGCTTCAGACGACGCGACTACGGGCGCGGCGCCTCCGAACCCTGCCGACGTCAGCGGCTTCGGAGCGGACTCGACGTACGGACTCAGCTCGGGCCCCTTCACCTTCAACGTTCGCTCCGATGACTCCCGTACCGGAACGGCTCGCGCCGTCACCACGCAGGCCTGCACCACAGGCTTGGCCTTCGATGTCACGGCAGGCGCACCGTGTGGGACTGGCTCGGTCACTGGCACCGGCAACACGGCGAGTATGGGGCTCACGGTGGACGGCAAGACGCTCTCCTTCGCGAGCGTCGGCACCTCCGGGCCGCCGTCGGACCGAGCGTGGGCGGCCCGCTTCGCCACCGTCGCCGGCAACTCCTCGGTGGGCTGCACCACCGTCACGGGAAGTACGTCGGGTTGCACGTCGGCCGGGGCGCAAAAGAGCATTGGTTCCGTGGTGGTCGGAGGTGTGACCGGTGATGACTGGGCCGGCGCCGACGACTACCTGGTCAAGATGACCAACTACGCGGACTCGGTCTCCGTGCAACGCGGCGTGGGCGCCACTGCGGTGGATCCCACGTGGGACAGGAGCGGGTCTATCGAGTATTGGGATGGCACCGGATATTCCTCCTTCTCGCTTAGCACCGGGCTGCTCGGGCACTGGGACATCGGATCCGCTACGTGGACGACAAGCCTTGCGACCGTCACCGCCACCGGAACGATCGACGTGACACGCACCTTCTTCAACGTGCTGTCGTCCACGGACTGCAAGGGCGACGATGGCTGTTCGGTGTCCGCCGGCAACGGTTTGGTGCAGGTCATCATCTACTACGACATCGAGCCGACTGCGGCGTCTTCGTTCACCCCGTGGACCATGACGGTCAAGACGATCATCAATGGTTCGCAGGCGGCGGCGCTGTTCAAGGAGAGCCCCAATGGTTAGGCGATTCCGACGCGCGCGGCGCGAAGAGGGTGGCTTCACCCTGGTGGAGTTGCTGGTCTCGATGACCATCTTTTCGGTGCTGATGGCGATTATCCTGAGCCTCATGATCACCATGATGTACCAGGCCAAGGACAACCTCGGTCGTCAGCGTGCCGTCGAGCAGGGGCGGCTGGGCCTGGCGCAGATCGACCGGCAGATCCGTTCGGGCAACCTGATCCTTGATCCCCTGAACGACGGCGTCGCCGAATCGGGGGTGCCGGCCAACTACTCGCTGCGGATTTATACGCAGGAGGGCGGAGACGACATGTGCGTGCAGTGGCGCGTGAAGTTCCCCCCTGACAGCGAGTATGGGGCACTGGAGTATCGCGAGTGGGAGCCCGACGACACGAGCACGGCCACGTCGTGGAGCCGCGTCGCTTCCAACCTCGTCGCGCCGTCGGCCACCTTCGCGGCCACGGATTCGCAGTCATGGCCGCCCTTCTGGGTGGACACCACCCTCCCGTCGGGTACCGACGCGCAGAACATCCGCGTCACTTTGCGCATGACTGATCCCGACGCGAAGACGGGCTCAAAGCCGCAGGTGTTGACCTCCGTCGTTACGGGACGCAACACGGTCTACGGCTATCCTTCACTCACGTGCAACGTCGTGCCCACACCATAGGAAAAGAGAGGGCCGCCATGTCTCGCTTCTTCATCACGCGCCGCCAGGATGACTCCGGCGTCGCGCTCGTGATGGCAATGGGTGTCGCGTTGTTGGGGATCATGGTTGCCGGCGTCGTCGTGAGTATGACCATCATTGCCGCGAACGACTCCGGTCGGGACCGCGTCCGCACCGCCGAGATTCACAGCGCGGAAGCCGCTGTCGACACCACTATGGCGATCCTGCAAGGCCCCACCACGCCCTGTCCGGGCCCGGCATTCAGCGGCCTCACGTACGGGTCGGGTCCGGAGGCCAGTACAGTCGTGGTGACGATCGACTACTCCAAGGTGGACGCCGCGGGGGTCGTCACTAACCTGACCTGCGATAGCAGCGATGTTCTTTCGGATGTCCCTAGCCTGGCGGTCATCAGCGCGACCTCCACAGCCGTTAACGCACAGCAGGGACTTCAGCCGGTGCGTACGCTTGAGGCTAAGGTCAACCTCACACCGGTGTACTCGCCTGGTGCCACTGCAGCCATCTTCTCCGCGAATGGCCTCGGTACGAGCGCGGCTTTCCATCTAGAGCCGGGAACCCCAGGCGAGAGTTCCAACGTGTGGATCGACAGCGGAGACTGGACCTGTAAGGGCGGGTCGAGCCAGATCAAGACGGTCGGCTCCGTGTTCCTTCCCGCTGGGTCCCTCGACTTGCAGAACAACTGCGTGGTCGACGGCGACGTGTGGACGCAAAACAACCTCAGCACGTCCGCGTCGTCGGAGTCCAACGCTGTGAGTGGTTCGATCACCGTGCGCTCGGGCAACCTCAGCCTGAGCAAGGCGATCACGATCAACGGCTCCGCCTTGCTCGGCGGCGCGACCGACACGAATCTCACGGCCCTCGGCGGCATCACCGCCAATGTCGGCGCCTCCGCGATCCCCAACCTCACGTCGGTGGGGCTGCCGCAGATCGAGTGGACGCCCGCGACCTGGATAGCGGAGGGCTTCACGGTCAAGACCGCCGCAGACTTCGGTGTGCGCATGGACGCGTCCTGGAGCGGCCCGGACGGAAACAGCCCCTGCAACAGTTGGAACGATTCGACTCCGATCGCCCTCCCGACAGGGAAGACTGTCTACGACCTGCCTTCGTCGTGCCCCGGCACCATCGACATCAAGAAGGGCGCGCTCGCACTGTACGGTGACACCGCGATTTTCCTCAACGGCCTCAGCGTGACGACGTCGTTCACCGTCACATCTGGAGACGGAGCCCCCCACAAGCTGTGGATCATCGTGCCGTACTCGGCGCCCACCACCGGCTCGCGCGGCCTCGAGTCGAACTCGACGAGCATTGTATTTGACGCCAATATCGAGGCCTTCCTGTATGCGCCGGGCACGGTCAGCATGAACCCGCACGGCAACTTCCGCGGGCAGATCTACGGCGGCACCGTCGACCTCAAGAACGATTCCGACATGGTGTACGAGAACGTGGGCGTGCCCGGAGTCGACCTGGGCGCTGGCACGAGCTCGATCATCGGGTTCGACGTGGAGCTGGTCAACAAGCGTGAAGTGTCATAGTCGGGCGTCGTGATCGTCTTCATCGGGGCGTGCCTGGGATTGCTCTGCGGCTCCTTCACCAACGTCCTCATCGCACGCGTACCTTCGGGGGAGCAGTGGCGCACGGGTTCCAGCCGATGCCCGAATTGTCGCACTGACCTCGCGTGGTACGACAACATTCCCGTACTGTCATGGGTGCTGTTACGGCGCCGATGCCGTCACTGTCACGAGCCGATCTCGGCCCGCTATCCGGTGGTAGAACTTACGGTGGCCATCGTGTTCGCGCTGGTAGCGGACGTGTTCGGAACGAGCGCGCTGGCAGTTGCCCTGGTGTACCTGGCAGTGATCACGGTGGCTCTCACTGCCATCGACCTGGAGCACCGGCGCTTGCCCGACGCACTGACGCTGCCCGCGTACCCCGTGCTGGCAGTCGCGATCGCCATCTATGCAGGCATGGAGAACGAGTGGTGGATTCTGGCCCGCGCACTGATCGGCGCCGCGATCCTTGGGGGCGTGTATTTCGCGTTGTGGTTCGCCTACCCGAAGGGAATGGGCTTCGGCGATGTGAAGGCCGCCGGCATGCTCGGCTTGGCGCTCGGCGCCGTGGGGTGGAGCGCGGTCGCGGTGGGTGCGATCGCGGGGCCGCTGATCGGGGGAGTCGTGGGAGTCGCCGTGGTGATCCGCAGCAGGCGCGCGCGCGGAGTGGCCATCCCGTACGGCCCCTGGCTCATCGCGGGCGCCTGGCTGGGGATCCTTGCAGGAAACTGGATCGGGCACGGATATGTCGATCTTGTGACGGGTGGCTTGAGTTGATGACCAAAGTGTCCGATAGCACTACCGAACCTTGGAAGAAGGGGAAAAAGTGGCAATCCACCGACTAGGCCTCGACCTCGGCTCGACGCACGTGCAGCTTGCCGAAGTTGAGTTCGCCAACAAGAACGACATGGCGACCGGAACCGGAATCCTCACGGGTTTCGCCCAGGTCACCATTCCGCGCGGCTCGCTTGAAGGCGGCGAAGTCGTCGATGTCGGCGCCGTCGCGACCGCCATTAGGAACGCCGTCTCGATCGTGTCCCCCAAGACAAAGGACGTCATTATCGGGGTCGGCGCCGAAAGCGTGGTGGTGCGCGAAATCGAGTTGCCCGAGATGCCGATGGCGCAGTTGCGATCCTCACTCCCGTTCCAGGTGCAGGATGTGCTGCCGATGTCGATCGACGAATCGGTGCTCGACTTCTATCCGACGGGGACTCTCGAGGGGGCCAGCGCCTCGACACTGCGCGGAATCCTGGTTGCGGCGCCCAAGGCTTTGGTGTCCCAGAACCTTCTCGCGGTTGATGCCGCCGGGCTCAAAACCGTTGGCGTAGACATCAACGCCTTCGCTTTGATTCGAGCTCAACTTGCAGGGGATCTGTCGTCTCGCGTGGTGGCCTTCGTCGACATCGGCGCTCAGATGACCAACATCGTCATCTGCCAGGCGGGCCAACCCCGCTTGGTACGCACCCTGTCCTCAGGCGGTCACAAGGCGACGGACGCGGTGGCCACGGCACTGCGTATTGATGCGCAGCAGGCAGAGCAGATCAAGTTCAACATTGGAATGGAACCGCCGTCGGACAGGGAATTGGTGCCCGCCCACGACGCGATCGCTGCCTCCGCGCGCTCTCTTGTCGACGCGGTGCGCAACACCTTCGTCTACTACTCCAGCAACAACCACGGCGAGGCTATCGAGCGGGTGGTCATTACCGGCGGCGGGGCCCACCTACGCGGCCTCGGCCAGCATCTTGCGACCGCCAGCCGGCTCCCCGTCACCTTCGGAAACTCCTTTGCGCGCGTGACCATCGGCAGCAAGTTGGGAGCCGATGCCGTGCGCGGTTTCGAGGCCAACGTTCCCGTGGCGGTCGGCCTGACGTTTGGGGAGGCAGCATGAACGCCGTACCGGAAGCAGTCGGTGCGCCGCGCACCCCGCTTGTCGATCTCCTTCCGCCCGAGATCGAAATGCGCCGCAAGGCCAGGCGCTCCAAGCGTCTGATCGTGGTGGTGGTGGTGCTGTTCTTCGCACTTGTAGCGGGTGCGTGGTATTACGCCTATTCGGTTCGCGTGTCGGCAGAGTCCGACCTGGCCGCTGAGCAGAGCAAGACCGCCGCCAAGCAGGAGGAACTTGCGACGTACGACTACATCCCCGTGTTGCGGGCGGCACTGGACAACGCGGTGAATGCTCGGGCGTTGGCCGGCAGCGCCGACATCACGTGGGCGACGCAACTCAACTCGCTTCTCACGTCGACTCCGACTGGCATCTCACTCACGACCTTGGCGGTGTCTGCGGCGACTCCGTCTGAGCCGTTGTTGCTTGACGGGACTCCCTTCCAGCAACCGGATCTCGGCCAATTGTTCTTCTCGGGCGAGGCTGCAAGCGAGGCAGACGTCGCGGCTTTTCAGGATGCGCTCGACGAGTTGCCCGCTTTTCAAAACAGTTACATCGCCTCCATCACGATTGGGCCGCCCGCCGAAGGTGAGACTCCGTACTGGACATTCACCGGATCAACGCGAATCACGTCGAATGCCCTGTCGGTGCGCACGGTGACCGAGCAGGAGTTTGTGACTCCGTCTCCGTCTCCCTCTGCAGAAAGCGAAGGCTAGATCATGAAGAACGCTTCCGGAACTGTCGTGTGGATGTTGGGCGCGCTCCTCGTTTCGATCCTGGTGGGGGCGGGCGTGTACTTCCTGCTCATCTCGCCGGAGCTCGAAAAGACCTCGACTGCGACGACGGAACTCGAGAGTGCTCGGGAATTCAACGATCTCCTGGACACGCAAATCCTGGCTGCACAGAGTGCAGAGAAGAACGTCGACGACTGGTACGCGGAGATTGCTGCGATTAGTCTGGATCTACCCCCGACGCCAGAACAGGCCGCACTGGAGCGGCTCGTGAACGACAGCCTGCGCAAGCAGGGACTGCCGACGGTGACGATGACGTACGGCACCCCCACGGATGTCGTGCCACCCACCAGCGACGTCGGTGTCGCGGTGGGCGCCGACCCCGCGGACGCCGACACCGGTGTGGATGCTACCGCTGAGCCAAGCGCCTCGGCGGCGCCTAGCGCCGATCCTGTCGCACCCGCAGACACGCCCGCTCCCGTGGCGGATTCACCGCAAGTGACGGGTCTTGTGCAGACGCCCGTGACGATCACCACGGAGGGCAAGCCAGCGCCCATCTTGCGCTTCCTCCTGGATATGCAGACGCAGAATTCGCGCTTCTTCACCGTGACGAACTTCGACATTTCTCGTTCTGCCGGCGCCGATGCCCAGGCTGCCCGACCTCTTCTGGAGGAAGGCGACTGGGTGATCAACATCACGGGCCTGGTTTTCAACCTGTTCGACCCGGAGTTGTCGCTGCCGATCAAGGAGCCCGCCACGACCCCTCCATTCACTGGGGACATCACGCGAAACGCGTTCGTTCCCATCCCGGGTACGGGAAACGCGGGCACTCCCTAACTCAACGGTGACTCGGGCCGGGCTGCCGCATGGCGCCCGGCCTTAGTCATGGAAGAATGAGCCCCATGCTCAGATGGCTTACTGCTGGTGAATCACACGGTCAGGCCCTGGTGGGCACCCTCGAGGGGTTGCCAGCAGGCGTCGAGGTCACGTCGCAGGTCGTTCGCGACGGGTTGGCCCGGAGGCGGCTCGGCTACGGCAGGGGCGCGCGGATGGCCTTTGAACAGGACGAAGTGACGTTCCTCGGTGGCGTGCGCCACGGGCTCACGCAGGGTGGGCCCGTCGCCATCATGATCGGCAACACCGAGTGGCCCAAATGGGAGACCGTGATGTCCGCCGACCCTGTTGATCCGGAGCTCCTCAAGGGCGGCCGGGCGCAGTCGTTGACTCGACCGCGTCCGGGCCACGCGGATCTGGTGGGCATGACCAAGTACGGCTTCGATGACGCGCGCCCGGTCCTCGAGCGCGCCTCCGCCCGGGAGACTGCGGCCCGGGTGGCGCTTGGCGCCGTCGCCGAGGCGTTCCTGCGGCAGGCCGCCAGCATCGAGCTGGTGTCCCACACGGTTCAGGTGGGTCCCATTACCGTGCCGGAGGATGCGGCCCTGCCGCCCGCTGGCTCCACCCCGGCCTTAGACGCCGACCCCATTCGTTGCTTCCATCCCGAGACTTCCGCCGCGATGGTGGCCGAGATCGACCAGTGCCGGAAGGACGGCGACACCCTAGGCGGAGTGGCCGAGGTGGTCGCGTACGGATTGCCCGTCGGGCTCGGATCACATGTCCACTGGGACCGACGCCTCGACTCCCGGCTCGCGGGCGCCTTGATGGGCATCCAGGCCATCAAGGCGGTCGAAGTGGGCGACGGGATGCGCACCGCAGCCCGGAGGGGCTCCGCGGCTCACGATGAGATTGAGTACGTCGATGGGGGAGTGCGCCGTCGCACCAACCGCGCGGGTGGGGTCGAAGGTGGCATGACCAACGGTGAGCCTTTGCGCGTCCGGGCCGCGATGAAGCCCATCTCAACGGTGCCGCGAGCGCTCGACACGATCGACGTGGCCACCGGCGAGGCGGCGAAGGCCATCCATCAGCGCTCCGACGTGTGCGCCGTCGCCCCTGCAGCGGTGGTGGCACAGGCGATGGTCGCGCTGACCCTCGCCGATGCGCTCCTGGAGAAGTTCGGAGGCGACTCCGTCGCCGAGACTCGACGCAACATCGAGGCCTACAAGGCCTCCATCCCCGACTCGCTGCGCTGATGGCTCCCGTCGTCGTCCTCATTGGACCTCCCGGCTCCGGAAAGTCTTCCGTGGGGGTGGTGTTGGCGCGCCTGCTCGGTACAGACTTGCGCGACACCGACGCCGATGTGGAGGCGGCCGAAGGGCGCTCCGTGGCCGACATCTTCGTGTCCGACGGCGAGCAGTACTTTCGTGAGGTCGAGCGCGTGGCAGTGGCCACGGCGATCGCCGAGCACGACGGCGTACTCAGCCTCGGCGGAGGCGCACCGATCGACGGCGAAACCCAATCTTTGCTGGCCCAATACGCGGCCGGCGGGGGAACGGTTGCCTTCCTCGACGTCGGCCTGACCGCCGCGGTACCCCGGGTTGGCCTCAACGCGACAAGGCCCTTACTGCTGGGCAACCCGCGGCAGAAGTGGCTCGCCTTGATGAACGAACGCCGCCCGGTCTACGAGCGCCTCGCAACGGTCACCGTGCTGACGGACAACCGCAAGCCCTCCCAAATCGCCGCCGAGATTGCGCAGGCCGTCTCGTGACCGAGATCACGGTCGCCACGGCGAAGCCGTACACAGTGACCGTGGGTGCGGGCCTTGACGAGGCCGTCGCCAGTTCGATTCCCGAGCGGGTCCGCAAGGCGCTCATCGTGTACTCCGCGCCGATGACGTCCCGAGCCGACGCGCTGAGCCGCGCGATCGAGGCACGGGGGATGACTCCTGTCAGGGCTGAGGTTCCCGATGCCGAGGAAGGCAAGACGGCGGAGGTGCTGGCCTTCTGCTGGCAGGTACTCGGCAAGTCCGACTTCACTCGTTCTGATGTGGTGATCGGTCTCGGCGGGGGCGCCGTCACCGACCTGGCCGGATTCGTCGCAGCGACGTGGCTGCGCGGCATCGACGTCATCCAGGTGCCCACCACCTTGCTGGGCATGGTGGACGCGGCGGTCGGTGGCAAGACGGGCATCAATACGGCGGAGGGTAAGAACCTGGCGGGCGCGTTCCATGAACCGCTCAGCGTGTGGTGCGACACGGATCGCCTGTTCACGTTACCCAGGCATGATCTGGTGTCCGGTCTGGCCGAAGTGGTCAAGGGTGGATTGATAGCAGACCCCCAGATCCTCACCATTATCGAGGCCAACGCCCCGTTGCTGACGGCGGACGCTCCTCAGTCGGGCTCCAGAACAGCCTCGGGCGCCGATACGCGTCAACTTGATCCCGCGGCCGTGCCAGTGCTGGCGGAGCTTGTGGCGCGAAAAGTCGCAGTCAAGGCGTCGGCGGTTGCCGCGGACCTCAAGGAGTCCTTCCATCGGGAGATCCTCAACTACGGCCACACTTTTGGCCACGCCATCGAGTACACCGAGCGCTACCAGTGGAGGCACGGAGCCGCCGTGTCCGTAGGCATGGTCTATGCCGCGGAATTGTCGCGTCTGGTCGGAAAGCTGTCAGACGAGGAGGTTGACCGGCATCGTTCCGTCCTTCGTTCGTTGGGCTTGCCCACCACGTATGCGGCCGAACGGTGGGATGCGCTCTATACCGCCATGAAGCGGGACAAGAAAAGCAGGGGAGACCTGTTGCGCTTTGTGGTGTTGCACGGCATCGGCAACCCCCAACGTCTCGAAGGGCCCGACCCAACATTGCTGGTGGCTGCGTACGATGCCGTCAGCCGCTAGCCGCGCGCCGTAGAAAGGCGGCCTGAGGTCGCCGCTACGCTGGGCGGCATGAGCAACGTCCTTGTGGTCAACGGCCCCAACCTAGGGCGCCTCGGCACGCGCGAACCCGAGAAGTACGGTTCGACCACGCACGACGAGCTCGCCGCGTTGGTGATGCAGTGGGGCTCCGAGGTAGGTCTCGAGGCGACCCTTCGCCAGTCGGATGACGAGACCGACCTGGTGCACTGGATGCACGAGGCCGTCGACACCGGCACCCACGTGATACTGAACCCCGCGGCCTTCACCCACTACTCCTACGCCCTGCGCGATGCGTGCGCGCTGGTCACCGCGGCAGGGCTTGCCCTGGTGGAGGTGCACCTCACCAACCCACACGCCCGCGAAGCCTTCAGAAGCACCTCCGTGATCTCCGGCGTGGCGACGGGCACGATCGCCGGATTCGGCGTCGACTCGTATCGGCTGGCTCTTCAGGCCGTGGCGGGGCGCGTCGGCTAGACTGGCGGACGGACTTTTTCACTCAACTGCAAGGACGATTGTGGCGACCTCGAACGACATCAAGAACGGTTCCGTACTGAACATCGACGGCAACCTCTGGACGATCATCGACTTCCAGCACGTCAAGCCTGGCAAGGGCGGCGCGTTCGTGCGCACCAAGATGAAAAACGTGATGTCCGGCAAGGTGGTCGACAAGACGTTCAACGCGGGCACCAAGGTCGAGTTCGAGACCGTAGACCGACGGGACATGCAATACCTGTACAACGACGGCACGGACTACATCTTCATGGACCCGGATACCTTCGACCAGATCCCGGTGAGCCCTCAGATCATGGGCGACGCCAAGGATTTCCTCCTGGAGAACGACAAGGCGCTCATCGGCTCACACAACGGCAACCCCATCTTTGTGGAGCTGCCCCCGTCAGTCGTGCTCGAGGTCACGTACACCGAACCGGGCTTGCAGGGCGACCGGTCGTCCGGCGGAACCAAGCCCGCCACGCTGGAGACGGGCCGCGAGATTCAGGTGCCGCTGTTTCTTGAGGCCGGCACCAAAGTCAAGGTCAACACCACCTCGGGCGAGTACCTCAGCCGTGTCAACGACTAGATGAGCGCACGCACCAAGGCTCGCAAACGCGCTCTGGACGTCCTGTTCGAGGCGGACCAACGGGGCGCGAACGTCTCTCATATTCTGGAGGAGCGCGTCGCGCTGTCCGGACGGGAAACGGCTCTGCCCGAGTACTCGGCCGAGATCGTCCGGGGAGTGGTGGCCCACTGGACCGAGATTCAGCATCTACTCCAGTCGGCCTCGACGGAATGGACCGTCGATCGGATGCCGGCTGTCGACCGCGCCCTGCTGCGGATCGCCGTCTGGGAGATTGTCTTCAACGACGACGTTTCCGCAGCTGTCGCGATCGATGAGGCCGTCGATCTGGCCACGGACTTGTCGACCGACGACTCGCCCAGATTCATCAACGGCGTGCTGGGCAGAATCGCTGAGGACGCAGCCCAACCCGGTGGCGGTGTTCCGCTAGGCTGACGGGCAACACCCCTTTAAGAGCCGTCCTGTGAGGCGGAGAAGGAGGCCGCCTTGACCGGCACCATTCTTGGCTCGCCCGACATTGATCGGGCGCTCACCCGCATTGCCCACGAGATTCTCGAACGCAATGGCGGTGCCGCCAACATCGTCCTGCTGGGAATCCCCACGCGCGGGCTTCCGCTGGCCGAGCGGCTGGCGGCAAAGATCGCCACTGTGGAAAGCGGATTCGACGCGCGCGAACGCTGCGGCGCGCTCGACATCACGATGTATCGCGATGACCTGTACCGCCAACCGACCCGCACCATCGGGCCCACCACCTTGCCTCCGCAGGGGATCGACGACGCCGTGGTCATCCTGGTCGACGACGTCTTCCACACGGGTCGCACCATCAGGGCCGCACTCGACGCGGTCAAGGACGTGGGCAGGCCGCAATCGGTCCAGTTGGCTGTGTTGGTGGACCGGGGGCACCGGGAGCTGCCGATCCGAGCCGACTTTGTGGGCAAGAACATCCCCACCTCGCGTTCGGAAAGGGTGGATGTCCACCTCACGGAGGTCGACGGCGAAGACGCGGTCATCCTGACCGGAGGCGAGCGATGAAGCACCTCCTCGGCACTCAGGACCTCAGCCGGGAGGAGGCCGTGCTCATTCTGGACACGGCGGCGCAGATGGCCGCCACGCAGGAGCGCGAGATCCGCAAGCTGCCCACGCTGCGCGGCAAGACGGTGGTCAACCTGTTCTTCGAGGACTCGACGCGCACGCGCATCAGTTTCGAGGCCGCCGCCAAGCGCCTCAGCGCGGACGTCATCAACTTCTCCGCCAAGGGCTCCAGCGTGTCCAAGGGCGAGAGCCTCAAGGACACGGCGCTGACGCTCCAGGCCATGGGCGCCGATGCGGTGGTCATCCGCCACTGGGCGTCCGGCGCGGCCGACCAGCTGGCCCACGGCGGGTGGCTGCACGGCAGCGTCCTGAACGCCGGCGACGGCACCCACCAGCACCCCACCCAGGCACTCCTGGACGCCTACACGATGCGCCGACACCTCGTGGACGGCCCCGACGGCAAGGGCCTTGACGGCCTTCACGTCGCGATCGTGGGGGACATCCTCCACTCGCGCGTGGCGCGCTCCAACGTTCACCTGCTGACCACGCTCGGCGCCAAGGTGACTCTCGTGGCGCCGCCCACGCTGCTGCCTGTGGGCATCGGCCCGTGGCCCGTGACCGTGGTGCACGGACTGGACGCGGCGCTCGACGGGCCCCAGATCGATGCCGTGATGATGCTGCGGGTCCAGCGCGAACGCATGACCGGCGGGGGGGCGGCGTTCTTCCCCAGCCCCCAGGAGTACACGCGGCTGTTCGGGCTCGACGGGCAGCGGATGGCGCGCCTGCCTGAGCACGCGATCATCATGCACCCCGGCCCCATGAACAGGGGCCTGGAAATTTCGGCGGAAGCGGCGGACAGCCCCCGCTCCGTGATCGTGGAACAGGTGGCCAACGGGGTGGCGGTGCGCATGGCGGCGCTCTACCTGCTCTTGGCGGGAGAGGAGCAGATGTGAGCGGCGCATTCATCATTTCCGGCGCGCTTGTCTACGGCGAGAAGGCGGCCGATGTTGCGGTCGTGAACGGGGTCATCGTTCCGGTGGGGGACGCCCCGTCGACGGCCGTGCGCGTGGACGCGGACGGCCTGGTGCTACTGCCCGGACTCGTGGATCTTCACACCCACCTGCGCGAGCCCGGCCGCGAGGACGCCGAGACCATCGAGACCGGCTCCCGTGCTGCGGCCAGAGGCGGTTGGACCGCCGTTCATGCGATGGCCAACACCACCCCGGTGGCGGACACCGCGGGCGTTGTCGAGCAGGTGTGGTCACGCGGCCGCGAGGTGGGCCTGGTGGACGTGTACCCCGTGGGAGCGGTCACGGTGGGCCTCAAGGGCGAGCACCTGTCGGAGATGGGCGCGATGGCGCACTCGCGCGCCAGGGTGCGGCTGTTCAGCGACGACGGCATCTGCGTCAACGACCCCGTCATCATGCGTCGCGCCCTCGAGTACGTGAAGTCCTTTGACGGCGCCGTGCTGCAGCATCCTCAAGACCTGCGCCTGACCGAGGGATCGCAGATGCACGAGGGCGAGATTTCGGCCGAACTCGGGCTGACGGGTTGGCCCGCGGTAGCCGAGGAGTCGATCGTGGCGCGCGACGTGCTGCTGGCGGGGCACGTGGGCTCCCGGGTGCACCTCCAGCACCTGTCCACCGCCGGCTCCGTGGACATCGTCCGGTGGGCCAAGTCGCGCGGCATCCAGGTGACGGCCGAGGCGACGCCACACCACCTGTTCCTCACCCACGAGGAGGCGCGCAGCTACAACCCGCTGTTCAAGGTCAACCCGCCGCTACGCACCGCCGAGGACGTCGACGCCGTGCGTCAGGGGCTTGCGGACGGCACCATCGACATCGTTGCCACGGACCACGCGCCGCACCCCGTCGAGGACAAGGACTGCGAGTGGGCCGCGGCCGCCTTCGGCATGACCGGGCTCGAGACCGCGCTGGGCATCGTCCAAAGCGTGATGGTCGATTCCGGTCTCATGACGTGGAGGGATGTGGCACGAGTCATGTCGACCACGCCCGCCGCTATCGGCCGCGTGTCGCAGTGGCATGGCCGGCCCATCGCGGCGGGCGAACCGGCGAATCTGACCCTGGTGGACCCCCGCGCGGAGCACACCGTGGATCCCGTCTCGCACGCGAGCAGGTCGCGGAACAGTCCCTACGCTGGCAGGGTGTTGCCCGGCCGAGCGGTGGCGACGTTCCTGCGCGGCACGCCCACCTTTCTTGACCCCCGATGTGAAGGAGCCTTCGCGTGACCAACGAACCGGCCGTGCTCGTCCTCGAGAACGGTGATGTGTACCGCGGCGAGGCATACGGGGCCCGCGGCGAGACCCTCGGCGAAATCGTCTTCAACACCGGCATGACCGGCTACCAGGAAACGCTCACCGACCCGTCGTACTACCGGCAGATCGTGGTCATGACGGCGCCGCACATCGGCAACACCGGCATGAACGACGAGGACGCCGAGTCCCGCCGCATCTGGGTGTCAGGGTTTGTCATGCGGGAACCGGCGAGGCGACCAAGCAACTGGCGGTCGCAGCGCTCCCTCGGCGACGACCTTGCGGAGCAGGGCATCGTCAGCATGTCGGGCATCGACACCCGCAAGCTCACCCGAACCCTGCGCACGTTCGGCTCCATGCGCGGCGGGATCTTCTCCGGAGACGCCCTCGCGAACGATGCGGACTTGCTGGCCCGGGTGCGCGCCGCAGCGCCGATGGCGGGGGCGCACCTCGCCGACGCGGTCTCCATCGACGGCGACTACGTCATCGAGCCGCCCGACGGCGTCGAACGGGTCGCGCACGTGGTCGCCGTCGACCTTGGCATCAAGGCCACGACACCCGAACTGATGGCCCAGCGCGGCATCAAGGTAACCGTGGTTCCGTCGTCGTGGACCGCGGACCAGATCCTTGCGCGCGAGCCCGACGGCGTGTTCTTCTCCAACGGCCCCGGCGACCCGGCCGCCGCAGACCGGACCGTCGAGGTGATCCGCGCGATTCTCGACGCGCGCGTGCCCCTGTTCGGGATCTGCTTCGGCAACCAGCTGTTGGGACGTGCGCTCGGCTATGGCACCTACAAGCTCCGCTTTGGCCACCGCGGCATCAACCAGCCGGTCATGGACCGGACCACCGGCAAGGTGGAGATCACGAGCCACAATCACGGCTTCGCGGTCGACGCACCGCTGGGTGATGCGAGCGAGTCGCCCCACGGTTACGGCCGTGTCCATGTCAGCCACGTGTGCCTCAACGATGATGTGGTGGAGGGGCTCGAATGCCTCGACCTGCCCGCCTTCTCGGTCCAGTACCACCCGGAGGCGGCGGCAGGCCCGCACGATGCCGCGTATCTCTTTGACCGATTCCTCGACCTCATGAACGGTCGACGCACCTTGGAAGGGACCCGCTAGTGCCCCGCCGCGACGATATCCACACCGTAATGGTGATCGGCTCCGGCCCGATCGTCATCGGCCAGGCCTGCGAGTTTGACTACTCGGGAACCCAGGCGTGCCGGGTGCTCAAGGCCGAGGGCCTGCGCGTGGTGCTGCTCAACTCGAACCCGGCCACGATCATGACCGACCCCGAGTTCGCCGACGCGACCTACGTGGAGCCGATCACCACCGACGTGATCGAACGGATCATCGAGAAGGAGCGCCCCGACGCGCTGCTCGCGACCCTGGGCGGCCAGACCGCGCTCAACGCGGCGATTGCGGTGGCTGAGGCGGACATTCTGGAGCGCTACAACGTCGAACTCATCGGCGCCAGCCTGGAGGCCATCAACCTGGGAGAAAACCGCGAGCTCTTCAAGGGCGTGGTGGAGCGCTGCGGCGCGGACAGCGCCCGTTCCCACATCTGCCACACCATGGACGAGCTGGTCGCGGCGGCAGAGGATCTGAAATACCCCGTCGTGGTGCGCCCCTCCTTCACCATGGGAGGCCTCGGCTCGGGCCTTGCCTACGACGAGGAGGATCTGCGCCGCATCGGCGGGGCGGGACTGCGCTATTCGCCCTCGACCGAGGTGCTGCTCGAGGAGTCCATCCTGGGGTGGAAGGAATACGAACTCGAGCTGATGCGCGACAAGCACGACAACGTTGTGGTGGTGTGCTCCATCGAGAACCTGGACCCGGTGGGCGTGCACACCGGAGACTCCGTCACGGTCGCGCCGGCCCTGACCCTCACCGACCGGGAGTATCAGAAGCTTCGCGACGTCGGCATCGCGGTCATCCGTGAGGTGGGAGTCGACACCGGCGGCTGCAACATCCAGTTTGCCGTTGAGCCAACCACCGGGCGCGTCATCGTGATCGAGATGAACCCGCGCGTGTCGCGCTCGTCGGCCCTCGCCTCCAAGGCCACGGGCTTTCCGATCGCCAAGATCGCCGCGCGGCTGGCGATCGGGTACACGCTCGACGAGATCCCCAACGACATCACCGGTTCCACGCCCGCAAGCTTCGAGCCGACCCTCGACTACGTGGTGGTCAAGGTACCCCGCTTCGCCTTCGAGAAGTTCCCGGCGGCCGACCCCGTGCTCACCACCACCATGAAGTCGGTAGGGGAGGCCATGGCGCTCGGCAGGAACTTCACCGAAGCGCTGGGCAAGGCGATGCGGTCGATCGACAAGAAGGGTCAGGTGTTCCACTGGGAGGGCGAACCGCCCACCGGCGAGGCACTCGATGCGCTCCTGGCTCAGTGCGCGATCCCCACCGAGCAGCGACTGATCCAGGTCCAGCAGGCGCTGCGAGCCGCGATCAACGACCCCGATGTGGTGGACCGAGTCTTCGACGCCACCGGCATTGACCCCTGGTTCCTGGACCAGATCCTGTTGATGAACGAGATCGCACTCGAGGTCACCGGTGCGCCGGGCCTGGACGAACCTTTGCTGCGGCGCGCTAAGAGCCACGGATTCTCGGACGCCCAGATGGCCAAGCTGCGACACATCGACGAGTCCGCGATCGCCTCGGCACGCGTCGATGCCGGGGTGATTCCGGTGTTCAAGACGGTGGACACGTGCGCCGCCGAGTTCGAGGCGCACACCCCGTACCACTACAGCTCCTACGACGAGGAGAACGAGGTGCAGCCCCGCGAGCGGGAGGCCGTCCTCATCCTCGGCTCCGGGCCCAACCGCATCGGACAGGGAATTGAGTTCGACTACTCGTGCGTGCATGCGGCACTCACGCTCAAGGACCAGTACGAGACCGTCATGATCAACTGCAACCCCGAGACGGTCTCGACGGACTACGACACGTCCGATCGCCTCTACTTTGAGCCACTCACCTTCGAGGACGTGATGGCCGTCTATGAGGCGGAGAAGGCCGCGGGGCCCATCAAGGGCATGCTGGTGCAGTTGGGTGGCCAGACGCCGTTGAGCCTCGCCCAGCGGCTCTCCGACGCGGGGGTGCCCATCCTGGGCACCACGCCGGAGGCGATCAACAAGGCGGAGGACCGTCGCGAGTTTGGCGTGGTGCTGGAGACCGCGGGCCTGCCGGCTCCGCAGTACGGCACCGCTCACGGGATCGACGAGGCGACCGAGATCGCCGAACGCATCGGCTATCCCGTGCTCGTGAGGCCGTCGTACGTGCTCGGCGGCCGCGGCATGGAGATTGTGTACTCGCGCGAGCAGCTCGCCGACTACGGCACCCGGATGGCGGGCGTGGGGGACCACGTGACGGATGCTCCGCTGCTGATCGACAAGTTCCTGGACGATGCGATCGAGATCGACGTTGACGCCATCTTTGACGGCGACCAGATGTTCCTTGGCGGCGTCATGGAGCACATCGAGGAGGCGGGAATCCACTCCGGGGACTCGGCGTGCGTGTTGCCCCCGGTGACGTTGTCGGCGGCGGATCTTGACCGCATCCGGGTCTCGACGGAGGCGCTGGCGCGCGGCATCGGCGTCCGGGGACTCATGAACGTGCAGTTCGCGCTCGCCAGCGACGTGCTGTACGTCCTGGAGGCGAACCCGCGAGCATCCCGGACGGTGCCGTTTGTGGCCAAGGCGACCGGAGTTGCCCTGGCCAAGGCGGCCGCGCGCGTCATGCTGGGCGCCACCATCGCGGAGTTGAAGGCGGAGGGAATGCTTCCAGAACTCGACGCAAGCGTGTACGACGATCACGCTCGCATCGCCGTCAAGGAGGCCGTGCTGCCGTTCAAGCGCTTCCGCACGCATGGCGGCCTTGCGGTGGACTCCATTCTGGGCCCCGAGATGCGGTCCACCGGCGAAGTCATGGGGTTCGATGAGACCTTCCCGCTCGCGTTCGCGAAGTCGCAGGCCGGCGCCATCGGCGGTCTGCCGCTGTCCGGCACCGTCTTCGTCTCGACGGCGGACCGTGACAAGCGGGCCATCACCTTCCCGGTGGCACGGCTCCATCAGTTGGGATTCTCCATCCTGGCAACGGAGGGAACGCGCCGAGTTCTGTCGCGACACGGAATTCCCTCCGAAGTGGTCCGCAAGAAGTCTCAGGGCAAGGGACCTGACGGGGAGCCCACCATCGTGGACCTCATCAATGACGGATACATCGACATGGTTGTCAACACCCCGTCCGGTCAAGGCGCGCGCGCAGACGGCTATGAGATCCGCGCAGCCGCCACGGCGGCGGACGTGGCGATCATCACCACCACGCAGCAACTTGCGGCGGCGGTCCAGGCGATCGAGGCGCTCCAGCGAGGGCGCTTTGAGGTGATGAGCCTGCAAGATGTGGCGCGAGACATCGCATCGATGAGAACGCCCAGGTAGAGTGGCCCCTAATACAAGACGTGGGTTCTGGAGGCAAGGAACGGAGGTCCCATGACATTCGGTGCGCGACTCGACGCGGCAATCCGACAGTGGGGCCCTCTGTGTGTCGGCATCGACCCTCATCCGGAGTTGCTCGCCCGATGGGGTCTGACGGACACCGCGGAATCGTTGGTGGCCTTCTCGGATGCCGTGCTGGAGGCCTCGGCGGGATCGGTGGCGGCCGTCAAGCCCAATGCGGCCTTCTATGAGCGCCACGGAGCCAGGGGAGTGGCCGCGTTGGAGCACACGCTCAAGAATGCCAAGGAAAAGGGGCTGCTGTCGATCCTCGACGTCAAACGCGGAGACATCGGATCGACCATGGAAGGTTATTCCGACGCGTATCTCGCCCAGGGCGTGCCGCTCGAGGCCGACGCGATCACGGTCTCCCCGTATCTGGGTTTTGGATCCTTGCGACCCGCCTTCGAGTTGGCCGCGCACACGGGCAAGGGAGTGTTTGTGCTCGCACTGACCTCCAACCCGGAAGGCGCGTCGGTGCAGCACGCGACCGACGCGAACGGCGTCTCCGTGGCGCGTGCGATCGCGGAAGGAGCCGCCGACCTGAACGCTGGCGCTACCCCGATGGGCTCGATCGGGCTCGTCGTGGGGGCGACCGTCGGGGATGCCGTGCGTGAGCTCGGTATCGATCTTGTCGCCGTCAACGGACCACTCCTTTCCCCAGGCGTGGGCGCCCAAGGCGCAAGCCCGGCGGAAGTCGCGCAAGTGTTCGGCGCAGTCCGTTCCCGAGTGCTCGTGACTCAATCGCGGGGGATCTTGGTGGCAGGACCGTTTGTGGAGAAGTTGAGAGGCGCCATTCAGGCCGCAGCCGGAGCGGCTCAGTACGCTTTGGGCACGGTGGAGGCAGGCGAGTAACGCCGCGAGTCCCACGGCGTTTCAACAAGGAGGTGGCATGGCTACACCGGAACTCAGTGACGAGCAGCGCGCTCAGGCTCTCGTCAAGGCGACCGCGGTGCGCAGCGCGCGCCGCGCTTTCAAGGAGAGTTTGTCTCACGGTGAGATGAACCTCAGCGAGGCTATCAGGCAGGCAAAGGCGGATGAAGCTCTTGCGGGCATCCGGGTGCATGACCTTCTCCAGTGCCTGCCCGGAATCGGACCCAAGCGAGCGACCCTCGTGATGGAGGACATCGGTATCTCCCGGGCCCGCCGCGTGCGGGGGCTCGGCACCCATCAAGTCGACGCTCTGGTGGCGCGCGAACGCGGATGAGCCGACTCGTCGTCGTGGCCGGCCCCTCGGCCGTGGGCAAGGGCACCTTGGTCGCAGCACTCAAGGAGCGCATGCCCGAGGTGTGGGTCTCGGTCTCGGCGACGACGCGGCCCGCGCGGCCGTCCGAGCGCGACGGCGTGCATTACTACTTTGTATCCCCAGAAGAGTTCACGCGCATGGCCGACCGAGGCCAGCTGCTCGAATGGGCGGTCGTGCACGGCATCCACCGGTACGGCACGCCGCGGGCTGCCGTGGAGGAGCGGCTGGCCCGCGACATTCCGGTGGTGCTGGAGATCGATCTTCAGGGTGCGCGGCAGGTCAGGCAGGTGATGCCGGAGGCGCTCTTCGTGTTCGTGGCGCCACCCTCATTCGAGGCGCTCGTTGATCGTCTTGAAATCCGTGGCACCGAGTCCGCCGAGGAGCGCGAACGGAGATTGCGGACCGCTAGGGAGGAGTTGGCGGCCGCGAGCGAGTTCGACATCACGCTCGTCAACGACCGCTTGGAGGACGCCGTCAAGCAGTTGCAGGCGATTGTGGCCTCAGCAGGTTAAGATGGGTGGCGCTGTCTGCCTCAAGGTGGGCGCGAGCGAGGAGAGGATTGACGTTGTCTGGAACCGTTGCACACCCCGAGGGCATCACCAACCCGCCCATCGACGAGTTGCTTGCAAAGGTGGACTCCAAGTACGCGCTCGTGATCTACGGCTCCAAGCGTGCCCGCCAGATCAACGCGTACTACGAGGCGCTTGGCGAGGGCCACTTTGAAAACGTCGGCCCATTGGTTGAGGCCGACAGCACCGACAAGCCGCTCTCCGTTGCCTTGCGCGAGATCAACAACGGCAATCTTCTCGTTCTCGGCGAGCACGAGGTCTAGCCCGCGATGCGGGTGCTGCTGGGCGTCACCGGCGGCATCGCGGCCTACAAGGTCGCACTGGTGGTGCGCCGCCTCAAAGAGGATGGTCACTCGGTGCGCGTGATCCCCACGGAGTCGTCTCTTCAGTTTGTGGGACGCGCCACCTGGGAGGCGCTCACGGGCGAACCCGCTCGATCGGGAACCTTTGAAAACGTGCCCTCCGTCGAGCACATCATGTTGGGCCAGCGTGCTGACGTGGTGCTCATCGCCCCCGCCACCGCCAATTTCTTGGCGTCGATGGCCGCGGGTGAGGCCCGGGATCTGCTGGGAAACGCACTGCTCGCCACCACCGCCCCCGTGGTCGTGGCGCCCGCGATGCACAGCGAGATGTGGCGCAACCCTGCGACCGAGGCGAACATCGCGACACTCGTGGCGCGCGGTGTTCACGTGATCGAGCCTGCGGTGGGCCGACTGACAGGCGCCGACTCCGGGCCGGGACGGCTTCCCGAACCGGAAGACCTGGTAGCGGCGCTCTACGCGGTCGCCGGCCGTATGCAGATCGACACACACGCAGCCTCCGCCGCCACACGTGAGTGGGGCGACCTTGGCGACGTCCGCGTCGTGATCTCCGCCGGCGGCACCCGGGAGCCCATCGACGCCGTCCGCTTCCTTGGCAACCGATCCTCGGGCCATCAGGGCTTTGCGCTCGCCGAGGCCGCCCGAGAGCGCGGCGCGGACGTCACCGTCGTGGCGGCCAACGTGTCGTTGCCGCTGGGCGAGGGCATCTCGCGCATCGACGTGGAGACATCCTCGGAGTTGGCCGATGCGGTGCGGAGCGCTGCCAGCGGGGCCGACGTGGTCATCATGGCCGCGGCAGTGGCCGACTTCCGACCGGCCGAGTCCAGCGCCGTCAAGATCAAGAAGGACGGGCACCCCCGCGTGCTTGAGCTCGTCGAAACCGAGGACATCCTGCGGTCCCTCATCGAGTCAAAGTCTTCACACCAGATCATGGTGGGGTTCGCCGCCGAGACGGGCGACGGCGCGGGAAGCGTCCTCGATCATGGGCGCGCCAAGGCGGTGCGCAAGGGCGCGGATCTGCTGGTCGTCAACCCTGTGGGCGCGACCGTCGGCTTCGGCAATGTCCCCACTGCGGTGACGATTCTCGACGCGACGGGTGAGGTGGTCGGCACCAGCAGTGGCACCAAACTGGTTGTCGCACACGCCATCCTCGACCAGGTGGCCGCGCGGCTCCCGCGATAGCCCGCCGAGCCGTTCCACCGGGCGGCTTCATGTCGGAGGTGACAAGTATGCTGAACGCTATGTCTTTGCGCCTGTTCACTTCCGAGTCTGTGACCGAGGGACACCCCGACAAAGTCTGTGATCAGGTCTCTGACGCCATTCTGGATGACATGCTGCGCCAGGACCCCATGTCACGGGTTGCGGTCGAAACCATGGTGACCACTGGCCTTGTCCACGTCGCCGGCGAGGTGACCACCGAGGCCTATGTCGACATTCCTTCCACCATCCGGGCGGTGGTGAGGGACATCGGCTACACGTCGTCGAGCATCGGCTTTGACGCGGATTCTTGCGGCGTCTCCGTGTCCATCGGCGAGCAGAGTCCCGACATCTGGTTGGGGGTCGGCCAGGCGACGGATACCGATGCGATCGAGTTGGGCGCGGGAGACCAGGGCCTGATGTTTGGCTACGCGTGCAGGGACACGGCCGAACTCATGCCGTTGCCCATCGCCATGGCACATGCGCTGACGTTCCGCCTGGCCCAAGTGCGCAAGGAGCAGGTTATCGAGGGCCTGAGGCCCGATGGCAAGGCCCAGGTGACCATCGGATACGACGGCGACACGCCGATTTCCGTGGACACCGTGGTGGTCTCCACCCAGCACCGCGAGGGCGGCAACATCGACGATCTCCGCCAGGAGGTCGAGGCGGCGGTCATCGCGCCCGTGCTCGCGCGCTACAACCTCGATTCGTCCGGCCACCGTTCCCTCATCAACCCCACCGGGCGGTTTGAGATTGGGGGTCCGATGGGCGACGCCGGGCTGACCGGACGCAAGATCATCGTGGACACCTACGGCGGCATGGCGCGACACGGCGGCGGCGCCTTCTCCGGCAAGGACCCGTCGAAGGTGGACCGCTCCGCCGCCTACGCGATGCGCTGGGTGGCCAAGAACATCGTCGCCGCCGGTCTTGCCGACCGCTGCGAGCTCCAAGTTGCCTACGCCATCGGCACGGCAACGCCCGTGGGCCTCTATGTCGAGACGTTCAACACGCACACGGTGGATCCCGAGCGCATCGTCAAGGCGGTGCGGGAGGTGTTCGACCTGCGCCCATCCGCCTTGATTGCGCAGCTAGACCTGCGTCGGCCGATCTACCGGTCGACCGCCAGCTACGGTCACTTTGGGCGGGAGCTGCCAGACTTCACGTGGGAGCGCACCGACCGCGCCGACGCTCTCGCCGCGGCGGTCTAGTGATCGCGAGGGTCGTCGTCGACAGCCCGCTGCCGCACCTCGACAGGCCGTTCGACTATGCGATCGGTGAATCGCTCGCCGGGATCGTGCAGGTAGGCAGCCGGGTACGAGTCCCGTTCGCCAGTCGCCTCAGCTCCGCCGTCGTGGTGGAGCTGTCCGCCGACGAATCCCCGCACGCGCTCAAGGCCATCAAGTCCGCCGGAGCCGTGCCTTCGTTCACGCAGCACGCGTTGGACTTGGCAGCGGCGATCGCGGAGCGCTACGGCGGCTCGCTGTGGGATGTGCTGAGGCTCATGGCGCCCGCGCGCGTGGCCTCCGTCGAGAAACTCGATTGGGAGGGCATGGCGCGGCAGAACCTGGACGCGACGTCGGTCGCGGCGTGGAGGGGCGTGTCCGCACAGCATGGGCTGCCCACGGCCGCTGGGAGTCGCTCGGCGTGGGCGGCGCCGCCCGCCAATGCGGCCGCAGCCCCTGCGGAGGCGTTACTGGCGTGGGCGCTCGCCGCGATCGCTGATGGCGGCACGGCGATCGTGGTGGTTCCCGACGCTCGGGCCGCCCAGGCCGTCGCCGCCCAGGCCGTCGCCGCAGGGTTGCACCGGTGGACGGCGCGTTCGGGCGGGCACTTCGTGTTGCTTGACGCGGACGATGGCCCGTCGGTTCGATACGGCTCTTACCTGGCCGCCATGCGGGGACTCGCCGGACTCGTGATCGGCACGCGGTCCGCCGCGTGGCAACCCGTACCCGACCTGACGGCGATCGCCATCTGGGATGAAGGATCCACCACGTTCTCCGAGCCGCGTGCGCCCTACCCGCACGCGCGCACGGTCGCCGCCATGCGGGCCCAAGACACGGGCGCGTCGTTCCTGGCCGCGGGTTACGCGCTGTCTGCGGACGCCGTGGCACTCGTGGAACACGGCTTTGCGCACCGGGTCGGCACGGTGCCTGCGCGCGACGCGCTGCCCCGCGTGGACATCGTTGGTCCCGAGCGTCGCGTGCGCGAGGGTGGACAGGGCAAGCACTGGATGCCCGGCTCCGTGTGGGCCCCGCTCCTCGCCGCGGCGCGCCACGGCGTGGGGGGCATCCTCGTGCCTCAAGCGGGCTATGCGAGCGGTCTGAGATGTGCACGATGCTCCACGTGGGCCGAATGCGCCGAATGCGGCGGCGATCTGCAACGGTCGTCGGGCGAGGGCACGCCGCGCTGCCGGGAATGTGGATCAGAGGCGGCCCATTGGCATTGCCCAGAGTGCCAGGGCTACCGGCTCATGCCTGCGGGCCTTGGCGTGGAGAGGCTGGCCGCCCAGGTTGCCAAGATGGCCCCCGACGTACCGATGGTGGTGTCGTCGTCCGGCACGGGCATCGTCGCCGACGGCGCGGTCACGTCGGGACTGGTGGTGGCCACTCCCGCAGCACTTCCGGCCGTGGCCGACGGCTACGGTCACCTAGCCATCATTGGGGCGCGCGTCAACGTGGGCGAAGGGCTTGGCGCGGAGTATGCGACGGTGCGCCGCTGGATGAACGCCGCGGCGTTGGCAGCCCCCAGGGCTTCCCGCGGGGCAGTGAGCGTGGTGGGGGAGGTGCCCGAGCCCGTCCGCAGCGCACTGGTGACGTGGGACGGCTGGGAGACCGGAGCAGAGGATCTCGCGCAGCGGCAGCAGCTGGGGCTGCCTCCGCACCGCAGAGCCATGAGGTTAGAGGGACCGCCCGATGCGATTGATGCCTTTGCCGAAGCCGCAAAGGGCCTGTCGTACGACCTCGCGCGGGACGCCGAGGGTGCCTGGGTCCTGTCAGGACGCGGAGTGATGCCCGCGCTCGTGAGTGCCGCCCGCGCCGTGGCCGTCGCACGATCGGCAGCGTCGGCCCCGCCCCTGTTCCTGCGAGTCGACGCAGTTCCGGGAACGTAGCCGGCGCCTACGATGGAGCCCATGCGTCTGATCTTCGCCGGAACTCCCGAGGTGGCGCTGCCATCCCTCCAAGCCCTCGTTGACGGGGGCCACGAGGTCGCTCTGGTGGTCACGCGGCCAGACGCAAAGGGAAAGCGCGGCAGCGCCACGCACCCCAGTCCCGTGAAGATGCGCGCGCTCGAGCTTGGCCTTGAGGTCGCGACTCCCGCCAACGCGTCCGAACCCGCATTCGTCGAGCGTGTGCGCTCCGTGCAGGCCGATGCCGCCGGGGTGGTCGCGTACGGTCAGATCTTGCGTCCCGCCTTGCTGAAAGCAACGCGCTTGGGTTGGGTGAACCTGCACTTTTCGGTGCTTCCGGCCTGGCGGGGAGCCGCGCCCGTGCAGCGCGCCATCCAGGCCGGCGACGACGTCACGGGCGCCTCCACCTTCCTGATCGAGGAGGGACTCGACACGGGACCGCTGATCGGGCAGGCCACCGAGCGCATTCGTCCCGCGGACACCGCGGGAGACCTGCTCACACGCCTGGCGACGGTGGGCGCGTCGCTGCTGAAAGACTCTCTCGAGGCACTGGGCGCAGGCGTCGCGCAGCCCGTCGCGCAGCCCGTGGAGGGGGTCAGCCACGCGGCCAAGCTCACTCGCCGCGACGCGCTCATCCGTTGGGACCTGCCCGCACACGTGGTGGACCGCGCCATCAGGGCGTGTACGCCCGCCCCGGGCGCCTGGACCACTCTGCCCGATGGCTCCACGGCGAAGGTGGGGCCGGTGACGGTGACGGGCGCAGCTTCCACCACGCCGGGTCTGTTGCGAGCGGACGCAGAGGGAGTGACCGTGGGCACCGGCAGCGCGCCGGTGCGCATGTCGTGGATCCAGCCCGCGGGCAAGAAGGCGATGGACGCCGGTGACTGGTGGCGGGGAGCCCGATGGGGCGAAACCGCCCAGCTGGGCGAGGCATGAGCGACCCACAGCGCCGCGCGGCGCTCGACTGTGTCCTTGCCGTAGAAGTCGACGGGGCCTACGCGAATCTGGCCATGCCGGGCATCCTGCGGCAGGCACGCCTTGGCGGCCGTGAGGCGGCATTCGCGACCGAATTGGCATATGGCGCGTTGCGCATGAGCGGCCTGTATGACGCCGTCATCGCCAAGGCGGCCAACAGGCAGCCCGACTCCCTTGACGTCACCGTGCGCGCCGTGCTGTGGCTGGGCGCACACCAAGCGCTGTCGATGAGCACCCCCACGCACGCCGCCGTATCCGAAACTGTCGAGCTCGCGAAGGCCGCCGGAGCCGGCCGGGCAAGCGGCCTGGTCAACGCGGTGATGCGGCGCATCGTCGAGCGGGATCGTGAGGCGTGGCTGGCCGTGGTCGCCGGGGGTCATGGGAGGGCGGCGGTCGCCACCCGGCATTCCCATCCCGTGTGGATTGTCGCGGAACTGGAGAGGTCCCTGGCGGCGCGGGGGCGCGCGGACGAGGTCGAATTGCTTCTTGCCGCACACAACACGCCAGCGGCGGTCACCTTGGCGGCGCGCCCGGGTCTCGCGGACAGGAATGCGGTCGCACGTGCGACGGGTGGAGAACCCACGGCCCTGTCGCCTTACGGGGTCACTCTTGGGGGCGGTGCGCCGCGAGGTCTTGCCGACGTTGATGCGGGACTGGTGGGCGTTCAGGACGAAGGCAGTCAGGTGGTGGCGGCCGCGCTCACGTCGGACGCGGCTCGACCGTCGTCACCGGGAGAGCGGTGGCTCGATGCGTGCGCCGGGCCGGGGGGCAAGACGGCCCTCTTGGGTGCCATTGCGGCTCGGCGGGGGGCCCGTGTGGACGCGATTGAGCTTCACGAGCACAGGGCGCGTCTGGTCGAACAGAATATCCGCGCGCTTCCGCCTGGCGTCGTCACCGTTCACGTAGGCGACTCGACCACGTGGGAGGGCGGTCCATACGATCGCATCCTCCTGGATGCGCCCTGCACCGGACTGGGCGCGCTTCGACGCAGACCCGAATCGCGGTGGCGGAGGACGCCGGAGGATCTTCACGATCTCACCGAACTCCAAGCGAGGCTGTTGCGTCATGCAGGGCGAATGCTCGCCCCTGGCGGCGTGATCGCCTACGTCACGTGCTCTCCGGTGTTGTCCGAAACGACGGCAATCGTCGCGGCGTCCGGTCTGCGACGCCTCGACGCTCGGGCGGGGATCGCGGATGTCACCGGGACAGATGTCGACCAATGGGGCCCTGACATGGACGTGCAGATGTGGACACACGTTCATGGCACCGACTCGATGTACTTGGCGATGCTCACGGTCGACGGAGCGCGCTAAGTTGGTGCTATGAGCATTCGCATTGCGCCGTCGATTCTTGCTGCAGACTTCGCCAATCTCGAGAGCGAGATGGCGCAGGTGTCCACGGCAGATCTGCTCCACGTGGACGTCATGGACGGGCACTTCGTACCCAATCTCACTCTCGGTCTGCCGGTGGTCAAGCGGCTCGCCGAGGTGTCCCCACTTCCGCTCGACGTCCACCTGATGATTGAGGACCCGGACCGGTGGGCTCCGCGATACGCCGAGCTCGGCGCGGCCTCGGTCACCTTCCATTTCGAAGCCGCGAGGGATGCGCGTCAGTGCGCCGCGGATATCAAGTCGACGGGCGCCAGGGCGGCGGTCGCGATCAAGCCTGGAACCCCCGCCGACGCGGTCACGGATCTCCTCGAGGACGTCGACATGGTGCTGGTCATGACGGTTGAGCCCGGTTTCGGGGGACAGTCGTTCATGCCGGAAACCTTGCCTAAGTTGACCGCGCTCAGGGCGGCGGCCGAGCAGGCAGGAGCCGCGCCATGGCTCCAGGTCGATGGGGGAATCAGCGTGGAGACGGCCCCTTACGCGGTGGCCGCAGGCGCTGACACCCTAGTCGCGGGCGTGTCGATCTTCGGTCCTGCGGACCGTGCCGGAGCCATCCAGGCGATCCGCGACGCGTGCCGGCATTAGCGATGCGCGGGCCCCTCAACGATTCCCAGGCGATGGACCTGGCGGTGTCGCTTGCGGCGTTGGGTCCCGCCCACGGACCCAACCCCCGGGTGGGCGCCGTGATCACCGACGCCACCGGCCGTGTCATCGGCGAGGGCTTTCACCGGGGCGCCGGCACCCCGCACGGCGAGGTCGCCGCGATCGAAGCAGCCAGGGGAGCGGGCGAGGAACTGATGGGGGCCACCGCCTACGTCACGCTGGAGCCCTGCAATCACACGGGGCGCACCGGCCCCTGCACCGACGCCTTGACCAACGCGGGCGTGGCTCGCGTGGTGTACGCGGTGGCAGACCCGAATCCGCTGGCCCAAGGTGGTGCGTTGACGCTCCTGGAGCGCGGAATCGACACGGTGCTGATCCCCCATGCGGGCGCAGAGTCACTCAACGCACGCTGGCTCGAGTCCATGCGTCTTGGCAGGCCGTACGTGATCGCGAAGTGGGCGCAGACGCTCGACGGCAAGATCGCCGCGGCGGACGGCTCGAGTTTCTGGATCACCGGTCAGTCGGCCCGCGACCATGCCCACCGAACGCGTGCCGACGTTGACGCAATCCTGGTTGGCACCGGCACCGTGCTCACCGACAATCCGTCGCTGTCAGCGCGGCCCTCCGGCGTGCAGGCGGCGCATCAGCCCCTGCGCGCGGTGATGGGCATGACACCGACGCCGGGCGCGCGCGTGTGGCGCGACAACAACGCGGTAGCCTTGGGGACTCACGATCCGCAGTCCGCGCTCGAGACTCTTGGAGCCAGGCAGGTGCGGACGGTTGTTGTCGAGGGCGGCAGCCACATCCTGTCCGCGTTCCTGCGCGCGGGACTGGTCGACGAGATCAACGTCTACATCGCGCCGGCCTTGCTGGGCGCTGGGGTGTCCGCGATCACGGACTTGGGAATCGCGTCCATGGCCGACGCGTTGAGGGGTGGGGACGTATCCATCACCACCCTCGGCGCGGATTGCCTGGTCACGGCCCACATGACGAAGGGAACGTAATGTTTACCGGCATCGTTCAGTCGGTCGAAACCGTCACCTCAATCGAGGATCACGGCGCGGCGGCTCGACTGACCATCTCTTCGACCGGGCTCGGCGACGATCTTGTCCACGGAGAGTCCATCGCCGTGAACGGGGTGTGCTTGACGGCGGCCAGCCTCGATAGCGACTCTTGGACGGCCGATGTCATGCGCATCACCCTGGAGACGTCGATGTTGGGTGACCTCACTGAGGGTTCTCGGGTCAACCTCGAGCGGGCCATGCCCGCCACGGGACGCCTCGGTGGACACATCATGCAGGGGCACGTCGACGGCGTCGCCACGTTGGTGGCGCGCGACTCGCAACCGGAATGGGACGACCTCACGTTCTCCCTGCCCGCGGATCTTCTGCGCTACGTGGTCCGCAAGGGATCGATTGCACTCAACGGCGTTTCCTTGACCGTGGCGGAACTCGACGGTGACCGCGCGACGGTATCTCTCATCCCCACCACGCTGACGGAGACCACGTTTGGCGACTACGCGGTCGGAGACATAGCCAATGTCGAGGTCGATGTGATTGCCAAATACGTCGAGCGCATGATGGGCGTACAGGGGTGACCGATTCGTCGATCGCGCTCGTGGAGCGGGCGCTCGCGGAGCTGGAGCGCGGCAAGCCGGTGCTGGTCTGCGACTCCCATGACCGCGAGGACGAGGCCGACTTCATCATGTCTGCCGAGCGCGCCACGGTCGAGTGGGTCGCCTGGGGGATCAGGCACTCCAGTGGATACCTGTGCGCGCCGATGCAAAGCTCCAAGGCTGATGCCTTGAACCTGCCCTTGATGGTTCCCCACAGCCAAGACCCGCGGCGCACCGCCTACACGGTGTCGGTAGACGCCGCGCAGGGTGTGACCACCGGAATCTCCGCGGCCGACAGACACCACACCTTGCAGGTGCTGTCTCGTGCAGACGCGGGGCCCGAGGATTTCATTCGACCCGGGCACGTCCTGCCGCTTCGCGCCGTTCCCGGCGGAGTTCTCCATCGCCCCGGTCACACTGAGGCGGCCGTGGATCTGTGCCGCCTGGCGGGCCTTGAGCCGGTGGCCGTGATCGCCGAACTCGTCAACGACGACGGGACCATGATGCGTCAAGGAGACGCCTCCGCTCTGGCCGCCACGGAGGGTCTCACCCTCATGACCATCGCGGACCTCATCCACTACCGCCGAGCCAAGGCCGACCTGCCCCTGCAGGTCGAGCCTCAACCCCACCGGGTACTTCTCGAGGGCGAAGCCCGACTGCCCACCGTGCACGGCGAGTTCGTTGTCAAGGCCTACCGCGACGCGCGCACGGGTGACGAGCACCTCGCGGTGTACAAGGAACCCACCGGCCGCGATGTGCCGATGGTGCGTGTGCACTCCGAATGCCTGACCGGCGACGCCTTTTCCTCGTTGCGCTGCGACTGCGGTCCGCAACTCGACGCCGCACTCGTGCGCGTGCAGGCCGATGGCGGCGCCGTGGTCTACCTGACCGGACACGAGGGGCGCGGCATCGGCATCATCTCCAAGATTCAGGCTTATGCGCTGCAGGACGCCGGGCGAGACACGGTGGACGCAAATGTCGAGTTGGGCTTGCCCGTGGATCGTCGCGAGTATGGCGCGGCGGCAGCGATCCTGGCGGACCTGGGCCTTCACCGGGTGCGGTTGCTGACCAACAACCCCGCCAAGGTCGAGGGGCTCCGTGCCTCCGGCATCGACGTCACCGAGCGCGTGCCTCACCACGCGGGTGAACACGCCGAAAACGCGGCGTATCGGCGCACTAAGGTGGAGCGCATGGGACACCTCCTGGGAGACGACGCGTGAGCGCTCACGGTGCGCCGAGCATCGCCATTGACGGCGCTGGCAAGACGGTCGACATCGTCGCCTCGATGTGGCACACCGAGGTCATGGACGGACTCGTGGCGGGCGCTCTGCGGGCCGTCGAGGCGGCTGGTGCAACAGCGCGGGTGATACGGGTTCCCGGCGCCTTTGAACTTCCCGTGGTCGCTGAGAAGCTCGCCCGCGGCGGCGCCGAGGCTATCGTCTGTCTCGGGGTTGTTGTCAGAGGAGACACGCCACATTTCGACTATGTCTGTGAAGCCGTGACGAGAGGACTCACCGACGTGGCCCGCACCCACGCTGTGGCCGTCGGATTCGGCGTGTTGACCACGGACAACGACGCCCAGGCGCTCGCCAGGGCGGGACTCCAGGGTTCTCAAGAGGACAAGGGAGCCGAGACCGTCGCGGCGGCACTGGCCACCGCGGCGGTGTTGGCGTCACTCGACGTCTGAACCCGCGCGGCGCGGGCCCTGTGACATCCACGCCGCGCCCTGTCGCCTGGAGGCGGGCGAGTCCTACTAGGCTTGCCGCGTGACTTCCTTCAACGAACTCTTCGACACTCTTTCCGCACGCGCCCAGCAGCGTCCGGAGGGCTCCGGCACCGTCGCGCTCCTCGATCAGGGAGTCCATGCCATCGGCAAGAAGCTCGTGGAAGAGGCCGCCGAGTCATGGATGGCCGCCGAATTCCAATCGGACGCCGAGACGGCGGAGGAGATTTCACAACTGCTGTATCACGCCCAAGTCATGATGATCGCCAAGGGCCTGACCCTCGCCGACGTCGAGAAATACCTGTAGGGGGCCGCCATGCTACGTATCGCGGTACCCAACAAGGGGTCCTTGTCCGAGCCGGCCGTGTCGCTCCTGGTCGAGGCGGGCTACAAGCAGCGTCGTGACCCTCGTGAACTGGTCCTGACGGACTCGCGCAACGACGTCGAGTTCTTCTTTCTGCGGCCCCGAGACGTCGCTGTCTACGTGGGCTCGGGAACCGTGCACGCCGGCATTACCGGGCGCGACTTGCTGCTCGACAGTGGTGCCGCGGCGACCGAGATTCTCGAGCTCGGCTTTGGGGGGTCAACCTTCCGCTATGCGGCTCCCGTTGGTCACATCACCACCATTCAGGAGTTGGCAGGAAAGCGCGTCGCCACGTCCTATGAGCACCTGGTAGACACCCACTTGAGGTCCTTCGGCATCGAGGCAGACGTGGTGCGTCTGGACGGCGCGGTCGAGTCCTCCGTCCGCTTGGGTGTGGCCGACGCCGTGGCCGACGTCGTGTCGACGGGCACCACGCTGAAGGCGGCGGGACTTGAGGTCTTTGGCGAGCCGCTCCTCAAGTCGGAGGCGATCCTGGTGCGCGCCAAATCTGTCCCCGAAGCGGACGTGGCGGTGCTCGCGGCACGCCTCCGCGGGGTGCTGATGGCGCGGCAATACATCCTCATGGATTACGACGTCCCTGGGGACAAGTTGGAGGCCGCGGTGACGATCACACCAGGGTTCGAGGCCCCCACGGTGACGCCCCTGCACGGATCCGATTGGCAGGCGGTGCGGGTGATGGTGCCCCGCAGCGAAATGAACCACGTGATGGATGCGCTCTACGCCGCCGGGGCACGGGCGATCCTGACAACGGAACTCTTGGCGGTCAGGGTCTAGATGGCGGTCGATCCGGCAGAGCGGCTGCTCAACCTGATCATCGCCCTGACGCACGCCAGGGTGCGCATGACCCGTGCGCAGATACGCGCCACGGTTGTGGGTTACGAGCCCGCTGACACTCACGTGCCTCCCGACGAGGCGAGAAGGCGCGAAGCCGCCTTCGAACGGATGTTTGAACGCGACAAGGACGAGCTGCGGCGCATGGGTATTCCCTTGCGCACCGTCGTGGATCCGACTCACGGCGACGAGATCGGCTACAAGATCGACGCGTCCGATGCCGCGATGCCTGGGATAAGCTTCACGGCCGCAGAGGCCGCCGTCCTGGCCCTCGCCGCCGAATACTGGCAAGGGGCGACGTTGGGCCCCGACGCACACCAGGGCCTCACCAAGATCGCCTCGGCCTCCTCGGCCGCGCCGCGCACGCCCCTGACGCTGGGGGCGAAGGCCTCGTCAACATCCGACGCTACCGCCACGATCGTCGACGCCCGCGCGCGTCGAACGGCCGTCACCTTCGACTACACCTCCGCGAGTGCTGGGCACACCACCCGGACGGTGGAGCCCTGGCAGATCATCCTGCGCGCCGGGGCCGAGTATCTGTACGCCTTCGACCGCGACAGGGGTCAGCCCCGCACCTTCCGGCTGGGCCGCATTCATGGCACCGTCACCACCGTTGGGGGCGAGGACGCGTATGAGATTCCGCAGCCGCTACCCGAGCCCTCGTGGGGAGATACGGGCGAATCACACACTGCGGTGGTGGGCCTGCGACCCGAGTCCGGCCACGCGATCCGACGCCGGGGGACCGCCGCGGGTGCGGACGGCGATTGGGACCTCTTCGAAGTCCAGTATCGGCACGCCGACGCCATCAAGGAAGAGGTACTTGGGCTCGCCGGGCGCGCGCGCGTGATGACTCCCGATGCGATTGCGCAACAGGTGCGCGACGAGGCCAGCGCGGCGCTGCGCGCTGCGGAACGCTCCGGGGGCGCCCAGACACGTGGGGGAGGGGATCGTGGCTGAACGCACCGCACCGCGCGTGACCCGACTGCTCGGCCTGGTCACGTATCTTGAGCGCGAGGGAGAGGCGACCGTCGAGGAACTCGCCGAACACTTCGGGGTCACCGCCGCGCAGGTGCGGCGCGACGTCGAGTTGCTCTGGGTGTCCGGTGTTCCCGGCCACGCCCCGCAGGACCTCATCGATTTCGACGGTTGGGCCTTCGACGAGGGCGTCATTCGCCTCACCAACTCCCAGGGAGTGGGCCAGGTGCGACTTTCGCCGCGCGAAGGCGTGGCACTGATCGGCGCCTTGTCGGCAGTGGTCGCCGGAGGGGCCGCGCCCGAGGCCGCCCACACGGCACTGACCAAGCTCATCGATGCCGTGGGCGACAAAGACGCAGTGCGCTCGGTGACGACCGGAAGCGTCGATCCCGCCGTGGCCGCCACGTTGCGCGACGCCATCGATGCCGCCGTTGTGGTGGAGGTCGGCTATGCCGATGCCAACGACAAGCGCACCTTGCGTGTGATCGAGCCCCACCGCATCGTCGTGATCGATGGCACCTCCTACGTCGAGTGTTTTTGTAGGCGGGCGGGGGACTACCGCACCCTGAGGGTGGACCGGATCATGTCCGCCGTGATCGGCACCGAGGCCGTCACGACACCCGCGAGCGAGAGCTCCGGCTTCTCACTCATTGCCAACTTCGAGGCCGAGGTGGTGGCCGATGCGCACGCGCGTTGGCTGCTTGAATCATTTCCCGGAGTGCAGCTCGACGAGACCGACAAAGTGGTGACCGCCCGGTTCGGAGTCGCCGACGTTTCCGCCATCGCGGGTCAGCTGCTGGCCGTCGGCACAGCGCTCACCACAGTGGGTCCGGAACCCCTCGCACGCGAACTCGCGCGTCAGGCGCGGGCTGTGCTTGCCGCCCAGGCATAGAATGGCCACTACCCGAGTCTGAGAGGAACGTTTCTATGGGCGCACTACGCGGATGGCACATTGTCGTTCTGTTGATTGTGGTTCTGCTGCTCTTTGGCGCGCCCCGGTTGCCTGAATTGGCGCGCAGCGTGGGGAAGTCGTTGAAGATCCTCAAGGAAGAGACAAAGTCGTTGACGTCGGACGAGGAGACCAAGGGTACGGGCGAGGGCTCGACCACTCCCTCGACCAAGGATGAGTCGAACGACAAGTAGGAGGGCCCGGCGCGCGTCGGGCGCGCACATGCCCCTCCGCGAACACCTGGTGGAGTTGCGCAACCGCATCATCTACTCCATCGTCGGAATCGCGGTCGCGGCCGTCGCAGGGTGGTTCCTTTTCGATCCAGCGTTCGAGGCATTGCAGCGCCCGCTCCTTGAAGCCGCATCGACCGATGACGCGATCGTGTCCGTCAACTTCGCCGGACTCGCGACGGCGCTCGACATGCACTTCAAGGTCGCGTTCTTCTTGGGTCTGGTCCTCAGTTCGCCCTGGTGGTTGTACCAGGTATGGACGTATGTGATGCCGGGACTGACGGGCAAGGAGCGGCGCTATACCGTCGGGTTCCTGGCCGCCGCCATTCCGCTGTTCCTGGTCGGCATCTTTGCCGCGTGGTTGGTGTTCCCCCATGCCGTCACCATCTTGACGGACTTCCGTCCAGACGGCACTCAGCAACTCCTCGATGCGGAGCTGTACCTGACGTTCGCCATGCGGCTGCTCATCGCCTTTGGGCTTGCGTTTGCCTTCCCTGTGGTGATGGTCGCGCTGACGTGGCTCGGCATCGTGCCGTGGCGCACCTGGCTCAAGGGGTGGCGTTGGGCCGTGCTGCTCATCTTCGTGTTCGCGGCCGTCATGACCCCCACACCCGATGCGATCACCATGATCGTCATGGCCATTCCCATGACCGCCCTGTACTTTGGCGCCATCGGCATCGGCGCGCTTCGGGCCCGGCGCCGCGCGAAGGAGCGTGTGTGAGCAAGGTAGGAGTCATTACGAACCCCACTTCGGGATCCGGCAGGGGCCGGGCCTGGGGGCAAGAGACGCTGGCGCTGCTTGCCGCCAAGGGTCATCAGGTTAACGACCTTTCTCGCGGATCGTGGCCGGCGTCCTACGAGGCGGCCGTCAAGGCCAGACGCCACCTGGACGCGCTCGTCGTGGTAGGCGGTGATGGAATGGTCCACCTGGGAATCCAGGTGTGCGCCGAGAGGAAACTCCCGCTTGGCATCGTCGCCGCAGGATCCGGAAACGACACGGCGATCACCCTAGACCTTCCCGTTCATCACATCGGCGAGGCGGTCGAGCGCATCGAACTGGGACTGCAGGGCGAAGTCGCCACGATCGACCTCGGCAAGATCTCGGGTAACGGGGTCGAGGTGCCGGCGTCGCCGCGCTATTTTGCTGCGGTGCTGTCCGGGGGCGTCGACGCGGCGATCGCGGCGTATGCGCGCAGGCTCAGGTATCCCCGCGGACCCGTGAAGTACAAGGTGGCGATGCTTCGGGAGTTGCCGCGCTACAGCCCCTACGGCGTCAAGGTCACGGTGGACGGCGTCACGTGGACTCAGCAGTGCACCCTTGTCGCCGTCGCCAACTCGCACGTGTTTGGGGGTGGACTGCGCATTTCTCCCGCATCATCGGTGACGGACGGCATGCTGGAATTCGTGATCACGGAACCGCTGAAACGCCGGGAAATCCTCCAGATTTTTCCCAAACTGTATGACGGTTCGCACATCGACGACCCTCGCGTGCGCATCATGGAGGCGCGCAAGGTCACGATCTCCCAGGCCGGTGGGGGAGCGGTGCTGCCGCCCGCCTTCGCCGACGGTGAATTGGTGGGTGGACAGCCGCTCACCATCGAAGTTGTGCCCAAGGCGCTGCGCGTTCTTGGGGCTCGTCCGCGTTAGATTGGCAAGGTGACCAGCCCGGCCGAACGCTATGCAGCCTCGCAGCGGCGACGGCGCACCCCGGAGGTGCTCGCTTTCGAGGAGTCCCTGCCGTTTCCGCTCGATGACTTCCAACGGGAGGGCTGTGAGGCGGTCGCGGAGGGCCATTCGGTGTTGGTCGCCGCCCCCACGGGCGCCGGAAAGACCGTGGTGGGCGAATTCGCGGTGGAGCACGCGCATCGCAGGGGGCTCAAGGCGTACTATACGACCCCCATCAAGGCACTGAGCAATCAGAAGTTTGGCGACCTGCGCGCGCACTACGGACCGGACAAGGTGGGCCTGCTGACGGGGGACACGTCCATCAACCCGCACGCGGACATCGTGGTCATGACCACCGAGGTGCTCCGCAACATGATCTACGCGGACTCGCGCGACCTCGACAACCTCGGCGTGGTGGTGCTCGACGAGGTTCACTACCTGGCCGACCGCTTCCGAGGCTCGGTGTGGGAGGAGGTCATCGTCAATGCCGGTGCGGCCACCGCACTGGTGGCACTGTCCGCGACCGTGTCCAACGCCGAGGAGTTCGGCGCCTGGCTGACCGAAGTGCGTGGCGACACGCGCGTCATCGTGTCGGAGACGCGGCCCGTGCCGCTGTGGCCCCACGTGCTGCTGCGCGAGGGGATGTTCGATCTCTATGCACCGGGCACCGACCCCACCGACCCCGCCACGGCCGCCCGCCTCAACCCAGAGATTGACGCGATCGTCAGGCGATCCCGCCCGCCGGAACACCGCGGCGCACCAGGTAGAGGCAGCTACCGGGGTCGCGGCGGCCCAGGGGCCAAGCCTCGTCGCAGCCCGCCGCGATTCGCCGTGGTCGACCAGCTCGACGCCCAAGGGCTGCTCCCCGCGATAGTGTTCGTCTTTTCGCGGGCGGGGTGCGAAGACGCCGTGGAACAGGTCCGTCACGGCGGCATCGTGCTCACCACTGACGAGCAGCGTGAACGGATCCGCCAGATCGTCGACACGCGCTGCGCGGGTCTGGCCCCCGAGGATCTGGGCGCGCTCGGGTTCGCGGCATGGCGGGACCACCTTGAGGCGGGTCTCGCCGCCCACCACGCTGGCCTGATCCCGCTGTTCAAGGAGGTGGTGGAGGAACTCTTCGCCGCGGGACTCATCAAGGTGGTGTACGCCACGGAGACCCTCGCACTGGGCATCAACATGCCCGCACGCTCCGTGGTGCTGGAGAAGCTGGTGAAGTGGGACGGCCAAGGCCACAAGGACCTCACGGCGGGGGAGTACACCCAGCTCACAGGGCGCGCGGGCCGGCGCGGCATTGACGTCGAGGGACACGCCGTGGTGGTCGAACACCCCGGGTTCGACGCACATCAGTTGGGGCGGTTGGCGTCTCGACGCACCTACCCGCTGATCTCGTCGTTCCAGCCCAACTACAACATGTCGATCAACCTCGTGGCCACGTCGGGCGTGCCGCGTGCCCGCGATGTGCTGGAGATGTCCTTTGCCCAGTTCCAGGCGGATCAGTCGGTGGTGGGCATCGCGCGCCGCGTGCGCGAGCTGGAGGCGTCCTTGCAGGGGTTCAGGGAAGCGATGGAGTGCGACAAAGGCGACTTCCACGAGTACGCCGCGCTGCGGGAACGGCTGGGCAGGGCGGAGAAGAAGACGGCGAGGGTCGCGAGCGCAGCTCGCAAGGAGGCCACTGCGGCCCAGCTGAGTTCGTTGTCCCGCGGCGACCTCGTGCGCATCGGAGGCGGGCGGCGCGCCGGGTACGCGGTGGTGGTTCACCCGGACAGTGACACGCACGCGCCCCGCCCGAGCGTGGTCAGCGACTCCGGCCGGCTCCTGAGACTCTCTTTGGCCGACCTGCACTCGGGCCTCGATGTGGTGGGCACGATGACGCTACCGCGAAGGTTCCAGCCGAAGGATCCACGGGCGCGTAAGGAGTTGGGATCCCGGGTGGCGGGCGAGGGCCGCACGATGCATCAGGCCGCCCGCGCCGCACGCGCCCCCGCGGAGGCGCCACGCACGGAACTCGACAGCGTCCGCCACGCCATCAGATCTCACGCTTGTCACGCCTGCCCAGACCGGGAGGATCACTCCCGGTGGGCGGAGCGCTACTTCCGCACCCTCAGGGACAAGGACCGCCTCACCGGCGAGATCTCACGAGCCACCGGCTCCATTGCGGCGATCTTCGACCGCCGTTGCCACGTCCTCAAGGAGCTCGGCTACGTGGAAGGCGAGGGCGACAACCTCACTGTCACTCGCGTGGGCGGCATGCTGCGCACCCTGTACGCCGAGAACGACATCGTCATCGCGGAGTGCCTGCGCAAGGGTGTCTGGGACCAACTGCACCCGCCAGCCCTCGCGAGCGCGGTATCCACACTGCTCTACTCGGCGCGTCGCGACGACGGGGAGGGTGCCCCTCACGTCCCGGGCGGCTCGCAAGGAGTTTTGGGACACGCGCTGCGCGAGACTCAGCGAATCTGGTCGCGAGTGGACGACATGCACACCGAGCACCAGCTGGCTGCCCTTCCTCCGCCTCATTGGGGCTTGGTGCGGTCGATTCATGGTTGGGCTCAAGGAAAGGGGCTCGACACGGTGCTGGACGGCACCACGATCGCTCCAGGAGACATGGTGCGGTGGTGCAAGCAGGTGATCGACGCCCTCGATCAGATCGCCCAGGTCGCACCGTCCGCCACTACGCGGGACCGGGCAGTGTCGGCCATCGGTGCCATGCGCCGTGGTGTCGTGGCCTACTGAGGCGACCACGTACGATGGTCCGGTGTCCACAGCGCGCCGGGTGATTCTCGCGGGGGCTGGCGGCTTGGCCCTGTTCCTGGCTTTCCCCGACGTGGGTTGGTGGCCGATCGCATTCCTCGCCGTCAGCATGTTCTATATGGCGTTGCGCGACGCCCGCACGCGCAGCGGATTTGGGCTGGGATGGCTGTTCGGAATGGCGTTCTTGTTGCCGCATTTGTGGTGGGCCTACGTCGCCGTGGGCTGGATTCCCTGGGTGGCATTGTCCGCAGCGGAGTCCATCGCCATCGGCCTTGTGGGCGCTCTCACGGCCCGCATGACGCGCCTGGGCACCCTGGGGCGTTTGGTGTGGCTCGAGCCCGCGGCCTTTGCTCTGCTCTGGGTCGGAGCGGAGCAATTGCGGTCCGCGTGGCCGTTCGGCGGCTTTCCGTGGGGACGTCTCGCCTTCAGCATGGCCGACTCACCTGTGGCTCGCCTGGCCTGGCTTGGGGGCGTGCCGCTCATATCGCTTGCCGTGGCCCTGCTTGGAGCAATTCTGGGTGTCGGATTGCTGGCGCTGCGGGAGCGGAGCGTCATTCAGGGGCTTGCCACACTCGTCGCCGTCATCGCGATCGCCATCCTGCCCATCGGGCTTCCGCTCGACGGGCGTGCTCAAAACGGCGAGATCACGGTGGCATGGGCGCAAGGCAACCTCGCCAATGAGGGCCTCGACTCGTTCTCGCGTGCCCGCGAGGTCACCGACAATCATCGCGACGCGACTCTCGCGCTCGCGCAGGCACACCCCAACGCGGCCGTGGACCTCATCATGTGGCCCGAGAACGCCTCCGATATCGATCCCCGCGAGGATGCAGAGACGGCCGCCGCCGTCACGGAGGCGGCCCAGGCATTCAACGCGCCCCTGTTGCTCGGCACCAACGACTACACGCCCGTCAACGGCCGCTACAACACGTCGCTTGTGTGGCTGCCGAGCGGTCAGGCTCTGCCGGGGGCCGCGTATCGGAAGCAACAGCCTGCCGCGTTCGCCGAATACATCCCTATGAGGTCAATTGCCAGGCGCTTTTCGAGTGCCGTGGATCGCGTGAGCGTCGATGTCTTGCCGGGGGAGGGGCCAGCTAGAATCGAGGTGCCCATCACGTCGCTTGATCGGGACGTGACCGTCGGCCCGATCATCTGTTTTGAGGTGGCCTACGACTGGGTGCCTCGTCAGGCGGTGCGAGAGGGCGCCGAGTTCCTGGCGGTGCAGACGAACAACGCGACCTTTGGTGCCACGGCCGAAAGCACCCAGCAGCTCGCGATGTCGCGAATCAGGGCGATGGAGACGGGACGGGCCACGTTCCAGGTCTCGACCGTGGGCGTCAGCGCGGTCATCTCGCCCACTGGACGCGTGATCGACCGTGCCGAACTGTTCACGAGGGACGCCGGCATCGCCACCGTCCCGCTCAGGACGACCCTCACGCCTGCATCCCACTGGGGAGGACCACTCGCTGTCGGGCTTGAGCTTCTTGCTGGCCTGGTCGCGCTCGGGGTGCTCCTGAGTCGATCCCGCGGGAGGGGCCGTTCATGAAGACACTTATCATCATTCCCACGTACAACGAGATCGAGTCGCTGCCTCGCCAGGTGGACGGCGTGCGCGATGTCGCACCCGACGCCCACATTCTGGTGGTGGACGACGGCTCGCCGGATGGAACGGGGGAGTGGGCCGACGGTCGCGCCACGATCGACGACCACGTGTTCGTGATGCATCGTGCCGCGAAGCAGGGGCTCGGAGCGGCATACTTGGCGGCGTTCTCGTGGGCACTGGAGCGCGACTACGGCGTGGTCATCGAGATGGACGCCGACGGCTCACATCGAGCCCAGGACCTGCCGAAGATTCTGGCGCAGGCCGAGAACCACGACTTGGTGATCGGATCACGATGGATTCCCGGCGGCACCGTGGTCAACTGGCCAGCGCATCGCAAGTTCCTGTCCACGAATGCGAACCGTTATGTCAGGTTGGCGCTCGGCGTGCCGATCAGGGATGCCACGGCCGGTTTCCGCAGCTACCGCGCCCCGATCCTGCGAAAGCTCGCCCTGGCGCAAGTGGAGTCTCAGGGGTACTGCTTTCAGATCGACATGGCGTGGCGCGTGATGCTCGCCGGTGGCACCGTGAGCGAAGTGCCGATCACGTTTGTCGAACGCAACGCCGGCGCCTCGAAGATGAGCGGCGCGATCATTCGCGAAGCGCTCGCCAAGGTCACATGGTGGGGAATTCAGAGAGTGTTCGGCGGGCGACGCGGCGCCCGCAGGCAGGACGCCTAGGCCCCGCGACTGGCCCTGAGAACGGCAAGGCGTTCCTGGAGGAGTTCCTCGAGCTCGGCGATGGTGCGGCGCTCCAGGAGCATGTCCCAGTGCGTGCGCTGGTGGCGCACCTCTCGCGGCTCCGGACGCTCACCATCACGAAGCAACGCGAGCGAGCCGCAGTGGCACTCCCAGGACAGCGGCACGTCCGCCTCGGCGGCGAAGGGAAAGACGAGGACGTGCCCTTTGGGGCAGTCATAGTGAACCTCGTGGCGTTCCGCGAGATCCATGCCAGCGGTACGCTCCATGCTCTGGGTTCCCAGACGCATTCCGCGCAGTGCACGATCGGCCATGTTGAGCCTCCTTCAGGCGGGTTTGTGACCCGTACATCAAGGAACGTCCGATGCCGCGCTAATGTTCCAGTCACGGGCTCGCGCAAAAGGCGCTACCAGGGCGTCAGCGGGCAGGATTTGCCAGTTGCGGACAGATTCCACGGCTCGACAGACCGGTGGTGCATAACGCCGATAATGCACATTATGTCACTCTGCGTGCAAGCACGGTGCTGAGTAGGTTCGCGCGTTGTCCGGTCTCATGTAATCGTGTCAGCGATGGGACAAAATGGTTCGCCAGTGACGGCGCTCGCCGATCTTCCTCACAGTTGCTCGGTGAAGTTGCCCAGGTCGCGTGGGTAGGTTAGCGCAGGTTCGTGGCGGTGGTGGCGCGGCGGGTTTCGTCGGCTGCGGCGTACACGGCGGCCGCAGGCCGCGGTCGCGGATCTAGCGGGTGAAGGTCTGATACGCGCCCTCGCAGCCCAATGCGACGACCTCGTCGTGGAGCGTCACGGCGCCCACAGCTGGGGGTCCTCGACGAGGCGTTCGAACGCTTCCAGGAACCGGACCCTCTCGGCCTCCCGGTAGACGGCCTCCCGGTAGACCTTGCGGGGCCGTGATGAATTGATCGATGAATCGGGCACGGTTGTCGCAACTCTCAGAGGTAGCGAGTGTTGCGACGACCACGAGAACCCAAGGCAGAGCTGGAGAATTTCAGAGAGCGCCGTCATCGGTCGACTTCGCACCTCGCGAGGTGTTGTCGTGCACTCCTGATCCTCTCCGTCAGAACGAGGGTTCTAGCCGCATCCCGGCGAGATCGAAACTCGCCCTCCCCCGCTGCGCGACGCCATCGTGAACCACTGTCAATGCCGCAAGCACGGTCTTCGCGTCGATGATCAAAGCAACCACCTACCGTCATACCGCGCCGACGACGGGTTCTCCGTTCGCGGCAAGGGCCGATGGGTCAGTTGGCCGCCGGCCCTTGCCGCTGTGTCCTCATCCTGAGACCAGGAACACTTCACCCGCTGAGAATTCCCATGGGCGGGATCCACAGCACCTATCCACGACCCCCCGCACACTGCAGATCGCCAGAAGGTGCTCACGGTGGGCTTCACGCCGCCCTGCGGTCACCCGCGACCGGGTCGCGAACAGTCGTTCGAGTTCAGTGAGGATCTTTGTTCGGGGGCTTCACCACTATCCTCGCCGTCAGGCTGTCGGGGCGTTTGCCAACTTCTTCATCACCTCGCCGAAGATCTGTTCGATCTCAGGATCTGGGCGGCCCACGCCGCCACCGGCGACCCAACCGCCGTCCACGACCAGGTTCGCGCCCGTGACGTAGTCGGCCTCGTCCGAGCACAGGTACACCGCCGCCATGGCGATGTCCTCAGGTTGCCCGACGCGGGGGTTAAGCAATGCGCGCTCGACCGGTCCGCGACCGCCGGCCTCCAGGAGGGATCGTGTCGCCGGCGTATCGATGAACCCTGGAGAGACGGCGTTGACACGGATGTTCCACGGAGACAGTTCGACGGCCAAGTTAGTGGTCAGGCGAAGGACGGCGCCCTTGGCCACGTTGTGCACGAGGTTGCCAGCGACATTCCCGGGCATGGCCGAGCCGATCATCGCAGCCACTGAGCCGGTATTGAGGATGGCGCCGCGGCCCTTGCGCTTGAAGACCGGCAGGGCCTTCTGGATGGCCAGGAAGAGAATCGTGACCTCGTTGGTCATGTCGAATTCCCAGTCCGCGCGGGTCAATGACTCGATGGTGCCGCCACGGACTCCAGAGGCGTTGTTATACAGGATGTCGAAGTCGCCGTACTGCTCGACGGCGAAGTCGATCCAGCGCTGTACTGCGGCCTCGTCGCTCAGGTTGAGCGGCTGCATCGAGACCATCTCACCGCCCCGCGCGCGGACCAGTTCGACGGTCTGCTCGGCCAGGTCCGCCTTGAGATCGCAGCCTACGATTTTGGCACCTTCAGCAGCGAAGGCGAGGGCGGCGGCGCGCCCTTGGCCGTCTGCCGTGCCGGTGATGAGAGCTACTTTGCCCTCGAGTCGTCCTGTCATGAGTTACTCCTCCTTGAGTAGTTTTTGGATCAGCACGACCCGATAGCCGGGCCGTGTCGTCAGTGCCCGCCGTGCTCCCCTGCCCTGAGCGGAAGTTCCGAACCGGTGGCGTAGGCGTAGGACGCCCTGACAAGACCAGCGGCGATGTCTGCCTCGTGAGCGTCACGTGGGGCGTAGACCATGACCGCGCCCGGCGAGATGATGCCGAGGCGGGCGATGGGGTGCTGCTCAGCCCAACCCGCGTCGATCGCGGCCTCGGCGGCCGCGGCGGGCAGTACCAGGTGCAGGGAGTAGTCGGGAACGGGATGGAGGTGGGCAAACTCGGTGCCGACCATGAACGCGGCAACTGGACCCAGCGCTAGGTCCTGGGGAAGAGACAGTGCCAGTGCCCCCGGGACAGAGATCATTGATCCCGCCCAGGCCACCCCTGGAAGGTCATGTAGTTGCTCCATGAGGCGCTGCCGCGGTTGGTCGTCGCCAGGCTGCTGGTCGAGCTGAGTGTGGGGGTTGCTCGGGGTGGTCGACGGGCGTGGGCCAGGGCGCACAGCCAAAGCCCCGTGGGTTGCGTTGCTCACGACAGGCTGAACGCCGGACCGACCAGGACAAGGCCGAGATCACTGCCAAGGTTGGCGAAGACGGCGAACATGACCAGTGCCGCACCAGCGAGGGCCAGGTCCTTCAGGAATTGGGTCTGCTCCATGGACTTGGCTCCTGGGTCCGTCTCTGCCCAGAAACCGTGCAGCATGAAGGCGGTGGGCACCAGGAAGACGACGAGTAGCAAGGCGCCGACGTCCGGCCAGATCCCGAGGGCCACCATCAGGGCGCCGACCAGAAGCTGCAATCCCGTCAGCGGGACCATCAGCTTGGCCGCGGGTACTCCCTTGCTGGCGGCGTAGCCGGTCATCATCTGCCTTTGTGCGAAGTGGCCATAGCCTGACCCAAGAAACAGCAAGGCGAACACCACCCTGCCGATCAGTACCAAGATCTCCACGTCATTCTCCCTAGACTAGTGCTTACTAAAGGTAAGTCTTCCGTACTGTTGAGTTATAGCAGTATGCTGGGAGCAGGTCAATTTTGTTGTAGCGTAAGGAGTCGACTTGAGGGCCGACGTGGCGGACGAGGTGAGCGGTGCGGTGGACACTGACCGCAGAAGTTACTGCCCATCGTTCCATTACACCGTCGAGTTGCTCGGCCGACGTTGGAACGGTGTCATTCTTCGCGCGCTGATGGCCCGCGCCGAGCGTTTCGGTGAAATCCGCGCAGCGATCCCGGGGCTGTCCGACCGCCTGCTCACTGCAAGGTTGCGCGAGTTGGAACGAGAAGGGCTCGTCTCGCGTCATTGCCGGGGCGCCGCAGGCGCGCCGCGGTACGAGTTGACGGCCAAGGGGCAGGCTCTGGGTTCGGTCATCAACGCGATGTCGTCCTGGGCGTCAGACTGGCGACCGTTGCCCGACTGATCCCCGCACGACGTCGTTGGTGGCGGTCCACAAGTTTCTCCGGCTTCCTGAGTTTGGCTTGCACAGTCGCTGGCTGGTCGGAAGACCTTGGGGACTGCGGTGTGATACGCCCCGGGGTCGCGCTCAGTTCCCACGGCCGGATCGTGAGCGTGAGAGCAGAGAATTTTGGTGGTATCCCCGGGTTGCGCGGGCGGTGTCCAGTTGCGACGTTTCGTGTGGGTGTCCGCACAGGTGCGCGCAATGAGATGGATCAGCGGGCCGCCGCGTCCGATTGCCGCGACCCGCGAGGCAGGCGGTGATGGCGGCCCATGACGAGCGCAGGAACCTACCCGGTCGTGGAGTTCCGTAGTCAAGCGCACGTCAGGCCATGGTCACGCAGGGGATGTGGTGGCCCGACGGCGGCCTCGCCGCTCACGCACGGTCGCACCGGCACGTTCGGCGAGGTTGTACAGCACCGGGACGAGCACGAGCGTCAGTAGCGTGGACGTGGTCAGCCCGCCGATGACGACCAGTGCCAGCGGCTGCGAAATGAACACGCTACCGCCGGTCAGTCCCAGCGCCATCGGAGTCAGGGCACCGATGGTCGCCGCCGCAGTCATCAAGATCGGCCTCAGCCGGTACCGGGCTCCCTCGATCACGGCATCCCGCACAGGCAGTCCTTGCTTACGCTTCTGGTTGACCAGGTCGATGAGGACGATCGCATTGGTGACCACGATGCCGACGAGCATGAGCAACCCGATCAGCGCCGGCACTCCGAGTGGTGTGCCGGTCAGCAGCAGCAAGGCGAGCGCACCGGTGGCGGCGAACGGCACCGATACGAGGAGAATGAGTGGCTGCAGCAGCGAGCGGAACGTGGCGACCATCACGACGTACACGATCGCGATGGACGCGAGTAACGCCAGGTAGAGGTCGGCGAACGCCGACTGCTGCTCGGCACTGACACCCGCGATCTCGGCTTGGGCACCATCCGGCAGGTCGAGAATATCGAGCTGCTCCTGCAGCCGGGAGGTGATACCCCCGAGGTTCTGATCGGTCGCGGTGGCAGTCACGGTTGCCGTGCGCTCCCCGTTCTGGCGGGTCAGCTGCGTGGGCTGCTGCACCTCGCTCACCTCGGCCACTTGCCCCACCGTGACGAATCCACTGGCGGTGGGGATGGGGGTGGCGCGCAGTGCCTGAGCATCGGCAGGCGCCTGTCCTAAGAGCATGACAACGTCGATCGGGCGTCCGGCAATGTTGGCCTGACCGATGGGCGCGCCGCGTAGCAGGCCGGCTACGGCCCGTCCGATCTCGCTCTCGCTGGTGCCAGCCCGGGTGGCCGCTGCGCGGTCGACCTGGATGTGGATGGCTGGGGCGTCCGTGGCAAGGTTGTTCACGATGTCGGTTGTGCCCTCAACGTCCGCCATGGCCTCGGCGACCATCTCTGCGGCAAGGCGCAAGGTCTGGTCGTCGTCGGCGCGGACCACGACCTCCACGGGCGGCAGACCGAATCCGGCCTGGCCTGCACTCACTGTCAACTGTCCAACGTCGTCCATTTCGCCAATGGCGGCCCGCAATTCTCGTTCGACGCGATCCTGGTCCGCGTCCAAGGAGGTGGTGATCGCGAACGTGGCTGCACTCGAACCGCCGCCTCCCAGGAACGCCGCCTGCAGTCCGTCTCCGCCTGAGCCGACGGTTACCTGGTAAGTCTCGACTCCGTCCAGCTCGGCTATAGCATCCTCAACCTGTCGCGCAGCAGCATCGGTGACATCCAGGCTGGTTCCGGGTGGAAGCTCTAGGTCGATGCTCAGGGTGTTCTGGCCAGCGTCGCCAATAAAGTTGGTCTCTAGCCGTGTCGCCCCCGCGACGGTACCGGCGATCACGGCGACTGCAATTCCCAACGTCAACACCGGGTGGGAAAGAGCCCCTCGAAGTACCGGGAGGTAGCTACGCTGGAGAAGTCCGTGGCGTTCACGCTCCTCGACACTGTCTCGGTCCACCGTCGTGAGCGCGTGGTCTGCTGGGGCCCGCAGGAACCAGTACGCGAGCACCGGGATGATTGTCAGGGACACGAGCAGAGAGGCGAGTAACGCCACGGCCACGGTGAAAGCGAAGGGGCGGAAGAGTTCACCGACTTGGCCCCCGACGATCCCGATCGGCACGAACACCGCAGCAGTGGTGATCGTGGACGATGTCACCGCGCCGGCGACCTCGCCGACTGCGGCCAGAATCGCCTTCCCCTTGGGCTCCCCGTAACCGAGGTGACGCTTGATGTTTTCGATGATGACGATCGAGTCGTCTACCACTCGCCCGACCGCCACCGTCAGCGCTCCCAAAGTGAGGATGTTGAGGGAGAATCCGCCCACCGACAGACCGGTCATCGCAATGAGCAGCGACAGTGGGATCGAAATTGCCGTGACCAACGTGGAACGCAGCGAGAGCAGGAAGAGCATAATCACGATCACCGCGAAGATCAGACCGAGGAGTCCTTCGGTACTTAAGTCCTCGATCGACTTCTCGATGAACGGAGCCTGGTCAAAAACCACATCGACCGCAGCGCCCCCTCCCAGTGCCGCCTCAATTCCCGGAATCAACTCGCGTACACCATGGGACACGCTGACGGTGTTGCCGTCGGGCGTCTTCGTGATGGCAAGTGCGATGCTCGCCTGACCGTTCGTGCGCGCATACGATGTGGCGGGTATTGGGTTCTCTGTAACGGAAGCCACCTCACCCAGCAAGACCGGTGTCGCGGACGCTTCAGCGGCGGGAAGTGCGATCGAGGCGATGTCTTGAACGGAGGTCAGCCGCTGGCCGACCACCACGTTCAGGCTACGTTGCCCGTCGGTGATCGTTCCGGCGGGGATGACCACGCCGTTGGCTTGCAGCGCAGAACTTAAGGCTTGCAGCCCAACGCCCGCGCGGGCCATGGCGGCCGGATCCGGAACGACCTCCACCCGCATCTCCCGGGCCCCCGACAAAGTGACCTCGCGGACTCCCTCAACTCCACGCAACCGGGGAATGATGTCTTCCTCCACCCGGGTCACGAACTCCTGCTCGTCCAGCTGTGGGGCGGCCACCGCAAGTTGCACCACCGGAAATTGGTCTAGGCTGCCCGTGATCACCGAGGGCGTGGCTCCCGCGGGCAGTCCTGTGGCCGCACGCGACAGTAGTTGTTCCAAATTCTGCTGGGCAACCTGCATGTCGGTGCCATAGGCCAGTTCTACCGTCACCACTGAGAGACTGTTGCTGCTGGTGGATTCAGTTCCCTCAAGGCCTGCAACACCTCCGACAGCAGCCTCGACCACCTCGGTCACTTGCCGCTCAACCACGTCAGGCGCCGCACCCGGAAGAGGGGTCACCACCACCGCGAGCGGAATTTCCAATGATGGAATCAGTTCCTGCTTCAGCGACGTCGTCGAGAAGACGCCTGCCACGATAAGGATCGCGGTGGCCAGTGCCACTACGGCGCGGTTGGCAAGACTGAGGTGGGCAAGACGGGTCATGAGCATCTCCCTTACAATGCGGATAGGATTGATAGTACGGGTACACTAAAGAATCGAGGTACACGGTGGATCGCGACGGCGTCATGGCGGCCATCGCCGAGGACGAGGCGGCATTGATACGTCTCTTTTCGCGCGCACAGTTCACCGCTCTGTTACAGACCACGCTGACAATGCAACAGTTGAAGGTCCTATTGGTCCTGCACGTCGATGGGGCTTTGGTGAGCCATGAGTTGGCCGACGCGTTGAGGATCAGTCCGGCGTCAGTAACTGGACTGGTGGATCGGCTCGAAGATCGAGGGCTCGTCGAACGCGTCGCGGATCCAACTGACCGCCGAGCTCGGCACATACATCCGACGGCTCGCGGCTCACAGTTGGTGGAGCAACTTATGGCGGAAGGTTCCGGACATCGCGTCGCCCTCTTGTCCCGCCTCGACGACGAAAGCGTGCGGACCGTAGCGACAGCCCTCGTAGCCCTGCGACGAGCTGCGGAGCACCTGTACGGTGGCGACATCACATCAGCGTCTGACGGGCCATCGGCGCTGATGAAGCCACCGGGTGTGGCAGCAGACGGACACATAGACCCGGTCAGGACCGTGGTCCAAGTTCCCAGTCGATAACGTGACACTCGTGTATGTGCAAGAACTCGAGGTTGTCAGGTTATTGGTGTCCATGGTGGTGGGCTGACCCCGTGACTGAGGTCCAGTTGTTGTGAGAGTCGTCTTGTTGCTCGCAGTCGCTGCTGGAGAATGGCCGTTCAACAGCCCGTTCGCCCCACCGATGGTCTCCCACGCTTGGGTATGCGTGACAGAGTGCCGGAAGGCTAACTGACTGCAGCCTCGCGCAACTCTGCACCAACGTTCTGCGCCCACATGCGTACGTCGGCAAAGTCCCGGAAGTCTCCCAGCGGCGGGTCGAGTGCGCGAATCAGCGCCCGTTCACCGATGTTCAGCTTTTCAGGATCCAGCGCGCCTGCAAAGCGACGGTGTTCACGGGCGCCGATCGACTCTGCAATCCCGTAGGCCTCGTCCTTGGGTTGGCCCGCGACCACCACGTTTTCCATGCCGACCGAGAAGGTCCACACATCGCGGGCCTTGAGCGCCTCGCGGTGCTCCTTGGCCAGGGCCGAGGCGTCGCGCCGCCACAATCCCCCGTACACCGCGGACCCGAGGATGACGGCGTTGTACGGCGTCACGGAGCGTACATCAGCGGCGTCCGACAGATCCACGTCGAAGCCTTGGCTTTCCAGGGCGTCACAAATTGTCCTCGCGACCTCACGTGAGGACCCATACTTCGACCCCACTGCAACCAACACCTTCATGACGCACCTCCTGCGAACCATGTTCTCTCGCTGGCCACCAATGGGCCCAGGTCAAACGTCCTATGGTCCCAGGTAAATACCGTGTACCAGGCATGATGGCTCAGAAAGTCCCAATCTCTACGTGCCGTCGATCACCACCACGAGATCGCCGCCGTGGAGCGGTTCGGTGCCGTTCACCACCACTCGCGTCACCGTGCCACCGACGGGAGTGGTGATCGAGGCCTCCATCTTCATGGCTTCGATCGTGGCCACCGTGCCGCCAGCCGCCACGGCGTCCCCCACGCCCACGAGCGGCGTCACGGAACCGGCAAAGGGTGCGGCAACCTGGCCAGGCACCGAGGCGTCGGCCTTCTCCCGGGCGTGCACTGTGACCTCAGCCGACTGATCGAACACCTGCACGGGCCTGATGGCACCGTTGTAGTTGAACATCACCCACCGCAGCCCGTGGTCGTCCGGCTCCCCGATGGCCTCGAGCGTCACCAACATGGTCACGCCCTTCTCCATGTGAATGTTGACCTCTTCCCCACTGCCCGGCGTCATCCCGTACAGGTAGTGGTAGGTGTCGATCACCGAGATGTCACCGTACAGCTCGACGGCCTTGTCGAAGTCGTCCGCCGGAGCGGGGAACAACAGGTGATTGAGACGACGCTGGCGCGCCGGGCCGGACTCGGCGAGAACCTCTCGGTCTTCGTCACTGAGAGTCACCATCGACTTGGTCTCTCCCCTACCGGTGAGCGCCTTCTCACGGAACGGCTCGGGCCAGCCTCCCGGCGGGTCGCCCAATTCGCCGCGCAGGAAGCCGATCACCGAGTCGGGAACGTCGTAGGACGCGGGATTCTCAGCGAAGTCCTGGGGGTCGGCGCCCAGTCCGACAAGATGCAGGGCCAGGTCACCTACCACCTTGGACGAGGGCGTGACCTTCACCAGCCGACCCAGGATGCGGTCGGCCGCGGCGTACATGTTCTCGATGTCCTCGAAACGCTCCCCCAGGCCCAGCGAGAGCGCCTGCTGACGCAGGTTTGACAGCTGGCCCCCGGGAATCTCGTGCCGGTAGACACGTCCTGTGGGTCCGGGAAGCCCGGACTCGAAGGGCGCGTAGAGGCGTCGCACGGCCTCCCAATACGGCTCAAGGTCGGTCACCGCCTCGAGGGAGAGCCCTGTGTCGCGCTCCGTATGCTCAAGTGCCGCGACCAGGGCGGACATGGGCGGCTGGGAGGTGGTGCCCGCCATCGCAGCGTTGGCGACGTCTACCGCATCCACGCCCGCCTCCGATGCTGCCAGCAGCGTCGCCAGCTGCCCGCCGGCGGTGTCGTGAGTGTGCAGGTGCACTGGCAGGTCGAAATTCTTCCTCAGGGCCGTCACCAGCGTGCGCGCGGCCGGCGGCCGCAGCAGGCCCGCCATGTCTTTGATGGCGAGCATGTGGACGCCCGACGCTACGAGTTTCTCCGCCAGCTTCAGGTAGTAGTCGAGCGTGTAGAGCGTCTCGTCAGGGTTGGTGAGGTCCGCGGTGTAGCACAGCGTGCCCTCGGCCACCGCGGTTCCGGTCTCCAGCACCGCATCGATAGCGGGCCTCATCTGCTCGATGTCGTTCAAGGCGTCGAAGATGCGGAAGATGTCGACGCCCGTTGCCGCGGCCTCGTGGACGAAGGCGTGGGCCGCCTCGTCAGGGTACGGCGTGTAGCCCACCGTGTTGCGTCCGCGTAGCAACATCTGGATGGGCAGGTTGGGCAGCGCTTCGCGCAACGCCGCCAGCCGCTTCCAGGGGTCCTCGCTCAGGAACCGCATGGCCACGTCGTACGTGGCGCCACCCCACGCCTCGACGGACAGGAGTTGCGGCGTGAGACGTGCGACGTGGTCGGCCGACTGCAGCATGTCGAAGGTGCGCAAGCGCGTTGCCAGTAGGCTCTGGTGGGCGTCGCGCAGCGTCGTCTCCGTCACGGCCAGCGCGGTTTGCGCGCGCAGGTCGGCCGCGAACTGAGCTGGCCCCACCCGACGCAGGTGTTGCAAGGCACCGTCTGGAATATCTCCCGTGGTGTCGAGCGTCGGCAACTTCGTGGCGGTGCGGATCATCGCCGGCGGTTCCCCTTGGGGCCGGTTGATCGACACGTGACCCAAGTACGAGAGCAATTTGGTGGACCGCTCCTTGGACTGCGACACGGCAACCAGGTCGGGGCGCTCTTCGATGAATCGCGTGGAGAACTCCCCCGCCAAGAACTCGGGGTCGTCGAGCACGGCGCGCAGGAAGGGAATGTTGTTGGCCACTCCCCGAATGCGGAACTCCGCAAGCGCGCGCCGGGCGCGGCTGACAGCGGTGGGGAAATCCCTCCCGCGGCACGTCAGCTTGACCAGCATGGAGTCGAAGTGACCGGTGACACGACCGCCCGCCAGACCAGTCGCGCCGTCGAGTCGCACGCCCGCACCACCGGGGCTGCGGTACGCGACGATGCGTCCCGTGTCGGGCAGGAAGCCGTTCGCCGGGTCCTCCGTGGTAATGCGCGTCTGAATAGCGAATCCGTTGGTACGAATGTCCTCTTGGCGGATCCCAATCTGTTCGAGCGTCTCCCCCGACGCGATCCGCAACTGGGCGCTCACCAAATCAATGTCGGTAACCTCCTCAGTCACCGTGTGCTCCACCTGGATGCGGGGGTTCATCTCGATGAAGACGTGCTGACCCGCGCGCGCCCCTTCGGTGTCCAGCAAGAATTCAACGGTGCCCGCGTTGACGTAGCCAATCGACGTGGCGAAGGCGACGGCGTCGCGGCATAGGGCCTCGCGCACCTGGGGATCAAGGTTGGGGGCGGGGGCGATTTCCACGACCTTCTGGTGCCGCCGCTGGAGCGAACAGTCCCGCTCGTACAGATGGACGACGTTTCCCTCCGCATCGGCGAGGATCTGCACCTCGATGTGACGGGGGCGGATCACCGCCTGCTCCAGGAACACGGTCGGGTCGCCGAAGGCCGCTTCGGCCTCGCGCATCGCCGCCTTCAGCGCACTCTTGAGGTCCTCCTTGCGCTCCACCCGGCGCATGCCGCGACCGCCGCCGCCGGCGACCGCCTTGACGAAGATCGGGAATCCGATGTCATCCGCCTCGGAGATCAGAGCGTCGATGTCGGTGCCCGGATCCGTGGACGCCAGCACAGGAATGCCGGCGCTCTTGGCGGAGTCGATCGCAGTCTTCTTGTTTCCCGCCATTTCGAGCACCGAAGCTGGCGGTCCCACAAAGGTGATGCCGTTGTCGGCACAAGCTCGTGCGAGTTCGGGGTTTTCGCTGAGGAAGCCGTATCCGGGATAGATCGCGTCGGCCCCGGCAAGTTTCGCGACCCTAATCATCTCGTCGATGTCGAGGTAGGCGCGCACCGGGTGGTTGATCTCGCCAATCTGATATGCCTCGTCCGACTTCAAACGGTGTTCCGACATGCGATCCTCATAGGGGAAGACCGCCACCGTTTTCGCGCCGTTCTCGACAGCGGCACGGAACGCGCGCACGGCGATCTCAGCACGATTGGCAACGAGGACCTTAGAAAACATTGGTATCCCTTCGACGATGGCTTTATCTTGCCAGTTATCTGCCGACCACGTCGTCACCGGTGTCTACCGACCTTGGACCCACAATGTCAGGCTCCGGCGCGCAGATTCCACGGGGGTGAGTATGCGTTTGCCGCGAGCATGAGGCGGAATCGAGCGCTCCGAACGCGGGCGCTCGCGGGATGAAGAACCGTTAGCTGGCGGTCGCTTTGCGCGCCCGACGCTGCGCCAGTTCGTCCACGACGTTGGCGGAGGTGCCGTGGGTGTGGCCGCGGTCTGCCGGCAAGCTCGCAAGGGACCCTTCGAGTTCTCGCCACACCTTGCCGAGCGCAATGCCGAAGACGCCTTGTCCGCCCTGTACCAGGTCAATCACCTGGTCGTCGGAGGTGCACTCATACACGGAAGCACCGTCGGACATCAATGTGATACGTGACAGGTCGTCCACTCCGCGCTCACGCAAATGCTCGACGGCGCTTCGAATCTGCTGTAGCGAGACCCCAGAATCGAGCAGGCGCTTCACCACCCGCAACACGAGAATGTCCCTGAATCCGTACAGTCGCTGGGTGCCCGAGCCGGTAGCCGAACGCACCGTGGGCTCCACGAGTCCCGTACGTGCCCAATAGTCGAGCTGGCGATAGGTGATTCCGGCGGCCTTGCAGGCGGCAGGACCGCGATATCCAGCGTCCTCGTCGATGGAGGTCAGGCCGTCGCTGAAGAGCACGCCTTGGTCGCGTGCTGGGATGTCAGCGTCCACCATGACCTCTCCTTCACCTTCGACCTCAACGTTAGGGTTTCACGCCCTCCGATTCAACGACCTCGGCACTTCACGCTACCGCGTGTCGCGTTTCCCGGAGGTGTTACCCGCCGTCGGGGTTCGATTCTCGCAGCAAAGCCGAGAACAGTGTGCCTGCGGCCTGTGTTCGCTGCGCCCTAGCGGCCTGCTCCAAGCCCCTGTCGTCCCTTCTGCGCAAGGGTGCGGCGGCCGCTCGAGTAGCCTCCACCTCGCGCCGAGCGGCCCGCGCCAACGCGCGCAACTCGCGCATATCTGCACCCGCTTCAAGGTACTGGGCGCACGCGGACATCAGCGGCACTGCCGACCGCTCGAACAGCCCCGGGGACTGAGGAACCACAAGACCCTCGTCGGCCAACGACAGCACCACCTCGGGCGTCGTGGCGGCCAATCGAGCGGCGTCGTCGATGGAGACCAGGCCGCCCGAACCATCCCCCGCCGCCGCCAACGACAGTGGCTCATGCGCCAGGCCACGGTCTAAGGTGTTCAGACGTTCCTTGATCACTCCCAGCGGCGCATAGGCGTCTCGCTGTTGACGCAGGACGTAGCGCAGCCGCTCGACGTCCGCGTGAGAGTACTGCCGATACCCCGACGCTGCGCGACTCGGCGCAACCAGCTCTTGTGCGTCGAGAAAGCGCAACTTCGATGAACTGAGAGACGGGAATTCGACGCGAAGCGCAGCCAGGACGTCCCCCACCCGCAACGTCGGCGCGTGCGACAACTGGTGTGGCCACGTGGTGCGCGCCGACTCGGCTCGCGGCGACGGCAGTTGCGGCGCCGGCTCACTCATCGCAGTGCCTAGCGCCGGTGACCAGGGTAGAAGGTGAGGCGGTACTTGCCAATCTGCACCTCGTCGCCTTCACGCAGTTCGGCCTCGGCAACGCGTTCGCGGTTGACGTAGGTTCCGTTGAGGGACCCGGCGTCACGCACCAGGAAATCGGTGCCCGCGCGCACAAAGTGGGCGTGCTCACGGCTCACGGTGACGTCATCGAGGAAGATGTCGCATGACACCGAGCGGCCAGCCGTCGTCAGATCGACGTCCAGAAGGAAGCGTGCCCCCTGGTTGGGGCCGTGGTGCACCACAAGCAAGGCGTGGTCTTCGGCAAGGGCGTCAACCGCGACCTGGTCCTGATTGCTGAGGCGCGCGGGGCCGGCCTCGTCGGCTGGTAAATGCGAGCCGAGTGACATCGTCCGCTCGGCTGGCGACTCGTCGTATGACATAGCGCCTCCTTTCACCGACCATTCTAGGGTGTCAGCACGCCATCGGAACCTGCGCGACGTGCCTGCGCGAGGTATTGCACGGCGGATCCCCAATAAGCGACCGCGGCCGCGGCCGCTCCCCACAGGGCGAAGGTGTGCAGTCCATCCCACCGATCAAATGCCAGGTACAACAGCGGAAGGAAGACGTAGAGCGCCGCCGTAGCCGACTTGCCCAGGAAGGTCACCACAGGAGTGGGCAGTCTCCTCCGCGCCAACGAGAGCAGGGCGACGGCCATCACCGCGTCCCTGACGAGCAGGACCGCGACCAGCCACCACGGAACAATGTCTCGCCACGCGAGGCCCACCACCACGGCAACCGTGAGGAGGCGATCCGCGGCCGGATCGAGCATGCGTCCCAACTCAGACGTCTGGTCTAGACGACGCGCGAGGTATCCATCGAGGAAGTCGGTCGTCCCGGCCACCGCCAGCGCCGTGATGGCCCAGGCGTCCTCATGACTCGCCAGCAGCACGACAAAGACGACCATGAGCGCCATGCGCGCCAGGGTGATGAGGTTGGGAAGGGTGGCGTTGAGGCGCCACCACGACGCGGGGGGATTTTCGGGCGCCATGGAGTCATCGTAGGGGCCCGAACCCCCGGGAGAGGCTAATCAGCCTTCTTGAGCTCCATCACTTGATCGACCTTCTCGGCGGCGACGCGCGCGGCATCATCCTCGGAAGCTCCTCGAGCCAATTCGCTTGCGCGAATCTGCTCGAAAACCTCGTGCCTGCTGGGTGCATTGTCGTCGGACATGGCGCCTCCTTTCGTGGGTACTTCGAACGTACTCCGCGGAGGCCTGCGCCGCCACACGACGCGTCCAACTGACGGCGATTGCGATCTAGCGCGTGAGGGTCATGATGAGGTCGATGACCACATGGCCCGCATGGCGCCCAATCCCATCCCTGCGCGCCTCGCGCACATCGGCACGCCAGGGAGCGCCCAGGGCCGACACCACCTCCTCGGCCGTGAAGCGCATTTCCGCTGGCGGTCCAGGTGCGCCCGCGACGTCCGGGGCGTGTCCTGTGATCAGGAGCGTGCCGCCCTCGGCCACCGCTCGCGCCGCGGACCGCCACACCGCAGCACGGACGTGCTCCGGTTCATGCAGGAAGGACACCGTGACCAGGTCCGCGGAAATCTCGGCGACCCACGTCGTCAGGTCCGCGACCACCCAGGTGGCCTCCACCCCACGGGCTTCCGCGGCGGCGGTCGCTCTCACCATCGCGGCCCGTGCGAAGTCGACGCCCGTGACGTGCCATCCTCGGGTGGCCAACCAGATTGCATCGCCGCCTTCTCCGCACGCAAGGTCGATGGCCGTTCCGGGGCTCATGTCCGGATGGGAACCGATCCATTCCTTCAGATGGGCGTTCACCTTGCCCGTCCACATGGCGGATGCCCCGTAACGCGCCTCCCACGCCTGGTGCCGCTCAGCATCGGTCATGGAGCTGCCTCAAATCTGACGCCGTCGCGGATGTCGGCGTGCACCAACGTTGCCCGCATTCGCCTTCCAACGCGGATGTCGCCTGTGCAGCGAGCCACCACCGCAGGCTCGGCCAGTTGAATCGTGTCCTTGTCGAGGCCCACCGCGGCGAATTCTTCGCCGACATGCGAGTCGAGCACCGCTGCCTCCACGGCGTCGATGCAGGCCCGATCGACCCTCCCTCCACGGCGCACGCCGGAAATCATGGTCTTCCCGAGTCCACGCAAGGCGTCCGTCACCCACGATGGGACCGGCTGCCCGGCGGCGTGAGCCACGCAGATCTCGGTGCCATAGCGGTCCACCAGGCGCCTCAACGGCGCCGTGACGTGGGCATAGGGCGCGGCGAGTGCACCGTGGGTGACATTGTCGGGTGCAGGTAGACCCCGGCTCGCATCGAACGGCTCCCATGCGGCCCCCCTGAAAAGCGTGACCGCCGCGGTGAGAAAGGCCGCGCCCGTTGCCGATGCGGCGTCGATCGTGTCGAGCACGCCTGAATACTCCGCACCGCGCGGCCAGTCGACACCCAGTGCTAGCGCCTGACGCTTCAGCCGGCGCACGGCGTCGTCCGACGCCGGAGGCATGGTGCGCAGCACTCCCACTCCCGCGTCAAGCATGAGCCGAGCGGCCGCCATGCCCGTCACCAGCGACACCTGCGCGTTGTCATCCTCGATACCCCGCGCGGCGCGGAACGCAAGCCTCAGTCCTCCTTGATCTCGCTCGACCTCCTGGCTGGGCTTAGGAAGGGTCACGGCCCCCGCCTCGCGGAGAACGCTCCGACGCGCGGCCCCGAACTCCGCCAGCAACGAGACCAACGCGACGGCCTCGGGCGGGGGCGCGTCCGCCAATTCGGCGTACGAGTACTGCCGCACGCATACCACCCAACCACGCCGCACGTCGGTCGACCTCAGGGTGCCGTCGCCAGCCACCACCAGGTCCCACACCACCGCCTTGGTGCGCTGCCCAGGCAGCAAGGAGGCGTAGCCCTCGGACATGGTCGGCGGATGCAGCCCCACAATCAGGTCCGGGCAGTACACCGTCTCGACTCGGTCCCAGGTATCGGCGTCCAAGGCTCCCCGCGGGCTGACGTGAGCTGCGACGTCTGCGATGGCGTAGCGGATTCGCCAGCCGTCGCCCGCACGTTCCATGTGAATTGCCTGGTCCAGGTCGCGCGAACCGTCCGGATCGATGGTGACGAACGGCAGGTCCGTCAGATCCACACGGTCGCCGACGATGTGTTTGGGCTCCTCCTCACGGTCAGCCACCTCGGCCAGAACTGCCGCGCCGCGGGTCACCCGCACGCCCTCTTCTTCGCGAATCTGGACAAACCGCGGAACCAACTCGTCCAGGGGTGCGCGCGCTACCAGTCTGCGATTCGGCATGGCACCAGAGTATGTGGACTAATGTGCAGGCTCGCACGCGTTCCTTGACGCGTCACCGAGCCCGGCTAACCTTGCACTATGGGCGATACTCGCAGCATCGACGTGACGCTCTTCCGCGCCCTGCACCTCGCAACCCGCCAGGTCACCACCGGAGTAGAGCAGCAACTTCAGGAAGCGGCGGGGGTGTCCCTGCCCGAATTTGAAATTCTCAGCGCTCTGGCACAGCTTCCCGACCATCGCGCGCGACCCCGTGAAATCGGCGACATGCTCGCCTGGGAGAAGTCCCGTACGTCGCATCAGGTGACGCGCATGCAGAAGCGGGGTCTTCTGGAGCGCTTCGAATGCGATGCGGACATGCGTGGCACCTGGGTAGTTCTTAGTCCTGCGGGCGCCCGGGCCGCTCTGGCCGCCGAATCCGCCTACGTCGCCGCGATCGAGGCGCAGCTGGGCCCCCTCGCTTCCTCGGCAGATCGGGAGTCGCTGGCGCAGCAGTTGCTGGCGATCGGCCGAGACGCCAGCCCCGCGACGTGCCAGGGAGAGGTCGCGGCGCTCGAGTCGTCTCTCGACCGCTAGCCCCTCGGCCCCGGCGCATCGCGGGTGTCGGCCGAGACCTCGTCAAGGGCGAGCCTTGCGAGGATCGTTCCTCCCGCCACTGCAGACGGCATCGTGAGGACGGCCAGCGGGGGCACCGCCGACATGACGAAGGCCATCGCGCCAAAGCCGAGTGTGCGGGCACGGCGTGTGCCCAGGATGCGCCTGCGGTCGCGGAGCGCCATTCCCCGGCGTTCAAACGGAATAGCGGTGAAATCGAGCGCCACAAACCATCCGCCGATCAGCATCCCTAGAACCCATGAGGCGACCGTTCCGACGGCCGGAATCAGACCGAGGAGGAACAGCCCCATCGCGAGCGGGACCGTGAGGAGCAGGAGTCGCGCCCCCTCCCCCACGCCGCGCGCGGCATTGCTCCACCATGGCCACGCGGGCGTCACCGGAACGGGGCCGAGCCGCGAGTCGACGCGATGCGAAATCCGCTCGAAGAACGGTTGGCCCACCACCGAGGTGACGGTGACGAAGGCGTAGACCACGATCAGCAGGAACGCCCCCACCAGCGCCAATCCCGCAACGAACTGGACGATGCCATGCAGCCCGCTATCGGCACCCACGGCAGAGTCGGCGATCCAACGGGTCGCACCCGCGAGGCCCCACCCGAGCGCCACGAAGATCGCGACGAACAGCGCCATGGTGATGAGTCCTGGGATCAGCCCGATCGCCATCGAGGTGGGATCCGCGCTCCAGGTGCGCACACCACGCCAATACAGGCCGATGCCCTGGGCGAAGTCCTTCAGCGCGCGCATGAAGTGCACGGTACCGCCAGGACGGGGCTAGGCGTCCGCATGAACCTTCCGCTGGGACGGCAGCCTGCACGAGCGTTCCCGGCGCACGCGGGCGACGAACGCCCAGCCCAGCAACGCGATCGCTCCCACCGCCAGGTACGGCTGAATAGGGGCGAAGTATTGGATGGCGCCGGTGTAGCCCAAGGCAAGCAGGACAAGCTTGTTGCACACGGGGCACCCGACTGCGAAAAACGTGGCGATGCCGCCCGCCCATCCAAGCCGACCTTCGCGTCGTCGAGGTGCCGTGTCTGGCCCGGCGACGTAGGTGGCGGCAACCAGACCCGCCAGCACAGAACTCACCAGCAACACTCCCCTGGCCCAGGACGTGACCGGCACGTCACGACCAAAGACCGGGTTGTCGATGAGATCGGTGGGCAGGGCGATGAACAGGTAGGTCGCGATCGCCGTCGCAACGGCGAACCACCAGCGTTTTGCTGGCCAGCGACCAAGTTCGGTCCAGAAGAGGCGCATCGGACGACTATACCCCGGGTGGTATGTCGCGGCTACAGTAGCGTGACGTCTTCTAGTTCGATCGTCGTTCCGGTGAGCGCCTGCGAGACGGGGCACGCGCCCTTCACCTCTTCGGCCAGCGCGGCAAACTCGTCGGGCGTGAGCCCCGAGATGTCCGCCGACACGCTCAGGCCGATGTGGGTGATCCCCTTGCCGGGCACGAAGGTGACTCTTGCCCTGACGTCGATCGAGCTGGCGACCAGGTCCTTGTCTCCCAGTGCATGGGCCATGGCCATCGAGTAGCAAGCCGCGTGTGCCGCACCCAGGAGCTCTTCAGGGGTCGTCGTGGAGTTCGAACCCTCAGATCGGGCCTTCCACGACGTACCGAAAGTGCCCAGTCCCGACGACGCCAAGGTCGTCGTGCCCGCGCCCTCGGGCAACGATCCGGACCAGGTGGCAGTGGCGGTGCTGATCGCGCTCATGATTCTCCTTGCGACTAGACGACTCCCCCTCGCATTGTGCAACGAACCCGAGGGTCACTTCCTTCCGCGACGTCAGACCTGAGTGGACGCCCCCTTGTCCGCCGGAGTCCGCACCTGGGTGAGCAGAACAAGCCCGACGAGCACCACGAAGATCACTCCCAGGGTGCCCCAAATGGTGGCGCCAGTGATGGCGATCGTCAAGGCCCACATTCCGGGGGCGAGGAAGGACGCCGCCCGCCCGGTGGTCGCGTACAGGCCGAAGATCTCGGCCTCCCGGCCCGGCGGGCTCACACGAGCGAGCAGGGATCGGGACGCCGCCTGAGCGGGGCCGACGCAGGCGCTGAGAGCGAGACCGAAGACCCAGAAGACCACGGCGCCTACGGCTTGAAGGGCCACCACCAGCACCCCCGAGACGATGATGACCGTCAATGACGCAACGATGACGGTGCGCGGCCCCAGCCTGTCGTCAAAGCGTCCGGCGACCACGGTCGACGCGCCAGCGATGAGATTTGCCGCGATACCAAACACGATGACTTGCTGATCCGAGAAGCCGAACGACTTGGCGGCAATGATTGCGCCAAAGGTAAAGACGCCGGCGAGACCGTCCCGGTACACGGCCGACGCAAGCAAGAACCAGAGTGTGGACCGGGCATGATTCCAGAGATCCTTGAGGTCATTCCACAGGACCGCGTATCCCCGGAGCAGCCCCACCCTCGGCCGGTCGGCGCGGGGAGCCTCCGGCACGAACACAAAGACGGCCCATCCGAACAGAAGGGTCCAGACGGCGCAACCGACCGCAATGAGGCGATAGGCCATGCCGTTCGAGGTGTCCATCCCCAACCAATCGGCGCCATCGAGAACCACCACGATGACGAGGGCCACAATTCCGCCCAAGTAGCCCATGCCCCAGCCGAGGCCCGACACGCGACCGACCGTCTTGGGGGTCGATACCTGCACGATCATCGCGTTGTAATTGACGCCGGCCACCTCGCTGACCACCGTCCCGGCGGCGATCAGGCTCACGCCGAGCCAGAAGTACGGCGGTGTTGCCTGCACAAAGAACAGCCCGAACATACTCGCGACCAACAGCGCGGTGCTCAACCCCAGCCACGCCTTGCGTCGTCCCGTGGCGTCGGCTCGCTGACCGAGGACTGGCGCCAGTGCGGCGACCAGCACGCCTGCCAACGCGATTCCCCAGCCAAGGCTGCTCGTCAAGTGGGCGATCGCCGCGTCGTAGGCGTCGTTCCCCTGTCCCAGCGGCACCAACGCCGGATCGATGAAGTTATCCGACGTGAGGTACAGCGCCGTGAACACGAAAGTGATGATCACGGAGTTGAACGGTTGCGTGGCCCAGTCCCACAGCGCCCACGCCACCACCCGGGATCGCGGGACATCCGGATAGCCGCCCTCGGGCGGCATCGCGTCGCGGACGGAAGGCAGGTCTGTGGGGTCAGCTCCATTGCTCATGGAGACAGTGTGCCCGGTCTTGATGAACGAAGGGTGGCGAACCGTCCCAGCACGGCGAGTCGCGCCGGATACGCTCCCTACATGGGCTCATCGGTCAGCCGCTGGACTCCCGACCTCTTGCCGGGCTTTGAGCGGGTGTCGATCGCGCCCATCACGCTGGTCCGGCCCCTGACGCAACCCGACTCACCGCGCTTGGCGGTGCTGCACGTGCACGGCTACAACGACTACTTCTTCCAGGACCACCTTGCACGGGCGTTCACCGACGCCGGACACGCCTTCTACGCGGTGGATCTGGCGGGCGCAGGGCGCTCGTTGAGGACTGGGGACATTCCGCACTACATGGCCGATGCGGCGGAGCAGGGCGACGGCATCGCTGTTGCCGTCGCTGCACTTGCCGCCATGCACCCCGGCCTCCCCATCGTCATCCATGGGCATTCGACTGGCGGCTTGACGGCGGCCATCTGGGCGGCGGACCGACCCCACCCGGCTCTCGCGGGCCTCATTCTTGACTCCCCCCTGTTCGGGACGAGGCTCACCCGCCTCGACAGGGCCAGGATGACGCTGCTGCCCCTCTTCGCGGCGATCCGCCCGTTGGCGGTGGTGGCTTCCGCCCCATCGGTCTATGCCCAGCATCAACATGTCTCCGGCGGGGGCCGGTGGGAGTTCGACTTCGCCCTCAAGCGACCGACCGGTGTGCCCATTCGAGCGGCGTGGTTGGCCGCGGTACGGCGCGCTCGGGCCCGGGTGTCCCATGGCCTTGGCGTGCGCGTTCCCGTACTGGTCGCGATGTCTGACTCATGCGGCCCGGACGTGCCCCGCAATCCCCTGCTGGATCGGCAGGATACGGTGCTGAACGTCGACGACATTGTTCGGCTGGCGCCGCGGATCGGCGACGACGTGGAGCAGCTGGTCATCCCCGGAGGCGTTCACGAACTGTCGCTGTCGCAGGAGGCGCCCCGCGAGCAGTATCTGAGGTCAATCATGCGCTGGCTCGATAGTGTGATCCCATGAGTTCACACCCGTACTTTGGCGCGGCAGGCTCCGTTGCCGCCCTCGCGCACAGAGGGTTCTCCCGTGATGGGCTCGAGAACTCCATGGTCGCGTTCCAGGCGGCGGTCGATATGGGCTTTCGCTATGTGGAAACCGACGCACACGGCACTGTCGACGGGGTCGCGGTCGCTCTTCACGATGAGTCTCTGGACCGGACGACGGACGGCACGGGTGAGGTCGCCGACCTCCCCTGGGCGCGGGTGAAGCTCGCCCGCATCAGCGGCAAAGAGCCCGTTCCGATGCTGGAGGACATCCTCGGCACGTGGCCAGACCTGCGGGTGAACATCGACGTCAAGGCGGAGTCCGGCATCGGTCCGGTGGCGGAGGCGATCGAGAAGACCAAGGCGCACGATCGCGTCTGCCTCGCCTCCTTTTCCACGGCGAGACGCGACGCCACGACCGCGCGCCTCACGCGACCGGTGGCGACGTCCGCCGGAACCCGTGAGGCGGCCGCGTTCTTCCTGGGTGGCATGGCGGGTGCGAATGTGGCCGGCGCGCTCAGGAAGGTCGATGCCCTTCAGATTCCCGTGTCGATGGGACCCGTACCGCTTCTCACGAAGCGGCATTTGAGTGCGGCACACGCGGCCGGCAAAGTCGTTCACGTGTGGACGATCAACGACGCAGATCGGATGGCCGACTTGCTCGATCTCGGTGTCGACGGCATCGTCACAGACCGCGCTGACCTCTTGAAGGAGCTACTGGTGGCCCGAGGCAGGTGGCAGTGACCGAGCCTCGCCGCCCCCTCATCGGCGTCAGCAGCTATCTTGAACGTGCCGTCATGGGCGTGTGGGACGTCCCGGCAGTCTTCTTGCCCACGTCGTACATCGTGCCGATTCAGCGGGCCGGAGCGACAATCGTCGTCTTGCCCCCACAAGACACCGAACCGGCTGGCGCGGCTGAGGTGCTCGATGGACTTGACGGGCTGTGCATCTCGGGTGGCTACGACGTCGACCCCGTCGCCTACGCGCAAGCACCTCACCCTGAAACGGACCCGCCGCGCCGCCAACGCGACGCGTGGGAATTTGCGCTGATCGCGGCCGCGCAGGGTCGTGACCTGCCGATCCTTGGCGTCTGCAGGGGCGCACAGGTCCTCAATGTTGCCAGAGGCGGCTCTTTGGTGCAGCACGTGCCCGACGTGGTGGGCCACACCGGATATCAAGGCAGCGACGGTGTCTTCGTGACGATGCCGGTCTCGATGGTGCCAGGGACCCTGCTCGCGCATCTGCACCCCGCCCGACGCGACGTTCCGGTCTACCATCACCAGTCCATTGCGCAGTTGGGTGACGGGCTGATTGTCTCGGCATGGGGCGATGACGGCGTGATCGAAGCGGTCGAGGACCCTTCGCTCACCTTCTGCGTGGCTACCCAATGGCACCCCGAGCAAGATCCCGGCGCCCAGGGTCTCTTTGACGCGTTTGTCACCGCCGCACGCGCGTTTCACGCACAAGATCGCGCGGCCAGGCAGCGCACCTAGTTTCCCCTGCAGCGCGGTGCTGGCCACCATGCGGTGCCTCTTACAGCGCGTCCGCCACTTCGCGCGCCACCTCGAACGGCGTTCCAAATCGGTGTGTGGTGATCGACACCGCCTGCTCGCGCAGGAAGGGCAGCAGTTCAAGTTCGGGGTTGGCGGTCACGGGCTGAGCGAATACCGCCACCTGGGCCGTTCCGTGAACCGCGTTTCCGGCGGCGGCCACCACCCTCACTCGTCCCCCGAGCCGTTTCGCCGCTCGTTGCAGACATGCGTCCCACGGCTCGACCCGCAGGCTCACGCCTTCGGCATCCAGCGCCTCTGCCACGTCCGCCGGCAGCGGCACGGGTGAGGACACTACTCCCCCGCCGCCGGTCCTGACGCGGGCCGCGCAGACCCGGACGAGCGCGTTCGCTGGGGCAACTCCGTCCCAACGGATGTCCGTATCGGCGGGTGCATAGCGCAACGCATTCGCCTCGGAGACGAGGCCCGTCCGATCGATCGCCGTGCCGAATTGGGAGGTCCATGCGCGCGCATCGGCCGTCACCGCGTCTCGCACCCAGACGGGCGCCTCGGCGCACTCGAGGAAGGCCTCCACACTGTCTCCACGTGGGAGGACTTCGGTGGTGGGGGCGGCGTCACGGGGCGCCCAATCGGTGAGGCACTGGAGATAATGCGGACCTCCCGCCTTGTAACTGGGGCCGACAACAGACCGCTTCCATCCGCCGAAGGGCTGACGCTGCACGATCGCGCCCGTGATTCCCCTATTGACGTAGACGTTGCCCGCCTGAACGGTGGCCAACCACCCTTCAATCTCCGCCTTGTCCAGGGAGTGCAGCCCCGCCGTCAGGCCGTAGTCGACCGCATTTTGCAGGGCCATTGCTTCCTCAAGCGTATCCGCGACCATAATGCCGAGCACCGGGCCGAAGCATTCGGTCTGGTGGAAGAACGATCCGGGGGCGACTCCCGTCTTGAGCCCGGGCGTCCACGCCATGCCTCTGCCGTCAAGGTCTCGCGGTTCGACCACCCACCTTTCGCCCGGCTCGAGACTCGTCAGTGCGCGCTCCAACTTCCCGTACACGGGCTCGATCACGGGCCCCATCTGTGTGGTGGCCGTGGAGGCCGGCCCTGCAACGAGCGACGTCACCGCGTCCTCCAGCTGGGTCAGAAAACGTCGTGAGGTGGCGATGGAGCCGACCGCTATCACGAGCGAGGCCGCCGAGCACTTCTGCCCGGCATGACCGAACGCCGATGCCACCACGTCCTTCACCGCCAGGTCCACGTCGGCCGACGGGGTGACGATGATGGAGTTCTTGCCGCTGGTCTCCGCTAACAGGTTCAGGCTCGGCCGCAGCGACAAGAATCTCTCGGCGGTCTCGTATCCGCCGGTGAGGATCACCTGGTCGATGCGTTCGTCGGTGATGAGCGGCTTTCCCAGGACCTTGGAGTTGATCGTGATGAGGCGGAGTACCTCACGGGGAATCCCTGCTTCCCACAGCGCCTCCGCAAGGACCGCCCCGCACCGCGCCGACTGCGCGGCGGGCTTGAGGATGACCGCGGAACCTGCGGCAAGCGCAGCCAGGGTGGATCCCGCGGGGATCGCCACGGGAAAGTTCCATGGCGGCGTGACCAGGGTGACGTGGCGCGGCACCGGCGCTGCTCCTGGCATTGCCCACAGGTCGAGGGATCGTTCCGCGTAGTGGTGAGCGAAGTCGACCGCCTCGGAAACCTCCGGATCCGCCTGGTCGATGGTCTTGCCTGCCTCCGACATCATGACTTCGATGAGTTCGGCGCGGTGGGACTCTAGCGCCTCCCCGGCGGCGTGAAGCAATGCCGCCCGGTCCTCGGCGCTGAGCGCCTGCCACGCGTCGGCGCCCGCGTGAGCGGTGGCAACCTCGTGGTCAAGTTGTGAGGCGGAGTCCACCCGTGCGGCATCAAGGGTGGAACGGCCGGCCTTCGACGTCTCGGCTTTGACCAGAATTTCTCTCGCCCAGGCTCGGGTCGAGGGCACCGAGGGGTCCATGTCGGGCGCGTTGGAGAATCCTGAAACCCATTCCGACCCCCGACGACGCTGAACTGCTCGATGGGTGGGTTCGGCGGGCTGTTCCGCGATGCCCCAGGACTCCACAAAGCGGTGCCGCTCGAGCTCGAACACATCCGGGTTGGCGTCCATGTCGTACAGGGAGGACATGAAGTTCTGTGTGCTCGCCACCTCCTCGAGACGGCGCACCAAATAGGCGAGCGCGACGTCAAACTCCCGGGGGTGAACCACGGGCGTATACAACCGAAGCGCACCGACGTCCTGGGTGACGGCGCGCGCCACGTGCTCGCCCATGCCGAGCAGCATCTCAAAGTCGACTGCGTCCTCGACACCCCGCTCCTTGGACGTCAGGTGGGCGTGGGCAATGTCAAAGAGGTTGTGCCCGGCGATCCCTACGCGGACTGCGCGAGTGCGCTCAGGGACCAGCGCATAGTCGACCATCCGCTTGTACTGGGCATCCGACTCCGCCTTGGTGTGCCACGTGGCGAGCGGCCAGCCGTGGACCTCGGCGTCCACTCGCTCCATCGAGAGGTTGGCGCCCTTGACCAGCCGCACCTTGATGGGCGCGCCCCCACGCTCCACGCGCGCGGCAGCCCATTCCTGGAGGTGAACCATCGCGCCCATGGCGTCTGGCAGGTAGGCCTGGAGCACGATGCCGGCGGTCAGTCCCGCGAATTCGTCCTCGCCGAGCAGTGTGGTGAACACCGCCATCGTGAGGTCGAGATCGCGATACTCCTCCATGTCAAGGTTGATGAACGCGCCGTCGGCGTCGAGGGCGGCCCTGAAGAGCGGCCGCAACGTGTCGACGATGTGCGCGACGTTCTCCTCGAAAGCCCACGGGTTGTGCGGGGCGACGGCCGCGGACACCTTCAGGGAAACGTAGTCGACGTCGGACCTTCTCAGCAGCGCCTCGGTGCGCTCCAAACGCCGCGCGGCCTCGGCGCGCCCCAGCACGGCCTCTCCCAAGAGGTTGACGTTGAGGCGGTGTCCCTGTGCACGCAACGCGCCCAGAGCCGGACCAAGCCGCTCGGGAGTGGCATCCACGACCAGGTGCGACACCATGAGCCGCACGGTGCGCCGGGCCACCGCCACCACGAGGCCGGGCAAGAGGTGAGAAGCCCAGGAACCGATGCGCAGCAGGGCCCGCTGGTAGATCGGAAGGAAATGCGTGTTGCGAGCCGCCATGGCACGAAAGTTCTTGGCCGCCACGCGGGTGTCCTCGGGGCGAATGACGCCGTCAACAAACTGCGTCAGAAATGCGAGGCCGCCTTCTTCTCTCAGCAAACCCGCGAGCAGCTTGGCCGACCCCCTGACCGGATACGCCCGGGACCTCACCAACCAGTCCTTCACGACGGCCGTAACGTCATCCGTCCCGTGGTGCTGGGCGACCATCCCTGGCGACGTCGTAGGGATTGCGCGCATCGGTACTCCTTCTCGGCGTTTGTGACAGTCTGCGCCGTTTACGCGATCAGCACCAGTTCACATTTCTCAAGCAAACACATCAATCGTGCTTAACTATTGTCATGCTCGATCTGACCCGACTCGCGATGCTCCGGGAATTCGCCGTGCGCGGCACCCTCGCGGCCACGGCCGACGCCATGGGGTACACGCCGTCCGCAGTGTCGCAGCAGCTGGCGGCGCTCGAGCGGGAGGCCGGGGTACCCCTCACCGTGCGGTCCGGCCGTCGCCTTCGGCTCACCCCCGCTGGAGAGCGACTGGTCGTCCATGCGGACGCGGTGCTCGCAACCCTCGAGGAGGCGCAAGCGGAACTCCGGCTGCACCGGCAGTCCGTGCGGGGAACCGTAAGACTCGCGGTGTTCCAGTCCGCCGCGTTGGCGCTCGTGCCTCCCGCGTTGCGCGCCCTTGGCACCTCCCACCCCGAACTGCGGGTACTCGTCACGCAATCCGAGCCGGGAGCCGCCCTTGCGGACACGTGGGCCCGCGACTTCGACCTCGTGGTGGCGGAGGAATACCCGCATCACTCCGCGCCCCACTACCCCGACGTCGACCGTCGTCCGCTCGTCACCGACGAGATCAGGCTGTGCGTGGGCGGGCCGTGGGTGGACGCGTCAGGGCTTTCGGACCTGGCGGGCGCCATCTGGGTGATGGAGCCGCGAGGAACCGCGACGCGCCACTTCGCGGAGCAGGCGTGCCGGACTGTGGGGTTCGAGCCCGACGTGCGATTCGAGACCGCCGATCTCCAGGCGCACGTTCGCTACATCGAGTCTGGCTTGGCGGTGGGACTGCTTCCGGGTCTCATGTGGGGTCGCGGAGACATGGCCGCGCTCGCGCATTCGCTAGACCCCGCCGCCCACCGGACCGTATTTACCGCGGCTCGTCGCTCGTCACGGCACGACTCGGCGATCGGCGCCGTACGTTCCGCGCTTGAGCACGCGGCACAGGAGCTCGGAACGATGGCCGGAACCGCACCATCTGTTCCCGTCTAGTGGAAGGTGTACCCACACGGTGGCGGTAGTCCTGCGCTGCGCTCGATGGCGTGCGCACAACGAGAAGGGGCATCGGCAACCCGTCAGTGCAGCACACGCGCCGCGCCGTGCTTGGGTAGGCTCCTTCGCGTGCCACACGATTCCCCGCCACCGTCCAGCGTGTCTGGCGGCATCGACCCCGACGATCTAGCGACCACGCTGCGAGTGTTGGGGAGTCTCCACGAGGTGGGCGAGGATCATCCTGACTTTGTCGCGGTCCGGCACGCCACCTCGCGGATGGTGAAGGCCGTCAAGCAGACGCGCCGCCGCGAAAAGCGTGCCGCCATCGCCGAGGCTGACGGCGCCGTGGTGGCGGCCACCGCCACCGGTGCGCCCGACCGCATCGATGACGAGACCCGCGGCCTCACCCTGACCGCCACGGCCTCGGCGCCCATCGCGGGCACCTTCGTCAAGCCGCGACCCTGCTACATCTGCAAGCAGAAGTACCACGTCGTGGACGCGTTCTATCACCAGCTCTGTCCCGATTGCGCCGCACTCAGTCACGCCAAGCGCCATGCCCGCACCGATCTGTCCGGCAGGCGCGCGCTTCTCACGGGTGGCCGCGCCAAGATCGGCATGCACATCGCGCTGCGCCTGCTGCGAGACGGCGCCCACACCACCATCACGACGCGCTTCCCCCACGATGCCGTCCGGCGTTTCGCTGCGATGGACGACGCCGGCCAGTGGCTTCACCGCCTCACCGTGGTGGGTATCGACCTGCGCGACCCCTCACAAGTGGTCTCGCTCGCCCAGACGGTGGCCGCGCAGGGTCCCCTCGACATCCTCATCAACAATGCCGCACAGACGGTGCGCCGCTCCCCCGGTGCGTATTCGCCTCTCGCCGACGCCGAACGGGTTCCCGTCGCGAAAGGGCTGTGGGCGGAGGGCCATGGCCCTCGCATGATGACCCTCGGCAGGACGGCCGACCCGCACCCTCACGCACTGGCGGAAGCGGTGGTCACTCACCCTGCGCTTGCGTCGGCTCACGCCGCGCAGATGGGCGCGTCGGCCGAGCGCGACGGCAGGGCCGATGTCGCCCGAGTCAACGCCCAACGGCTCACGGACTTGGCCCTTGCGCCCGGCTCATCATCGCTCGCGAAGCTCGCCGACGGCAGTGCCATCGACGCAGGAGGCCTCATCCCCGACCTGCACGACACCAACTCGTGGGTGCAGGGCGTTGGGGATGTCGACGCGCTCGAACTCCTCGAGGTGCAGTTGTGCAACTCGACCGCTCCCTTCATTCTCATCAACCAGCTGCGACCCCAGCTGGCGGCGGCTGCCGCATCGTCGGCGAGCAGGCGTGGCCGGGCGTACGTGGTGAACGTCTCGGCCATGGAGGGCGTGTTCAGCCGCGGATACAAGGGACCTGGCCATCCTCACACCAACATGGCCAAGGCCGCAGTCAACATGCTGACCCGGACAAGTGCGCGCGAGATGTTCGAGACGGACAGCATCCTCATGACGAGCGTGGACACCGGCTGGATCACCGATGAACGTCCGCACCCCACCAAGATCCGCCTTGCGGAAGAGGGCTTCCACGCCCCGTTAGACCTCGTAGATGGCGCCGCCAGGGTGTATGACCCGGTGGTGAGAGGCGAGCAGGGAGAGGACATCTTCGGAGTCTTCCTTAAGGATTACAAACCGTCCGGCTGGTAGTCACCGGACCAGGGGACCGTGTTCCGGCAACGCTCCGTACTGGCACCCATAGCATGAGGATCATGCGTGTTGTAGCACCCTCGACCGCCAGCAATCCGTTCGTCCGCATTGAACACTTCGGGCGTTGCTCGGCATGTACCGGCCGACGCGTGGCGTGCTCCACATCGGTGGAGGCGAGTTCAGCCCTGACCGTGGAGACCGGCTCGGGTATCTCCCAGAAGAGCGAGGGCTCTATCACAAGGAATCCGTCATCGACGTGATGACCCATTTCGGCAGACTCAAGGGCCTCGATCATGGTTCAGCGAAGACGTGGTCGCTCGAATATCTCTCACGGGTCGGGATTGCTGACAGGGCGACGGCACGCGTCGACAAGCTCTCGCAGGGACAGCGGCAGAAGGTTCAGTCGGGGGTCACGATCATGAATGATCCCGAACTCCTCATTCTTGATGAGCCCACCAAGGGCTCCGACCCCGTGAACCGGCGGCTCTTGATGGACATCATCGAGGAGCAGAAGCGCGCGGGCGCCGCCGTCGTGATGGTGACCGACCACATGGAGGAGGTCGAGAGACTCTGCGACCGGATTCTGTTCCTCAAGGACGGCGTGGCTCGCGCCTACGGCGCCGTCGGGGACGTGCGCTGGCAGTAAGGTCCGAGGTTTCACGCCCACGCTGATATCCCTGGATGACATCTTCGTTGCGGTGTACTGGGCCGACGCGAAGGAGACCGGATGATGATGAGGTCGCACGCTCCGCGCGACGTCGTGACCGTTGAGGTACGGCGCACGCTCACCAAGAGGCGATTCTGGCTCGCTACCCTGCTCGTTCCCTGCCTGGTGGTCGTCGTCTCCGCTATTCTCCATCGCCTCGGGAAGCTCATCCGGCGGCGCTGAGCAGACGCAATCCCACACACCCTTCGCGTTTGAGTACGTTGATGCTTCCCGACTCGTCGACCCCCAACCGGCGAAGGCGGCCGGCGGACCCTGGTGGACAACGCGGAAGACGGGATCGCCCACGTCAAGACGGGTCGGGTGCAGGCATTCTTCGCGTACCCCGCCGATCCCACGACGCAAGCCATCGACGTGTATGGGGTCAACGACGGGTAGTTTGGCAACAGCAAGTATGCGTCCGCGGCGTCCTCCCTCTTGCAGGCGAGCGCGGCGTCCAGGATTGATTCGCCGGAGGGATCGAGTCGGTCGTCCCCCCGATGCTGTACGTGGTCCTCTTCTACATCGTGATCCTCTTGATGGGTGATCACATGCTGACCGCCACGGTGGAGGACAAGGAGAACCGCGTGACGGAGATGATCCTCACCACGAACAGGGCGAAGACGCTCCTCGTGGGCAAGGTGATCTCCCTGTTCATCATCGGCTTTGTCCGGATGCTGGTTTTCGCGATCCCCATCGCAGCGGGCTACGTGTTCCTCCGCGACAAGATCAACATCCCCGACGTTGACTTTGCGCACCTCGCGTTGGAGCCCCGGCCGATGATCGTTGGCACTCTTGTGGTCCTCGCGAGCTTCAGCCTGTTCATCGCGATCCTCGCCGTGTCGCTGATCATCACCTCTGCCGACCCACGGATCGTGCAGGTATTTACCCTCTTCCCCTACACCGCGCCGGTGACTGCCCTACTCAGGAACGCTTTCGGCTCGCTGCCACTGTGGATGGCGATCGTGGACATCGTGGTCATGTTCGTACTGGCCGCAATCGTGTTGCAGGTGGCCGTGAGGATCTTCAAGTACGGCTCGATCGAATGCGGCAAGAAGGTGTCACTCCGGGGAGCCTTCGCGGCGCGCAGCAACCCCTAATCGCTGCCGGTCCACCTGATCGGACTCCCCGCAGCAAGCGAGGCCCGTGCGTCCAGCACCCGTTGGTTGCTGCTGCCGCGAAACGCCAGCGAAAGGTCCTTCAGATGCTCTTCAAAGCGGCCCTCACACAAGACGTCGACTTCGGCAAGCAGGGCCAGCTTGTCTTCGGAGTCCGCGATCAGTTCCTCGAACGTGTAGCCGCTCCAGCACCACACGTCCTTGGTGTGGCCGTACGCGGCGCGCAAACGGCCCACCACGTCAAGGCATACCTGGGTGTTGAGGAACGGCTCGCCTCCCAGGATTGATAGCCCCTGGACGGACTGGTGAGCGAGGTCGGCCATGATCCGGTCGCCCAGTTCATCGGTGTAGGGCTGCCCGCATCGGAAGCTCCACGCACCCTCGTTGAAGCACCCCTCACACTTGAACAGGCACCCGCTGACGTACAGGCTGCAACGCACTCCCTCGCCGTCCACAAACGAAAACGGCTTGTAGTCGGCGACGTATTTGTGACTGACCTTCTCGGCCTTCCACAGCCTCGGGATGGGCGTGAGGGACATGACGCGCTCCCCTAGTCGAGTGCAGACAACGGCACGCGGTTGTCGTCGGCGGGCATGTGCTTCACACGGGCGGCGATCTCCGTGTGGCGTCCGTGAACCATCGGCCGTTGCTGGGGATTGCCCAGGTAGCCGCACGTGCGCTTGACGACGTCACAGGTACGCGGATCCTCGTTGCCACATCCCGGACATGAGAAGCCGCGGGCTGTCGGGGTGAAGTCGCCCGCGAATCCGCACTCGTAGCAGCGGTCGATGGGCGTGTTCGTTCCGAGGTAGCCCACGCGGTCATACGAGTAGTCCCACACCGCCTCGAGCGCCTTCGGGTTCTGCTGGAGCACCGGGTACTCGCAGTAGTGGATGAACCCACCCGACGTGTAACGCGCGTACTCCGCCTCGAAGTCGAGCTTCTCGAACGGCGTGGGGCTCTTGCGCACGTCGTAGTGGAAACTGTTCGTGTAGTAGTCCTTGTCGGTGATGTCTGGGACCGAACCGAAACGTTCCTTGTCGAGACGGCAGAAACGATCCGTGAGGCTTTCGCTCGGCGTCGAGTACACGCTCACCTGATACCCCGACTCCGCGGTCCACTCCTTGGCGTGCGATTGGAGCGACTCCAGCACGCTCAACGTCAGGTGCTTGGCGTCGGGGTTGCTCTCCCACTCGGGACCGAAGAAGGCCGTCGCGACCTCGTACAGCCCGATGTACCCGAGCGACACCGTCGCGCGTCCGCCTCGGAACAAGGTGTCGACCTCGTCCGTGGGGTTGAGACGTTTACCAAATGCACCGTGGACGTAGAGGATGGGCGCATTGCCCGGCACGGCCTCCTTGCACCGCTCCACGCGGTACATGATGGCGTCGCGCATCGTCGCCAGGCGTTCTTCAAGCAGCGCCCAGAAGATGCCGACGTCGCCCTCAGACTCCAGGGCGATGCGCGGCAAATTGAGGGTCACGACGCCGAGATTCATGCGCCCCTCGACGCGGTCGTCGCCGTTCTCGTCCTCCCACCCTTGCAGGAAAGACCGGCAGCCCATGGGGGCCTTGAAGGAGCCCGTAAGTTCGACGATCTTGTCGTAGTTCAGCACGTCGGGGTACATGCGCTTGGTGGCGCACTCGACGGCGAGTTCCTTGATGTCGTAGTTCGGATCGCCGGCCTTGCGGTTGAGCCCCTCCTTGATGGTGAACAGCAGCTTGGGGAAGATCGCGGTGCGTCCCTCTTTGCCGAGTCCGCTGAGGCGGTTCTGAAGGATCGCGCGTTGGATCTCCTTCTCGTACCATCCGTGGCCCAAACCGAACCCCAACGAGGTGAACGGCGTCTGCCCGTTGGACGTGAACAGCGTGTTGATCTCGTATTCGAGCGACTGCATGGCGTCGTAGATGTCTTTACGGGTCTTCGATGCGGCGAATTCGGCGCGCCGGTCGACGTCCTCGATCCACTGCTCCGCGTCGGCCTCGTGCTTCGCGTGGTTCATGGCCGCGTAGGGGGCCAGCAGTTCGTCGATGCGGTTGACGGTGCAGCCTCCGTACTGACTCGAGGACACGTTCGCAATGATCTGCGAAATCTGCGCCGTCGCCGTGCCGATGGACCGGGGCGAGTCCACCTGCGCATTGCCGATACGGAAACCCTTGGACAGCATCGTCTCGAAGTCGATGAGGCAGCAGTTCGTCATCGGTGCATAGGGGTGATAGTCGAGGTCGTGGTAGTGAATGTCGCCCTTCTGGTGGGCGTTTGCGACGTGAGCCGGCAACATGCGCAGCCCGATGGCCTTGCCCACCGTGCCCGCCGTCAGGTCCCGCTGCGTATTGAACACCTCGGCGTCCTTGTTGGCGTTCTCGTTCACCACGCTCGAGTCCTTGTCGAGCAGCTTCACGATGGAGTGGTTGAGGTCCGTCGCCTTGCTGCGCGAGAAGTCACGCTGCACGCGGTAGTCGATATACGCCTGCGCGACGTCGTACTCCCGGGCCTCCAGGAGCACGTGCTCCACCACGGACTGGATCTCGTAGATCTTGACCTCGCCCACGAAGCGCTCCGCGAGCTCCTTGTCGACGCGCGTGACGAGGTGCTTGATCGACCGCTCATGCATGGCCCCACGTTCACCGTGGACCGCCGCGAAGGCCTTTGTCAGGGCCGCGCCGATGCGCCCGTCATCAAAACGCAAGGTGCGGCCGTCACGCTTGACGACGAGGAGCGTCGCCTGATCGCTCGAGGCCTCCGCCGGGGATGCCGTGCCGTTCAGGTCCGTGATGCTCATGGTGCTCCTCTGCTGCTGACAATCGCTTCGACATTGCACCACTCGGGGCAGTCTCTCGTGGTCCCGCCGACCACTACATATGGTGTGAAAGGCGAAGCACCAACACTATTTCTAGTGTTTGGGCATCCATAGGCCGTTGGTCCCTGGACCCACCTGTCAGCGAGAGCGCGCGCCCTCAGCAGCGCCCTGAATACGCACGCCCAGCAACGGATCAAACATCGCGCCAGTCGCGCTCATGACCACGTCGGCACCGGCGTGTCGCATAGCGGCGTAATCCTCTTGACTCCGCACCCCTCCGACCCCAATGATCGAGAAGTCGTGACGTCCGCGGTCTCGCAGCGCGGCCAGGCGCCCCACCATCTCCAGCCCGGCCCACGCGATCGCGGCGCCACACACGCCCCCCACGTCCCGACCCTCGCCAGGCAAGGCTTGGCGACCGTCCGGGCGCACCACCGTGGCGGAGATCGTATTGACCGCCGCGTACCCCTGCACGATGTCGCGCGTGGCGGCCACCAGCTGCGCCAGCGGGGGATCTTCGACAAAGTACGCCAACTTCAGCACCACGGGCAGATCCCCCACGGCGTTCTTGACAGCATCGGCGACTTTGACCACCATCGGCGTGTCGAAACACAGCAGGTCGGCGGCGCCCTCGTTCGGGCAACTGAGGTTCAACTCAAGGACCCGCGCACCCGTCTCGGCCACGAGCGTCGCCGCGCGCACATGGTCGGCAATGTATGCCGACTCCCGGTCGCCCACGGCCTCATCATCCCGCGTGCCTTGAAAGGACCCCACGAGCAGTTGACCTCGCCCCGCCGCAAGCACTGCGGAAGCCATGTCAGGTTGCCACTCGTCGGGATCTCGCGATGGCACGCCCAAGGAGTTCGTGATGCTCGTGACGTGTCGGAAATCGTTGTCCGCAACAACGGGAAGCCGAGAGCGCTCCACGGTCAAGGGCCCGTCCAGGTGTACCGCGAGCGTGTTGGGGAAGGGGTGTGCCTGGCGGGCGCGGGTCCTCACTGTCTTGTACACGTTGACGTCATATCCGGTCCGGAACGCCGCCTCACAGAATGCGGCGTTGAGCAACGGGCCGGCGGGAATCCCAAAGGGGCGGTTCACCGCATGGCCGAGGAATTCCGCGCAGGGACTTCCAGCGCACACGTACGGCGAAGGCTCCCGAAAGCCGCCGAACGGGCCGTGCGCATCATTGTCCTCGTATGTACGCATCGGGTCGTAGAACGGAACCATGTATGTCGACGCTAGGCGCCTTGATCGTCTCTCGTCCGGGACGCCGGTCCCCCACGATCACGCGATGTGCGCCGCTACAGGTCGCCGTCCTGGTGCGCGACCACCCTGGCACGCCCCGCCCTCTTGGCTCGATAGAGGGCGTCGTCAGCCAATTGGATGGTCTCATGGAGACTCATGTGGTCCTGGATGACCGCGACTCCGTAGCTCACCGTCGGGATGTGCCGATCGGGGTCGGCGGAGTCGATGAAGGTGTCGTTGATGGCACCCGTCACCTTTATCGCCCTGTCGGCATCCGCGTCGTTCAAGAAGACCACGAATTCTTCGCCGCCGAACCTCGCGGCAAGATCCCCGTCCCCAAGAACCGTCCGGATGGCCTGCGAGTAGCCCGCGAGCACGGCGTCTCCATAACTGTGCCCGTACACGTCGTTGACGTCCTTGAAGTGGTCGATGTCGGCGACGATGACCGTAGCCACCGCGCCGCCGTCCGTGCGGTCACGCATGAGGTTCTCGACACGTTCCACGAACGCGGAACGGTGTAGCAGGCCGGTGAGATCATCCGTAGATGCCTTCGCTCTCCACGCGAGCGCCATCTCATAATGACTGAGTGCGGTGACGGTGTACGAAACCACCACCAGCATGAGCATGATCAGAAAAGTGGTGGTGAAGGGGCCGACCCAGTCGCGATAGAAATCCGAGTCGGGACCCACGGACAGGAACGTCACAAGTCGCACCACATAGAACGCCGAGGCCAATACCGACGCGACCATCAGGGTCGCGATCGCGGGTCCCGTCTCTGCGCGTCGGTCCACACGCCCCCCGCGCACGTTGGTACGGTACTCCGCGACCAATTCCGCCGCCGACAGTCCCAGCATTGCCGCCATTGCCGCCAGTAACGACGCACCCGCGGGCCACGAGTTCCCTTCGGGCCGCTCCCACCACGTCGCAAGCCCGGTCGCAACGGCGGGGCCCGCAAGGAACCACCACCGCACCCGGAGCCCCCGCAGCGAACGCGCCGCCCCCCAAGCAAACGACGCGCCCAGCACGGAAGCACCGTTGCCGATCACCGCAGCGGCGGTCGCGGTCGAGCCCTCCCCGACGACGTAAGCCAGGGTACCCATCGCGGACGCGGCGACAACACCGCTCCACCACGCGGCAAAGGCCGAATGCGTGGGTCTGTAGGTGCCCAGGCTCAGCAGGAGAAACACACACACCGCCACGGCGGCTTGCGCGGTGCGAAGGGTATCGAGATCTCCCATGAACTGAGACTAGAGGCAGCACGACCCGCCGAACAGCAGCGCGCCTACCTCCGTGCCCATTTGCGGGGCCCCAATGGGAGCGAATCGGTCCGCGTGCCTGCCACGGACGCTTTCAGGGCCTACCGTTGAGGCATGCCTGCGTCTTCCCTACCGGCCACTGAGTCGGACTCCGGACCCACATTTTCAGACCTCGGGCTCGATGCCGCCATTCTCAAGACCCTCAAAGATGTCGGCTACGAGACCCCGTCGGCCATTCAGGCGGCGACCATTCCGCCGCTCCTGGCGGGCCGTGACGTCATCGGCCTCGCCCAGACGGGAACGGGCAAGACCGCGGCCTTCGCCTTGCCGATCCTCCAAAGGCTGGACCACTTCCAGAAGAATCCCCAGGCGCTGGTCCTCGCACCTACCCGCGAGCTCGCCCTGCAGGTGTGTGAGGCGTTCGAACGGTATGCCTCTGGCACCAAGGGAGTACACGTACTTCCTGTGTACGGCGGTCAGGGCTACGGCACGCAGCTGTCCGCGCTCAGGCGCGGCGTTCACGTCGTCGTGGGAACTCCCGGCCGGATTATGGATCACCTCGAGAAGGGCACCCTGGACCTGTCCGAGGTCAAGTACCTGGTTCTGGACGAGGCCGACGAGATGCTCAAGATGGGTTTCGCGGAAGACGTCGAGACGATTCTCGCTCAGACTCCCAAGACCAAGCAGGTGGCACTGTTCTCGGCCACGATGCCGGCCCAGATCCGGCGCTTGTCAGCGAAATACCTCCATGAGCCCCAGGAAATCACTGTCAAGGAGAAGACGAGCACGTCCGTCAATCTGACGCAGCGGTACCTGGTGGTTTCGTATCCGCAGAAGGTCGACGCCCTTACCCGCATTCTCGAAGTCGAGAACTTCGAGGCCATGATCGTCTTCACCCGCACCAAGAACGAGACCGAGACGCTCGCAGAAAAGCTCCGGGCCCGCGGCTACGGCGCGGCCGCTATCAGCGGCGACGTGGTGCAGGCCCAGCGAGAGCGCACCATCAAGCAGTTGCGGGACGGAAAGCTGGACATTCTGGTTGCCACCGATGTGGCGGCGCGCGGCCTGGATGTGGACCGCATCAGCCACGTCGTGAACTTCGACATTCCGATTGACACTGAGTCCTATGTTCACCGGGTGGGCCGTACAGGTCGCGCGGGCCGCACGGGCGACGCGATCAGCTTTGTTACCCCGCGCGAACGACGGCTGCTGAGCTCGATCGAGCGTGCCACGCGCCAGCCGCTGACGCAGATGCACCTGCCGAGCGTGGACGACGTCAACGCCACTCGACTCACGCGGTTTGACGACCGCATCACGGAGGCGCTGAGCCAGGTGGAACGCATTCAGGCGTTCCGCGACATTGTGGGCCACTACGTCGAACACCACGACGTTCCCGAGGCCGACGTCGCCGCCGCTCTCGCGGTGGTGGCGCAGGGAGAGACACCCCTGCTGCTGGACCCGGCGGAAGAGGTGCGGGCACCGCAGTTTGCTCCCGACAGGGACCAGGCCGGACCCCGTTCCCGTTCGCAGCATGCCCCCAAGGGAGAGCGTTTCCGACGCGAGGCCTCCGGGCCGATGGCGACGTACCGCATCGCCGTGGGCAAGAGGCACAAGGTGGAGCCCCGCCAGATCGTGGGCGCCATCGCCAACGAGGGCGGGTTAAGTCGCGGGGACTTCGGTGCCATCAAGATTCACCCGGACTTCTCCTTGGTAGACCTTCCCGCCCAGTTGCCGAACGACACGCTGCGCAGACTCTCCGGAACCCGCATCAGCGGCAAACTCATCGAGATTCGCCCAGACCAAGGGCCAATGCGGGGCCGCAGTGACAAGGGACCTCGCAAGCCCCGGCGCACCTAAGCGATTTTCGCTACCCCGTTACGAGCCGAATGACGCGGCGTCGACGAGCATAGGCAACGCCTTCTCGATGGTCTCCATCGTCGCCGTGAGGCTGATGCGGAAGTGCTCCGGTCGGTCGAACAGGCTTCCGGGCATGAGGTGCACCCCACGCTCGGCCATATGCATGCAGAACGCGTCACCGTCGCCACCCGGCGCTCGACCCCACAGGTAGAACGTGCCTTCCGGGCGGGTAATCTCGTAGCCCGCATCGCGCAGGGCGCCACACATGCGATTGCGTCTCGCGGTGTACTCGACCATGTCGATGGACACCGACTCCAAGGCGGGAACCGCGTACTGCATGATCGCGTTCGGGAAGTTCCAGCCGAGTGCCAGCTGGACTGGGGTGAACGCGTCGCGGAATGCCTGCTTGTCAACATCGGGCATTGAAGGCGACAACGCGAGATAGCCGACCCGTTGCCCCGGCGCGAGCAGCACCTTGCCGTAGCTGTAATCGATCATGGTCCATGGGTATGCGGCCGCGGGGGTGGTGAACGGGATGTCGTCAAAGCGGATGCGACGATACGGCTCGTCGGACAGCAGCCAGATCCGGCGGCCGATGCGGTCCGAGGCCTCGTTCAAGACTGTCGCGAGATCATCCAGCTGGGCGCGGGTGTAAACGCGCCCCGTGGGGTTGGCGGGCGAATTCACCACCACGATTCGGGTGCGCGGGGTGATGGCTCGTGCAATGGCCTCCACGTCGAGATCACATGAAACGGGCTCGAGGGATGCTCCCACGGGCACAAGATTGGCGGCACGCAGCATCGGTGCGTAGCAGAACCACCCTGGGACCGGCACGATCACCTCGTCGCCCTGGTCCGCCAGCAGGTGAAAGGCGAGGTTGATGGCCCCAAACGCTCCCTGCGTCATGGCGATGTCGTCCGGCTCGAAGGGCATAGACAACTCGGCCGTCAGCCCGTCGGCGACGGCCTGCTGCGCCGTCCGCACGCTCGACTTGTAGGCGAACCAATCGACGGTCTGTGGCTCCACCTGGGCGCGCAATGCCTCGACAAGGCCAGGCAAAGGCATCTCGTGCGGGTTTCCGAAGGTGAAGTCGAGGGCGTCGGGTTGATCGGCCAGCGCACCCATGACTCCGAAGAAGTCGGTGACCTTGTCGATTTCCAGCTGCGCGCCGCGCGCGCGATCCGAGAGTTCCATGGGGACCAACTTCCCGGCCTAGGCGGGGCACCTTTGCCTGGATTCATCATGGCAGTGGGCATATGACGGGTCAATGGTTCGCTAGCGACACGGGTGGGGCTCCACGAGTCGCTCGGGAATGGAAGGGGCAATCGCACTCGTCGCGGTGGGCGAGTGGTCGACCTCCCCTCGCCTCGCACGGTCCCCGGCTCGGAGGCCCGTCTACCCGGGCCCTAAGCCCCCCCTTCGGCACGCCGACCTTGGGGAGACTGACAGAGTCTCGGCAATGGTGCCGGGACCCGTGGATGGGAGTGTGTCGTGGAGAAGTACGTCTATGACTTCAGCGAGGGCAACCGAGACCTCAAGGACCTCCTTGGGGGCAAGGGCGCCAACCTTGCCGAGATGACGAATCTGGGGCTGCCGGTGCCCCCAGGCTTCACGATCACGACCGATGCGTGTCGCATCTACATGAAGACCTCGACACTCCCTCCGGAACTGCGTGTGCAGGTCACCATGGCGCTTCGGCGTCTCGAAGACTCGCTCGGGCGGCTGCTGGGAGACACCCACGATCCGTTGCTGGTGTCCGTGCGCTCGGGTGCGAAGTTCTCGATGCCGGGAATGATGGAGACCGTCCTCAACGTCGGCCTCAACGACGCCTCCGTTGAGGGGCTCGCGTTGTTCGCGGGAGACGCCCGCTTCGCCTGGGACTCCTACCGGCGCCTGATCCAGATGTTCGCCAAGACGGTGCTCGACATTGACGGCGAACTGTTTAGCAACGCGCTGGAGGCGAAGAAGGAGGAGCGGGGGATCACGGCCGATACGGATCTTCTTGCCGAGGACCTGCGCGACCTGGTGGACGAGTTCAAGGCCATCGTCAAGGCCGAGTCCGGCCGCGACTTCCCGCAGCAGCCGCGTGAGCAGCTGGACCTGGCTATCGAAGCGGTGTTCAACTCCTGGAACACCGAACGCGCGCGCTTGTATCGCCGGCGCGAGCGCATCTCCGACGATCTCGGCACCGCGGTCAACATCGTGGCCATGGTCTTTGGAAACCTCGGCGACGACTCCGGAACGGGCGTCTGCTTCACTCGCGACCCGTCGACCGGCATGGTGGGCGACTACGGCGACTACCTGCCGAACGCGCAGGGCGAGGACGTGGTGGCTGGCATCAGGAACACCCTGTCCCTGGCCGACTTCGAGAGGCTCGACAAGAAGGCATTCGACGAACTGCGGCAAGCCATGCGCACTCTCGAAAGCCACTACCGCGACCTGTGCGACATCGAGTTCACCGTCGAGCGGGGCAAGCTGTGGATGCTGCAGACCCGGGTGGGCAAGCGCACCGCCGCGGCCGCGTTCCGCATCGCCAATCAGCTGGTCGATGAGCACATCATCACCAAGGATGAGGCGCTTGAGCGGGTCACCGGGGAACAGCTCAACAAGCTGATGTTTCCGCAGTTCGACCCCAACGCCGAGCGTCAGTTGCTGGCAAAGGGCATGGCCGCCTCCCCCGGGGCCGCCGTGGGCGCCGCCGTGTTCGCCTCGGCCACCGCCCAGGAGTGGGCCGCACAGGGCAAGGACGTGATCCTGGTGCGTCGGGAGACCAACCCCGACGACCTGGGCGGCATGATCGCCTCCGTGGGTGTGCTCACCTGTCGGGGCGGCAAGACCTCTCACGCCGCCGTGGTGGCGCGCGGCATGGGCACCACCTGCGTGGTGGGCGCCGAGGCGCTCGACGTCGACGCCCACGCCAGAACCGTCACCGTGGGCGACCGCGTGGTCACCGAGGGCGAAATCATCGCCATCGACGGCTCCACCGGCGAGGTGTTCCTCGGGAGCGTGCCTGTCATGCCCTCCCCCGTGGTGCGCTACCTCGAGGAGGGTCTCGACGTCGCGCTTTCTGAACTGCCCGAGGACGATGAGAACACGCGCGACCTGGTCGTCGCCGTCCACGAGATCCTGAGCCATGCCGACGCCGCGAGACGGTTGGGCGTCTACGCGAACGCCGACACACCGGACGACGCCAAGCGGGCCCGCATGTGGGGCGGCGAGGGCATCGGCCTGTGCCGCACAGAACACATGTTCTTGGGCGAGCGGCGCGAACTGGTCGAACACCTCATTCTGGCGACCACGGACGATGAGCGGCAGGTGGCGCTCGACGCACTTCTACCCTTGCAACGCGAGGACTTCATCGGCCTGCTCGCCGAGATGGACGGGCTCCCGGTCACCATTCGACTCATCGACCCGCCGCTTCACGAGTTTCTGCCGGACCTGACCGAGCTCTCAGTCAAGGTGGCACTGGCCAAGGAACGCGGGGAGACGGGTCCCGACGTGGACAGGGACGCGCTCCTCCTGCCTGCAGTGCAGCGCATGCACGAGGCAAACCCGATGCTCGGACTGCGCGGCGTGCGCCTCGGCATCGTGATCCCGGGCCTGTTCACGTTGCAGATGCGGGCGATCGCCGAGGCTCAGGCCGCGCGCATCAAGGCCGGCGGCACGCCGCACGCGGAGATCATGGTCCCGCTCGCGGCGTCGGTGATGGAGCTGCACCTGGTCAAGGACGAGGCGGATGCGATCCTGGCAACCGTCGCGGCCGAGCAGGGTGTGGAGTTGGATATCCCGGTGGGCGCCATGATCGAACTCCCGCGTGCCGCCTTGACGGCGGACCGGATGGCGGACGTGGCCGAGTTCTTCTCGTTTGGTACCAACGACCTCACCCAGACTACGTGGGGCTTCTCGCGAGACGACGTCGAGGGAGCGTTCTTCAATCCCTATACCGAGAAGGGCGTATTCAGCGTGTCGCCCTTCGAGTCCGTTGACCGGCTGGGGGTCGGTCGCCTCATGAAGATTGCGATCGAGGAGGGTCGCTCCACCCGCCCCGACATCAAGTTGGGCGTGTGTGGCGAACACGGCGGCGATCCGGAGTCGATTCACTTCTTCCATGCCGTGGGCTTGAACTACGTCTCGTGCTCGCCGTTCCGGATCCCGGTGGCAAGGCTCGAGGCGGGGCGCGCCGCCGTGGTGAAGGGTGGCGGCGACACGCGGTAACGCCGCCGCGGAGGCCTGGTCACATCCACCGCAGACGCTTGGTTTGGGGCTTTGAGCTTGCTCGCGCCGAAGTGGGCGTCTGCGGGGGTGTGGCCACCGCCTGCTCAAAACGCGTTGCTTCTCGCCATCGCCCTTCCCGCGTGGACGATGGTGGAGAACCCCTCGCCGCTCGGCGCCTACGACGCCGTCGCCGCGACTTTGTTCCTCGGATCGACTGCGTTCACCGAGTGAATTTCGCGGTCTCGCCACCCGGAGTCTGGGGACTATCGACGCGTCACGTTGATGCTGGTGCCGTGGGGGGCCGCGCCGCGACGCCCGCTGACAGCGAGATACTGAGATCACGGCTCGACGGATCTGTCGGCCGCGAGGAAAGGGGCGCCGTGCGGGCACTAGTGAAGAAGGCGTCGGGCCCCGGTCTGGAACTGGCCGACGTGCCCAAGCCGGTTGCCGGCGACGCTGACGTCACGATCCGTGTGCTGCGAACGGGGATCTGTGGCACCGACCTCCACATCGAGTCGTGGGACCCATGGGCATCGGCGACGATCATTCCACCGCTCATCCCCGGGCACGAATTCAGTGGAGAGGTCGTGGCGGTGGGTTCCGGCGTTCGCGACGTGCACGTGGGCGCCATCGTCTCCGGCGAGGGTCACATCGTGTGCGGGACCTGCCGCAACTGCCGTGCGGGCCGCCGCCACATGTGCAACCGCACCTCCGGCCTGGGCGTCAACCGCGACGGCGCCTTCGCCGAATACGTGGTTCTCCCCGAGTCGAATGTCTGGGTCCATCCGGAGGGTATAGATCTGGACCTCGCCGCAATCTTCGACCCACTCGGCAACGCGGTACACACCGCTCTCAAGTTCCCGCTCGTCGGGGAGGACGTGCTCATCACCGGCGCCGGACCGATAGGGCTCATGGCGGCGGCCGTGGTGCGCCACGTCGGCGCCCGCTTCATCGTCGTCACAGACGTCTCCGAGCCGCGCCTCCGCCTCGCGCGGCAAGTGGGGGCAGACCTCGCCATCAACGTCGCCACCGAGCGGGTGGCCGACGCTCAGCAAAGGCTCGGCATGAGGGAGGGCTTTGACGTGGGGCTCGAGATGAGTGGTGATCACACGGCGCTGCCGGAGATGATCGACAACCTCACCCACGGGGGCCGGGTCGCGATGCTGGGCCTGCCGTCGGGGCCCATCGAGGTGGACTGGGCGAAGGTTGTCACCCACATGCTGACGATTTCCGGGATCTATGGGCGAGAGATGTTCGAAACCTGGAATGCCATGAGCGCGATGCTCCAGACAAGCGCCGAACTCCGAGCAGCGCTCGACCTCGTGGTCACGGATCGCATTCCTGCTCAAGACTGGGAGCGGGGCTTCGCCAGGGCCCGCACCGCGCACGGGGGTAAGGTCGTTCTCGACTGGACCGACGCGCCCGCCTAGCGGCCAACTACCGAAAGGAGAAAGCATGTACGGAACGATGCAGGCGCAACTGACCGACGCGCTCGACCAGATCCGCGCGGCGGGCACGCTCAAAGTTGAGCGTCCGCTGGGAAGCGCACAGTCATCCGTCGTGAGCGCTGGCGGCGCCGACGTACTGAATTTCTGCGCCAACAACTACTTGGGGCTGGCGAACGACCCGCGGATCATCGACGCCGCGAAGACCGGGATGGACCAGTGGGGCTTTGGGCTGGCCAGCGTGCGTTTCATCTGCGGCACCCAGGATTTGCACGTGGAGCTCGAGCGGCGCGTGTCGGCATTCCTTGGCACCGAGGACACCATCCTGTTTTCCTCTTGCTTCGACGCGAACGGCGGAGTGTTCGAGGCACTCTTCGGAGCCGAGGACGCGATCATCTCCGACGAACTTAACCACGCATCACTGATCGACGGCATCCGCCTGTGCAAGGCGCGTCGCCTGCGCTACCGCAACCGCGACCTGGCCGACCTGGAGGAGCAGCTCAAAGCCTCGTCCGACGCACGCCAGCGCATCATCGTCACGGACGGCGTGTTCTCGATGGACGGCTACCTCGCTCCCCTGCCGGGAATCTGCGACCTCGCCGAGCGCTACGGCGCGTTGGTGCTGGTCGACGACTCGCACGCCGTGGGTTTCATGGGCGAGCACGGCCGTGGCACCCCCGAGCTGTTGGGCGTGGAGGGACGCGTCGACATCTACACGGGCACGTTTGGCAAGGCGCTCGGCGGCGCGTCCGGCGGATACGTCTCCGGGCACAAGGAGATTGTGGCGATGCTGCGCCAGCGTGCGCGCCCGTATCTGTTTTCCAACACCGTGGCGCCCGCGGTGGTGGCCGGAACGCTCGCGGCGCTCGACCTGCTTGAAGGCGGCGGCGACCTGCGGAAGCGACTGGTGCACAATGCGGAGTTGTTCCGCTCGCTGATGACGGACGCCGGGTTCGAGCTGCTCGACGGCCAGCACCCCATCGTGCCCGTCATGTTCGGCGACGCTGCGCTGGCGGCACAGGTCGCGGACCGCATGCTCGAGCACGGCGTGTACGTAGTGGCGTTCTCGTATCCCGTGGTGCCGTTGGGCAAGGCCCGCATCCGGGTGCAGCTCTCGGCCGCGCACTCGGACGATGAAATCCGTCGCTGCGTCGACGCGTTTGTGGCAACGCGCTAGGCAACCGCGACGCGCGGCTCGTATCACGCAGCATGGACTGGGCGTCGGGCCATCAGCAGAAACCTCCGCCCCGCGAAGGTGATGGGCGCACTCTTGGGCTCGAGTCCTAGCAAGACGTCCGCGTGCCGCTCTGGTGAAAAGTCGCCGGGCGCCTCCCACGCACCATCGCGAGATAGCGCACCAGCGAAGCCACATGGGGAAAGGTGGTCTGCCCCTCCCACAACTCGGAGCGTTCAATCACGAGCCCCGCGGCGGACGCGGAGTCGACGTGAGACTCAAGCGTCTGTTCCGGATAGGACGTTGCAAAGCCGAGCACTACTCGCAACTGCCTCAGGTTCTCCGCTTCTACCTGTTGGGTCACGAGCACTCCCCCGGGCCGCAAAACCCGGACCATTTCTGCCGCGTCGCAGGCCTCGTGACGGGCCATGACCGCATCGAAGCGGTGGGCACGTTCGGCTCCCAGCCTTCGGTCGCCACGGTGTCACGCGGCAGTGCGTCACCGATCTGCGAGAGGAACTCTGCTCCCCCTGGTCCGATGTCGAGGGCGCTCGTGGCGCCCGCCAATGCCTCCCGCACTCACTCCTCATAGCTCCAGGGCGCGTCCTCTTGGGTCACTCCTTCGAGTTCGGAGAAGTCCCCGCCGGAGACGGGACGCGCGTAAACCTCGCTCCAGTGAGCGATGAGAACTGCGTCATTCATGCCGCCAGCCTTCCACAAGGAGATCGCGGATCCACCGAGACGGATCACTCGCGTCGCGTCTCGGAACGCGCCGACCTCCGACGACGTTGCGACGGCGGCACACTCCGGCAGCGAGATCGCTCGCTGCGTCGAGGCGTTCCGGCGGCGCGAGGACTAATGTATACATGTAGCCCTCTAATCGTCCCAAAGTGCCCCACATTGCAGTAGTGTGCATACATGAGGGAGGCCCGAGATCAACGAGGACGGGCAAGCAGTCGCGCGTACACCACTCTCCGGTGCGAGATCCTGGATGGACAGCTTTCGCCGGGAACGGTGCTGACCGAGGTGGATCAAGCAGAACGCCTGGGCGTGTCACGCACTCCATTGCGGGAGGCACTCTCGCGTCTGGGCGCCGATGGACTTGTCTCCAAGCACGCAGGTCGAGGCCTCGTCGTGACGCCGGTTTCAGTCGATCATGTGACCGAGCTGTTCGAGGTTCGCCAGGCACTCGAGGGGCAAGCGGCACGGCTGGCCGCGCGGCGCCGCGATGTTTCCGTCTTTGTGGGACTCCAACGACAGTTCCAAGATGTCGAGGCACTGCTTGCGGACAAGCACCGCTACTACGAGTTGGTCGGCGAGCTCGACGCAACCATCGACCATGCAGTCGGCAATCCGACCCTTGTCGCCACTCTGAACGGGGTGCGCACCCACGTCACTCGGATCCGTCGACTCGCGCAGGACGACCCGGCGCGACTACGGGATGCGGCTCAAGAACATGTGCAGATCATTGACGCCATCGTCGATGGCGAGGAATCGCTCGCTGCCCACGCGACCCAACTGCACCTGCACCGCAGTCTTCGCTACATCCTGAAGTCCCTGGAAAGGAACGTCCCGTGAAGCTTCACCCCGTTCGGGTCTACTCGAGCTCAGAACCCTTGCCCCGCGAGAAGCAACTCGCCTGGAGCCTCGCCGAGGTGGCGGCCCAGAACGTCCCCGCAACCGCCGAGGTCGAGGCCATGGTCATCAACCGGATTATCGACAACGCAAGCGTCGCAGCCGCGTCACTTCGCCGCGCGCCGATCGTCTCGTCGCGCTCCCAGGCCACGGCACATCTGGTCTCGCGGGGCGGGAGAGGATCCACCGTCTTCGGGACCGACGCACTGACGAGTCCGGAGTGGGCCGCCTGGGCCAACGGCGTCGCGGTGCGCGAACTCGACTACCACGACACGTTCCTCGCCGCCGAGTATTCACACCCGGGTGACAACATCCCCCCGATTCTCGCCGTGGCACAGCACATGGGCAAGACCGGCGAGGAGCTAGTGCGCGGCATCGTGACCGGGTATGAGATCCAGATCGATCTGGTGAAGGCCATCAGTTTGCATGAGTTCAAGATCGACCACGTCGCCCACCTAGGCCCGAGCGCCGCCGCCGGAATCGGCACCCTGCTCGGCTTGCCCACCGAGACGATCTTCCAGGCCATCGGCCAGGCACTCCACACGACGACAGCGACACGGCAGTCGCGCAAGGGCGAGATCTCGACGTGGAAATCCCATGCGCCGGCCTTCGCGGGAAAGGCGGCCATCGAGTCCGTGGACCGGGCGATGCGCGGGCAGACCAGCCCGACCCCCATCTACGAGGGCGAGGACGGCGTGATCGCCTGGTTGCTCGGCGGCAAGGATGCCCGCTACGAGGTTCCGCTCCCCGAGGCCGGCGAGCCGCGACGCGCCATCCTCGACAGCTACACCAAGGAGCACTCGGCCGAGTATCAGGCGCAAGCCTGGATCGACCTCGCCCGAAAGCTGGGGCGGGAGCACCCCGAACTGAAGGATCCCAAGAACGTGGCGTCGGTGGTTCTGCACACCAGCCATCACACGCATCACGTCATCGGGTCAGGCGCGAACGACCCGCAGAAGTACGACCCGACGGCGAGCCGGGAGACCCTTGATCACTCGATTCCCTACATTTTCACGGTCGCGCTGCAGGACGGCTCCTGGGATCACAGCGCGTCCTACTCCCCGCAGCGGGCTGCTCGACCCGACTCCGTGGAGCTATGGCACAAAGTCACCACGCGCGAGGACGCGGAATGGACGCGGCGCTATCACGCGGTCGACCCCGCCCAGAAGGCGTTCGGCGGGCGTGTCGAATTCGAGTTGACCAACGGCACTCGACTGGTCGAAGAGATCGCGTTGGCGGATGCGCATCCGTTGGGAGCCCGACCGTTCGCACGTGCGCAGTACATCCACAAGTTCCGAATCCTGGCAGACGGCGTGCTCGCCGGCGCGGAGATCGATCGGTTTCTCGACATCGCCCAGCGGCTACCCGAGTTGACGGCAGCTGAACTCACTGGCCTGAATGTCACCGCCGATCTGTCCGACATCCGCAACCCCGCAGGCATTTTCTAAGCCCCAACGGAAGGACCAGCACTGTGCTGTATTCAAAGATTCCCGCCGCCCAGAAGCGGGCCGCGTTTCGACGGTCACTCGACAGCGGAAAGCTGCTGCGAATTCCGGGTGCGTTCAACCCGCTGAGCGCGAATCTGATCCAACAGAAGGGCTTCGAGGGCGTGTACATCTCGGGCGCGGTCATCGCGGCCGATCTCGGACTTCCCGACATCGGGCTGACGACGCTCACCGAGGTGGCCAACCGCGGCGGCCAGATCTCGCGGATGACCGACCTGCCGACGCTCATCGACGCAGATACCGGTTTCGGCGAACCGATGAACGTCGCCCGCACCGTGCAGACACTCGAAGATGCCGGGGTCGCTGGTCTACACATCGAGGACCAGGTCAACCCCAAGAGGTGCGGCCACCTCGACGGCACAGCCATTGCCGACTCGGATACCGCGGTCAAGCGCATCCGTGCGGCCACGGACGCGCGTCGCGATCCCAACCTGCTGGTCATGGCGCGCACCGACATTCGGGCCGTCGAGGGCCTCTCCGCGGCGGTCGATCGGGCGAAGGAGCTAGTGGATGCGGGAGCGGACGCGATCTTCCCGGAGGCGATGAAGGACCTCTCCGAGTTCGAGGCAATGCGGGGCGCCATCGACGTGCCGTTGCTTGCCAACATGACCGAGTTCGGCAAGTCCGAACTGCTGACCAACGAGCAACTCGCCAACGTGGGCGTCAACATCGTGATCTACCCAGTCTCGCTACTGCGACTCGCGATGGGAGCGGCTGAGCGCGGCCTGGACACCCTGGTCGCAGAGGGCTCTTTGAACTCGGAGGTCGCCAACATGCAGACCCGGGCGAGGCTCTATGAGCTCAACGACTACGCGGGTTACAACACCTTCGACGAGTCCGTTTTCAACTTCAGCCTCTAGAGGCACACCCCCCTGAGCAGACCCACTACCTCAAAGGAGTTCGCAGTGCTGGAAGACAAAGACGTCTACAAGGGTCTCGCCGGGGTGCCGGCCGACTACACCGCCATTTCCACGGTCAACACCGCATCTAACTCGTTGCTATATCGCGGCTATCCGGTGCCGGAACTGGCCGCGAGCAGGAGCTTCGAGGCAGTGGCCTACCTGCTGTGGCACGGGGAGCTTCCCGATGCGCGGCAGTTTGCCGAGTTCAAGGCTCTCGAACGTTCTCAGCGTTCCCTCGATCCGATCGTGAAGCGCGTGATTGACGACCTGCCGCTGACGGCGCACCCGATGGACGTCCTCCGCACCGCCGTGAGCGTGATCGGTGCTCTCGACCCGGCGGCCGCCGACCCGTCGGTGGAGTCGAACCTGTCGAAATCGATCACCCTGCTGGCGAAGCTGCCGGCCATCGTCGCCTACGACCAGCGGCGTCGTCGGCATCAAGATCTGGTCGAGCCACGTGACGACCTCGGCTACTCCGCCAACTTCCTCTCCATGGCCTTCGGAGAAGTCCCGAGCGACGTGGTGGTGGACGCTTTCAACGTGTCGATGATTCTCTACGCCGAGCACTCCTTCAACGCCTCCACCTTCACCGCCCGCGTCGTCACCTCGACGCTGTCCGACCTCTACTCGGCGGTGGTGGCGGGCATCGGCGCCCTCAAGGGACCTCTGCACGGAGGCGCCAACGAGGCCGTCATGCACCTGTTCGACGAGATCGGCACGGCAGACAACGCCGATGCTTGGCTCGAGCGGGCACTCGCGGACAAGCGAAAGATCATGGGATTCGGCCACCGCGTCTACAAGAACGGCGACTCCCGCGTCCCCACCATGAAGAAGGCGCTCGACACGCTCATCGTCGAGTACGACCGCCCCGATATGGCCGAACTCTACGACGCGCTCAACGAAGCGATGCAATCGCGCAAGGCGATCAAGCCGAACCTGGACTACCCCTCCGGCCCGGCGTACCACTTGATCGGCTTTGACACTGAGATGTTCACCCCGCTGTTCGTTGCCTCCCGCCTCACTGGGTGGACCGCGCACATCATGGAACAACTCGCGTCCAACTCGCTGATCCGCCCACTCTCCGTCTACAACGGAGTCGACGAACGCCACCTGGACGGCTAGGCCTACACAGCGAAGACTCTGGTGACGCGACGTTGTTGAAGGCAGGCAGCGCCGTGACGGCCGGACACCGTCACAGTGTGAGGATCAACGCCTCACCCTGTCCCCCACCGCCGCACAGAGCCACCACGGCCGTGCCGCCGCCCCTGCGTGACAGTTCGTGGACGGCATGCACGGCGACACGTGCCCCGGAGGCGCCGATCGGGTGGCCCATCGCGATACCTCCCCCGTGAATATTGACGATATCGGCGGAGACCCCCAGCTGGTCCCGCGACCGCGCGACCACGGCGCCGAAGGCCTCGTTGATCTCGATGAAGTCGCAGTCCCCCGGCGCAATACCGTGCCGTGTGCACGCTTGCTCAATGGCGCGCGCTGGCTGCTCCTGAAGGGAATTGTCGGGGCCGGCCACCTCTCCGTACGCCCCGATCACCGCCAGCACAGCCCAGCCATGTGCGTCGGCGTTGTCGCGGGTGGTGACCACGACCGCCGCGGCGCCGTCGGAAATCCCCGAGGCGTTGCCGGCTGTGATGGACCCCTCCGGCGAGAATGCGGGCCGGAGCCGCGACAAGGTCTCGACCGTTGTGTCCGGTCGGACGCCCTCGTCTGCGGTGATCACCACTGGCTCGCCCCGACGCTGGGGCACCTCGATGGGCACGATCTCCGCGTCGAACATCCCGTCAGCCGCGGCCTTGGCTGCCCGCTGGTGCGAGAGCGCCGCCACGGTGTCCTGATCCTCGCGCGACACTCCCAACCGGGTGTTGTGGCGCTCGGTCGACGCGCCCATGCTGTCGCCATCAAAAGCATCGGTCAGGCCGTCACGTGACATGTGGTCCAGCATCTCTACGGAGCCGTACCTCCAGCCGGTTCTGGAACTTGGCAGCAGGTGCGGAGCATTGCTCATGGACTCCATGCCCCCTGCAACGACCACGGTCGCGTCGCCGAGGCGGATCATGCGAGAGGCGTCGACGATCGACGACAGCCCCGACAGGCACAACTTGTTGACAGTGTGAGCAGGAACGCTCCACGGGATGCCGGCCGCGATGGATGCCTGACGCGCGGGATTCTGTCCGGCTCCGGCCTGCAGCACCTGTCCCATGATGGCGGCGTTGACCAGTTCCGGGTCGATCGCGCCCTGTGCCAGCGCCCCGCGGATGGCGGCCGCCCCCAAATCAACGGCGGTCAGCGACGACAACGCCCCGAGCAACTTGCCCTGAGGGGTGCGCGCGGCGGCGACGATCACCACCTCCGGCCCGCTCATGACGCCAGCTCCACGATCAGGGGCGCTTCTGTGGCCGCAGCGACCTCCTCGGCACTCACCCCGGGAGCCAGTTCCACCAGCACAAGCCCGCGTCCGGTGACGTCAATCACCGCAAGGTCCGTGATGATGCGATCGACCACCCGCTTGCCCGTCAACGGCAACGAGCACGTCTCGACAATCTTGGGTGAACCGTCGCGCGCCACGTGCTCCATGAGCACCACCACGTGCCGGGCACCGTGCACCAAGTCCATGGCGCCACCGGGTCCCTTCACCATCTTCCCCGGGATCATCCAGTTTGCGAGGTCCCCATTCTTGGACACTTGCATGCCTCCCAAGATGGCGGCGTCGATTTTGCCTCCGCGGATCATGCCGAAGCTGGTCGCCGAGTCGAAGTACGACGCTCCGGGTAGCACGGTCACGGTTTCCTTGCCGGCGTTGATCAGGTCGGGATCGACGGCCTCCTCGGTGGGGTATTGACCCACCCCCAAGATGCCGTTCTCGGATTGCAAGACCACCGTGACGCCCTCGGACAGGTGACTTGGGACCAGCGTGGGCAATCCGATGCCGAGGTTCACGTAGGACCCGTCGACCAGTTCCAATGCGGCCCGGGCGGCCATCTGCGTTCGTGTCAATGGCATGACGTCACTTCCCTTCCGACTCGGTCACGGTGCGCCTCTCGATGCGCTTCTCGATGGCCCCGCCCACCTCCACGACCCGGTGGACGAAGACGCCCGGCAGGTGTATCGCGTCGGCGTCGATCTCGCCAGGTTCGACGAGTCTTTCCACCTGGGCGATGCAGATCGTGCCAGCCATGGCGGCGAGGGGATTGAAATTGCGCGCCGACTTATTGAAGACGAGGTTGCCGTGGCGGTCACCGAGAGCCGCGTGTACCAACGCAAAGTCCGTGACGATGCTTTCCTCGAGGACGTAGTCACGCGTGCGGCCCCGAATCGTGAAGGGACGCACTTCCTTCGCCTCCGACGCTTCGGCAATCCCACCGGCGCCGTCATAACGCAACGGGAGGCCGCCGTCGGCCATCTGCGTGCCGACTCCGGTGGGTGTGAAGAACGCGGCGACTCCCGATCCGCCCGCGCGCAGCTTCTCCGCCAAGGTGCCCTGTGGGGTGAGTTCCACCTCAAGGTCTCCGCCAAGGAACTGGCGCTCGAAGTCCTTGTTCTCGCCCACGTAGGACGACGTCATCTTGCGAATCCGACGTGCCGCGAGAAGGACTCCCAGTCCCCAGTCGTCTACCCCGCAATTGTTGGAGACGATCGAAAGATCCGTCGTGCCCTGCGCGAGAAGGGCCTCGATCAGCGCCATCGGGTTGCCGCACAGGCCGAAGCCACCCACGGCGATGGAGGCTCCGTCCTCGATATCCGCGACGGCCGCCGCCGCCGATTCATAGGTCTTGTCCATCATTTCTGGGTTCCTTCCTGTGCGGCTGCATCGATCTCGGTGCCGATCACCTGGGCCATGAGGGCGCCGCCTGCGGGCGACAGCACGATCGTGTAGTGGTTGAAGCGATCGATCCGTTCGTGAGTGACCGTCGGCAGCAGCGGGAGGGCCCGCTCAAGGTATTCGGGTGCGTACAGCCCGGGCCTCTCATTGACCAGCCCCTTCCACACCGTCACCAGCCGGGTGGGGTGGTGCAGTGCCGCGAGGGCGTCGCGAATTGCAGAGCCGGTCGCGAGGTCGGCAGTGTCGTGGACGACGACGTCGTATCGCGTAGCCGGGCGTAGCTGGTCGCCGTCCGGCACCAGGTCATATCGGACGTAGTCCTCGAGCTCATCGGTCCAGTCGGCGACGAATGCGGGGTGCTCTCGCCACAAGGCGAGATAGGCGTCCTCGTCCGCGAACCGCATCGACAGGCGCTCTGCGGTGGGTCCCAAGAGCGCCGCCACCAAGTCGTCAGGTGGGATCTGAGCGGGAACATCGAACGGGATGCCGCCGTCGATGAGCACCAGTTTGGTCACCCGATCGGAATGGTGATGAGCGGTCACCACGGCCACGAAGCCACCCATGGAGTGGCCGACGACCACCAGGCGATCGATCGCGAAGTGATCGAGCACCGCACCCATATCGCGGGCGTGCGCATCCATCCCGGCAGGCCCCTCGACTTCGGAACTGCGGCCGCGTCCGCGAAGGTCCGGGGCGATCACCCGCACGCCGGGAAGGTGGCGGGCCACGAACGGGAAAGCCAGGTGGGAGGACGTGACTCCGTGGATCATCAGCACGTCAGCGGTGTGTTCGCCGATCGGCTCCCAGACGCCCACGCGCAGGGCGCCACCCTCGACGGGGACGTCCACCGTGCGGTAGTCGTGACTGCTCATTTCGCCGTCCACCCTCCGTCAATCGTGTACGAGGACCCGGTCACCATGCCCGCGTCCTCCGACGCCAGCCAGAGCGCGAGTGAGGCGACCTCGTGCGGTTCAACGAGCCTCTTGATGACGGTCTCCCCGAGCATGATCGTCGAGACCACGTCGTCCTCCGGTATGTCGTGCACCCGCGCCTGGTCCGCTATTTGCTTCTCGACCAACGGGGTACGGACGTAGGAAGGATTGATGCAGTTGCTCGTGACGCCATGCGGACCGCCCTCAAGAGCAGTCACCTTGGACAAGCCTTCGAGCCCGTGCTTGGCCGAAACATAGGCGGACTTGAACGCGCTCGCCCGCAGGCCGTGGACGCTGGAAATGTTGATGACCCGCCCCCAGCCCCGCTCATACATGGCCGGCAGCGCCGCGCGAATCAGCAGGTAGGGCGCCACCAGCATGATGCTGTGGAGCAGCCGGAACTTGTCGGGGTCAAACTCCTCGAGGGGGCTGACATGCTGCAAACCCGCGTTGTTGACGAGGACGTCCACGTCAAGCGTCAGGTCGTCGAGGGAGTGTGTGTCCGATAGGTCCACATGCCACGCCTCTCCCCCGACGGCGGCCGCCGCCTCGTCGGCTGCGTCGGCGTTGATATCGGCGATCGTCACGTAGGCTCCGCGCGTCGCGAAGGCGTCGGCGCACGCCCTGCCGATGCCGCTGGCACCGCCGGTGACGAGCGCGCGCTTGCCCTTCATGCTGTCCGTCATGACTCCTCGCTTTCCGCCCGACGCGGGGGCGTCAGGGCGTTTTGAATGAATCGCATCATCGCCTCAAAGACGTCCGGATCGAGGTCCACAGGCGGCCGACCGTCAGAGTCTCTTTCCCACAGCAGGTAGCGCATTCCGATGAGCTCGCCGATGCCCATGAGCGCCCAAGCGGTCACCTCCGGATCGAGTCCGGGGTCAATCTCGCCCACGCCCTGTGCCGCCTCGAGCCCCGCGATGTACCCCTCGACGATGCGCGTGTAGTGCAGCCGCAGCATCTGAGGGGAGACGAATTCCGCCTCGCGCACCACGCGGTACAGGGCGGGGTGCTGGGCCGTGAAGCGAAAGAACCCGGAGAAGCCGGCACGTTCCGCCTCGACCCGCGAGCCCGTCCCCTCCATCGCGGCGGCCATGGAATGCCTCACCCGCCGGTTGAGGTCCACCACGAGTGCCTCGAACACCGTCTGCTTGGAGTCGAAGTAGAGGTAGAACGTGCCCATCCCCACGCCCGCACGTTCGGTGATCTTCACGATCGACGCCTCGTGATAGCCGATGTCCGCGACCACATGCTCGGCCGCCTCCAAGAGCTTGGCGCGCGTCTGTTCGCCCCGCCTGGTGAGGGGCCGGCCGGCCGTGGACGACACCTCTTCGGCCTCATGCAACTCAGTCATGATGTGCCTCCTCCATCAGCGTGATCGCCCGGTCACGCAGTCTGGCCTTCACGACCTTGTCCGTAGCCGAATGGGGTAACCGCGACACGAATACGACGCGGACGGGAACCTTGAAGCCCGCCAGATTGCGACGCGCGTGCGCGAGGATCTCGTCCTCGGAGACCGCGGCGCCCCGCGTGGCGACAACGAACGCCACCCCCCGCTCCCCCCACACGGAATCAGGCACGCCCACCACGGCGACCTGCGCGACCAGCGGGTGCAGAGCCAACGCGAATTCCACCTCCGCCGGGGCCACGTTCTCGCCACCAGAGATGTAGATGTCTTTCAGTCGATCCACGATGCTGAACAAGCCATCCTGGTCGCGATGAACTAGGTCCCCCGTCCTCAGCCACTGCCCGTTCAGGGCGCGCTGTGTCGCCTCGGGGTCGCTCAGATAGCCCGCGAAGACGCTGGGTCCGCTCACCCAGAGCTCCCCGGACGCCTCGCCCTCGAGCGGCAATCCGGTCTCCGGGTCCGCGATGCAGACCTCCACATACGGGTAGGGCCGGCCGACGGCGCCGTGGTGGTCCGCGACCTCGTCCGCCGGGAGATAAAGAACGTTTGGCGCAGCCTCGGTGAGCCCGTAGCCCTGAGTGAGGGGAACACCCCGATCCCGCCAGGCCTTGTGGAGCGCCTCCGAGGCCGTGGCGCCGCCGATCAGGGCCGTACGCAGGCTCGAAAGATCAGCCGATTCCCAGTCCCGGTCGGCTTCGAGCATTCGGTACTGGGTGGGCACGCCCATCATGCAGGTGACGCGACGCTCCTCGATCAACTGCAGGACGCGCGAAGGTTGGAAGGAGCGCTCGAGCACCACCTTGGCGCCCACCCACCACGCGAGCAGCGGCTGCACGTTCCAGGCCGCCACGTGGAACTGAGGCAGCACCACGAGCACCACGTCGTCTGGCTGTACTGGTAACGAGTGCGCCAACGCGAGATTGTTCCAGAAGCAGTTCGCGTGCGTGAGCACCACACCCTTGGGCTCCGCCTCGGATCCTGAGGTAAAGATCACCAGCAGGGGGTCGTCATCACGGACGGGGCGAGCCGGCTTCACGCTGCGGGCATGAGGCGCCGCAGCCTCGACTCCCGTGGTGCCGAGGTTCGCGACCGGGGGCTCCGGGTCCATCGCTCTCAAGGCCTCCCACGCGAGGGCTCCGTGCTCGTCGTCCACCAGTACGAGCGCGGGTTCCGTGCGTGTCAGCGCCGCCGTGAGCTCCCTCGGGGTGAGCCGCCACGACAGTGGCACAAACGCGATGCCGCTCAACGCGCACGCGAAGAACGCCACCACGTGGTCGGTCGAACTACCGGAGATGGTGGCGATCCGATGCCCCGCGCCGTAGCCCGCCGCCGCCAGCCGCTCCGCCAGATCCGACGCGCGCCTGGCGAGCGTGCGGTAGTCGACCGTGACGCCGCGGTCGTCGATCGCGATGCGGCCGGGATCCTGCGCTGCTCGACCAAGAAGCCAGCGGCCGATGGTGTGGGGCTCCGCCGCCTGCCCGTACGCCGCATCGGGAATGGTCATGGCCGTGCCTCCTGCGCAATGTCAGGTGCGCCAGCGCTTTCCGCGTCGAGCGCGCGCAGGGATGTCGCACGCGCGCGTCCCCGCCTCCGGCGCCACCATGCGTCTACCGTTCCGGCGATACCCCCAGGCAGAAACATGACCACCAGAATAAAGAGCACGCCAAGAATGAACAGCGGCTGTGACAGCGGAACCCGCAATACGTCCGGAAGCGACGCAATCACGTCGGAGCCCGCCAATACCGTGAGCCGCTGGTCCAGCAGCGTATAGAGGACGCCTCCCACGATGGCGCCCCACCTGAACCCCACACCGCCGAGCACCACCATCACCAGGATCGTGATGGTGAGATCCGCCGAGACGGCCGTGGGCGTCGTTCCCGACTGCAACAGCACGTAGACGACGCCCATGAGCGATGCGCACAGGCCGGCCGCGGCAAACGTGATGAGTTTCGCGTAGGCGGGACGCAGGCCGAGCACTTGAAGGCGCAGGTCGTTCTCGCGAGAGGCTCTCGACAGGTGACCGAGACGGGACCGGTCGATCCACAGCGCAACGAGGTACACGAAGACCAGTATCGCGAGCGTCAGCCAGTACATATTGCGGGTATTGATGACGCCCAGGAAGAAGTCCGGCACGTGATCGGTATTGAGGCTCAATCCCTCGTCCCCGCCCGTGACGGCGGCGTTGCGCCGCACCAAGACGGAACCCCCCTGGGCGAAGGCAAGAGTCACCATGGCAAAAGGGATGCCTGTCACTCGGATGCTCACCGCCCCGGTGACGAGCGCGATCACCAGGCCGCCCACCAAGGCTATGAGGATGCCGGGCCACAGCGGCACGGAGAGGTTCTCGAGCACGATTCCGAGACCGTAGGCGCCAGCTCCGAAGTACAGCGCATGCCCAAAGGACAGCATGCCCGCGGTGCCCAGCAGCATGTTGTAGGACAGCGCCAGGCCCGCGAAGATCATCGCGAGGGACAGCAGCGCTAGGGTGCCGGGTTGGTAGGTCGCCGTGGGCAGGATTCCTGGAACCCGGATATTGAGGAGTGGCAACGTGGCGAGCAGCGCCACGCAGGCTCCCCCGGCGACCAGGGGTGCCGCGCGGCGCAGAGTCGAACGTCCAGAACCGTGTGAGGCCTCCGTCATGTTCATGCCCTCCGTCCTATGAGCCCGGCGGGTCGCACCAGGAGCACCGCGGCGAGCAGGATGACGACGATGAAGTCGCCCGTCCCGTTCAGGTAGTAGTTGGCGAATTGCTGGAGCACCGCGACCAGGACGGAAGCGACGGCGGCGCCTGTCAGGGAGCCGACGCCGCCAATGACGGTGACGATGAACGCGAAGATCAGGAGCGTCGAACCCAGGTGCGGTGAAACGTAGCCCGTGTAGTGCGCGGCAAGGACCCCGCCCACCCCCGCCGCGGAACCGCCGATGGCGAACACCACGGTAAACGCACGACGCACGTCGATACCGAGGGCGGTGACCATCGGCCGGTTCTCGACGCCTGCGCGGATGATGATTCCGTAACGGGTATAGCGCAGGAAAAACACCAGACTGACGAGCAGCGCGGTCGCAGCCCCCATCAGCACCCAATACGTGTTCGGGATCGAAGCTCCGAAGACGTCCGTGGTCTGCTTAAGCCACGCGGGACCCGCGATGTAGATCGGATCCGCACCCCAGATTCCCTCGAACAGCGCCACCGCCGCCAAGGCGAGACCCACGGTGACCAGCACCTGCTCGATGTGTCGGTCATACAGCGGTCTGATCAGGGCGAGTTCGGTGAGGCTCGCCACCGCCGCACCCACGACGCCGCCCACCAGGATGGACAGCGCGAACACCCACCACGATTCGCTGTCGAGACGGCGGGCTACCTCCCAGCCGATGAAGGCGCCAAAGGTGAGGAAGGCGCCGTGCGCGAAGTTCAGCACGTGCATCAGCCCATAGATCAGGCTGAGTCCCGACGCCACAAGAAAGTACAGCGCGCCGAGCCCTATTCCAGTGAGGGTGACGAGGATGAGAGAACTCATGCGGATTCCTCGCTACCGTTGCCGGCGGGGGCTTCTGCATACACTCCCAGGAGCCGCTTGATGAGTGCCTCGTCATCGAGGAATTCGACCGCGCGCCCGGTGTGGACAACGCGCCCACCGCTGATGACGATGGCGTCGCCAGCGAGCTGGCGCACCACCTCAAGGTTCTGTTCGACAAGCAGAATCGGCACCTTCTCCGCCGCCCGGCGAAGCGCGATGGTCACGTCGGCGACGATCTTGGGAGCAAGCCCCTTGGTGGGTTCGTCGACCAGCAAGATGCGGTTGTCGTTGATGAGTGCGCGAGCCACCGAAAGCATCTGCTGCTGTCCACCTGACAGCGTTCCAGCCATCTGATTCCGGCGCTGAACCAGATCCGGGAACAACTCGTTCACCAGTTCGCGCGCGGGTTCGCGTTGGCGCTCGGCTAGCGCAAGGTTCTCGGCAACGGTGAGCCGCGCAAACACTTCACGATCCTCGGGCACATAGCCCACACCGCTCTGGACGATGCGGTGCGTACGCAGGCCGTCGATTCGCTCGCCCGCGAGTCGTATCTCGCCACTCCTGGAGATCAGTCCGAGGATGGCCCGCAGCGTCGATGTCTTGCCCACGCCGTTGCGCCCAAGTACGGCAGTGATTCCCGTGGCGGGAACAGAGAGCGAGACGTCTTCGACCACCTGCTGACCGTTGATGGATGCCGACAGGTTCTGCACCGTCAGGATCGAGCCGTCGGTCGTGCCGTCGCTCATGCTGCAGTGCCCAGGTAGGCGCGCTGGACGACTGGATCCTCCATGACGCGTTGCGGCGTGTCGAACGCGATGATGTGACCAAAGTTGAGGACCGCAACCTTGTCCACCAGGCCCATCAGGACGTCAATGTGATGTTCCACCATCAGGACAGTGCATCCCTTTTCTGCGTGAAGCGTTCGGATGTTGTTGACCAGCCCGCTCACGTCGCCGGAACCCACGCCCGCCATCGGCTCGTCAAGCAAGACCAGTTGGGCATCCGTCGCAAGTAACACCGCGATCTCCAACTTGCGCTTGTCACCATGGGAGATGTCTCCGGCGAGGTCGTGCTCGCGGTGGCCAAGTCCCACCGATGTGAGGTGCGCGCGGGCGCGTTGCGTTGCCTCATCGCCGCGGCGGGGAAAGTGGAGCACGGAGTAGTTCCCGCCCAGCGAGACCTGGGCCGCGATGCGGACGTTTTCCAGCACACTGAGTCGGGGAAAATAGTTGGAGGTTTGGAATGTCCTCCCCAGTCCCGCCCGCGCGCGCATCGGCACTGACATCGATGTGATGTCCGCGCCATCCATCTCGACAGTGCCAGCCGTTGGCCGCATGACGCCGGAAACCACATTGAACAGCGTGGTTTTTCCTGCACCGTTGGGACCGATCACGCCGATGATAGAGCCGGGCGCGACCTCGAGGTCGACATTGTCAAGAATGGTGGCGCCGCCGATGCGCAGGCCGAGGCCGGCAATGCGCAGCGCGGGCGGGACTGAGGTAGCCATATCGAACCGTACCGGTACGCTACGGCATCTCGGGAGGAGCGACGTCGGCGGCGGATGCCGTCGCGAGCAACTCAGGTGCGTAGGAGTCGCCGTTGGCGACAAGCTGCACCTGATACATGTCCTGAATCATCGCGTGGTCGCTGGCGCGAACCGTGATGCTTCCCTTAGGACCGTCGAACGTGTAGCCCTCGAGTGAGGAGATCATCGCCTCCACGTCACCGGCACCGCTTTCGATCGCGTGAACGATCATGATCGCCGCGTTGAAGCCATCGGGGCTAAAGAGATCAGGAGCTCCACCTGCCGCGGTGATGCTGTCGACCATCGCGGTGTTGACCGCGTTGTCCGGAGCGCCGGGGAAGTAGTAGTTGAGGAACTTGATCTTCGACGAAGCGTCACCGTAGGCGCCAAACGTCGCGGAGTCGCCCAGCCCGGTGACCACCGGAATCTGGTCCAGGACGCCCTGCTGACTCAGCGCCTGCCACATGGCACCCGAGGTGGCTCCGGCCCATGCGACGAACACCAGGTCGGGCTTAGCGTCAATGACCTGCTGCGCGAACGTCGTGAACTCGGTGACGTCCTCTGAGACGAGGATCGAGTTCACCGTGGCACCCTTGGCGCCAAGGATGGCATCCACGGCGGCCGCGTTGCCCTGGCCAAATGCCGTGTCCTGAGCAAAGACCGTGATGGTCTTGCCCTCGATGTCGTTCAGGAACGTTCCCGCAGTTGCCACGTCCTGGGCGCTCTGGCGACCGGAACGGAACGTGTAGTGGTTGACACCGGTAATCGCATCGGCTGCGGCGGGCCCGGAAATGTAGAGCACCTTGTTCTGATCCGCCTGCTCGGCGAGAGCAAGGGCCACGCCGGAGGAGACGGTTCCGGCAAGAATGTTGACGCCCGAACCGATCAGTTCCTTGGCTGCGGTGACCGCCGTGTCAGCGTCGCCTGCATCGTCGCGATACTCGACGTTGATGGAGACGCCGTTGACAGAATTTGTGCCGTCGGTCGCGTAGTCCAGACCTGCCTTGAAGCCATCCAGGTACTGCTGGCCGTAGCCCGCCAACGGGCCTGACTGACTGGTGAGGACTCCCACCGTCACGTCCGTGATGCCGGGGGGTGCTGACGATGAGTTGGACGCGCTAGACGTCGTCGTGGGGGTCGTTTCGCCTGGGGCGCACGCGGTCAGTGCCAGCGCGGCGACAGCCGCGACACTCCCCGCGAATACCTTGGAATTGAGCCGCATGTGCGTACCTTTCGCCTTTGGAAGGATCCAAACCTGACAGGTGATTCAGGTTCGTTGTAAAGGTAAGAGCCGCACAGCGCAATGTCAAGTGAGCGCGTTGACTCATGAGAGACCTCCGCGTAGCACCATGCGTTGCCTCTTTGGCCCTGACCCCGTTCAGTGGACACGGGGTTATGCGGCTTCTTGAAAGTCCG
>NZ_JADQBE010000075.1:0-21355 GCF_016278765.1 Demequina sp. | reverse complement strand
GGTGGAGCGGGTTGCGCGTACTGCAGGGGCCCGCCATAGCCCGAGCCGGAGCGGCGCTCGCCCGCCTTGGGGTCTGGTCCGTACTCGTTGTCGTGCGGCTGCCCGTCAAGCACGGTAAACACGAGGATCGCGATGCTGCCGAAGGGCACGAAACTGATGAGCCACCACCACCCGGAACGGCCAGTGTCGTGCAGGCGTCGCACCAGGACGGCGAGCGACGGCACCAGGAACGCGAGGGTGACGATGATCATCGGGACGAATCCCACCGCGAACAGCCCCCAGTTGATGTCGTCGAAGGCAACCTCCGAGTACTGCCCGTCGGCATCGAGGCCTTCGAACGCGGGAGCGAAGGCGGCCAGGTACATGGCGAAGAAGAAGATCTGAAAGGGAAGGGACACGAGAGTGAAGAAGAGGTAGAACCACCAGTACTCCGCCCGCCGCGCGCGGCCCGTGAACGTCGCGTACTGGGACAACACCGACTTGATCGCCTGACCGAAGGACATCGAACCCACCTTCCTCTCCAGGCACCACGCTAGCGCCGATTCCGCGTCCGTGGAGGACTCGGTCCGCTGCCTGGCTGGCGCCACCGAGGCGACGCCCTAGCCTGGTGCCATGTCGTACTCGTCCGACTTGGCACACCTGTGGACATCCCAGGGCTTCCGCCGCCTCACCTGGGTGCGCGTGATCTCCCAGGCCGGCGACGGGGCCTTCCAGTTCGGCATCGCCACCGCCTTCTTCTTCTCCCCGCAGAACGCCACCACCCCCACCGATATCGCCATCGGCTTTGCCGTGCTGTTCGCTCCGTTCACGCTGATCGGGCCGTTCGTCGGGCCGTTCATCGACCGCTGGCATCGGCAACGCATCGTGCTCGCAGGCAACATGGTGCGGCTCGCGATGGTCGGGATGCTGGTGGGAGCGGTCGTGGTGGACGCGCCGCGGCTGTCCCTGTACGTCCTCGCGCTGGCGAGCCTGTCCGTCAATCGCTTCTTGCTCGCCGCCCTGTCCGCAGGCATCCCGCAGGTGGTCGACCGTGAGGACCTGCTCGCCGCGAACGCCATCATGCCGACGCTGGGAACCATCGCCGCGGCGCTGGGGGGAACGATCGGCGGCGTCGTCGCGTTTGTGGTGCCGGGGGTCTCCGACGACCACAAGGCGTTGCTCGCCCTGGGCGCGGCCGGGGTGGCGTTCGGGCTGTCGTCGTGGGCCGCCACCTCGCTGTCAAAGCGCTCGCTCGGACCCGTCCGGCTCCTGGAGGCGGACCGGGTGGTCAAGGAGGCCGCGCACATCTTGATCGAGCTGCGCGACGGCTACCGGCACCTGCGCGAGCGGGCCACACCGTTCCACGCGCTCGGCGTCATGGCGGCCGCTCGACTCCTGTATGGACTGATGTTCGTGGCGTCGATTCTCATCTCCCGCCACGTGCTGGGGGACACGTCACATCCCGAGGACGCCATCGGACAGTTCGCGATCGTGGTCGGCTTCGCCGCCGTCGGCTTCGGCCTGGCGGCCGTGATCACGCCGGCCTTCTCCCACCGCGTGGCGCGTCACGACTGGATCGTCGCGTGCCTGCTGCTGGGGGCCGTGGGTCAGGCGCTGCTCGCCGTGAGCTCCGCGTCATGGGCGCTCCTGGGCGCCGCCGTCATCGTCAGCTTCTCCGTACAGGGCGGCAAGATCGCCGTCGACACCATCGTTCAACGCGACACGGACGATGCCTTCCGGGGCCGCGCGTTTGCCCTGTACGACGTCGCATACAACACCGCCTTCATCACGTCCGCCGTCATCGGCGCCTTGGTGTTGCCCGCAAGCGGCTACTCCCACGCGGTGATGGCGTCCTTGGTGGTGGCCTACGTCGCGTTCGCCTTCGCGTACTCGCGGGCGCCGCGCGGACCGCGCATCGGCGCCGACGCCCCGCCGCCCACTGCGCCCTAGGCGAGGGCCCTGCGCATGGCGGCCAACCCGTCGGCCCCTTGCTTGTGCTGGGCGCCAATGAGGTGATCGAACACGATCTGCGTCTCGGTCGACGCGACCACAGGGTCCATGCTCAAGTGACTGGCCACAAAGTCGCGCAGCTGCGTGGTCGAGGTGCACGCCACGTGGATCAGAAAGTCCACCGAGCCGCCCACAAAGTAGACCGACAGCACGTTCGGCAACTGGATCACCTCGCGGGCGTACGTCTTGACCTGGGGGCGGGCTTGCGCGCGCAGCCGCACCGCCACGAGCCCCTGCACCGTCAAGCCGAGCGCCTCGTAATCCACCACGATGTGAGCGGACGTGATGATTCCGGCGTCGCGCAGCGCCCGCACGCGAGCGTGCGTCGTCGAGGCGGACACGTGCAGCCGCTCCGCGAGGGCGGCGTTGGACAGCCGCGCGTCCTTGGTGAGCTCCCAGAGGATGCGCTCGTCGAGCGCGTCCAGCCGAAGATTCGTCGGCGGAAGGGGTCCCGAGAGTGCAGAAGTCATGGTTTTCTTCTCCATTCCTCACGTATCTGCAAAGGATATGCGTACCCGGTTGCAATCGGCGCAGAATCTTCGACACTTGAGGTGTGGGACCGCGACCCCTAGCGCCCGCAATCATCGAGGAGAGCACCATGCGGATCGGAATCCCCGCCGAGATCAAGAACAACGAGACCCGCGTGGCCGCGACCCCCGGCGGCGTGCACGCCCTGGTCGCCTCCGGGCACGACGTGCTGGTGCAGGCGGGCGCCGGGCTTGGAAGTTCCTTCACGGACGAGGAGTACGCGGACGCCGGCGCGAGCATCGGCACCGTGGACGACGCCTGGGGTGCGCAGCTGGTCCTGAAGGTCAAGGAGCCGATCGCGTCCGAGTACGGCTACCTGCGCCGCGACCTCACCCTGTTCACCTACCTTCACCTGGCCGCCAACGAGCCCCTCACCCGCGCGCTCGTCGAGTCCGGCACCACCGCGATCGCCTACGAGACGGTGCAGCTCGCCGACGGCTCCCTGCCGCTGCTCGCTCCGATGTCGGAGGTCGCCGGGCGGATGGCCACGCTCGTGGGTTCGTACCACCTGATGTCGAGTCAAGGCGGGCGCGGCGTCCTCGCCTCGGGCGTGCCGGGGGTGCGACCCGCGAAGGTCGCCGTGTTGGGCGCGGGGGTTTCCGGCTGGGGCGCGCTGGGCCAGGCCGCCGGCATGGGCGCGGACGTGACGGTGCTCGATCTGTCGGTCCCACGTCTGCGGCACGTGGACGACGTGTTCCACGGCCGGGTGAAGACCGTGGCCTCCAACCCCTTCGAGATCGAGCGCACGGTGCTCGAGGCCGACCTCGTCATCGGCGCCGTGCTGGTTCCGGGGGCCCGCGCCCCGCGGCTGGTGTCGCGCGCACTGGTGTCGCGCATGAAGCCCGGCTCCGTGTTGGTGGACATCGCGATCGACCAAGGCGGCTGCTTCGAGGACTCGCATCCGACGACGCACGCCGAGCCGACATACACCGTCGAGGGTTCCGTGTTCTATTGCGTGGCCAACATGCCCGGCGCCGTCGGCAACACGTCCACGATCGCGCTCACCAACGCGACGTTGCCCCACGCGCTCGCGATCGCCAGCAAGGGCTGGGTCGCGGCGTCGTCAGCTGATGACGCGCTCGCCAAGGGACTGGCGGTGTCAGGGGGACTCATCCGCAACGCACCCACCGCCGCGGCCTTCCCCGACCTGCCCGCCGCCTAGGCCAGCGCCGTCGGCCAGCGCCGTGCGGGGCACTCACGCACTCTCTTGCCAGCGCTCCACCGACGCGCCACCGCGCTGAGCCATGATGCGCAGCGCCACGTCCCGACACCACCGAGGTCGGTCACGCACGTCTCGATACGTGAATCGGACCGTCAGGATTCCCACCCCGGCCAAGAGTGCATCGCGTGCGACGTCACTTTGCCTCCGCTCGAGCGTTCCGTGCGACGCCGCGCCGTCAAGCTCAAAGGCGGTCGAGGTTTCGGGGTCATAGAGGTCTACTCGAAAGCGCTTCCCGCCAGCGACCACCCGATGCTGTCGGAGGAGTTGCTGGAACGATTGCCCGGTGAAGACCTGCCGAAGGCCTCGTTCCTCGAGAAAGCTCTCCACGCCTTCGGCGGCGTACTCCACACGCGCCACCAGGCTTGCCCGGGCCCGCACACGCGGCATGGTCTCCAGCGCGCGCCCCATTGACTCCGCGGACACCGCTCGGGCGCGAAATGCCTGGTACACGATCTCGGCACGCTCATCCGTTCTGGCCCTGCCATACGCCTGTGCCACGGCGAATTCGGGTAGCACCACAGGGACGTCGCCGTGCCACCACGCGAACGGCAGGGGGTAGGTGACCGTGTTGACCTGCAACCACCGCGGCGGTCGCCGATGCGCGCCATGCGGTAGCACAAGGTGCACGCGCGCGGGCGCCGCGTCGGTGACCTCCCAGGCAAACAACGCCGATGCTCCCGCCAGCAGCGCACGGGGTCCGGCCCAGTCGATCGCGGCTCGAGCCCGCACTGCCCACGAATCGGCGTGAACCGACGAGGCATAGAAACCTGGAAGAACGCGCACGATCTCGCCGCGTCGGATCGCCTGGTCGATGCCGTGGCGGCTCGCGACTGCGCACAGTTGCGCATACGAGAACGGCCGGGCGTGCGGGAGTAGACGCTCCCGAAGCTCTCTCATAGACATGCGCCCGGTTTACCGGAGCCGACGAGGTCGCCGCTGGGCGCTCGCGCGGGGCTGTGGATAACCTTGAGGGTGCGCAAGCGGGCGCGTGAGTGCCCCGCTGGAGAGGAATCCGAAGCTTGAGGATGCGTGAGTGCCCCGCACGGGAAGGGAGGGGGCGCTAGCCTCGCGACTCCCACCATGCGTGGAGCTCGGCTCGCGCGCGCTCGCCCCCGAGCGGCCCATGTTCCATGCGCAAGTCCAGCAGGTGCTTATAGGCAAGGCCCACGTCGCGCCCGGGGGCGATTCCCAACTCGGCCATGATCTGGGTGCCGTCCAGGTCGGGACGGATGGAGTCGATCTCCTCCTTGGCGCGTAGCTCCGTGATGCGATTCTCGAGGTCGTCGTAGGCGAACGCGAGCCGCTCGGCCTTGCGCCGGTTGCGCGTGGTCACGTCAGCCCGCGTCAGCCGATGCAGGCGCTCCAACTGCTCGCCGGCGTCCGTCACGTAGCGTCGCACCGCCGAGTCGGACCAGCGCGCGTCGCCATACCCGTGGAAGCGCAGGTGCAACTCCACCAGGCGCGACACCGCCTTGATGGTGTCCTTGTCGAACCGGAGCGCCTTCAGCCGCTTGCCCGACATTTTGGCGCCCACCAGTTCGTGGTGGTGGAACGACACCGCGCCACCGGGTTCCAACCGACGGGTGGCTGGCTTGCCGATGTCGTGCAACAGGGCCGCCAATCGCAACACCAGGTCGGGGCCCGGGACGGCGCCCTCGGGACCCGTCTCGAGGGCAATTGCCTGATCCACCACCGTGAGGGTGTGGTGGTAGACGTCCTTGTGGTGGTGATGCTCGTCCACCTCGAGTTGGAGCGCGGGCAACTCCGGCAGCACGTGGCCGGCCAGCCCCGAATCCACGAGTGCGGTCAGGCCCTCGCGCACCCGTGCGCCCATCAGCAGCTTGGTCAGCTCGTCGCGCACCCTCTCCGCCGAGACGATGTCGATGCGGTCCGCCATCGCATGCATGGCCGCGAAGGTGGCGGGCTCGATCTCGAAACCCAACTGCGAGGCGAAGCGCGCCGCCCGCATCATGCGCAAGGGGTCGTCCCCAAAGGACAGGGCGGGCCCGACGGGCGTGCGCAGCAGGCCTCCAGCCAGGTCGTCGAGCCCGCCAAAGGGATCCACGAACTCACCCCCGGGCAACCGCACGGCCATCGAGTTGACGGTGAAGTCGCGCCGCGCAAGGTCACCCTCGAGGGAGTCTCCGAAGGCGACCACAGGCTTGCGGGTGGCGCCGTCGTACTCGTCCGCGCGGAACGTCGTGATTTCGACCACGAGGTCGCCCCGGCGCCCGCCGATAGTGCCAAAGTCGCGCCCCATGTCCCACGTTGCGCGGGTCCACTGCTTGAGGAGCCGCTCCGTCTCGTCGGGCCGTGCGGACGTCGCGAAGTCGAAGTCGGCGCTTGATCGACCCAGGAATGCGTCCCGAACGGGTCCCCCCACGAGCGCGAACTCGTGACCGGCCGCGTCGAACAGCGCCGCCAGGTCGGCAATCTCCATTGGCACCGCGGCGCCCAAGGCGCTCGCTCGCGCCCTGAGCACGTCACGGGATGGCACAGCGGGCGCAGCCTGGATGGTCATGGGTACCAGCATCCCAGAGCCGCGCCGGGACCATGTCGTGGCGGGCCGGACAGCCGCCAGAGGCTCGGCGCGCAAGCCCCCATGCGCAGAGGGCGCTGCCGGTCGTGGGCCCCGCCCCCGGTTAGAGTTGGGCCATGCCGGACTCGCCGATTCCCCAACCCAGCCGCATGCCGCGGGCCCCGGCGGGCGCAACAATTCGTCGCCGAAGGGCACAGCGCATGGCAGTCCAATTGCCCGTGTCGCGCGAGGTGTCGGCCGGAGGCGTCACGGTCAAGATCGAAGACGGGCTCGCCTACGTCGCGTGCATTGGGCGCCGCAATCGAGCCGGGCGCCTCGAGTGGTGCCTGCCCAAAGGGCACCTTGAAGGCACGGAAACGCCCGGGGAGGCGGCCGTCCGCGAGGTGGCGGAAGAGACCGGGATCTCCGCGGAAGTGGTGCAACCCCTCGGCATCATCGACTATTGGTTTACGGGCGACGACCGCCGCGTCCACAAGAAGGTCTACCACTTCCTGCTTGAGGCGATTAGCGGCACCATCACCACGGAAAACGACCCCGATCAGGAGGCCGAGGTCGCTGCCTGGGTGCCGATCGAGGAGTTGCGCGCCAAGCTTGCCTACCCCAACGAGCGCAAGATGGCGCAGACCGCCGCCGAGTTGCTGACCGCGCGGGGGTGATCGCAGTGGCTACCCCTTGGTCTCGATGGGCTGCGGTGGCCGTGGCGGCCATCGTCTGCGGAACCGCGGGCCCAGGCGCTGCCTACGCATCGGCGCCAGCCGAGCGCGAACTTCCATCCGCCGAGCAACGCGATGTCGCGATCGACGCGTCGGTCGCCGGAGAGTTCCCCGCGTCCGCCGGCCCCGAGACCCGCATGAGCGTGCTCGTGACGGTCGGCGCACCGTTGACGGACCTCGCCGACGTGTCGGCGTCGCTGAGCGTGACCGACGCTCCCTTGGAGTCTGCGGAAGCCATCGAGTCATTCGTGAAGGAGCCCGCGTCGACCGTGAGCCACGCCGTCGCGGCGTCGCCGGTCACGGCATCGTCGGGCGCCACCGCTCCTGCCCCAGGGACGCTCAAGGTGGGCACCAGCACCACCGTGGCGCTCTCGGCGGCACCGGGATCGCTCGGGCTCCCGGCCGATGCCTGGGGCGTGTACGGCGTGACCGTCTCGGTCATGGTCGGGCAGGACATGGTGTGGTCCGCGGCGTCCCCGCTCACGTGGCAGCCGACACTGGTGCCCCCTCTCGACGTGACCGTGGTGGCCTCGATCTCGGGGCCCAACGAGCGCGTCGCATCACTGCTGGAGGCCGCCGGCGATGAGCGGGTGGCGCTGCTCGTCGACCCCTCCGCGCTGACCATTGGCCAGCGGTTGTCACTCGATCGCCGTGAGGCATACATCCTGCCCGCCGGGAATCTCGACATCACGAGCGTCGCCCACGCGGAGGCCCCGGCCCTCCTCGACGCCGCTCTCGCGGAGTCTCGCCGCCACTCCACGCTCGCGTGGCTGGCCGTCGCAGCATCCGCGGACGACGCCACGGCGGCCTTGGCCACGAACGCTGGCGCCGTAGCGGTGCTCGCCGATCCGCGTTGGTCGGGCGAAGCCGGTTCTGCATCGTCCGTCGTCACAGCGGTGGCCGTCGATGAACTGAAGCTTGCGCCCATCATCTTGCCCGACCCCGACCTGTCCGCGACCCTCGCGTCCCAGCCTCCCGCGCAACCCGCGACGACAGCTCGGGTCCTGGCGGTGGCCGCGTTGAAGGCGGGTAGTGGTGACGGTTCCGTGGTGGTCGCCCCTGGAGACGGCTGGGTCGTGGACGGCACCCAGCAGTCACGTGCGGTCGAGATGCTGCTCAACGCACCCTTCGTCACGGCAAGGCCCCTCACCGTCGCCCTGTCGGCCCCCAACCGACCCTCGCTCGACCTGCCTGACACCACGCCTAGCGCCGCCGATGCGGGATCGAATCAGGCCGTCGGGGCCATCTCTGCCCTGGACCGCCTGAATGTGATGGCGACCGCCGCCGACTCTCCGTCCGCCATGGTGGCCGATGCTCGGCGCGCGGTCTTTGACGCGATGTCACTGGCTGACCGTGCTGATCCGGAACGCAGGGCTGTGGAGTTTGCGGACGCCGCCGACCGGGCCAACGCGGTGATCAACACGGTCGCGGTGACGTCGGGCAACACCCTCAACTTGGTGTCGTCGTCGGGCGACGTGCCCGTGACGGTGCGCAACGACCTCGATGTGCCGGTGACGGTGCGCGTTGCAATGATGTCCCGCTCGCCGGTGCTGGTCACCAAGGCTCAGCCCACCGCAACGATCGCGGCGGGCTCGGAAACGACCGTGCTGATACCGGTCTCAGCGGTCTCCAACGGCGACGTCGACGTGACGGTGGCACTGCGCAACAAGGAGGGCCAGACGGTGGCCGTGGCGCAGACGCTACGCGTCAAGGTGCGTGCGCAATGGGGCAACGCCGCCACCGGGGTCTTCACCGCCGGTCTGGTGGTGCTGCTCATCGCGGGCATCGTGCGCACCGCGCGCCGTGGACGCAAGGACACCCGCGTGCGCCCGACCGACTCCGCCGACGTGGCGGGCGCGTCAGACGCCGATGCGTGATCGACCGGGGACAATGTCAGGCATGACCTCCGACGCCGGCGACGTTACCCCGCCCGTGGACCCTTCCGTCCCTGGCGGGCCGGCGCGCGCATCGTCCGGGCGGGTGGGACGCCACGCCATGGTGATGGCGTCCGGCACGCTCGTGTCGCGGGTCTTGGGCATGGTGCGAAACATGCTTTTGGCGGCGGCGGTTGGCATCACGGGCTCGGTCGCGGCCGACGCCTACGCGGTGGCGAACAAGCTTCCGAACGTGATGTTCGCGGTGCTCGCCGCCGGCGTGCTCAACTCGGCCCTGGTACCGCAGATTGTGAGGGCCTTCCAGGCACATCGCACGCGTACCGTGCACCGCATCCTGACCTTGGGAGGCGTGGGGATCCTGGCGGTGACGGTGCTCCTGACCGCCACGGCGGGTCTGTGGGTGCGGGTCTACTCGGACGGGTGGAGTTCCGAACAGACGGCGCTTGCCACCGCCTTCGCGTTGTGGTGCATTCCGCAGTTGCTGTTCTACGGGCTGTACACGCTCTTTGGGCAGGTCCTCAACGCGCGCGAACAGTTCGGGCCGTTCATGTGGGCGCCGGTGGCCAACAACCTCGTCGCGATCGCCGGGCTGGCCGCGTTCGTCGTGATCTTCGGTCCCTATGCGCTGGACGAGAATGCCTCCGTCGGGGCGATCGTCGACCAGTGGACCACGGGCAAGATCCTGCTGGTCGCGGCCGTCGCCACGCTCGGCATCGCGGTACAGGCGCTCGTGCTCATCCCGCCGATGATCCGAGGCGGCTATCGCTGGCGTTGGACCTGGCGCGGACCCAAGGGCGAGCTCAGCACCGCCGCCAAGGTCGCCAGCTGGGCGCTGGGTGCGGTGCTGGTCGAACAGGTGGCCGTCGCCCTCATCACGCGCATCGCCACGGCCGCGCAGGCGGCTGCCCCGACGGACCCTGCGGTCGCCGGCGTCGCGGCATACGACTATGCGCTGGGCATCTTCCTGGTCCCCCACTCGCTCGTGTCGATATCCCTCATGACGGTGCTGTTTACGCAGATGTCCCGGCACGCCGGTCTGGGCGATGTGGCGCGACTCCGCGGCGTGATGAGTGAGGGTGTGCGCATGGTGGGTGTGTTCACGATCATCGCGTCCGTCGCAATGGCGGTCACCGCGCCCCACTTGGTGCGGGTGCTGGCGCCCACGGTGTCGGGCGAATCGGTGGACGCCGTCGCATGGGTGTTGCGCTTCATGTGCATCGGGCTCGTCCCGCTGGGCGCTTCCGTGATGATCAAGCAGGCGTACTTCGCGCTCGAAGACGGTCGCACCGTGTTCCTCATTCACCTGCCGATGGCGCTCGCGTGGCTGGCCGTGGCCTACGGGGTTCAGGCCCTCGCGGACCCGCAATGGTGGGTGCGTGGCATCGCCCTTGGCCTGGCCGCCACCAACACCGTCGCGGCGGTGCTGCGATTGTGGGGACTGCGGCGGCGGCTCGGCGGCGTCGATGGGCGGCGCATCCTCGTGACACACGCGAAGGCACTGCTCGCCGCCGGCGCCGCGACCGTGGTGGGCGTGGTCTTGATGGCCATCGCCCCACACACGTGGGCACAGGAGGGGGCTCGCGCCGTGGCGGTCAGCGGCCTGCTCACGGTGGGTGTCTCCGGCGCCATGATCTTGGTCTACGGCATCACTGCGCGGGTCCTGCGCGTTGAAGAGGCGAACGCTGTGGTGCGAGCGGTCACGCGCCGCGTGCGCCGCGTACGATAGTGGCCGGATTCAACAAACGTGGGGTGATGGTGCAGGGCGGGGACGTGATCGGGCGCCGTTTTCGGCTGGTGACTACCGAGGAGTACGACATCCCCGGTGCGACCCGCTTCGTAGCGCAGGACACCCGCCTCGATCAGGCCGTCTCGGTCGACATCATCTCGTCATTGGCGCCCTCGTCCGTGGTGCGTGCCGCGCACCGCGCCCAGGTGCTGCGGGACCGACGCCTCGCCCGCATCGTCGCGGTCGGGTCGGAACGACGGGACGGCGAACGCGTCACCTACGTGGTCAGTGAGCGTCCCGTGGGCGTCCGCCTCGACGAACTCCTTGGCCGCGTCGTCTTCCTGCCCGGCACCGCGGCGGCACTCGTGGGCGAGGCGTCCGCGATACTCGACGCACCCCTCGTTTCGGGCACCCACCACGGGATCGTCCGGCCCCGCTGCCTCACGGTCTCGCCGCAGGGTCGCGTCATGCTGTCCGGACTCGGAGTGGAGGGCGAGCTCGCCAGCCAGGCACGCCTCATTCGCGGGCGCACCGAGCGCGGCGACGCCATCGCGCTCGCCCGTATCTTTGTCACAGCGGTCACGGCCATGGATCCGGACGGCGTCACCGCACACGATCTTCCCCGGGACCTGACCGGGCCCGCTCGCGGCTTGTGCGAAGCGCTGCTGCGCGGCTCCGGTCCCCTCACCCTCGCCCACGTCACCGCCGCCCTGGGCACGGGCGACACCGCCGCCTTGCGGGCGCTTGTAGCCGAGGCGACGACGCTGTGGTGGCCGCCGTCGCCCGTGACGGTCGCCGACGATCATGGCGCCGACGATCATGGCGCGGACGTTTCGATCGACGGCACTGCTGTGCAGGATGTCGCCGTCGAAGATGTCGCCGTCGAAGAGCCGACCGACCCATCGTCCGCCCGGCTTCACACCCGGTTTGGCGGGGCAGTGGACGACATCGACGAGTTCCGTGACATCGTGGCGGCCCAAAATGTCGAATCGGTGCCCTCCGTGGCTGAGGCGCTCCTTGAGCGACTTCACCGGCGCTTCCCCAAGTCGGCTCCGCTGGCCGATCTCGCCGCGGCCGCGCATCGGCGCGCACAGACCGTGGCGCCGTTCAACGTGACACCATTACTGGTGTCCGTGCTCATCGTGACGGTGTTCGTGGTTGCCGTGGTCAGCGCGGCGATGCTGACTCGACCGATTGACACGCCACCCGGCGACAACAACAATCCCTCGCAGACGTACCCCGAATACACCGTGGGTCGGACTCCACCTTCTACCTCCGAGGGATGACCTGCCGACGCGTCGGGCGGCGAGTGGAATACGAGGGGCCTACAATCGTGTTGGGCTATCACCATCTGAAACAGAGGTTTGACTCGTGACTGATATTCGCAACGTCGTTATCGTGGGCTCCGGCCCGTCCGGCTACACCGCCGCCATCTACGCGGCGCGGGCGGGACTGAACCCGCTCGTGATCGCTGGCTCCATCACGGCTGGCGGCGCGCTGATGAATACCACCGAGGTGGAGAACTTTCCCGGCTTCGTCGAGGGGATCCAAGGACCCGAACTGATGCAGACGCTTCAGGGCCAGGCCGAGAAGTTCGGGGCCGAGGTGTTGTTCGACGACGCCACCCAGCTCGAGCTCGAGGGTCCCGTCAAGCGCATCACCACCGGCATGGGCAAGGTCTTCGAAGCCCGCACCGTCATCTTGTCGATGGGCTCTGCGTACCGCGAGATCGGCATTGACGATGAGAAGCGGCTGTCGGGTCACGGCGTCAGCTGGTGCGCCACGTGCGACGGCTTCTTCTTCCGCGGTCAAGACGTGGTGGTCGTGGGTGGTGGCGACTCCGCCATGGAGGAGGCCACGTTCCTCACCCGCTTTGCCAACAAGGTGACCGTGGTTCACCGACGCGACGAGTTGCGCGCGTCGAAGGTGATGGCCGACCGCGCCAAGGCTGACCCCAAGATCGAGTTCGTGTGGAACTCGGCGGTGACCGGACTCGAGGGCGAAGCCAAACTCTCCGGCGTTCACATCACCGACACGGTCACAGGCGAAGTGCGCACCATCCCGGCTACCGGGCTCTTCGTCGCGATTGGGCACGACCCTCGTTCGGAGCTGGTGAAGGGCGCCGTCGCCCTGGACGATGCTGGGTACGTCAAGGTCGACGGCGGCACGACGTACACGAACGTCGCAGGCGTGTTCGCCGCGGGAGACCTCGTGGACAGCCGCTACCGCCAGGCGATCACCGCCGCAGGCACCGGCTGTGCGGCCGCCCTCGACGCACAGCGCTGGCTCGAAGATCTCGAGGATTCGGAACACGGCCTGGATCAGGCCGCCTTGGTGGAAGGAGGCGCGCGATGAGCATCATCGTCAACGCCACGGAAGACACGTTCAAGACCGAAGTGTTGGAGTCTCCCATGCCGGTGGTGGTGGACTTCTGGGCGGAGTGGTGTGGCCCCTGCCGCGCCGTGGCGCCCATTCTCGAAGAGCTGTCGGGTGAGTATGTCGGCAAGCTCAAGATCGTCAAAGTTGACACCGAGGCCGCCCCGGACATCGCGATGGCCTACGGAATCACGTCGATCCCGACGATGCACTTCTTCAAGAACGGCGAAGTGGTGAAGACCCTGGTGGGCGCTCGCCCCAAGGCGGCGCTTCAGGCTCAGTTCGACGAGATCGTTGATGGGGGAACCGCCTCCGCCTAGGGGACCTTCACGAGCACCGGCGCTGTCATGGGAGACTGGCGTCCATGAATCACTCGGACACCGGCGGCACCAGGCTCGACCCTTGGTTGGGGTCGTACGCGTCCCGGGCGCACAACATGCGCTCGTCCGAGATTCGCGCGCTCTTTGCCGTCGCCTCGCGACCCGAGGTGGTGTCGCTTGCCGGGGGCATGCCCTTCATCGGCGGATTGCCCCTGGAGGATATCGGCGAGATGATGCGTCGCCTCGTGGCCGAGCAGGGCGAGGTGGCGCTGCAGTACGGTTCCGGCCAGGGGTACGAGCCGTTGCGCGAACACATCACCGAGGTGATGGCGCTCGAGGGCATTCACGCGCACCCGGACGACGTGGTGGTGACCACGGGCTCGCAGCAGGCCCTTGACCTGGTCACCAAGATCTTCATCGACCCGGGCGACGTCATCGTCGCGGAGGCGCCGTCGTATGTGGGCGCCCTGGGCGTGTTCCGGGCCCACGAGGCCGAGGTGGTGCATGTCCCGATGGACGAGCGCGGCCTGGTGCCTGAGGCGCTCGAGACCGCGCTCACCGCCTTGGCCGCCGAGGGTCGTCGCGTGAAGTTCCTGTACACCGTGCCGAACTTTCACAACCCCGGAGGAGTCACGCTGTCCCTGGAGCGTCGCCCGCGCGTCCTCGAGATTTGCCAACGCTTCGGTGTGCTGGTGCTGGAAGACAATCCGTACGGCCTGCTGGGCTTCGACGCCGAACCCTTGCCCGCCCTGCGCTCCATGGACGAAGAAGGAGTCATTTACCTGGGGTCATTCTCCAAGACTTTCGCTCCCGGGTTCCGCGTCGGCTGGGCTGTTGCCCCTCACGCTGTGCGCGAGAAACTGGTGCTCGCGTCCGAGGCGGCCATCCTGTGTCCGTCCAACGCCTCACAGATGGCGATCTCGAGCTACCTGAGCCATCACGATTGGAAAGGTCAGATCAAGAAGTTCCGCGAGCAGTACCGCGAGCGGCGCGACGCCATGATCTCGGCGCTCGAGGAGTTCATGCCCGAGGCCTCGTGGAACGTGCCCGACGGCGGCTTCTACGTGTGGGTGACGCTTCCCGACGGCCTCGACTCCAAGTCGATGCTCCCCCGCGCCGTGACCGCTCGAGTGGCGTACGTTCCCGGCACGGCCTTCTACTACGACGGCACGGGCGCCAGCCACCTGCGGCTCTCCTACTGCTATCCCACGCCCGAACGCATCAAGGAGGGCGTGCGCCGCCTTGCCGGCGTGATCGACGCGGAGATAGAGACCATCAAGATTTTCGGCAGCGGTGCGACCGGGGCGTCGTCCACCGTGGAGTTCCCGTCGCCCGACGTGGCGTAGGCGACGCGACGATGCCTGTGTATGTGACAGCGACTTGGAGGGCTACGACATGAAGGTCATGATTCTTGCCGGCGGACTGTCGCATGAGCGCGACGTGTCGATTCGATCGGGGCGTCGGGTCTGGGAGGCACTCGAGGAGCGCGGCTACAAGGCCACCGTGCACGACGTCGACACCACCTTGCTCCCGAATTTGCGATCTCTTGACGACACCGTGGTATGGCCTTTGCTTCACGGGGCGTCGGGCGAGGACGGCTCCCTGCAGGCTCTACTCGAGTTGGCCGACGCACCCTTCGTCGGCACCGGCTCCCGGGAGGCACGCGTGGCCTGGGTCAAGCCGGTGGCCAAGGCCGTGTTCGCGCGAGCCGGAGTCTCCACCCCCGAATACGTGACACTCCCGCAGTCGCTGTTCCGTGAGGTCGGCGCGGAGAACGTGCTGGCGGCGATCCTGTCCAAGTTCACCCTGCCGCTCGTGGTGAAGCCAGCACGCGGCGGGTCCGCCCTGGGAGTGTCCCTGGTCACCGACAAGGAGGCGCTCTCGCAAGCGATGGTCCACTGCTTCGCTTATGGGGACATGGCCATGATCGAGCAAGCCATCCCGGGTACCGAGGTGGCGGTCTCCGTCATTGGCCACGGTCAGGACGCGTCGGTCCTCCCCGGCGTCGAGATCGTGTGCGACGGCCCCTACGACTACGACGCCCGCTACAACCCCGGGCGTGTCGAGTACTTTGCTCCCGCGCGGCTTGACGCGGCGCAGGCGGCCGCCGTTGAGGCGGCCGCCCTGGCGGTGCACCGGACCATGGAATTGCGGGACCTGTCGCGGATAGACATGATCGTCGATGCGGCTGGCGTTGCCCAGGTGATCGACATCAACATCGCGCCCGGAATGACGGAGACCTCGCTGTTCCCGCAGGCCGTCGAGGCCTCTGGGCATGAACTCGGCGAGTTGTATGCGCAGATCGTCGAAGGGGCCTTCCGACGCTAGCCTCGCAGGCCCCCTTCGACTGCCCAGGCTAACTGCCGAAGCCCTCCTCCTTGGGGTTGATGATCCTCGCAATGCGGTTGAGGTCCTCGACCGTGGCGAACTCCACCGTGATCTTGCCCTTGGTACTGCCTAACTGAACCTTGACGCGGGTGTCGAGGTGATCCCCCAGCCGAGCGGATAGATCGTCCAGGGCCGCTGTGCGCCCGCCTGGGCGCACGGAACCCTGCCTGGGCTTGACGACCTTCACCCCCAGCGTGACGGCCTCCTCCGTGGCGCGCACCGACATGCCCTCGGACACGATCTTGGTCGCCAACTGTTCCATCGCCTGGGCGGAGTCCAGTGTGAGCAGCGCGCGGGCGTGGCCCGCGCTCAACACTCCGGCGGCCACCCTCTTTTGCACCGCAGGGGGCAACTTGAGCAAACGGAGTGTGTTGGTGATCTGAGGGCGCGAACGGCTGATGCGTTCGGCGAGCTGCTCGTGAGTGATGCCAAAGTCGTCGAGCAGTTGCTGATACGCGGCCGCCTCCTCCAACGGATTGAGTTGGGCGCGGTGCAGGTTCTCCACCAACGCATCCCGCAGCAAGTCCATGTCGTCGGTGCTGCGGACGATCGCCGGGATCTCGGTCAACCCCGCCTCGCGGGTCGCGCGGAGTCTGCGCTCGCCCATGATGAGCTCGTAGCCCTCACCGTCGGGACGGGGTCGCACCACGATCGGCTGCAAGACGCCGACCTCCTTGATGGAGCCGACCAACTCGGCGAGGGCATCGGTGTCGAACACCTGGCGCGGCTGCCGCGGGTTCGGCACCACCTGAGTGGGGTCGATGTACGCGAACCGTGCCCCTGGCACGGGGCGAAGGCCGTCGTCCCGGGCGTCCCCGAACGCCTCCACGACTTCAGCGTCCGCCCGTTCCGCGGGTACGCGCGGGATGGCCGCCGTATCAGAGAAGAACACGTCTCGGGGACGCGTTCCTGGCCGCTGCGTGTCGGCGTCGTCCTTGGTGTCCGGCTCCGTGGGGATGAGGGCTCCAAGCCCACGTCCCAGGCCTCGCTTGGGGTTGCTCACGGCGTACCTCCTGCGGCAGCGCCGCGCTCGGCCAACTCCTTGGCGACGGCAAGATACGCCACCGCACCTGCGGAGTGGGGGTCATGCATGATCACGGTCTTGCCGAAGCTTGGCGCCTCGGAGACCCGGACCGAACGGGGAATCGTTTGTGGGAAGGTCTCGTCTGGGAAGTGGGTGCGGACCTCTTGGGCCACCTCGCGAGCCAGGTTGGTGCGCTGATCGAACATCGTCAAGACGATGCTGGACACGTGAATCGCGGGGTTGAGGTGCTTCTTGACCATCTCGATGGTCTTGATCAACTGCGTCAGACCCTCGAGGGCGTAGTACTCGCACTGGATCGGAATCAGGACCTCGGTGGCCACCACCATGGCGTTCAGTGTGAGCAGGCCAAGAGACGGTGGGCAGTCGATGATGACGTAGTCGAGGTGCTTGCCGTCGCGTGCGAGCAACTCCGACACCGCGACGTGAAGCCGATACTCGCGGCGCACCGCGGAGACGAGTTCAATGTCTGCGCCCGCCAGATCGATCGTGGCCGGCACGCACCAGAGCGTCGGCATGTCCGGGCACCGCTGGGCCACCGACGCGATCGAGGCGTCGTCCAACAACACGTCGTAGATCGAGGGCGTGCCGGCCCTGTGGTCCACTCCCAACGCGGTAGAGGCGTTGCCTTGAGGGTCTGCGTCGATCACCAAGACATTCGCGCCTTTGCTCGCAAGCGCCGCCGCGACGTTGACCGAGGTGGTGGTCTTGCCGACCCCTCCCTTCTGGTTGGAGACCGCGATGACGCGGGATCTGGCGGGGCGCGGAAACTCCGTTGCTTCGAGCGAGCGCCGCAGGCGTTCGGTCTCGAGCAACTCCGCCGCGAGTGGACTGTCATGGTCCGCGTCGATGCCGCTGAAGGAATCGGTGGACGCCGGCCCGGCGGCCTTCGCCGTCGCAGCCTGTTCTGAGAGCGGCGTGTATGCCGGCACGTGCAGGCGGCTGCCGTGACCGAGGGTCGGCGTCCGGGACGTCGGCTCCTCAACGGGGTCGGTCACGCGGTGCTCCTTCGGATGGGGAAACGGCAAGGGCCAATGTTTCACGTGAAACACCACCACCGCAAACGCCGCCAACACAAGTTATGCACACTTGACCTGGGGAGGCCTGGGGATCGTCACAAGCCTGTGGACAACGCCCGCCCAGCGCATCATTTATGGGGTCGAGGGGCTGTGGATAACCTGGGGAAAGAATTTTCAGCGATTTTGCGAATCGCGCCACAAACGCACCACTGTGGTGGGTTCGAGGCCCGGCAACGTGGGCGCCGACTCGATCTCCGCGACAAGGCCCGACTTGCGCAAGGCGTACTTGGCGCGGTTGATTTCGTCGGCCGCGCTACGGCCTTTCAAGAGCGCCATGTGCCCGCGGGGACCAAGCAATGGCAGGCACCACTTCACGAGTTTGTCGATCGAGGCGACGGCTCGCGCGGTCAGCACATCCGCCGTGACCCTGTCCCTCACTTCCTCCGCTCGCCCCCTCACCACGACCACGTTGGCCAGGCCCACTTTCGACGCCGCCTCCTCGAGCCATGCGACGCGGCGCTCCATGGGCTCGACCAGAACCACTTCCCGGGCCGGAAGCATGGCCGCGATCACCAATCCCGGCAAGCCTGCCCCGGACCCAACGTCGACGATGCGCCCCTGGCCCAAAAAGGGCACCACCGCCGCCGAGTTGAGAATATGGCGCTCCCATAGACGTTCCAGCTCGCGAGGGCCGATCAGTCCGCGCGTCTCACCCTCGGCCGCCAGTAACTCCGCAAAGCCCGCGACCGCGTCGAAGTGCTCACCGAAGAAGTCGCGTAGCGCACCACTCCCGAGTGACTCAAAATCTGTGTGGCCCTCACCTCGCCCCGTTGCGGAAGGCGCGCCCTCGGGCTGCCCCGCGGGGACGCTCGGTGTGTGCGGCGTCATGCGTCCAAGCCTCCCTTACGCTGCTCTGGCCCCGTGGCACGCCCGTCCGATGCGCCCGTCCGATGTGCCCGTCCGATGTGCCCGTCCGATGCGGCCGCCTGGTGCGTCTCGTCGTGCCGGTGTGTCACGTGAAACATGTGGGTGTGGGTATCCCCGCCGAGTGTTTCACGTGAAACATTGTTCGCACGAAGGCTACCGCCGCGGTCCGGTGACGCGGGAACGGACGCGAACGGGAGCCCAACCCTGAGCCGGCCCCTAGACCGGCTCTCGCCGACTACATCGCTCCTCGCGGGAGTTCGCGACGGCTGTCCCGATGTTTCACGTGAAACATCGCGCAGCGACTACTCCGCTGGCTTGATTACCACGTAGCGATGGGGGTCCTCGCCCTCAGACTCCGAGACAAGCCCGGCTTCCAATACGACGTCGTGAACCACCTTACGTTCAAAGGCGTTCATGGGCGCCATCGACACCGATACGCCCTTCTCCCGCACCTCCGCGATGGACGCGCGCGCCTTCTCGGCAAGCTGCTCCTTGCGACCCGCGCGGAAGTCGGCTATGTCCAGCATGAGACGGCTGATGTTTCCCGTCTCCGACTGCACCGCCAACCGCGCGAGGTCCTGGAGCGCCTCTAACACTTCACCGTCGGGTCCGACCAGTCGCTTCATGTCCTGATTGGGGCCGTCGGCGACAACGGCGACCTTCGGTCGCCCCGCCTCCACGGAGATGTCGATGTCGCCGTCCATATCGAGGATGTCAAGCAACTCCTCGAGGAAGTCGGCGGCGATGTCTCCCTCGCTCTCGAGGGACTTGCGCGTTTCGTCGGTCATAACCGTCCTAGGGGAAAGGGGCCACCCGTGCGGCGGCCAACGACTAGTGGGATTCGATGCCTGGCGCGGACTCGCCCGGGCTACCTTCGCCTGGCTTGTTCGTACCACCCGGCTGGCCCGGCTTCGCCGGGCCCTTCTTGCGCTTGTTGCGCTTGGGCTGCTGGCGCTGTCGGTTCCGGCGCTCTTCCGCAGCGGCGGCCTCGGCGGCCTCCTCTTCGATGCGCGCCTCTTCGAGCGTGCGACCGTCGATCGTGAGCCCCTTGCGTGCTGCCTTCTCGGCCTGGCGCGCCAACCACGCCTTTTCGGCTTCGGAACCGGGCGTCGGGTTGCGCCGAATCACGTAGAACTGCTGACCCATCGACCAGGCGTTGGACACGGTCCAGTAGATCAGCACGCCGATCGGGAAGTTGGGGCCCGAAATCACGAAGATAAAGGGCAAGGCGTAGAGCAGGATCTTCTGCTGCTGCGCCATCGGACCCTCGAGAGCAGACGCTGGCATGTTCTTGAACGTGAGTTGGCGCTGGCTGAAGAACGTGGTCGCCACCATCATCACAATGAGAACCGACGCGAGGATACGAGGCGCGGCGTTGCTCGATCCCAGGAACGTGTCCGAGAGCTTCGCGCCATACAGTGTGGCGTCCATCGCCTGCTGGCGGAGGTTGTCAGACAGAAGCCCGATGGCCTCCCCGTTTTCCTTGAGCCGATAGTTGAGCACTCGGAACAGGGAGAAGAAGATCGGCATCTGCAGCAAGAGTGGCAGGCAGGAAGCAAAGGGGTTGGTCTTGTGCTCCGAGTACAGGGCCATCGTCTCTTTGGTCATCGCCTCCCGCGATGCCTGATCCTTCTTGCCCTTGTACTTGTCCTGGATCTTGCGCAGGTCCGGCGCGATCACCTGCATCGACCGTTGGGCCTTGATCTGACGGACGAACACCGGGATCAGTGCCATACGAATCACGGCGGTGAGACCCACGATAGACAACGCCCACGTGAGGCCCGAGGCAGGGTCCATCCCCAGGAACTCAAGTGCCTGGTGGACCAACACCATGATGTTGGCCACCACCCACTCGATGGGCTGGAGGATGGTGTCAAGAAAGTTCACAGAACAATCCTTACGTCGCTACTGATGAAGTCTGGTGCTGATGCCGGAACAATGGCTCGCCGACGCCTGGTACCTCGTCCACGCCCCCGTTGCTCCAGGGGTTGCAGCGAAGCACCCGCCACCCTGCGAGCACCGTACCGCGCACAGCACCGTGGCGATGGACCGCCTCGAAGCCATAGTGGGAGCAGGACGGGTAGTACTTGCAGGTGGGCCCCAGCAGGGGAGAAATGGTCAACTGGTACACGCGAATGAGTCCCATGAGCGCAAGCCTGGGGAGGCGCACAACGAACGTCACGGCACTCATGCGTCCGCCTTCGCGACGGCGCGGCGCAAGCCGCCGACCACGTCCGACTTCAACTCGTCGAAACTGGCGGAAGCCGAGGCGGGAAGGGCCCGCAATACCACCCGAGAACCATGCGGAAGTCGGTTCAACTCATCGGCCATGATGGCGCGAAAGCGGCGAGTGACCCGATTGCGGACCACAGCGCCTCCTACCGCTCGAGAAACAGCGAAACCGGTCATGCTCTGCGCATCACCGGTTCTCACTAGGTAAACCACCGCAGTACGTGTGCCAGCCTTGACGCCGGTGCGCATCACGAGCCGGAAATCCTCGCCGCGCCGAATCCGGTGGCTAGCTGATAGCACTACGCCGACAGGGCGTCGCGACCCTTACGACGACGGGCCCTCAAGATCGAACGTCCCGCACGGGTACGCATGCGCAGGCGGAACCCGTGCGTCTTGGCACGCTTGCGGTTGTTCGGCTGAAAAGTCCGCTTGCTCACGG
>NZ_JADQBE010000003.1:0-21506 GCF_016278765.1 Demequina sp. | reverse complement strand
GATGGTGTGGGAGAGTAGGACGCTGCCGGACATTCATTCGCGAGGGGCCGCCCAATGATGGGCGGCCCCTTCGCGCATTTTTGCGTTCCCTAATGCGTGTCGTCCCAGGTACGCGTACAGTTTCAAAATGATGGTGTGAAGGGTGATGGCGTGGCCGACAACGAATCAAATGCAGAGGGCGAGCGCGGGCGAGAGCAGCGGGGCGCCGGTCGGCCCTATCAGGGCACGCACAATCGAAACTCATCCTCGAATCGGGGATCCTCTCTAGGTGCGGGGGCAAGTCGGTCCACGGGCCGAAGCACCCCGCGCCGCGACAGTGCTCCGGGCCGCGATGATGCCGCCCGCAGCGATCGCGATGCGCGTCCAGACCGTGGCGCGCGCGCGGCTTCATCCGACGGCGGCGAGCCCCGTCGTGACGGTGCGCCTCGTCGTGACGGCGCGCCGCGCGCCGACGGCGCTCGCCGTGGAGCGGGTGCCCCCAATCGAGGTGCGGGGGATGGCGGTTTTCGTGACGGTGCGCCGCGTCGTGACGGTGCGCCGCGCGCCGACGGCGCTCGCCGTGGAGCGGGTGCCCCCAATCGAGGTGCGGGGGATGGCGGTTTTCGAGGGGATCGCGAGGAGCGAGCTCCGCGTCGAGAGCGCGACGGCGGTGACGCGCGTCCCCAGCACGCTCGCATGGACGTGCCCGATGTGCCTGAAGACGTGACCGGCAAGGACCTCGACCGCGACGCGCACGGCAGACTCCGGACCCTCAGCAAGGACAACGCGGAGGACGTCGCGCGTCATTTGGTCATGGCGGGGCGTCTCCTCGAGGAGGACCCCGAACTTGCCTACCGGCATGCGCAGGTGGCACTGGCCCGTGGAGGTCGCGTCGACGTTGTGCGGGAAGCAGCCGCGCTCACCGCGTACGCGACGGGACGTTACGCGGAGGCATTGCGAGAATTCCGCACCGTCACGCGTCTCAGTGGCTCCCACGAGCATCTCGCACTGGTCGCGGACTGCGAACGAGGGTTGGGCAGGCCCGAAAGGGCTCTCGAGATGGCAAACTCGGCGGATGCCAAGGGTCTCGATCGGATGAATCGGGCAGAAGTCGAGCTCGTGGTCGCCGGAGCCCGAGCAGATCTGCACGAGTTCGACGCCGCACTCCTCACACTCGACCGCATCAGGCCGGTCGATGCAGACCAGGCCCAACGCGTGGAGGAGGCGCGTTCCGTGATCCGGATCGCCGCCGGTTTAGACGCACCGGGCGAACCGGACGGGCACGCGACGGGTAGCTCCGCAACGGTCGATGGGGAACTTCGCTCGACCCCCGGCGTTGATGATGAGGAAGTGGTTGTCTACGACCTAGAGGATGATGCTGATGCCTGAGTCGATGTTGAAGGGGTCCGAGGGCCCCCTGCAGGAGGGGTTCGACGCCGCCCTCGTGGATCTGGACGGCGTCGCCTACCGCGGCCCGCTGGCGATCCCCACGGCGCCCGCGGCCCTGCAAGGCGCGCGCGACGCCGGCATGAGCATCGTGTTCGTGACGAACAATGCCAGTCGCGAGCCTCACGAGGTGGCGGACCACCTCACCAGCCTTGGCATCCCCACAGATTCGGACGAGGTGCTGACCGCAGCCCAGGCGGTGGCGCGGTTGATGGCTGCCGACCTGGAACCGGGCGCTACGGTGCTGGCGGTGGGCGGCAAAGGCTTGCGCTCGGCGCTCATCGAGTACGGGTTCAGGCTCGTATCGTCCGCCGACGACAATCCCGACGCCGTGGTGCAGGGCTTCGTCCCCGAGATCTCGTGGCGAGACCTCGCGGAGGCGTCCTACGCGGTGCAGGCGGGTGCCAGGTTCTTTGCCTCCAATCTCGACCTCACGCTTCCCAACGAACGCGGCATCGCGCCCGGGAACGGCTCGTTGGTGGGAACCGTGGTCGCCGCGACCGGTGTGACCCCCACGGCGGCCGGTAAGCCCGAACCCACCATGTTTCATCTTGCGGCAGCGTCGGTTGCCTCCGAAAGGCCTCTCGCCATCGGAGACCGGCTCGACACCGACCTCAAGGGAGCGAGGGCGGCGGGCATGCCGGGGCTCCTTGTTTTCACGGGAGTGACTTCGCCCGCGGACGCGGTGCTCGCGCCCAGGGACCAGCGTCCCTCCTATCTCGGCGAGACGCTTGAGTGCCTGGCAGAAGCGCACCCGTTCCCTCGCCGTGAGGGCACGACGTGGAGCGTCGGTGGGGCCTCGGCCTCGGTGGACGGTCGTCAATTGCTGGTGTCGGGGACCGGCATTGATGCCCTCCGGGCCGCGTGTGCTGCGGCCTGGTCTGCGGCAGATGGTGGGGTGCTCGTGGACGGTGGAAGCATCCCCGACTTCGGAGTAGGGTTTCGACATGAGCAAGTTCGAGGAAGTCCGTGAGCCCCTGGGCGAGGTGCGTTATCCCCCGGAGGTCGAACAGGCACTCAAGGCCGTCAGCGAAGTTCCTGAGGACGTGGACGAGCAAGCCGAGTTCTTCGACAAGATCCAAGACTCCCTCGCCTCGCGCTTGCGCGAGGAATCCTGAGTCTGACCGCCGATGCGGCTTGACCGCGCCGTCTATGCGCGCGGGCTCGCGCGGTCGCGTTCCCACGCGCAAGAGTTGATCTCACAGGGCGTCATCCTTGTTGGTGGCGAGCCTGAAACCAAGCCGAGCCGCGTGGTCCCGGACCACATCACCATTGCGTTGGCTGGCGCGGAGGACCACTACGTTTCTCGTGCCGCACACAAACTCATCGGGGCGCTCGATGCGTGGAGCCCGCTGGGGCTCGATGTGGTTGGCAGGCGCGCCCTTGACGCTGGCGCCTCGACGGGTGGTTTCACCCAAGTGCTACTCGAGCGCGGAGTCAGTCATGTCACGGCGGTGGACGTGGGGCACGGTCAGCTCTCCCCCCGCGTCGCCGCCGATGCAAGGGTGACCGTGGTCGAGGGCCTCAACGTGCGGGACATGGAGCAGGGGTCTCCCGGGACGGGAGCCGACCTGGTGGTCGCGGACTTGTCGTTCATCTCGCTCACGATGGTCATTCCGGCATTGCGCGCGGTTGCGGCGGGTCACGCCGACTTCCTGCTGATGGTGAAGCCGCAGTTCGAGGTGGGCAAGAGTGGCCTCGACAAGCACGGGGTGGTGGTCTCGCCCGCGTTGCGGGCCCGAGCGGTGACCGCCGTGTGCGAAAGCGCCCACCGCGAGGGTCTCGTCGTCCGCGCATGTGTGCGCAGTCCCTTGCCTGGTCCAAGCGGCAATGTGGAATTCTTCGTCTGGGTCAGTCAGGCATGGCAGGCTAAGGGGGCGGCGCAACAGCGCGTGCTCGCCGGGCACGAGCTGAGCACCGCGATCGCCGAGCTCGTCGAAGGAAGTCCATGACCCGTCGCATTCTGATTGTCGCGAATCCGCATCGACCCGAAACCCTTGAAGCCGCGGATCTCGCCCGCGCCGAACTTGAGCAGCGTGGGATCGAGGTGTGCTCCGACAGTGGTGACCGTCCGATCGACGCCGTCATGGTCTTCGGAGGCGACGGAACGATGTTGCGCGCCGCCAGGGAGGTCCACGGCACCGGCGCGCCGTTGCTCGGCGTCAACATGGGCCACGTGGGCTTTCTCGCCGAGCTCGAGCGTGGGGATGTAGCGCACGCGGTGAATTGCATCGCCCGGGGCGAGTTTGACATCGAGGAGCGCTGCACCGTCGACATTGTGGTGCGACAGCCCGACGGCACGGTCGAGACCGGCTGGGCCCTCAACGAGGCGGCGATCGAGCGCTCCGAGCTGCTGCGGACTCTTGACGTGGCCGTCGAGGTCGACGGCCATCCGTTGTCGAGCTTTGGCTGCGACGGCGTGGTGATCTCCACCCCGACCGGTTCCACGGCGCACGCCTTTTCCGGCGGCGGCCCCGTGGTGTGGCCGGATGTCGAGGCGCTGCTGTTGGTGCCGTTGGCGGCCCACGCGCTCTTCGCGAGACCGCTGGTCGTCGGGCCCCGCTCCCTGTTCGCCGTTGAGGTCCTGGAGCGCTCGCCAGCCGAGGGCCTGGTCGTGCTCGATGGTGCCGAAACGATCTCCGTGGGCCGCGGCGGCCGGATCGAGGTGCGCCTGGGTGCCGAACGCGTGCGGCTTGCTCGAACGTCCGACGCGCCGTTCACCGAGCGTCTGGTGCGCAAGTTCGGTTTGGAAACCAAGGGTTGGCGCGGCGCGCACCGGGCGCCCAAGGAGTAAGCGTGCTACACGAACTGTCGATCACGTCGTTGGGAGTGATCGCTTCCGCGCGCCTGCCGTTGCGCCCCGGGCTGACAGTGGTGACGGGCGAGACGGGCGCGGGAAAGACGATGGTGCTCACTGGCCTGGGCCTCATCCTGGGGGGCAAGGCCACGCCCGACGCGGTCCGCGTGGGGGCCCAGGAGGCGGTTGCCGAGGCCATCTACGACCTGCCGGAGTCGTCCGAGGGCCGTGCCTTGGCCGTCGACGCGGGGGCGGTTTTCGATGACGACGGCACGGTCACGGTGGTGCGTACCGTCGGATCCACAACCCGGTCCCGGTCGATCCTCGGGGGCCGGACCGTTCCCCAGGCACTGCTCGCCCACGTGGGCGAGGAACTCGTCACGGTCCACGGTCAGGCCGATCAGGTGCGGTTGCGCACCCCGGCGCGCCAGCGTCAACTTCTCGATGCGTACGCGGGCCCGCGCCATGGCGATGCGCTCGCCCAGTACCGCGCGGCGTGGGGGGCATGGCGGGAGGCGGTCGACGCGCTGGCCCGGATGGTGGAGACGGAAGACGTCGAGCGGGCAAGGCTCACCCGACTCAGGGACGATTTGGCCGCGCTCGAAGAGGCTGCGGTGCAGCCGGGCGAACGGGACGAACTTGAGTCCGCCGGTCGAGTCTTGGCACACGCGGAATCGCTGCGCTCGCTCACGGTGACCGCCCACGACGCCTTGGCTGGGGAAATGGACTCCACCGCGGCTGTTCATCTTGAGGCCGCGCGACGCGCGCTCGACGAGGCCTCCACGCACGACGCCTCGCTCCAGGCACTTGCGACCCGTGTAGCCGACTACCTGTATGGCGCGACCGATGTGGCTCAGGAACTCGCGTCGTACCTCGATCGCCTGGAGGCCGACCCGGCGCGGCTTGACGCCATGCACCAGCGACTCTCGACCATCAGTACCGCCGAGCGTCGCTTTGGGCGGCCCGCCGACGAGTTGGAGCCGCTGCGCGCGAGCATCGCGCAGGAATTGGGAGAGGATGCGGCTTGGGAGGATCGCCTCGCGGCCGCCAGGGCGGCTCATGATCAGGCGCGCGCGCTCATGCTGGAGCGCGCCGAGACGGTATCCGAGGGGCGTCGTCGGGCCGCCGAGACACTCGCGGCTCACGTGGAGAAGGAGTTGACTCTGCTGGCGATGCCCGACGCCACGGTGCAGATGCGGGTGGAACCGCGCGAACCGGGCCCGTTCGGCGCCGACGACGTGTCGTTGCTGCTGTCCGCTCACACCGGGGCGCCCGCCCGCCCCGTGACAGAGGCCGCCTCCGGTGGCGAGTTGTCGCGCATCATGCTTGCCATCGAGGTGGTCCTCGCGGAGGCAGGTGGGCCCGCCCACACCTTCGTCTTCGACGAGGTCGACGCGGGTGTCGGCGGCAAGGCCGCCCAGGCGGTGGGGCAGCGGCTGGCGGCGCTGGCGCGCACACACCAGGTGCTCGTCGTGACTCACCTTGCCCAGGTTGCGGCGTGCGCGGCCCATCACGTAGTCGTGTCAAAGGCGTCCGACGGCGCGGTCACCGTGTCACACGTCCGCGAGGTAACCGGAGGCGACCGCATCACCGAGATCGCGCGCCTGCTGTCGGGAGAGCAGGACTCTACCTCGGCGCGTGCGCACGCCGTAGAGCTGCTCGAGAACTCTCACGTGGCACCATGACGGCATGAGCCGTTCTCGCAAGATCAGTGTTCCGACGACCGTTTCCGCCCCTGTCCGTGTCGGTCACGATCCGCGGTCACTTGCGCGAAGGCTGAAGCGTGGCGAGATCGCCGTGATCGACAGGGCGGACCTCGATGCCGCGTCGGCGGAGCTGCTGGCCGACCGCGAGCCCATCTGCGTGATCAACGTCTCTGCGAGCCTCACCGGCAGGTTCGAGGCGCGCGGTGCCGCCCGACTTGCGGCCCGATCCGTTCCGCTCCTTGACGCGCTCGATCGCGGCCTGATCGCGGCGACCGACGGAGTCGTGGCGAGCATCGACTTCGCCGTCGAGCCCGACTCCGACGGCCCGCGGGCCGTGGTCATGATGGGGTCCCAGAAGACCGACTGTCGTGTCGTGGACGCCGCCCTCATCGAGCGGCGAGTGGCCGAGGCGAAGACGGCGGCCGCATCGCGCGTGCCGCGGCTCACCGCCAGCGCGCTCGACCTGGTTCACCGAGACGGGCCGGCTTTGGCCGACGGCGATGTGGTGCCGCATCTCGATCTCGATCTGGGCGGCAAGGATGTGCTTGTCGTCACCGCCGGGCCGGGGTTCAGGAATCAACTGGCTTCGCTGCGTGCCGTGGTTCGCGACGTGCGACCCATCGTGATTGTCACCGGCGACGCCGCGAATTTCGTGGCGGAGCACCATCGTGTCGACGTGATCGTGGGCCCACTCGAGTCGGTGTCCGATGAGGTGCTGACGCGCGCCTCCCGCGTGGTGATTCATGGCGAATCCAGCGCTACGGCAACCACTCGCCTGGGCGCGTTGGGGGTCCGCCACGTCAGCAGCGATTCCCGTCTGGAATCGGCCGATCTGGCCGTCGCGCTTGCCGCGTCGGCCGGCGCCAGGTTGATCGCCACCGTGGGAGTCGACACCTCGATCCCGGAACTGGCGGACTCCGCTAGCGGCGCATCGGCGCTGCTCGCACGCGTCGCCGCGGGGCCCGCCTGGATTGACGGCCGCACGCTTGCCAGGCTGTACAGGTCCCGCTGGTCGCGCCTTCAAGGATGGCTCGTGGTGGCGCTTGCGGGGCTGGCGCTTGCGGCGGCACTCGCCTTGCACCCGCACGTGCGTGACCTGGTGTCGCGCGTGACGGGCGTGGGCTGATGCGATCGCGGGCGGTGTTTGCGGCGTTCCTGGTGCTCGCCCTGGCGGTGGGAGTGGTGGTGGGCATGTCCACACCGCGGGACGCGGCCGTTACGGGTGCGGCCGCGTCGCCCGGGCAGGAAGCCCAGGACGCCTTGGCACAGGTCGCTCAGCGCGACGCGTGGCTCCGCGACGTGGCGACGGCATCGGTGGCGGGAAGACTTGACGGCAGGTCCGTCGCCGTTCTCGTCGCAGCCGGCGTGTCGGCGGAGGACGTGGACCAGGTAGTCGCCGCACTCGGGGAGGCGGGCGCCACTGTGGGAGTCGAAGCGGCCCTGAGCGCACAGTGGTGGGCGCCGGAGTTCGCGGCGTACCGCAGCGAGATCGCCGATCAACTCGAGGGCTCCGTGGCGGGCGTCGACGGCCTTGCGTCCACCGAGGTGTTGCAGCATGCGATCGTGCAGGCGCTGGTTCCCGGAGCGGTGCCCCCGGGCGCCGACACCGCCGGGGATGTGGGCGTGGACTTCCCGTCGGACGCGGTCGCCGCGGATCGCGCGGATGTGCTGCGCGAGGTCCTGACCCGTTCGGAGTTGCTGTCGGTGCATACTCGCGCTACGGGCCGGGTCGACGCGCTCCTGTTGGTGACCGCGGACGGACCCGAAGGCGGGGGAACTGTGGCAGACCTTGCGGCGGGCGTGTGGGAGCAATACGTCTCTGCCACCGTGGTGGTGGTGTTCTCCGAGATCGAAAGCCCGCCCGTGGCCACCGAGGCGATCGCGCATGGCACTACGCTCGCGATCAAGAATCGCCCGAGTGTTGTCATCGCGACGCACGCGGCGCTGACGCCGCCTCAAGTAGTGTTTGCGCTGGTAGAACAGGCGGCCGGCGGAACGGGTTCGTACGGCACGGCGGAAAACTTGCCCTTGATTGCCTCGCCGTGACCGGCGAGCCAACTCCAGAAGCCGTCAAGACTGTTACTGTTGAAGTCCGTGGAGAGATCTCGTTTTGAGTCCCGAGCGGACCATGTCACCCGGCACATCTTCGTCACTGGGGGCGTGGTGTCGTCCCTGGGAAAGGGCCTGACGGCGTCCAGCCTCGGCCGATTACTTCGCTCTCGCGGTATTCGCGTCACGATGCAGAAGCTTGACCCGTACCTCAACGTGGACCCCGGAACGATGAACCCGTTCCAGCATGGCGAGGTGTACGTCACGGAGGACGGCGCGGAGACTGACCTCGACATCGGCCACTATGAGCGCTTTTTGGACGTGAAACTCTCGGGCGATGCGAACGTCACCACCGGCCAGGTGTACTCCCAGGTCATCGCCAAGGAGCGTCGCGGCGAATACCTTGGCGACACGGTCCAAGTCATCCCTCACATCACCGACGAGATCAAGCGCCGCATGCGTGCCCAAGCGGGCCCCGACGTGGACGTGATCATCACCGAGATCGGCGGCACGGTGGGTGACATCGAGAGCCAGCCGTTCATCGAGGCGGCGCGTCAGGTCCGCCACGACGTCGGCCGTGACAACGTCTTCTTCCTGCACGTCTCACTTGTGCCGTACATCGGCCCCTCCGGCGAACTCAAGACCAAGCCCACCCAGCACTCGGTGGCGGCGCTGCGCAGCATCGGCATTCAGCCGGACGCGATCGTGTGCCGAGCGGACCGCGACATCCCTGCGTCGGTGAAGAACAAGATCGCGCTGATGTGTGACGTGGAGCCGCAGGCCGTCGTGACCGCCAAGGACGCGCCGAGCATCTACGACATCCCCAAGGTGTTGCACTCCGAGGGGTTGGACGCGTACGTGGTGCGCCGCCTCGATCTGCCGTTCCATGACGTGCAATGGGGGGCATGGGACGACGTGCTGCGTCGTGTCCACCACCCGTCGGAAGAGGTCGAGGTCGCGTTGGTCGGCAAGTACGTGGATCTTCCAGACGCCTACCTGTCGGTCTGCGAGGCGCTTCGCGCCGGCGGCTTCCACCACAACGCGCGGGTCAACATCCGTTGGGTCGCGTCCGACACGTGCCAGACCCGCGAGGGCGCCGAAAAGGCGCTTGGCGGCGTCGATGCCGTGCTCATCCCGGGCGGTTTTGGGGTGCGCGGCGTGGACGGCAAGATTGGCGCGGCCCGGTGGGCGCGCGAAAGCCAGGTGCCCACGCTCGGCATCTGCCTCGGCCTCCAGGTCATGGTGATGGAGTACGCGCGCACGATGCTTGGCCTCGAGGGTGCATCGAGTTCGGAGTTCGATCCCGAGACCCCGCACCCCGTCATCGCGACGATGGAGGAGCAGCTCGAGTTTGTCGAAGGTAGGGGAGACCTAGGCGGCACCATGCGTTTGGGCGAGTACCGCGCGGTGCTGACCCCCGGTTCAGTGGTCGAACAGACGTATGGCGCTGCCACCGTGGGGGAGCGACACCGCCACCGTTATGAGGTCAACAACGCCTACCGGCCGCAACTCGAAGAGGCCGGCCTGGTGGTGTCGGGAGAGTCGCCCGACCGTCAGTTGGTCGAGTTCATCGAGTTACCGCGTGCGACTCACCCGTATTATGTGGCCACTCAGGCCCACCCCGAGTTCCTGTCGCGCCCCACCAGGGCCCACCCGCTGTTTGCCGGACTCATTGGCGCCGCGCTCGAGCGTCAAAAGGGTGGTCAAGCGACCGAAGAGGCACCCGCAGCTCACGAGGCCGCACCCGCCGCAACCACGGCATCGTGACGTCGGCGGCACGCGGCGAACTGGCCGACGTGGAGGCGGCGCGCCCCACGCTCGCGCGCCACGAGCGCTTCGAGGGTCGAGTGTGGAACCTCGTGAGCGACGAGGTTGACCTGGGTCACGCGCGGGTGACGCGCGACTTTGTGCAGCACCCGGGCGCCGTGGCCGTCGTGGCGCTCAACGAGGCGGAAGAGATCTACCTGGTGCGCCAGTATCGCCATCCCGTCGGGGTGGAGTGCTGGGAGCCTCCCGCGGGCTTGCGCGACGTCGCCGACGAACTGCCGGTCGAGACCGCCAGGCGCGAACTCCACGAAGAGGCCGACCTCACCGCGGTCACCTGGCATGTGCTCGCCGACTACTTCCCGTCCGGTGGCGGGAGCTCGGAGGCGGTGAGGGTGTTCCTCGCGAGGGACCTTTCGGCGGTCCCCGAGGCCGAACGGCACGTGCGCACCGACGAAGAACACGACATGGTGGGAGCGTGGGTGCCGCTTGACGAGGTGCTCGCCGCGATCACCGCAGGGCGCGTGCACGCATCGTCCCTCGTGGTGGGTGCCATGGCAACTGACCGGGCGCGTCGCGCGGGATGGTCGACTCTGCGTCCGGCCGATGCGCCGTGGCTGCTGCCGCCCGCGGACAGGCGTCTCTCACCCGCCTAGCCGATCCGCCTTACGACGCGCGCTTCTTGAGTTCCATCAGGCGCCACAACATGGGAGTGAAGGTCAGTTGCATGGCCAGGTCCATGAGCCCGCCAGGCACCACGATGGTGTTCGGCCTGCTCATGAACGAGCCGCTCAGCATGGACAACAAGTAGGGGAAGTCGATCCCCTTGGCTCGTGCAAAGCGGATTACCAGCATGGATTCCGCGGCAGACGGGATGGCGCGCGCGATGAAGGGATTGGACGTGTCCACCACGGGCACGCGCTGGAAGTTGACGTGGGTGCGCGAGAACTGCGGCGTGATGTAGCGAACATAGTCGGGCATGCGCCGCAGGATGGTCTCGGTGACGGCTTCGGTGGTGTAGCCGCGCTGATTGCGGTCCCTGGTCAGCTTCTGGATCCACTCGAGGTTGATGACCGGCACCACGCCGATGGCGAGGTCAACATGGCTTGCGATGTCCACCTTGTCCGTCTTCACCGCACCATGCAGGCCTTCGTAGAAGAGCAGGTCGGAACCCTCCTCAAGGTCCCGCCACGGCGTGAAGGTGCCGGGCTCCTTGCCAAAGGGAGCGGCCTCGTCCGCATCGTGAAGGTAGTGGCGGACCCGCCCGCTACCTGTGGCGCCGTAATCGCGGAACAGGGCCTCAAGCTCAGAGAACAGGTTGGCCTCCTCGCCAAAATGGCTCAGGGTGTGATCGCCCTTCTCGATGGCATCAGCGAGGGCCTCCTGCATTTCCATCCTGTCCATGCGGTGAAAGGCATCGCCTTCGACATACGCGGACGTGATGGCCTCGCGCCTGAAGATGTTCTCGAACGTCTGGCGCACTGACGTGGTGCCCGCCCCTGAGGAACCGGTCACCGCAACGATGGGGTGCAGAGTAGACATGGTGTTCTCCGATCGGTGGGGTACTAGTCGCCTGAGCGGAACAGGCCGCGGTGGGCATACAACGGGATGTCGAGGCTCTCATCAGTGTCGGGATACGACTCGCGGTGATACGCCTCGATCAGTTCAACCTCGTCCTTGGCGCCGAACACGAAGCCGATGCGCTCGTGAATGGCGGTGGGTTGGTGTTCGAGAACGGGGGTGAGGCCAGTGGAGGCCCTGCCGCCCGCCTGTTCGATGATGAAGCCCACGGGATTGGCCTCGTACAGGAGGCGCAACCGGCCGGGCCTTGAGGGGTCCTTCGAGTCCCTCGGGTAGAGGAACACGCCGCCGCGGGTGAGGATGCGATGAACCTCCGCCACCATGGAAGCCACCCAGCGAATGTTGTAGTCCTTCCCCCTGGGGCCGGCGCTGCCCTGGAGGCACTCGTCAACGTATCGGCGCACGGCCGGCGACCAGAAGCGCCTGTTGGAGTGGTTGATGGCAAATTCGCTTGCCTGCGCGGGGACGGTCAGGAACTGACGTGTCAGGAAGAACTCGCCCACGGTCTGGTCGAGAGTGAATTCGTGAACGCCGCGGCCTACCGTGAGCACGAGCGCGGTCGCCGGCCCATAGATGGCATACCCGGCGGCAACCTGTTCCACGCCCTTCTGCAAGAAGTCCGCCGCGGTGGCATCCTGGCCGGGATGTGGCGCCTTGAGAATCGAAAAGACCGAGCCCACGGCGACATTCACATCGATGTTGCTCGAGCCGTCCAAAGGGTCAAAGAGCAACAGGTAGCGACCCTTGGGGTACGGCTCCGGGAGGGTGTACGGCTCGTCGAGTTCCTCCGAGACCATACCCGCCACCGCTCCACCCCACTCGGACGCGCGGATGAAGGCGTCGTTGGCGATCACGTCCAACTTTTGTTGCTGCTCGCCCTGGACGTTGGTCTCGCCCACCTTCCCGATGACGCCCGCCAGCGCGCCGAGGGATACCTGACGCGAGATGACCTTGCACGCGACCGCGACATCGAGGATCAGCGAGTTGAACTCGCCGGAGGAGTTGGGGTGACGGCGGCGCTCCTCGATGAGGAACCGGGTCAGGGTGGTTCTGGTGGTCAGCATGCTACTTACCCTTCTGCTCGCCGAGCGCGGCCGTGATGGTGGTGGCCTCGGCATCGGCTGTGGGCCCAAAGTGAGCCAACACGTCCGCGGCCTTTCCTGAGGCACCAAACTCGTCCACCCCGACGCGAAGTCCGGCGAACGCCGCCCACCCACCGGTGACGCCGGCCTCCACGCTCACCGTGAGCCGCGCGGAGGCCTCGTGGAACTCGACGTCCTTCTCGCGCCATGGCACCGAGACAACTTGTGTGCAGACGCCGGTGGACGCCATCCGTTCCGCAGCGTCAAGAGCGATGGCGACCGACGATCCGGAGGCGAGAATCTGGACATCCGGGTGCGCGGTTTCTCGTACCACCCGAGAGCCCGGCGCGGTGATGAACGTGGATGACGCGGCCCCCAGCGACGTGACGTTGTGGCGCGTGAGCACCAACACGGTGGGCCCATCCGTGTTCGCAAGCGCCGTATGCCCTGCCGCGACGGTCTCGACATCGTCCGCCGGGCGCAACACGGTGACCCCGGGAATCTGGCGCAGCGCCTCGACATGCTCAACGGGTTGGTGAGTGGGGCCGTCCTGGCCGAGCGCGACCGAATCGTGCGTCAACACGTAGATCACCGGCTGTCTCATGAGGGCGGCCATTTCAAACTCGCGGATTCCAAAGTGGATGGTCGCGCCCGTGGAGTCGTCACGCGTGACCGCAGCCTGGCCGGTGTGGGTGCCGGTTGACTCCGCGAGGTCGGCGGGAAGCTGCCTGGACCGGGTGCGGTGCCAGGTGGAGGCATCGTCAGGGTGGGCGGCCGGCCATTGGTCAAAGGCGTCCTTCCAGTCCCGATGCGCAGCCGCTCGGGCGTGGGCGAGTTCTCGCGCCCTGGTCGCCACCTCCGCTGGCACAGTGAAGTCGGGGTGGTTCCAACCCGCGGCCCGCTTGGTGGCCGCCATCTCCTCCCCGTCGGCAACCGACGCGGTGCGCCAGCCCGCAGCCGCAGAGCGTGCGAGCTGGTTGTCTCTAGAAGACTGCGCCACCGGGCCGTCGATCGTGATGTGGTTGTCGTCCCACAACCCGGTGAGGCGCCCAAAGCCCAAGTGCCCCGTGGTGGTCTCCACACCGTCGGTGTGGCCGAACTCGGGGTGGCCGGGAGTGGTGGACCCGAACTGGCGGAACCGCTGCAACTGTTCCATGGGCAGGTCGTAGCCAAAGACGTGAAGCGGCGAGTAGAGCACAGCAGCGCCGTGACCTGCGGAGAGCACAAAGCGGTCCCTGTCCGCCCACGTGGCGTCGGCAGGGTCGTGACGCCGATGCCGACTGAACAGAGTCCAGGCTGCCGGCGCCATCCCCATGGGCATTCCTGGGTGACCGGAATTGGCTCGCTGCACCATGTCTGCTGCCAGGAACCGCAAAGTGTTGGCGGCGGTGCGGTCCACCTCGTCTGGGGCCCACGTCGTCATGGCTTCTCCGTTCGGGCATGAGTGGCGTTCTCGCGCAACAGGTTAACGGCGGCACGCTTGCCGCCTGGGTACGTGTACATCCAGGACCCCGAGATGAAGACGTCCGTTCCCGCCCGTGCCGCCCCGGCGATCGTGGCGTCGGTGATCCCGCCGTCCACCTCAATCTCGATCGGAAGTCCCGACGCGTCGATCAGTTCCCGCAAGGCACGCACCTTCCGTTCGACGGCAGGGATGTAGGCCTGACCGCCAAATCCTGGGTTGACGGTCATGGCGAGCACCATGTCGAGCTCTTCGAGCACTCCCTCCACGGTCTGGACAGGGGTGTGGGGGTTCAGTGCGACCGCTGAGCGTGCTCCAAGTTCACGGATGCGGCGCAGTGTGCGGTGCAAGTGGGGTGTGGTTTCCGCGTGAACGATGATCAGTTCACAACCGGCATCCACGTAGCGCCCGAGCAGTTCATCGGGATTCACCACCATCAGGTGAGCCTCGAATTCAACCGTCGAGTGGCGACGCGCCGCCGCTATCACATCGGGGCCAAACGTGAGATTGGGGACGAAGACGCCATCCATGACATCCCATTGAATGCGGTCGACTCCCGCCGCGCACAAGAGTTCGACCTCTTCGCCGATGCGCGCGAAGTTGGCGGGCAGGACGCTGGGAACGATCAAAGGCTGTGGCACGCGAGTCCTCCGGTGAGTTAAGAGACCGCCACGTTGCGGGCTACGCGCTCTGAGTTGATCAGGGATGCCGTGCCAAAGGAATCACCCAAGGGGGTGGACTTAAGGGTGAGGCCCTCACCCCCTCGGAGCGCTACGCTGGGCGCGTGGCACCCTTGCGGCTGGTGGTCGTCGATGACCACGAGATGGTTCTCCATGGACTCATGGCCATGCTTGAGTACTTTCCGCAAGACGTGGAACTCGTGGGCCGCGCGGCCTCAGTGGCCGATGCGCTTGCCATCATCGCCTCATCCGAGCCCGACGTGGTGCTGTCCGATGTACGCATCGGCAGGGAATCTGGCCTGGACCTTGTGGCGTCGGTCGTGCGCGATCACCCGGCCACCAAGGTGGTGATGCTGACCGTCTATGAAGACGAGCACTTCATGTTTCAGGCGCTCAGGGCGGGCGCGGTGGGCTACCTCCTCAAGAGAGTGGACGGACACGAGTTGGTGCGCCACCTGAAGGACGTGGCGGCGGGCGACGTGGTCATTGACCCCGCGCTGGCAGGCCGGGTTGCGATGTCAGCGGCCCAGGCTGGCAGCACCGACTACTGGCCGGGCGCCCACGTAGGTCTCACCCAACGCGAGTCACAGGTGCTCGCGCTGCTGGTGCAGGATCTTTCCAACAAGGGCATTGCGGCCAAGCTCGTGGTGTCCGAGGAGACGGTCAAGACCCATGTGCGCGGCATCTACCGGAAGCTGGGAGTACCAGACCGGGCGGGAGCCGTTGCTGTTGCCTTGCGTGAGGGCATGTTTCAGTGACCTCCCTGCTGCAGGCGCTCAGCGCCCCGCGCCGGGGGGACTGGGCCGCGATCGCGGCAGGCTTTGCGGAGCGGTCATCTTCACGCGGGGTGGCCCTCATGGTGTCCGATGGCGAGAAGCTCACCGTGCAAGTGGCGTTGCCTACCAACCCTCTTGCGGCCGCACTGCTCAGTGTTCCCTTGGGCCAAGGGGTCATCGGAAAGGTGGCGCGCAATGACCATGCCATGCGCCTTGGGGCGGACCGTCCTGGAAGTGCAGGGCACAGGGAACTGCTCGGGATTACCGAGGGCGGATCTGTGGCCAGGCTGTGTGTGCCCGCACATGGGATAGACGGCAACGTGGTGGGGGTGGTCTCGCTGTGGCGGGACTCCTCTCACGCCTACACGCCTGAAGAGCAGTCGGTCATCGAGCCGTGGGCGGACCTGTGGGGAATGCGCGTTCACGCCCACGAGTTGCTCAACGCGATCGACGCTCACCGCAATGACAGGGAGCAGCTCATCGCCGCCACCGTCTTCGCTCAAGAGTCCGAGCGCAGGCGGGTGGCTGGCGACCTCCACGACGGCGTGTCCACCGCCCTGGCGTCGATGTCGTTCCACCTGAGCGCTGCGGCGCTGTCGCTGGAGGCCGCAGCGCACGGCGTGGACGATGAAGACGCAGCCAACCTCATCGGAAGGGCGCAGTCGCAGCTGAGGTCGGTGCGCACGTTGGCCACCATGGCCTATGACGTCACGCGCACCGCCATCACCGGCCTGTACTCCGAAGTGCTCTCCGGCATGGGGCTGGTGGCCGCGATCGGGTCTCTCGCGGAGACCGCCCCGCGCGGCATGATCACCGTCACCGCAGACGACGACCGCGCCTTCTCCGACCTGCCTGAACACGCCACGACGGCCCTGTTCAGGATGGCGCAAGAGTCCGTCACCAACGCCCTCAAGCACTCGAATGCCGACTCGATTGAGGTCTCGCTCACACGCTCGGACGATGCCGTGGTGCTGGTCACTCACGACAACGGCCGCGGCTTTGACCCGCGCGAGTCCGATGCTACGGGTCACTACGGGCTGGCGTCGCTCGCGGAGCGCTGCTCAACCCTGGGCGCAGCGCTCACCATCGACTCCGCGCCGGGCGTGGGCGCTACTGTCACGGTGCGGCTCGCACTGTAACGCAAGCCGCACCGCGACCAATGGTGCGTTACGACGTGCCGAGCGCCTCGCGCCAGCCCGGGTACAGCGCATCGGCATCGCCGGGGAACGAGGCGAAGGCGCGGGCAAACTCGTGATGCGACGTGGCCCACTCGATGACATCGGCCCCCGCCTGGTAGCACTCTGCGGCCTGACGCAGCGAGCGCGCCCCAGCGGCGGCGCCGTCCAGGTGGCCGTAGGCGCCTCCGCCTGCCGTGTTGATGACGTTCGCGTGGCCAAGGTTGTCGAAGAAGCCAGGCAGGCGCAGGGCGTTCATGCCGCCGGAGACGATGGGGCTGGTGGCCTTCATGCCGTACCACTGCTGGTAGTAGACGGGGCCTTGTGCCTCATCCCTTTCGATCATGTAGGCGATCACACGATCGTCCGTGCCGCCCTCCATCTTGCCGTAGCCCATGGTGCCCACGTGAATACCAGAGGCGCCTTGGAGGCGCGCCATCTTGGCAAGCACAAAGGCCGTGTAGCCGCGCTTGGAGCTGGGTGAGGTCACGGCGCCGTGGCCTGCCCGGTGGTAGTGCAGGAACTGCGCGGGATACTGGCGCCGTGCGGTGGTGATCATGCCTGGGCCACCCACGTAGCCGTCCACCAGGAACGCGAGCTTGTTGGCGTCGGTGCCAAACACTTTGAGGGCGTAGTCCGCGCGGGCGAGCATCTCATAGTGATCGTCCGCCGTGATGTTCATCGAGAACAGTTTGGCCTCGCCCGTCTCATCCATGGCGCGCTTCATTGCGTCGTACACCAGCGGCATGGTCTTCTTGATGGGGGCAAAGACCTGGTTGCCTTGGGGCTCGTCGTTCTTGATGAAGTCGCCGCCCAGCCAGAACTCGTAGGCGGCCTTCGCGAATGGCTCTGGGCGCAGGCCAAGTTTGGGCTTGATGATGGTGCCCGCCACGTAGCCGCCGTTGTTGACGTCGCGGCCCAGGATGCGCCACATCTCCTGAATGTTCACTGCGGGTCCGTCGAACTGGCGCAGCGCCTCTGGAGGCATCCAGAAGTCGACCAACTTGGCGTGCTCGATGTCGCCCATGCCCTGGTTGTTGCCAATGGCCAGGGTCAGGAAGGACACGATCATCATGCGGCCGTCAGTGACGTTGCGGTCGAACAGCTCGATGGGGTAAGCGATGCGCGTGTCCTCGGTTGCCTCGTCCACGTGATAGACCAGCGCGTCAACGCCGCGCGTGAAGTCGTCCGTGGTGGACACCTCCACGTTGGTGCCCGTCGAGGACTCCGCAGCAAAGTGCGCGGCCGCTTCAAGGTAGGAGTGGCCCGCCTTGGGCTTCATCTTGTAGGCGCACAGGATGTGCCTGCCGCCCGCCATGAGCTCTTCTTCTTTGAGCGATAGGTCCGCGTAGCGTGCCGACTGGTCCATGAGTCCTCCTTGGGGTGCTTCAGTGAATGGCATCCATGCCCGCAGTGGCGCGCGCGTGAATCTGGATCAGGTTGTCAACGGTGGTGCCTTCCAGGCTGTCCATCACGGCGGCCGCACCGTCAAAATGGTGGCCGCGCGCGTGGTTGCTTGGGGTGACGATGGTGGGGATGTCTGCCGCCGTCGCGGCCGCGAGACCTATCGCGGAGTCTTCACACGCGAGTGCTTGCGCTGGGCCTATGCTCAAGCGGTCGAGGACCCACTGGTAGATGTCGGGCGAGGGCTTCTTGTGGGGGACGATGTCCCCGGCGCCGACCACCTCGAACCACGCCATGGCGTCGTCCCCCAGCGTGGACGTGAGTAGCGCGGCGGCGTTTTCGGGAGCGGTGGTCGTCGCGATCGCCAGGCGCAGGCCGCGCTCGCGGGCCTCCTTGATGAGCGCGGCAACGCCCGGGCGCAACGGGATGCCACCGGTGGCCACGCGCTCCAGGTAGAACTCGGTCTTGAGCGCGTGGGTGCGCGTGACCAGTTGGGCAAAGTTCGGATCGCTGGCGGTGAGCGGTTGGTAGGTGTTCGCGTAGTGATGCATGCGTTCCTTGCCTCCCGCGATGGGAAGCATGGCGTCGTAGAGCTCGGCGCCCCAAAACCAGGGCAGGCCCACCTTGGAGAAGGCGCGATTGAACGCCACGCGGTGCCCGTCACGCTCGGTTTCCGCGAGTGTGCCGTCTACGTCGAATACCAACGCCTCGAGTGCCATGTGGCGAGACTAGGCGCGCGCGGGTAGGACTGTCTTTCCCCCATTGGGGTTGAGTTAAGGGTGAGTCGGGCGTGACGCGTCGAGCGCGGGGCGACGCGCGGTGGTTGCCGCCACCTGCTGATGGGAGTCGCCCAGGGGCCTAACCGGCGTGCGTCGCCGCCTGTGCGCGCACCTTGGAGCGATCGCGCTTGAGCAGGTAATACGCGGCGGAATGCGCTGCGGTGACTGTCGCGGCACCGGCCAGGTGAGCACCCACGATGATCTCTGGGAGGCCGGTGAAGTACTGGACGTAGCCGATCGCGGCTTGCGCCAGCGTCACGCCGACGAGGACGGTCCAGGCCTTGCGGACCTCGTCGCGATCGCCGTACGAACGGTCGTTGCGGACCCGCCACACCAAGTACGCCAACGTGGCCACGAACGCCCACACGATGAGCGCGTGGGCCTGGGCGGCAACGGCGGGGTCGATGCCAAGCCTGTCGGTCGCGTCGGCATCTCCCGAGTGTGGACCGGCTCCCGTGGTGACGGTGCCCAATGTCAGCAGACCGACAAGCAGCACGGAGTTGACGCGAAGCGTGGTCTTGATGCATCGGCGCCCGTCTCGGCGTTGAGCGTCGCGGTACTTGAGCGCAAGCCACACCGCCTGCCAGACGAGGCCCATCGATAGGAGTAGGTGCGGTGCCACCACCACGGGGTTGAGTTTCGCCAGGACCGTGATGCCGCCGAGCACCGCCTGACCCACAACGCCCAGCAGGGGAACGAGCCCCCACCAGCGCAGGTCGCGCCGCGTGTCCCAGACGGCAATGGCAACGCCGAGAGCCACGACCAGGAGGACGAATGTGAGAGTGCGATTGCCGAATTCGATGAAGGGGTGCATTCCCAAGGCGCCGCGCAGCTGGGGAGTGAAGGTGCCGGGCTCGCATTGGGGCCACGTGGAGCAACCGAGCCCCGAGCCCGTGAGTCGGACAGCCCCTCCGGTAACAATGATGCCCGCCTGGGTGAAGATGTTCGCGACCGTGAGGGCGCGCGCATGGCGGCCCAGGAAGGCGCGAGAACGCTGGAACGGATTGCCGGAACGTGTCGCGGGGGTCCTCGTTGTCACCGGCCAAGTCTAGGCGGGAGCACGAGCGCCGCCCGCACCCACACCGTGGTGTTGGTCGAGCGGGGGCTCTGCGCCACCCGAGCCCCACCCCTCGGACACGTCGAACCGGGCGGGCGCGCGACACGCCGATGTGGTTGCTCTGGCGGCAGGAAGTGCGGGATGTCGCGATTCAGATTGGTTCGGAGCGTCGGCGCTGTGCGTCTCGGGCGTGAGTCTGGGGTGGGTGTCTCGCACCCGCGCGAGCCGGTCGAGTAAGGCTTCCCTTGCTTGCGCTCGGGCATTTTCGGCACGACACTGTTGTTTAAATAACTGATGGTCGGCAGAACGTGCGGCCGCATGACCCCCGCCGACTCCCCGGCGCTGGGGCAGCCGGAGCGTCGGAAGGAGGCTCTTGTGGGTACAGACACCACTCGCGAGCGCATCCTGAGCCTGATCGCTTCGGCGGGCCCGATCACCGCCGCCGCCCTTGCAGACAAGTTGGGCCTCACGTCCGCCGCAGTGAGGCGCCACCTCGGCGCGCTGATCGAAGACGGACTCATCGCCGACCACGACATGCCAAACGCAGTGGATCGCGGACGCGGCCGCCCCGCGCGGTCCTTTGTCGCGACCTCGGTGGGCCAGCGGACCCTCCAGGCCGACTATTCCGAGGTGGCGCGCGAGGCCGTGAGTTACTTGCGCGACCGCGGCGACCTCACCGAATTCGTGAAGGCTCACGAGGCTCGCTTCGTGGCGTCCATTGCCGGCGCCGTGGATCCTGACGCGCCGATGGCGGAGCGGGTCGAGGCCCTCTCGGAGGCCCTCGCGGAGCAGGGTTATGCGACGTCGGTGCGCCCGGGTCCCGGCGGCCACACGCTCCAGTTGTGCCAGGGCCACTGCCCCGTGCAGGAGATCGCTCAGGCCGCGCCTGAGTGGTGCGAGTCGGAAGCCCGGGCATTTTCCTCCGTTCTCAACGTTCACGTTCAACGACTGTCCACGCTCGCCCAAGGGGCGCACGTGTGTACTACCACCATCCCGCTCACCCCGGCCCTGAAGGAAGGATGACGATGAGCACTCCCACTGACAACGTCCCCATGACCCAAGACGAGACCATTGCGTCGTTGGGTAACTATGAGTTTGGCTGGCACGACGACGACGCGGCGGGTGCGATCGCCAGGCGCGGCCTCAGCGAGGACGTGGTGCGCGGCATCTCCGCGCTGAAGAGTGAACCCGAGTGGATGCTCAAGCTCCGCCTCAAGTCGCTCAGGCTGTTCGGCAAGAAGCCGATGCCGACGTGGGGTTCGGACCTCACCGGCATCGACTTCGACAACATCAAGTACTTTGTGCGCTCCACCGAGAAGCAGGCCACCAGTTGGGAGGACCTCCCCGAGGACATCAAGCGCACGTACGACAAGTTGGGCATCCCGGAGGCCGAGAAGCAGCGCCTCGTGTCGGGTGTCGCCGCCCAGTACGAGTCCGAGGTGGTCTACCACCAGATCCGTGAGGACCTCGAGCAGCAGGGCGTCATCTTCAAGGACACCGACACCGCGCTGCGGGACCACCCCGAGTTCTTCGAGGAGTACTTCGGCACCGTGATCCCCGCGGGCGACAACAAGTTCGCCTCGCTCAACACGGCCGTGTGGTCCGGCGGATCGTTCGTCTACGTTCCCCCGGGCGTTCACGTCGACATCCCGCTGCAGGCCTACTTCCGCATCAACACCGAGAACATGGGCCAGTTTGAGCGAACCCTGATCATCGCCGACGAGGGCTCCTACGTGCACTACGTCGAGGGCTGCACCGCGCCGATCTAC
>NZ_JADQBE010000005.1:0-21682 GCF_016278765.1 Demequina sp. | reverse complement strand
GGGCAGTCCGACGATGCCGATAGTAAGAGCCACGGGGAGCAAGTCTAGCGGCGCTCGCCCCGACCCATCCTCGCGCGCCAACCGACTGAGGCGTACCGTGACGCTATGGCATTCGAAGAGGCCTTCAACCCGGGGATGGCGCGCGCCCGCGAGGAACTTGAGCGCGAGTCGATCTTGCCCGCGCCGCCGCCGGTCACGGGCTCGCCACTCGCTAAGAACGAGACGCCTGGCATCACGGTTCCCGATGCTGGAGAATTGGCGCCGTTCGCCCCGCCGTCAGGGCGTCGCGCCCACAGCCGCGACGCGAAGGGCTGGCAGTCCAGGAACTCTTGAGCTAGGACGCGAACTCGATGCCTGCGCCCGGAATCGCCTCAAGGAGGCGCTGCGTGTACGGCACCCGGGCGTTCTCGAAGATTTCCTCGGTGGTGCCCGTCTCGACGATCTTGCCGTTCTCCATGACCGCGACCTCGTCGGCCACCACGCGCACCACGGCAAGGTCGTGGGTGATGAACAGGTAGGTCAGGTTCAGTTCCTCTTGGAGATCTGCGAGCAACTGCAGCACTTGCGCCTGCACCAGCACGTCGAGAGCGGAAACCGCCTCATCGAGCACCACCACGTCGGGCTTGAGTGCGAGCGCCCGCGCAATCGCGACGCGTTGCCGCTGCCCTCCAGACAGTTCGTTGGGGTACCGGTGCGCAAGTGCGGTGGGAAGCGCCACTTGATCGAGAAGTTCCTCGACACGGGCCTGCCGCTCAGCATGGTCACCTACCCGGTGAACCCTGAGGGGCTCCGCGATAATGGCGCCAATCGAGCGTTGCGGGTCGAGCGAAGCGTAAGGGTCCTGAAAGACGACCTGCATCTGGCGGCGGAGCTTGAACAAGTCGCTGTTCGAAATACCCTTCATCGCGGTGCCATCTATCGTGACGTCTCCGGATGTCGGTCGCTCGAGGCCGAGCACCAAGCGCGCGACGGTCGACTTTCCGGAACCTGACTCACCCACGAGCGCAAGGGTCTTGCCCTTGCGGATATCGAAAGATATGCCGTCGACCGCGTGCAGTGGCTCGGACTTGAAGCCCCCGCGACGGATCGAGTAGGTCTTGCGCAGGTCCCTTACCGACACGGCGATCGGGGCCTTCTTGAGATCGGCCTCGGCTTTCTCGCGCCGTGTTGCGAGCTTGAGCATGTCGGGGACGTCGTCGTCGCCCAGCTCCGTGACGACCGATGAATGAATACGGCGCGACGCGAGTGATGGAGCGGCCGCGATGAGCCGCTTGGTGTAGGGGTGCTGCGGATGCTGAACGATCTCGAGGCTTGAACCCGACTCAACAATCTTGCCCTGGTGCATCACGATCAGTTTCGATGCGCGCTCGGCAGCGAGACCAAGATCGTGCGTGATGAACAGCACGGCCGTGTTGTTCTCGCGCGTCAACTTCGCAAGATGGTCAAGGATCACCTTCTGGATGGTCACGTCCAGCGCCGACGTCGGCTCATCTGCGATCAGGAGGCGCGGTTGCGCGGCGAGGCCAATACCGATGAGCACACGCTGGCGCATGCCCCCGGAGAACTGGTGCGGAAATTGCTTCATCCGTCGAGCAGCGTCGCCGAGGCCTGCCTGCTGCAGCACCTCGACCGCCTTGGCCTCGACATCCTTGCGACCCGAGGCCACACCGTTGGCGCGGATCGCCTCGCGGACCTGGAAACCGATGGACCACACGGGGTTCAGGTTCGACATCGGGTCCTGAGGAACGTAGCCGATGACCCCGCCACGCACAGCGGCCATCTGGCGCTCGCTGCTGCCCGTGATATCAGTGCCGTCGACCAGGACTCGGCCACCTGAAATTCGACCGTTGCTTGCAAGCAATTTGATCAGCGCGGTCGCCGTCGTCGATTTGCCCGACCCTGACTCGCCGACGATCGCGACCGTTTCGCCAGGGAAGATATCGAAAGACACACCCCGTACCGCCTCGACGTCGCCCATGCCGGTCACGAAGGTCACCTCGAGATCCTCGACGCTGACGAGCGGCGTGTTGGGGTCGACAGGCACGTCGGTCGCGGGGATGATCTCCACCATGTGGTATTCGCTCACCGGTTGGCCCTCGCCTTCGGGTCAAGTGCATCGCGGATCAGTTCACCGAGCATGATGAAGGCGAGCACGGTGACGGTCAGCGCAAGGGACGGCCAGAACAACGCCATCGGGGCCACCCGAATCGAGGTCTGGGCCTGAGCGATGTCGTTGCCCCACGACATGGTCGACGGGGGAAGCCCGATTCCGAGGAACGACAGCGTCGCCTCCGCAGTGATCGCGGCACCAAGAGCGATCGTGAGGTACACGATGACTGGAGTCAGCGAGTTGGGCAGCACGTGTCGCAGCAGCGTAGAGAACTTCGACCTGCCGACGGCCTCGGAGGCCATCACGTATTCGAGGTTCTTCACCTGTAGCACCTCAGCCCTCAAAATGCGTGCGAGCGACGCCCACGCGAACCCACCAATCGCGAGAGCGATCACGAACACGTTGCGGTGCTGAGACAGGACGGACATCACCACCACTGCGGCCAGGAAATACGGGATCGCGAAGAAGATGTCGCCCACACGGGACAATAGTGAGTCGATCCAGCCTCCGTAATACGCGGCGAGAGCCCCCATCGGGATGCCGATCACAGCCGTGATCATCACCACGAAGATTCCCACCGATAGCGAGGTACTTGCGCCGAACACCATGCGCGAGTAGACGTCGCAACCCTGGAGCGTAAAACCGAGCGGGTGTCCCGCCTCAGGTCCCCCGTTCGAGTTGGCCAGCAGGCAATTGTTGTTCGGCGGGACGTCGGTGAACAGATTGGGGAACAGTGCCGCGGTGCTGACGACGAGGACGATCGCGACAGAAATGTAGAACAGCGGCCTGCGGCGCAAATCGCGCCACGCATCAATCCACAGGTTTGACTTGCGGTCGCCCAATTTGACGCGGTCAACCTCGTTGGAGTCCGCCGGATCGACGGGTGCAACGTAGTGCTCGACGGGGCGATTAGACATATCGGATCCTTGGGTCGAGGACGGCGTAGAGCAAGTCCACCAGAATATTCACGAGGACATAGAGAATCGTGAGGACGGTCACGAAAGACACCACCGTGGCGTTCTCCCCCAGACGGATAGCGTCGAACAGCACCTTGCCCACCCCAGGAATATTGAAGATCCCTTCGGTCACCGTGGTGCCTGCGAGCAGTCCGCCAAAACTCGCGGCGGTGTTGGTGATCACCGGAATGAGAGAGTTCCGTGCGATGTGAACGGGAATAATCCTGCGGCGGGTGAGGCCCTTAGCTGAGGCGGTGCGGACGTATTCAGCAGACTGCGCCTCAATCACCGAACCTCGCATGAGTCTCATCCCGGTGACAAATATCGTGAGCGCAATGACGATTGCAGGGAGCAGCATTGCTCCCCACGTCGCATTCGCCCCTACGGTCACGGGCGCCCATGCGAGCTTGATCCCGATGAAGTACTGGGCCACGAACAGCGCGACGAACGGCGGGACTGAACTCAGCACAAGTGCCGTGACGAGGTTGACGTTGTCGAGGATTCCTCCCTTGCGGAGGCCTGAGATCAAGCCGACCACCACCGCGAGCACAAACTCGATCACGACCGCCATCAGCACGAGCTTCATCGTGATGGGCAATGCCCGCGACAGGATCTCGCTCACCTCTCGACCCGAGAAGGTCACGCCCAGGTCCCCGGTGAAGAGGTTCCCGAGGTAGAGGAAGTACTGCACGATGAACGGCCTGTCGAGGTTGTACTGGGCCGTGACCTGCGCGAGCACCGCAGGGTTGGGGGTCTTGTCACCAAAAAGCGCCAACACCGGGTCCCCGGGCATGGAAAAGACCATGAAGTAGATCAGGAACGTGGTTCCAAAGAACACAGGGACAGACTGCAGAAGGCGGCGCCCCACGTACATCAGCATTGGCTTACCCCGTGGATGTCGGTTGGCATGAGCATGTGAAAAACGATCATACTGTGCCACGTTGCGCGCACTGGCACACCGCAAGCGATGCGGGATGAGCGCACTCGCCTGACCTGAAACGCGAAACGGCCCGCCCCATGGAGATGGGGCGGGCCGTTTCAGCGATTACTTCTTGGTGATCTCGTAGAACAGCGGCACGGAGTGCCAGTCGAACACCACGTTTTCCACCGTGTCGGCGTATCCGCCGGTCACGTTGGAGTACCACAGCGGGATGGCCGGGAGGTCCTTGAAGAGGACCTCCTGAGCCTTCTGGAACGTCGCGGCTGCCTCGGCGGTGTCGGTCATACCCGAACCCTCCTTCAGCAGTGCGTCGAACTCAGCCGACGAGTAGTCGCCGTCGTTCGAGCCAGCACCCGTGCCATAGATCGGCCCAAGGAAGTTGAACAGCGACGGGTAGTCCGCCTGCCAACCGGTACGGAACGCGGAGTCAATCGTGCGATCCGTGATGACCGAACGGAACTCGGCGAAGGTCGGGTAAGGGCTACCCTCTGCTTCAATACCGAGCGCGTTCTTGATCGAGTTGATCACAGCGTTGACCCACACATCGTGGCCACCGTCAGCGTTGTAAGCGATCTTGAAGGTGCCTTCCCACGGGCTAATGGCATCGGCCTCAGCCCACAGCTGCGCCGCCTTTTCGGGGTTGTAATCCAGGACCTCTGAACCGGGGACCGAGTCGGACCAGCCGCCGATCACCGGCGACGTGAAGTCGCTGGCCGGGGTGCGGGTTCCGTCATAGATGACGTCGGTGATCTCGGCACGGTTGATTGCCATCGACAAAGCCTGACGACGGAGGTTGCCCTCTTCGCCAGAGAAGTGCGGAAGACGACCCGGGATCGTGAAGGACTGGAAGATGGCCGCCGGCTGGTTCACCGCGCGGTCGCCAAGGTCCGTCCGGAACGTCTGGATAGCGGAACCTGGGATTCCATCAATGACGTCCACGTTGCCTGCGAGCAGGTCAGCGTAGGCCGCATCCTGAGTTGCGTAGAAGATGATCTTCAGTCCGTCGTTCTGTGCCACCCGGTCACCCTGGTAGTCAGGGTTCTTCGCGAGCTCGATCTGAACGTCGTGCTGCCAGTCCGCGGGGTCCGCGAGCATGTAGATGCCGTTACCGACCGGGTTCTGACCGAACGCATCAATGTCGTCGAAGAACACGTCGGGCAGCGGGTAGAAGGCCGAGTATCCCAGCGAAAGCGGGAAGTCTGCCTGCGGCTGGACCAACGTGATCGTGAACGTCAGGTCGTCGACCACCGTGAGGCCGGACATCTCGGGAACGGACTCGTCCCAGCTGAAGCCCTCGATCGGCTCAAAGAAGTAGCTGTTGAGCGAGATATCCGCATTCGCGAGGTCTGCTCCCCAGTTCCAGGCGTCCACAAAGTTGTGAGCCTGCACGGGAGTGCCGTCCGTGAACGTCCACCCGTCCTTGAGCGTTACCGTGAAGGTCTGTGCGTCATCGGTCGTAATCGATTCGGCAACTTCGTTGTGGGATACGCCGTCGCCGTCGTAGTAGACGAGGCCGGCGAAGATCGCGTCAATAATCTTGCCGCCACCGGTCTCGTTCGTGGCCGAGGGGATCAGCGGGTTCTGCGGCTCCGAGCCGTTCGTCGAGATGATCGCGGTGCCGTCGGTGGTGCCACCGCCGGTTGAAGTTGCTGTCGCTTCGTCGGGCGTGCTGTTTGACGAGCACGCGGCCAGGGCCAGTGTCGCTGCTGCTGCCAGCGCGATGCCCTTACCAATAGTGCCGAGCTGCATACTCGGACTCCTTTCTTGACTCATGACACGCTTCGCTCCCGAGTGGGAAAGACGAATGCGCACACGAAGATGCGCGAGGAGTTTCCTCGCGTTGCCTAAATGATAGGGAACAGCAGGTAACAAACACGTTACGCCCACGCATCGATTCCGATATGGAACCGGTGCGTTGTGTGACGTAGGTCATACTTTGAGCCTGGAGGACCCGCCTGCACCTGCCGCGACCAAGAGTACTCGTGATGTCACTGCCCCATGCCACAGTGTGTCCATGGAGTATTGGATCACCGCCATCGCCACCATCGCCGGAGTCGTCATCGGCTTTCTGGTGGGCGCTTTGCGCACAGCGTCTGCCACGCGCGACGCCGACGCCCGTGTTGCGCAGGCCCGTTCCGCACTCGATGTCGAGCGGTCGCGGGCCGCGGACCTGGAGCGCCGGATCACGGAGGCGACCCAGGCGGCGCACCAGCGTGAGGCGGCCCTCAACGAGGCGCACGAGAAGTACGTACTTCAGATTCGAGGCGACCAGGAGACCCTGCGCCGAGAGTTTCAGTCGCTGTCAGCGGAGACTCTCAAGGCCAGTCAGGAGCAACTTCTCGCAGTAGCCCAGGAGCGGCTCACGCGCGAGCGACAGGTCGCTGACGCGGAACTCGCCAAGCGGGAGGAATCGGTCAAGACCATGGTCGAGCCCATCGCCAAGGCGCTCGCAGAGGTGCAGAAGCAGACGACCGAGACGGACAAGAATCGCGCCGAGGGTCAGGCCGCGCTCGCTCAGCAGGTGCGCCAGATGCTGGACGCCTCCGAGAAACTCGACAAGAAGACGTCGGACTTCATCAACACCTTGCGCAGGTCCGACGTCCGCGGCAACTGGGGTGAGGTGCAATTGCGGCGCGTGGTCGAGCTGTCCGGCATGGTCAATCACGTCGACTTTGAGGAGCAGGAAAACGTCAAGGACGCAGAGGGCAAGAACCTCCGACCCGACATGACGGTCAAGCTCGCGGGCGGCCGCACCATCGTGGTCGACTCCAAGGTGGCGCTCTCGGCGCTCCTCGAGGCCTTCGAGACGGACGACGAGGCGGTCCGCGCGGAGCGACTCCTCGCCCATGCGCGCCACGTCAAGAAGCACGTGGACGACCTGTCCTCCAAGAGGTACTGGGACATGTTCGACTCGGCTCCCGAATTCGTGGTGATGTTCGTCCCGTCGGAGGCCTTCTACCAGAGCGCCCTCGAGCAGGACCCGGGGCTCCAGGAGTACGCGTTCGCCAAGCGCGTCGTGATCGCCACTCCCACGACACTTGTGGCCATGCTGCGCACGGTTGCCCACGCATGGAAGGAGGACACCCTCGCCAAGAACGCGCAACAGGTCCTCGCCACCGGCAAGGAGTTGTATGACCGCCTCATCACGATGGGCGGGCACCTCGCGCGCGTCGGCAAGGCGCTCGACAGCGCGGGAAAGGCCTACAACGCCACCGTCGCATCGATGGAATCAAGGGTGCTGGTGAGCGCCAGGAAGTTCGGCGAGATGCAGGAGATCACCGCGACGATCGAGGAGTCGGTGCCCGTGCACCTCGACATTCGCCAGATCGCCGCCCCGGAGCTCGAGGCCGACTCCGGTTCTGACGTCGAGCTCGACGAATCACCCTCCGGGGGCCGCTAAAGCGCTGCCGCCCGCCCCCTCCCGGCGACGCGAGCAGCGCAATCCACGCAATCCACGCAAGCCACGCGATCGACGCGATCGACGTTCGCAACCGTTCGATACGAAACGGTTTCGCCAGGCGGATCGTGGCGGTCTCTGTTACGTTGGCCTTAATGTAAGCGCTTGCTTCGACCTTTGGTCCCTTTTGACCGATTTCTCAGGTAGCGCAGCGTTCACCATAATGCGGGCGGCCAGCCCACGGATTGCGATGAAGGAATCCTCATGTCTCAGAAGACACGTGCACTGACAGCTCTGCTATCCGGGGTCGGACTGATGGTGGGCCTCGGCCTCGCGGTCCCGCTCGCCACTCCCGCCCGCGCGGCCGAAGCGACAGTCGCCCTCGTCGGCAACCTCCAGAGCGAGCTCGGCTGCCCCGGCGACTGGCAGCCGGAGTGCGCTGCCACCGAGCTCCTGCCCACCGGCACCGCCGGTCGCTACGCCGCTGAGTTTCTGGTCCCTGCGGGAAGCTGGGAGTACAAGGCCGCGCTGAACGACACTTGGGACGTCGCGTGGGGTCGGGAAGGGGGCACCGACAACGCCCCGCTCACGATCGCGGGCGACACGTTGTTGCGCTTCACCTACGACGACGCCACGCACCTCATCGGCGTCGCACCCGTCGACCTCACCGGCGGATACACGGCCGCCGACGACGCCCTCGTCAGTTCCCCCGTGCGCGAGGCGGGCGACGGGCAGCAGTTTTACTTCGTCATGACGGACCGCTTCGCCAATGGCGACCCCACCAACGACGCCGGAGGACTCACCGGCGACCGCCTCGTCACTGGCCTCGACCCCACCGACAAGGGTTTCTACCACGGTGGTGACCTCGCCGGCCTCAACAGCAAGCTCGACTACATCGACGGCCTCGGGACGACGGCGATCTGGCTCACGCCGTCCTTCCTCAACAAGCCGGTGCAGGGCACAGGGGCCGACGTCTCTGCCGGATACCACGGGTACTGGATCACCGACTTCACCCAGATCGACCCCCACCTGGGGACCAACGCCGAGCTCGAGGCCCTCATCGCCGACGCTCACGACCGCGGCATCAAGGTCTACTTCGACATCATCACCAACCACACCGCCGACGTCATCGACTACACGGGCGGCGCCTACGACTACGTCAGCCAGGCGGACCGGCCCTACACCGACGCGTCCGGCACGGCGTTCGACCCGGGTGACTACGCGGGCACCGGCAGCTTCCCCGCGCTCGACGCGGCGACGTCGTTCCCGTACGTTCCCGTCGCGGACCCCGCCGAGGCAACCGTCAAGGTCCCGGCCTGGCTCAACGACGTGACCAAGTACCACAACCGCGGGAACTCGACCTACTCGGGCGAGTCCACCACCTACGGCGACTTCTCCGGCCTCGACGACCTCATGACCGAGGACCCGACGGTGGTCCAGGGCTTCGTCGACGTCTACGACGCCTGGGTCGACCTCGGCATCGACGGCTTCCGGATCGACACGGCCAAGCACGTGAACTTCGAGTTCTGGCAGACCTTCACCACCGCGGTCAAGGCGCATGCGGCCTCCCTCGGCAACGACGACTTCTTCATGTTCGGCGAGGTCTACGACGCCGACGCGACCAAGACGTCACCGTACGTGCGCGACTCCGACATGAGCTCGGTGCTGGACTTCTCGTTCCAGTCGGCGGCGACCACCTTCGCCAGGGGTTTCGACCCCGATGTGCTCTCAACCCTGTTCGCCTCCGACGACTGGTACACGACCGATCACTCCAGTTCAACGGCACTCCCGACGTTCCTGGGCAACCATGACATGGGCAGAGTCGGGCACCTCGTACGGGACGACCCGGACGGGCTCGCCCGCTCGGAGCTCGCGCACAGCCTGATGTTCTTCTCGCGCGGCCAGCCCGTCGTGTACTACGGCGACGAGCAGGGCTTCGAGGGTGACGGCTCGCTCGGCGGGACCGACAAGGACGCCCGTCAGGACATGTTCGCGACCCAGGTCGACGAGTACGCGAACCAGCTGCTGCTCACCGGCGAGACGGCCGGCTCGCAGGACCGGTTCGACGCGACGGCACCGATCTACCAACACATCGCCGCCCTCTCGGCGCTGCGGGCGGCGACGCCTGCGCTCGTCGACGGTGCGCAGATCGAGCGGCCGGTCTCCGGCGCGGCCTCGGTCTACGCCTTCTCCCGCGTGCTGCCGAGCGACAAGGTCGAGCACCTCGCCGCGCTGAACAACGCCACCTCCGGCGCGAGCGTCGAGATCACCTCGCTGACTCCCGGCGCGACGTTCACCCCGATCTACGGAGGCGGCGCCGCCGTCACCGCCGACTCCGCGGGCGTCGTCTCGCTCGCGGTGCCCGCGCTGTCCGCCGTGGTCATGGTCGCCGACGGACCGGTCGCTCCCGCCGCCTCGCTCGACGTGGCTCTCGCGCTGCCGACCCCCGGAGCGGAGCTCACCGGCTCCACCCCCGTGGCCGCGACAACCCCGGACGTCTGGCAGCAGACCTCCTTCGCCTACCGCGTCGTCGGCGATACGGACTGGACGCCGCTAGGGACTGCGGAGAGCGCCAGCCCCCGGGTCTTCGCCGACGTCACGGACCTCGCCGACGGCACCCTCGTGGAGTACCGCGCCGTGACCACGGATGCCGCCGGCGCCCGCGCCGCCGCCTCGACCTACGGATCGGTGGGGTTCGCGGTCGACGGAGCCGTCGCGGTCGAGCCGCCGCCGGACGAACTCGGTGGCCTCCAGGTCACCGCACCCGGCAGCTATCAAAGCGAAGCCGGCTGCCCAGGAGACTGGGACCCTGCCTGCACCACCACGACGCTCACCTACCAGGGCAACGGCCTCTATGCGGGGACGTTCCCGGTGGCCGCTGGCGACTACGAGTACAAGATCGCGATCGGCGGCACGTGGGACGTCAACTACGGTGCCGGCGGCGCCCCTGGTGGTGCGAACGTCAGTTTCTCGCTCGCAGCGGCCGGAAACGTCACCTTCGTCTTCGACGAGGTGAGCCATGCCTTCACCTCGAGCGCTCAGGGCCCCCTGCTCACCGTTCCCGGCAGTCACCAGAGCGAGATCGGCTGCCCTGGGGACTGGGATCCCGCCTGCCTGGCCACCGTCCTGCTCGACGGTGACGGGGACGGGATCGCGACGTTCACCGCGACGATCCCTGCAGGCTCCTACGAGGCGAAGGTCGCCCACGGGCTGACCTGGGCCGAGAACTACGGCGCCGGCGGCACCCTGGGCGGCGCGAACATCCCGTTCACCGCGCCCGGCGGCAAGCCGGTGACCTTCAACTACGAGATCGCGACGCACCTGCTGACGATCGAGGTCACCGATCCCCCGCTCGCGGGCCTGGGGACCGCGCAGGCGCACTGGATCGACGCGACGACGCTCGCCTGGCCGGCGACCCTCGTCCCTGCCGGTGCCGACCCGGCGGAACTGACCTGGGCACTGCACCATGTGCCCGACGCCTCTCTCGGGGTCGCCGATGGTGCCGTCTCCGGCGGGGAACAGGTCGCGCTGACGTACGACCCGGCCGGGCTCACTGCGGAGCAGACCGCCCGATTCCCCGCGCTCGCGGGATACCTGGCGCTCCACCTGGACGCAGCGTCCGCCGACGTCGAGCAGTGGCTCACCGGCGAGCTCCTGGTCACACAGTCAGATGGTGACGCACTCACCGCCGCCACTGGGGTGCAGATTCCCGGCGTGCTCGACGCTCTTTACGCCGCGGATGCCACCCAAGGCACGATGGGGGCTACCTGGAGTCGGGGGCGGCCGACGCTGAGGGTCTGGGCCCCCACGGCCCAGGATGTAACCCTGCTGCTGTGGATGGACTCCGACACCTCGGTCCCACCCGAGCGGGTGGCCATGACCAGGAATGCGGACGGCACGTGGAGTGTCTCGGGACCACGGACGTGGAAGGACGCCGCCTACCTCTACGAGGTGACGGTCTACGCGCCCAGCACCGACGCCGTCGAGGTCAACCGAGTGACCGACCCCGCATCCGTCGCCCTCACGATGAACTCGGCCCACTCGGTGCTCATCGACCTGGACGACCCAAGGCTGGCACCGCAGTTGTGGCGCATCTCCAAGCAGCCCGTTGTCGACCCGGTCGACCAGACCATCTACGAGCTGCATGTGCGCGACTTCTCGATCAACGACCAGACGGTCCCCACCGCCCTGCAAGGCACCTACCTCGCCTTCGCCCAGCCGCGGAGCGACGGCCGCACGCACCTGCGCGACCTCGCCGACGCGGGCCTGACGACCGTGCACCTGCTACCCACGTTCGACATCGCGTCCATCGAGGAGGACCGCACGGCCCAGGCCACACCGCCGTGCGACCTGGCATCGTTCGCGCCTGACTCGACCGAACAGCAGGCCTGCATCCAGCAGATCGCCGATGCCGATGGCTTCAATTGGGGCTACGACCCTCTGCACTGGACCACGCCGGAGGGTTCGTACGCCGTGCACCCCGACGGCGCCTCACGCACCATCGAGTTCCGCACCATGGTGGGCGCACTGCACTCAGATGGGCTGCAGGTGGTGCTCGACCAGGTGTTCAACCACACCGCGGCGAGCGGCCAAGATGACCAGTCGATTCTCGACCGCGTGGTGCCTGGCTACTACCACCGACTCAACGCCGTCGGTTCCGTCGAGACGTCCACGTGCTGCCAGAACATCGCCACCGAACACGCCATGGCGGAGCGGCTGATGGTCGACTCTGTGGTCACCTGGGCGAAGGAGTACAAGATTGACGGCTTCCGCTTCGACCTCATGGGCCACCACAGCGTCGAGTCGATGCAGGCGGTGAGGGATGCGCTCGATTCGCTCACCATGCGCCACGACGGTGTCGACGGCTCGAAGGTCTACCTGTACGGCGAGGGCTGGAACTTCGGCGAGGTGGCGAACAACGCCCTGTTCACCCAGGCGACCCAGGGCCAGCTCGGCGGCACGGGGATCGGCACCTTCAGTGACCGACTCCGTGACGCCGTCCGCGGTGGAGGTCCGTTCGACGAGGATCCGCGGATCCAGGGCTTCGGCTCTGGCGCCTACACCGACTCCAACGGGGCGGCGGTCAACGGTGACAGTGCGCAGCAGCTCGCCACCCTCAGGCACGACGAGGACCTGATCAAGCTGGGCATGGCGGGCAACCTGAGGGGCTTCTCCTTCGAGACCTCCGACGGCACCGTGCGCACGGGTGCGCAGATCGACTACAACGGTCAGCCAGCGGGCTACGCGGACTCACCGGAGGAGGTCATCACGTACGTCGACGCACACGACAACGAGACGCTCTTCGATGCGCTGACCCTCAAGTTGCCGCAAAGCACCTCGATGGACGACCGCGTGCGCATGAACACCCTCTCGCTGGCCACCACGGCGCTATCCCAGACGCCATCGTTCTGGCACGCGGGGGCCGACATGCTCCGTAGCAAGTCGCTGGACCGCAACTCCTACAACTCCGGCGACTGGTTCAACACACTCGACTTCAGCGGGCAGACGAACGGCTTCGCCCACGGTCTTCCGCAAGCGGCGGACAACGAGGCGAAATGGCCGTACCAGCAGCCGCTGCTGGCCGACGCCTCCCTCATCCCGACGCCGTCGGACATCGAGAAGGCGAACGAGGCCGCAGAGGAACTGCTGCGCCTCAGGTCGTCGACGGACCTCTTCCGGCTTGGCTCCGCGGAGCTCATCGAGCAGAAGGTGTCGTTCCCGAACGGCGGACCGGAGGCCACTCCCGGGGTCATCGTCATGCACATCGACGACACCGTCGGCCGCGACGTGGACCGCACACTCGACGGCGTTCTTGTAGTCCTCAACGCCTCGGACGAGGACGTGTCGATCGCGGTCGATGGTCTGACAGGAGCACGGTATGCGCTGTCAGACGTCCAGGCCCGGGGCAGTGACGACGTGGTCCGACAGACCACGTGGGACCGGGCGACAGGAACCGTGACGGTGCCAGCGCGCACCGCTGCTGTGCTCGTCGACGACCAGCAAAGCGGGCACCATGAGTGGGGCGGGAGCCCGTGGTGGGGAGGGACTCCCTGGTGGGCGGTCCGGGTCTAGTCGGGGGAATGCGGTTCACATCACCACCACCGCAACGGCGCGATGGAACGTGGCGGGATAGCGCTCGGGGACGGCGCACCGGCTTTGGCCGCGGGCCCGCGCGAACTCGATGCCAATGCAGATGCCAAGCCCGATGCCCTCAAGGACTGGTCGCGCTCCGCACTGTGCACTCCTGGTGTTGCGCTAAGCCTTCATCGCGTTGGCCGCCTCGCGCTGCTTGAGATCGGCGCGGATCTCACGCGGCAGGGAAAACATCAGGTCCTCGGTGGCCGTGCGCACCTCTTCCACCGTCTCGTAACCCCTGCCGGCCAGAGCATCGAGTACGTCGCGCACAAGAATCTCGGGCACCGACGCCCCGGAGGTCACGCCCACCGTCGTGACGCCGTCGAACCATTCGTCGTGCACCTCGCGGGCCCGGTCAATGCGGTACGAGGCGTCGGCGCCCGACTGCAGTGCCACCTCCACGAGTCGCACCGAGTTGGACGAGTTCGCGGAACCCACCACGATCATGAGCTCGACCTGGGGGGCGATCTTCTTCACCGCGACCTGGCGGTTCTGGGTGGCATAGCAGATGTCGTCGCTCGGCGGGTCCTGAAGTTCGGGGAACTTGGCACGCAGGCGGCGCACCGTCTCCATCGTCTCGTCCACGGACAGGGTGGTTTGCGACAGCCACACCACGTTGCTCGGGTCCGGCACCTCGAGACCGTCGACGTCGTCGGGCGAGTTCACGACGATCGTGTGCTCGGGGGCCTCCCCCGCCGTGCCCTCGACCTCCTCGTGGCCAGTGTGGCCGATCAGCAGAATCGTCTGGTTGTCGCGCGCGAAGCGCACGGCCTCCTTGTGCACCTTGGTCACCAAGGGGCAGGTCGCATCGATCGTGGTCAACTGTCGCGCCGCAGCCGCATCGCGCACCGCAGGCGACACTCCGTGAGCGGAGAACACGACGCGGGCTCCCTCGGGGACCTCGTCGGTTTCGGACACAAAGATCGCGCCGCGCTCGGTCAGGGTTTCGACCACGTACTTGTTGTGAACGATCTCCTTGCGCACATAGATCGGGGCGCCGTGCAGCTCGAGCGCCTTCTCGACCGCAATGACGGCCCTGTCGACCCCTGCGCAATACCCGCGCGGAGCGGCAAGGAGAACTTTCTTGGTGCTACTGGGAGGCATGTACTCAATCCTACGTGGGAGGCTGGGACGGTGGCCGACGCTCATGAGGACAACGAACACTCACCGCGCATCCTTCCCGACGCCTCAGCATCCCTTGCCGCGACGGCGGCCGACACGAGCGCGGAGCGGCCGTGGCCGGTCCGGCACCTCAGCCCCAAGATCGGCGAATACGTCTCGCGCATGAGTCCCGTCTGGGTCGAGGGCCAGGTGCTGAACGTCAAGCGTTGGCGCCACCTCGTGTTTCTCACCTTGCGCGACACGGACGAGCAGATGTCGCTCAAAGCCACCCTTCCTGCCGCCGAAGTCGACGCCATGGGGGCCGCCCTCGAGGACGGAGCGCGCGTGGTCATCCACGCCAAGCCCCAGTGGTGGATGCGTGGCGGCGACCTCCAGATGGTGGGCGACGAGGTCCGCTCCGTGGGCCTGGGCGACCTGCTCGCCCGCATCGAGGCGCTCAAGGTCGCCCTGGCCGCCGAGGGCCTGTTCTCCGCAGACCGCAAGGTCTCCCTGCCGGTGATTCCCCGTCGCATCGGGCTGGTGGTGGCTACTCAGGGCGACGCGGAGCACGACGTCGTCACCAACGCGACGGACCGCTGGCCGGCCGCGAGGTTCGAGATCCGCCGGGTCACCGTGCAGGGTCCGCGGGCCGTCGCCGATGTCGTCGCGGCGCTCCAAGAACTTGATGCCATGGATGAGGTCGACGTGATCGTGGTTGCGCGTGGCGGCGGGTCGCTCGAGGATCTGCTTCCCTTCAGTGACGAGAAGCTGGTGCGCGCCGCGGCCGAAGTGGTCACGCCCTTGGTCAGCGCGATCGGCCACGAGATGGACAGCCCGCTGCTCGATGTGGTGGCCGACTACCGGGCGTCGACACCCACCGACGCCGGCAAACGCGTGGTGCCCGATGCCGCAGCCGAAGCGGACCGCCTCGAGGGAGCCCGGGCACTGATGGTGGCGGCGCTGTCGACCCGAGTCCGCAGGGAACGCGAACGGGTGGCGGACCTGCGAGCGCGACCGGTCATCGCGCAGCCCATACGCATGCTCGAACCGCACCGCGACAAGCTTCACCATGCGCGCGCGAACCTGCGCACGGTCACCCTCAGCGCCGTGGCGCGGGCGCGGGGCGAGTTCGCGTCGGCCGCCGCGTCGCTACGCGCGCTCAGCCCCCAGTCGACTCTCGACCGGGGCTACGCGGTGGTCCGCGACGCGTCCGGGGCCGTCATCACATCGCCGGCAGACGTTGCGGTGGACGACGAGCTCTCGGTGCGCGTCGCAGCGGGCAGTCTCACGGCACGCGTCACCGACGTCGCGCCCGCCGACTGAGGCGGAGCCCCGCGCCGCGCGCAGGGGCCAGCGTTGTTCTGCTTGCGCCGCATCACTCGCGCTACCGTAGGCGGGTGACCACATCCACGCCCCCGGCAGACAAGATGACCTACGAGCAGGCGCGCGACGAACTGATCGACATCGTGGCACGCCTCGAGGCAGGAGCAGCCACCCTCGACGAGTCGATGACTCTGTGGGAGCGCGGTGAAGCGCTCGCACGCCGCTGCGAGAGCCTGCTCGCCGGGGCCGAGGACACCATTGCCAAAGCCGCCGGAGACAGCGATGACACATAGCCATGCCCTCATCGTCGGCGAGGCGCTCGTCGACGTCGTCGTGAGGCCCGACGGCTCATCCGCCACCCATCCGGGCGGCTCCCCCGCCAACGTGGCGCTGGGCCTGGGCAGGCTGGGCCGAGACGTGGAGTTGCTGACGGCGCTGGGAGACGACGCGCACGGCAACTTGGTGCGCGCGCATCTCGAGAAGTCCCACGTTCACCTGGCGGGCGGCACGCCCGCAGCAAAGACCTCGGTCGCGACCGCACACCTCGACGCTCACGGCGTCGCGACGTATGACTTCGACCTCACCTGGTCGCTCGCGCCAGACGCGGTCACTCGGCCACACCCCCTCGTGGTGCACACCGGCTCGATCGCCGCTGTGCTCGAACCCGGCGGAACCGAGGTGGAGGGCGTCCTGCGTCAGGCTCGCGCGACGTCAACCCTCACGTACGACCCGAACGCGAGGCCGACGCTCATGGGCGATGTGCGCGCGGCGCTGGCACGCATCGAGACCTTCGTGGGGCTTGCCGACGTGGTGAAGGTCTCCGACGAGGACCTCGAGTGGCTGATGCCGGGCGTCGACCCCATCGACGCGGCCCGGCAGTGGGCCGCAGCGGGAACGGCGCTCGTGGTGGTGACTCGAGGAGGCGAAGGCTCGGTGGCCATCGCATCGGGCGCCGTGATCGAGGTGCCCTCCATGCGCGTCGACGTGGTCGACACGGTAGGAGCCGGAGATTCCTACATGGGTGGCCTGATCGATGGCCTGTGGTCCGCAGGCCTCCTCGGCGGTCAGCGTCGTGAGGACTTGGCGAGCGCCCCCGCATCGGTGATCACCGCGGTCTTAGAGCGGTGCGCGCGGATCGCGGCGATCACCGTCTCGCGAGCCGGCGCAAATCCGCCATCGTCCGAAGAACTCGAGGCCACGGGCGCCTGACGGGTGCGGCTACCGCGTGCTGGCGAGCCGTTGTTGGGCGACGGTGCGCACGCTCTTCTTGCCGTAGTTGAGCAATCGGCGCAGGGTCGCGTCCGGGGTGGCCGGGTTAGACGCGAGCGCCAGGGCGACGTCGCTGTCCCTGTCTCCAACGAGCATGCCCTGAACGGATTCTGCACGGGCCACGGCCGCGTTGGCAGCCAGAGCGCGGCGCACCTTCGCCTTCGGATCCTGGGCTAGCAGGATCAGCGCGCCGATGGGCGCGTCGGGGCGCGCAGCGACGCCCTCGCGGATCGAGACGTCGCGGGACGAGGCAAGGTTGATCAACTCGAGGGCCGACGCCTCCTCGCCCTGTTGAATGGCGGCAAGCAGCCGGTGTGGTGGGACGTCGATCAACGCCATGGAACCCCCTGGTTCGTTGTGCGAAGGCACGTGATGAGTTCGCTCCCTCACCGCCACGGCTGCCACCCCGGAGTCGACGACCGTGACACGGCAGAAGCCTGGTGGTGGGGTCGCCCTCGACGGTGGTGACTGGTAAGCCGTGGTCAGTCTACCGGCGAGCGCGCGACCTTTTCCCCGCGCGCTTGCCTCGGCTGACACAATGTGGTCCATGACCTTCCGCATTGAGCACGACACGATGGGCGAGGTGCGCGTGCCCGCCAACGCCCTGTATTCAGCCCAGACGCAACGCGCCGTCGACAACTTCCCGATCTCGGGGATCACGCTCACACGACGCCACATCGAAGCGCTGGCTCGCGTCAAGAAGGCCGCGGCACGCGCCAACGCCGAACTCGGGGTGCTCGACGCGGACATTGCCGCGGCCATCGTGACGGCGGCCGATGCCGTCGCCGCGGGGCACCACGACGGCGAGTTTCCGGTGGACGTCTTCCAGACCGGATCGGGCACCAGCTCCAACATGAACACGAACGAGGTGTTGGCCACGCTCGCCACGCGCGCGCTCGGCGCCGACGTACACCCCAACGATCACGTCAACGCCTCGCAGTCCTCCAACGACGTGTTCCCCACGTCTGTGCACGTGGCCGCCACGTCGGCACTGATCAACGACCTCGTTCCCGCGCTCGACCACCTAGCCACCGCGCTCGAATCCAAGGCGAGCGAATTTGCGGACGTGGTGAAGTCCGGCCGGACGCACCTCATGGACGCGACGCCCGTGACGCTCGGGCAGGAGTTCGGCGGGTATGCGGCGGCCGTGCGACTCGGCATCGAACGGCTTCAGGCCGCGCTCCCCCGCCTCGCGGAGGTGCCGCTCGGCGGCACCGCCGTCGGCACGGGCATCAACACCCCTCAGGGCTTCCCGCAACGCGTCATCGCGCTCCTGGCGGAGGACTCGGGCCTACCCATCACGGAGGCCCGCAATCACTTCGAGGCACAGTCCGCCCGCGACGGGCTGGTGGAGGTCTCGGGGGCCATGCGCACCGTCGCCGTGAGCCTCACCAAGATCTGCAACGACCTGCGCTGGATGGGCTCCGGACCCAACACCGGGCTGGGCGAGATCTCCCTGCCGGACCTGCAGCCCGGCTCGTCGATCATGCCGGGCAAGGTCAATCCGGTGGTTCCGGAGGCGGTGCTGATGGTGTGCGCCCGGGTGGTGGGCAACGATGCCACGGTCGCGTGGGCCGGTGCGTCGGGCGCGTTTGAGCTCAACGTCCAGATCCCGGTGATGGCGCTCGGCGTCCTTGAATCGATGAACCTGCTGGCGAATTCCACGCGCGTGCTTGCGGACCGGACCGTATCCGGCATCACCGCCAACGTGGAACGCGCCCGCTTCCTTGCCGAGGCCTCCCCCAGCATCGTCACGCCGCTCAACCGCGTCATCGGCTACGAAAACGCCGCGAAGATCGCGAAGCATGCGGTCAAACACGGCATGACCGTCCGTGAATCCGTCGAAGCATTGGGCTTTGTGGAGCGTGGAGAGATATCCGCACCACAACTCGACGCCCTGCTCGACGTCACCACCATGACGGGCGAGCACTAGCCCCGCGTCGCGCGCGGGGCGGGTGGCCCCCGGCTAGCCTTCCGCCGACGCGATCGTGGGCTTGGCCGCCCGACCCAGGCAGCAGTCGACTGGGCACACGTCTTGCCACGGGCCGATGCCGGTGAGGGATGCGCGCGCGAGCGGCTGGCCGCCGTCGGCGACGTGACGCTCCTGCACCAAGTCAATGAGCCCGGCCACAAAACGCGGGTCCACGCCCACCGTCGGCACGCGAACGGCGGCGAGCCCGCGACCCTCGCACGTCTCGAGGGCCTCGGTGTCGAGATCCCATGCGACCTCCATGTGGTCGCTGACAAATCCCAGGGGAGAGATCACCAGACCACTGACGTCGGTCGGCAACGCCTCGATCGCGAGATTGATGTCCGGCTCCAGCCACGGCACGCTGGGATCGCCGGACCTCGACTGGTAGACGAGCGACCAGTCGACTCCGGGGAACTCGTCGGCGACGGCGTCCATGACGAGCGCGGCGACCGCTTGCTGCTGTGCGGCGTACCAGCCGCCCCAGGTAGGCACGGGGGTGCCGTCGGGCAACGTCTCGCGCGGGCCCGACGCGTCGGCCGCAGCCGACGGAATTGAATGGGTCGCAAACATCACGTGCGGCTTGGCGGCATTGCCGTCGGCCGCGAGGGCACGCAGCCCACCGCACACGGCGTCGATGTTGGGCTTCACAAAGCCGGGGTGATCGAAGTACTGGCGCACCTTGTCGAGCACCAGTTCGCGCTCAAGCCCCGCCTCGGACAGCGCCGACGCAAGATCCTCGCGGTATGCGCGACAGCCGGAGTAGCTCGAGAAGGCGGTGGTGAGCAGCACCAGAACGCGGCGGTGGCCGTCGGCGTGGAGTTCCTTCAGCGCGTCCGTGAAGTACGGCGCCCAAAAGCGGTTGCCCCAATACACCGGCAGGTTCAACCCACGTTCCGCCACTTCCCCTTCGAGGGCGGTCTTGAGCGCGCGGTTCTGTTCGTTGATGGGGCTGATGCCGCCAAAGTGGCGATAGTGGTGGGCAACCTCTTCGAGGCGCTCGTCCGGCACTCCGCGGCCGCGCGTGACGTTGCGCAGGTACGGTATGACGTCGTCCTGGCCCTCGGGCCCGCCGAATCCTGCCAGCAGGATGCAGTCGTAGGTGGCGGGCGCGACGGTGCGAGAGGCTGCGGCGAGTACCGGCATCGCGTCGCTCATGCGGCCAGTACCTCCACCGCCTCAGCCGTCGTGACGCGCCTGCCCGTATAGAAGGGCAGCTCGTCGCGCACGTGCAGACGTGCCTGGGTGTACCGCAGGTCGCGCATCATGTCCACGAGGTCGGTGACCTCGTCGGCCTCCATGGGCAGCAGCCATTCGTAGTCGCCCAAGGCGAAGGCCGCGACCGTGTTCGCGACGACTCCCTTGAACTTTGCGCCAGCAATACCGTGCTCCCGCAGCATCTGTGAGCGCTCCTCTTCCGGGAGCAGGTACCACTCGTAGGAGCGCACAAAGGGGTAGACCGTCAGCCAGTCGCGAGCGCGCTCCCCTCGCAGGAAGCCGGGAATATGGGCCTTGTTGAACTCGGCGGCGCGGTGCACGCCCGCGGCCGACCACGTCAACGTGGTGTCGGCGAGCAACGTCGTGGAACGCAATTCGCGCAACGCGAGCTGCAGGTCCTCGAGCTGCGGGCCGTGCAACCACAGCATGATGGCGCCGTCCGCGCGCAGGCCGGACACGTCGTACATGCCGCGCAGGGTGACGTCCTGGTCGGCCAGGTCCGCCACGGCGGCGTCGGTCTGCTCGACAATCTCGGCGAGCTCTTCGTCGGGTGCGTCAAGGAAGCCGTCAAGAACGGAGAACAGGGTGAAGCCTTCGGGTTGATCAGTCATGGGGTAAGTCTCTCCCCGCCGGACCGTCTGGAGAAATCGGCGACCGCATCGGCGCCCACAATCGCCGCAAGGCCGCTCAATCCTGCCGCCGAGCCGACCAGGTGAACGCCCGGCAGCGGCTGCGTGTCCGTCACGGCTGCGGGAGTCGCATCGGGCCACTCAACCTGCGCCATGCCGCGCACGCGGCTGTCCGAAAGTTTCACGCCGAGAAGCCGCGAAGCATCCGCCACCGCATGCGAGCGGACGTCCTCGCCCCGCGTCACGGCGTACGAGAGCCTGACCACGTGGTGCCCCTGGGGCAGGGACGATGCGAGCCACGGCCACTTGGCGGTCGCGTGCGTGAGCGCCTTGGCACGCGTCACCCCGGGCCGCACAAGAACGCCCGTGCCGCGCGGCGCCCCGTCGAGTTCAGGTGCGTCCAGCACCATGACCACGATGGCCACGTACCGTGCGTCCTCGGTCCGGCCATCCAGTAGCGCCGCCACGCGATGACGCGGAACGGCGACCACCACACCGTCGGCGTCGATGGGCCCGGTGCTCGTGTCAAGCCGCCAACCCTCGCCGTGCGCGCCAAGACCCCTGACCGCCACGCCGGTGCGCAGCGCCGCGCCCCGTTGAGCCGCTTCGGCGGCCACGGCCGCCGCGAGCGTGGC
>NZ_JADQBE010000051.1:0-22240 GCF_016278765.1 Demequina sp. | reverse complement strand
GGGACGCTGGACCGTGCAGAGTGCCCTCGATCTTGGCGTCCCCGTGACCGGCATCGCCGAGGCGACGTTTGCGCGCGCCATTTCGTCCCAGCGGGCACAGCGAGAGGCCGGGCGCACGGTGTTGTCCGGCGCCGCAGGCGAATTCCACATCGGCAATCGCGAGGGCTTCATCGAAGACGTTCGCGTCGCGCTCTACGCGTCAAAGGTGGTGGCGTACGCGCAGGGCTTCGACCAGATCCAGGCCGCGTCTGAAGAGTACGGCTGGAACATCGACCGCGGCGCCATGGCGCGCATCTGGCGGGGCGGCTGCATCATCAGGGCGCGGTTCTTGAACCGGATCACAGAGGCTTATGAGCGCAACCCCGAGCTTCCCAGCCTGTTGGTGGATCCGTATTTCACCGACGCGGTGGCCGAGGGCCTGTCCGGGTGGCGCCGTGTTGTCGCGCAGGCCGCCCTCGCGGGCGTGCCGGCGCCCGCGTTCTCGTCGTCCCTGTCGTACTACGACTCCTTGCGTGCCGACCGCCTTCCGGCGGCGCTGATCCAGGCCCAGCGGGACTTCTTCGGCGCCCACACCTACAAGCGGATCGACAAAGAGGGCACCTTCCACACGCTGTGGTCCGGCGATCGCACCGAGGTTGAGGCCTAGTCTCGGACCCATCGTTCCATCGTAAAACCGCCGCCCTCGAGCCTGTGGGTCAGCGCGAAGCACGTGGGAATGCGCGGAACGTCGGGTTGACCGTCGCCGCCAGCGATCGCGGAATGAGTGAGGCAGACGTCGTCGATAGCGTTGGCGGCGAGCAGCCAGGAGGCGAGTGTCGGCCCGCCCTCGCACAGGATCCTGGTGATGCCACGTGCGGCGAACGCCGCGGTCAGAACGTCGGCGTCGAGCGCGTCGTGTCCGGCGACGATGACACGATCGGCTGGCAGCGGGGGGTCCGCCGCCGCGGGCGCTTGCGACGTGGTGACCACCCAGGTGCGTTGCGGGTCGAGGCCGTCGGGGATGGCGCCGCTGTAGGTCACGATGGCCAGGTCTGGTCCGGTGGCGGCCTCGGCGGGCAAGGGGATGTCGGTGTAATGCTCGCCTCTAGCGGTCTCGCCCCCCACCAGCACCACCTCCGCTTGGGCCCTCAACAGGCGCAGAATTCTGCGATCGGCGGGCCCGCTGAGGGACCTCGACGAACCATCGGAACCGGCCACGCAGCCATCAGCAGAGGCGATCGTTCCCCATCGCACCACGCCGGGGTGATGGGCGTAGACCACTTCAAGCGGATCCAGGTGGCCCGGCTCGGGAGCCGGCCACGGGCGCTGCAACGGCCATACCTCGGTGAGATCGCGCTCGTTCATGTGGCTCCCTTGCGCTCCTACGGCCCTCCCTCACACTACTGTGGGACATCGTGAACATCGTGGGACGCAGGCCACTGGTCGAGGGACCGGAGTTAGTCGCGTCGTTGACCGTGCCTCCGCATTTTGCCGACGCGACCTTCGACACGTATCGTCCTGATCGGAGTTTTCCCTCGCAGGCAGCGGCACTGTCGGCGGCGCGAGGGTTCGCCTCCGGAGCGAGCGGACGGGTGCGACGCAGTTCCGCGGGCCGGGGTCTTTACCTCGATGGCGGGTTTGGCGTGGGCAAGACCCACCTGTTGGCCGCTCTCGCAATATCCATGGGCTCCCGCGCCGCGTTCGGCACGTTCGTGGAGTACACGCACCTGGTGGGTGCACTCGGCTTCGCCTCGGCAAGGGACGCGCTGGCGGATTTTCGTGTGGTCTGCATCGACGAATTTGAGTTGGACGACCCCGGCGACACGGTGCTGATGGCGCGTCTCATGCGAGAACTTGCTGACGAAGGAGTGGCGCTGGCGGCGACGTCGAACACTCTGCCGGACTCGCTAGGCGAAGGCCGGTTCGCCGCTGACGACTTCCGACGCGAGATCCAGGCGGTGTCCCGCGTGTTTGACGTGGTCACCATCGACGGGCCGGACTATCGGCATCGCGGTGAGCTCGCCTTCGTCATCTCAAGTCCGGAGGCTGTCGCGCTTGTCGCCGACAGGTGGGGTGGCGTGGTGGAGGTGTGGCCCGCCCTTGTCGAGGACCTCGCCCACGTCCATCCCAGTCGGCTCGGCGCGTATGTGGAGGGGGTCCGCTACCTGGGACTGACCGGCGTGAAACCGCTCGACAACCAGGCTCAGGCGTTGCGGGTAGTGAGTCTCGTCGACAGGCTGTACGAGGCCGACGTCAGCATCGTGTCCTCCGGGGAGTCGCTTGGCGAAATCTTCCCCGCCGAGATGCTCTCTGGGGGGTATCGTAAAAAGTACTTTCGGGCGCTGTCCAGGCTGTCGGCGATGTGTGCGGGCGAGTAGATCTACTTCCGTAGTGCGCTGACGCGTGCCTTCTGGGCGTCCACGTCAAAGTCGGCGGCAGGCCATTCTAGGTTCATTGCCTCGAGCGTCGCCGCCAGAAGTTCGGTCACGGCCATCCGCGCGAACCATTTGCGATCGGCGGGGATCGCGTACCACGGCGCGGCGTCGGGCGAACATCGGTCAAAGACGGCCTGGTATGCCTCCATGTAGGCGTCCCAGTAACCGCGCTCGTCGATGTCTCCCGGGTTGAACTTCCAGTGCTTGTCAGGTCGGTCGAGTCGCTGAGACAGTCGTTCAAGCTGCTCCTGTGGGGACACCATCAGCGCGCACTTAATGATGCGGGTGCCCTCATCGATGCGGCGCTGCTCCCACGCGTTGATCTCGTCGTATCGCTTGCCCCACACGTCGGGGGGGACCAATTCGTGGACCCTCACCACCAGGACGTCTTCATAGTGTGAACGGTCGAACACACCGATCTTGCCCGCGGAGGGAAGCGCCTTCTCGATGCGCCAGAGGTAGTGATGAGATCGTTCCTTCTGGGTCGGCACGCCGAAGGAGTGGTGTTGGACTCCTTGCGGATCCACCATGCCAAGAACGTGGCGAACAATCCCGCCCTTGCCTGCGGTGTCCATGCCCTGAAGGACGAGCAGCACGGACCGCGTGCCGTCCGCACGGCCCTCGGCGAACAGCTGCTCCTGCAGATCGCTGAGGTGTGTGCCGCGCGCCTTGAGGAGGTGTTTGCCGTCCTTCTTGTCGCCCGTGAAGCCCGGGGTTCCCGCGAAGTCGAAGTCCGTGATGGAGAATCCGTCGCGCACCCGCAGGGTCTCGTGGGGAGACTGGTGCCACGCCTTGTCCTGTTTTCCCATCAGTCCTCCTCGAGTGCCACGAGCGCCACGGAGTCGGGTGGGAGAGTGAAACCGTCGCCGAGTTCGGTGACCTTGCCGAACGCCGCGACCGGCGTGCCGTGAACCTGCATCGGCGCGTCGGAGAGGTTGGCGTGCACCGCCACGGGGCCGCTCATCGTCACCTGACGGGGTCCGGCCTCGGATAACGAGACGGGGTGCCGGGTCCACGCGCCGTCGCGCAATGTCAGCCGCCTCGCCCGGATCACATGAGACATCCACTCCCGAATAGCCGTCTGCTGCGCGCCAGTCGAACCCAGCCCCGGGCCCACCTTGGAACGCAAGAAGGTCTGTCGGTCCTGCGGGTCCGGTACGTCCACGTGGCCGCCGTAGAGGGCCTCCCACCCGTGCCCCGCGAACTCGCTCATGCGTCCCGCGGACACCGCCGAACCCAGCGGCTCGTCGTGGTCGGTGAAGAACATGAACGGCCGCGTCTCGCCATACTCCTCGCCCATGAACAGCATGGGCGTGAACGGGCTGAGCAGGATGAGCGCGAGGGATGCGGCTTGGGCTCCAGGGCTGAGGGACGACGACGGGCGGTCGCCGAGGGCGCGATTGCCCACCTGGTCGTGGTTCGAGGCGAACACCACAAACCGTTGACGGTCCATGTCGTCCGGAACGGGAGCGCCCCACGTCTTGCCTCGGAAGCTGGACATGCCGCCGTCGTGGACAAAGACCTTGCGGTAGGCCTTGTCGAGGGTCTCAAGGGAGCCAAAGTCCGCGTAGTAGCCGTGCGTCTCGCCGGTGAGGTACGAGTGAAGGGCGTGGTGGACATCATCCGCCCATTGGGCGGTCATCCCCAAACCGCCCTCGGACACGGGCGTCACCATCTGGGGCTGATTGAGATCGGACTCGGCCACCAGCGAAAGCGGCCTGCCGAGTCGGCCGGCGAGTTCCGCGGTGCGCTGTGACAGTTCCGCCAACAGGTGCGTGGGCGAGTCGTCGACCAAGGCGTGCACGGCGTCCAGTCGCAGCGCGTCGATGTGAAAGTCCTCACACCACCGCAACGCGTTGTCGACGATGAAGGAGCGCATGCCCTGTGACCCGGGCTGGTCCAGGTTGACCGCCCATCCCCACGGCGTCTCGTGCGCGTCCGTGAAGTAGGGGCCGAACTGGCCGAGGTAGTTTCCGTCGGGCCCCAGGTGGTTGTAGACGACGTCGAGGCACACGGCCACACCCTCGGCGTGGGCGGCGTCGACGAACCTTTGGAGGGCGCCGGGGCCGCCGTAGGCCTCGTGCACCGCATACAGCGAGACGCCGTCGTAGCCCCAACCGCGGCTGCCAGGGAACGCCGCGACCGGCATGAGTTCAATCATCTCGATCCCGCGGGCGGCCAGGTCCTTCAAGTGGCGCCCGACGATCGCGTCGAGGGTTCCGGCGGGAGTGAAGGTGCCGATGTGGAGTTCGTAGGTGACGGCGCCGCGGGCGTCGCGCCCTGCCCACCCGGCATCGGTCCATGCGAACTGCCCCGCGTCGAAGCATCGTGAGAAGCCGTGCACGCCGCGCGGTTGCCACGCACTGCGCGGATCGGGGAAGGGGCCCTTCCCGTCGACCTCGAACGCGTAATCGTCGCCCGCGGACGCCACGGGACCGATCCACCAGCCGTCGTCTGACCTGACCATCGGCGCCGCAGTGGCGTCGATTCCTGGTTGTGCCGGTCGCACGTGACACGTGACGGCCTTCGCCTCGGGTGCCCAGACAGTCAGTTTGCTCACGCACGCTCCAGAAGTGCGACCGGGTAGGTCTTGAGGATTTCGCGGAGCGCGGCTTGGCCGCCGTCAAACGTCGCGCCCGTCAGGGTGTCCAGCCACCGGCCGTCGGGGAGGGTGACGGTGTGCTCCCCCCATCCGCCGAGATGTTCCAATTCCATGGCCACGCGGGTCGCGACCGTGATGACCGCGGGGATCTCTGCTTCGGTGCGGGCGAAAACCACCGCATGCCCGGAGGAGGAGGGCAGCGGCACGTAGCCCGCGAGCTCGCCGACGAAGGCCGCCGAGTGGGCCAACCGAGCCTGGAGCGCTCGCAGGGTGAGCCGGTGCTTCTCCTCGGAGAGGTTGCGCGTCTTGCTGCGCCCCGCAATGCGTCCCAACTGGCTTGCCAGGTGGACAAAGTCGACCGGCCGGCGGTTATCCGGGTCCACGAGCAGTGGCCGGAACTCCTCGGTGCCCTGGTACACGTCGGGCACGCCGGGGATGGTGAGCTGGACCAGCTTTTGCGCCAGCACCGCGGCACGCACCCCGTCTTCGGTCATGGCTGTCCACTCGGACACGAGGTCACGCACCGCCGGATCGGAGTGGGTGGCCTGGGCGAACCACAACACCGCAGTCTCGTAGCCCTCATTGACGCTGGTCCACGTAGTGTGGGTCTTCGCCTCCCGCATGGCCTTGATCAGGTAGCCCTCGAGGCGATCCCATGGCATGAGGGTGCCATCCATGTCGACGGTCCCGACGAGCGTCTGCCACCACAGGTTCTCCGTTCGGCCGTCCAACTCGGCGGGACGCATCTCGGCCGTGATGTCGCGCACCTGGCCAAGCCACGCGTCCCACTGATCGGAAACCTCGCTCAGGACGCCCAACCGGGCACGGACGTCCTCGGAGCGTTTGGTGTCGTGCGTAGTGAGAGTGGTCATGGCGTGCGGGTAGGTGAACTGCTGATCGGCCGCCCACGCATGAAATCCGGCGGGCGGCACGGCGAAGCGTCCGGCGGGCGAGCCCACCTCGCACAAGGGCAGCAAGTGGGTCCAGCGGTAATACGCGGTGTCCTCGACACCCTTGGCCATGACGGCGCCGCACGCTTGCTGGAATCGCGTGATCAGTTGCGTTCGGGCCGCCTCAAACGTCTTGCCTGCCGAGCCAACCTCCGAACCCTTCAGGAGGTCGACCACCACGTCGAGGGTCTCGTGACGTTCGGGGTCGAGTTGGGCGCGGGCGCTGGCGGCGGCAGCGTCGATTGCCTCGAGAGAAGACGGGGTCGAGGTGACGCCGGGAATGACGTAGGCGCGGTAGCGGCCGAACGTCACGAGCATCGTGCGTATGCAGTCGTACAGCGATCTCCAGGTGTGGTCACGCAAGCGCACATCGGACTTGCACACCTCGTGCGCGAGTGTCGCGAGCCTTCTGGTTTCGGAGGACAACGAGTCCTTGACGATCTCGCGCTTGGCCTCGTCGATGATGCCGGGCAAGGATCCCATGGCATCACCGGTCAGTTGGAACAGGGTGCCCGCCAGGGGGGCGGCGCCTGCGGGATCACGAAGCAGCGCGCCGACGCGCCATGACGCGTCGTAGCCCGTGGTGCCCGCGGTCTTCCAGGACGTGGGCAGCCTTTCCTCGTCCTCCAGGATCTTCTCGACGACGATCCACGCTCCCTCCGTCGCGTCAGACAGTTGCGCGATGTAGCCGGCCGGGTCTGCCAGGCCGTCGGGATGGTCGATGCGGAGCCCCTGAAGCGTGCCGTCCTTGACCAGATCGATGATGCGGCGGTGGGTGGCCTCGAAGACGTCCAGATCCTCCACTCGGACGGCAACCAGCGAACCGACGTCGAAGAACCGGCGGTAGTTGAGCTCCTCGTTCGCAACCCGCCAGTACGCGAGTCGGTAGTGCTGCTCCACGACGAGCGTGTCCATAGGCAGGTTTTCGGTGCCTTCGCGAACGGGGAAGACGTGGTCGTAATAGCGAAGCACCGGCACCTCGCCGGCCTCTTCAAATCCGGGAACCACCAGGGTGTCGAGCGTGAGTTCGTCCCGGGCCAGGACGGAGCCGATGCGATCGCCAAGGATCGGCATGAGCACGCCGTCATTGCTTGACCAGTCCACGTCGAACCAGTGAGCGTAGGGGGAGGCCTCGCCCTCGGCGAGCACCGACCACAGCGCCCGGTTGTGGTAAACGGGCGTCGGCACCGACATGTGATTGGGCACCACATCCGCGATGAGGCCGATGCCCCGCTCGCCGGCTTCCCAAGCGAGCGCACGCAGGCCCTCTTCGCCGCCTAGCACCTGTGCAACGCGCGAGTGATCCACGACGTCGTAAGAATGTGTTGAACCCGGAGCCGCCGTGAGAATGGGGGAGAGGTACAGGTGACTGATGCCGAGCGCGGCAAAGTAGTCCAATTGCGCTCGGGCGTCATCAAAGGTGAAGTCGGGCGTGAGTTGCACGCGATACGTCGACACGGGTACTGGCGCGTCTGCGCGATGTCCCAGCCGCTTGGCGCGTTCGTGAGGTGCGTCTGCCATCCGATGTGCCCGTTCTGTGGTGTCTTCTCATCATGTCAGAGGCATGGCCAGCGAGTGTTTCGATGTCGCGCAGCGCGGGACGCGGACGAGTCGACCGGCCACGACGCATGACCTCCCCGGGGCCGGGGATGCCGCGGCCGGAGTCGCCCTGGAACGACCACGGCCGCTTCATCCTCGGGCTCGCCGCCACCGTCCTCGTGATCGGCACCGGCGCGGGCTTCTACGGCGTCCAGGTGTTTGCCAGGACTCTGCCGGCGGTGCTGGTGACCCTGGTGCTCGCGTCGGTGTCGTTCAGTGCGATGGGTCTGGCGTTCGCTCTCTTGCTGCCCACACCGCAGGCGACGACTGCCGTCACCAACGGGATCGTCATGCCCCTGGCGTTCGTGTCCGACACGTTCATGGTCAACGGGACGCTCCCTGCATGGATGTCGACGCTGGGCTGGATGTTCCCGCTCAAGCACGTGGTGAATCTGACTGGCGACGCGCTCAACCCGTACCTGACCGGCAGCGCGTTCCAACTCGAGCAGGATCGCAACTCGGTGCGACAAGGCCCGGCGCGGTCCGTCCCCGCATCAGACGCCCGGCCCCGCCGCACCGCCTCCCCGTCGCCCGTCACGCTACTGGCTGACCCAACGATGCAGTCCGTGCGGATCCTGTCCCGCGATGCCTGGTCCGTGTTCTTCGCCGTCGCCTTCCCGATACTTCTTGTGGCGCTGATCCCGAGCGTCAATGGGGCGGCGACCAACTCATGGACCATGGTCTGACCCTCGGTGCGTTCTTCGCCGCCACCCTGGCTGTGTACGGCGCTACGGACACGGCCTACGTCAACCTTCCGACGGGACTGTGCGAGGCCCGCGACCTGGGTGTGCCCCAGCGCGTATGAGGCACGCCACTTCCCGCGTGGGCCCTGCTGACCGGAAGAGTGATCGGCGCCGTGGACCCTCGCGGGTGCTCTCGTCGTGGCCCTCCGATTCAGTTGGATGCGTCTCGAACCTCGCTCGCAATCTGGCAAGGCCCAGGGTCCACGCTGAGCGGTACGGCCCGTAGGCTGATCAGTGCCCAACCTTTGACCGAGAGACGAGCGATGGACGAGTCGACCGAACCCCGCAACCCAGCCCCCCGGACCGCGATCGCCGTCCTCACCTCTGGCGGCGACGCTCAGGGGATGAACGCCGTCGTCCGCGCCGTCGTCCGTACGGCAATTGGCGCTGGCGCCGACGTGTATGCGGTCTACGAGGGGCTTCAGGGGCTCGTCGACGGCGGCGATCGGATCGCCAAGTTCGGATGGGGCTCCGTCAGCTCGATCTTGCACCGCGGCGGCACGGTGATCGGGACCGCGCGCTCGACGGAATTCCGGCAGCGTGCGGGCCGACTCAAGGCTGCGCGCAACTTGGTTCGGCACGGCATTGACCGGATAGTTGTCATCGGTGGTGACGGATCCCTCACCGGAACCGACCTGTTCCGCAGCGAGTGGTCCGGTCTGCTGGCCGAACTCGTGGGCGGCGGGGAGATCACGGTCGAGCAGGCCGCGCGGCATAGCCACCTGTTCATCGCCGGAGTGGTCGGTTCGATCGACAACGATATGGTCGGCACGGACATGACCGTCGGGGCCGACTCGGCCCTGCATCGCATCATCGAGGCGATCGACGCGCTCTCGAGCACGGCAGCGAGCCACCAGCGCTCGTTCGTGGTGGAGGTGATGGGCCGGCATTGCGGATACCTCGCCCTGATGAGCGCGATCGCTGGCGGCGCCGACTACGCCTTCATTCCCGAGAACCCGCCGCCCGAGGGGTGGGAGGACGAGCTCTGCGATCGGCTACGCGCCGGCCGTGCCGCCGGTCGGCGCGACAGCATCGTCGTGGTCTCTGAGGGTGCCCGCGACCGCGCCGGCAACCCGATCACCAGCCAAGATGTCCGTGACGTTCTCCAGGACCGCCTCGGAGAAGACACCCGCGTGACGATTCTCGGCCACGTCCAGCGCGGAGGGACGCCCAGCGCCTACGACCGCTGGATGCCGACCATTGTGGGGCACGCCGCCGCCCTCGAGGTGGTCAACGCCGGACCAGACCACGAGCCGCAGCTCATCGGCGTGCGCAACCACCGCATCCATCGCACACCCCTGATGGCCGCCGTTGAAGCCACTCGGGAGATCACCCGACTCGTCGAGGCGGGCGATTACGACGCTGCCATGGCCGGGCGGGGGGCATCCTTCCCGGAGATGGTCCGGGTCTTCCGCGGCATTGCCATGGCCGCCCCGCCGCAGTCGGGTTCCGGCTCGCGCATCGCGATCCTGCATGCGGGCGGGCTCGCCCCCGGGATGAACACCGCCGTGCGGGCCGCCGTGCGGTTTGGCATTTCCAACGGCCACACGATGCTTGGCGTCAGGGGAAGCTTCCAGGGCCTGATGGACGGGAAGATTAGCGAGCTGACCTGGGGCGACGTCGAAGGCTGGGTCGGGATCGGCGGCGCGGAGCTCGGCACGAGCCGCGCCACGCCGAGTGTCGAGCAGTACTACGCCGTCAGTCGTGCGCTGGAGAATCACCATATCGACGCGCTGCTCGTGATCGGCGGTCACCGGGCCTACGAGGCCACCTACCGGATGCTCCAGGAGCGCGATCGCTACCCGGGTTTCCAGATACCCGTCATCTGCCTGCCCGCCACGATCGACAACAACCTGCCCGGTTGGGAGATGGCGATCGGCGCGGACACGGCTCTGTGCGAGATCGCCAGCGCTGTGGACCGGCTCAAGCAGTCGGCGATGGCTTCACGGCGGTGTTTCGTCGTGGAGGTGATGGGCCGGTACTGCGGCTACCTCGCCTTCTTCGGGGCGTTGTCTGTCGGCGCCGAGCGGGCCTACCTCCACGAGAACGGTGTCACGCTCGCCGACCTCTCGGCCGACGTCACGGAGATGAAGGCGGGCTTCGCCGCAGGACGGAGCTTCCACCTGGCTATCCGCAACGAGGCCGTCAGCTCCGGGTACACCACCAGTTTCATGTGCCAACTTTTCGCCGAGGAGTCGGAGGGCGCTTTCGACGTCCGTCCGATGGTGCTGGGGCATCTCCAGCAGGGCGGCAATCCGACGCCGTTCGATCGCGTCCAGGGCACACGCCTGGCGGCGTACTGCGTCGACTGGCTGCACGGACAGATCGACGCTGGCAAGCGCGAGTGGGGCTTCATCGGGTTGACGGACGGCCGGCTCGCCACCATTCCGCTGAAGACCATGCCGGATCTGGTCGACATGGAATATAGCCGTCCGGTGGACCAGTGGTGGACCGCCATGCAGCCGATCATGGACGCGCTCGCGGTCGAGCCGCCTCGATAGGCGCGTCCGCGTTGGGCCGTCATGCGCGCACGCGGCCGCGGTCAAGGGCCTGACGCCCGGGACGCCATGAGCAGGTGAGAGACAAACATGAAAGTCCCCGGCCACTGACCGGGGACTTTGCTAGTGGGCGATACTGGGATCGAACCAGTGACCTCTTCCGTGTGAAGGAAGCGCGCTACCCCTGCGCCAATCGCCCCGAAGCGGACTCAATACTAGCGGGTATTGAGCCGCGGGTGTCACACTGCGGAGCGCGTGCGTGGGGGCGGCGGATCGTGTTCTGCCTTGGCGCGCGACTCGTACATCTCCGATACCCTGCGCAGCAGCGGACCCTCGTGCACGTCTGCGCCGTCCAGCCACACGATCGGCGCAAGCCCACGCGTCGAAGAACTCACCGCAGCGAAGGCATCGCCCTGGCGCACCTCGTCGAGAACCCCCATCTCCAGTTCTCCCGGAGCGGCGACGCGCACCGGCATCCCGACTTTGGCTGCCCACTCAAGCACGAGTCCACGGGTGATGCCGGCAAGACAGCCCGATGACAGCGGCGGCGTCACGACCTCGCCGCGACGCTCGATGAACACGTTCGAGCCGGTGCCCTCGCACAGGTAGCCGAACGTATTGGCTACAAGCGCCTCATCCGCATCCTGCCGCGCTGCGAATTGCGCCATCACCACATTCTCGGCGTAGGACGTTGACTTCACGCCCGCGATGGCCGACCGCTCGTTGCGCCTCCACGGCGCCCGCACCGCACGGCACCTGAGTGGCGCGCTACCCGGACCACCCCAGATGATCACATTCGGCTTGCCGGTGCCGCGCACGGAGCCCATCGGCCCGCTACCGGACACCACGGTGATACGCAGCCGTGCGACCTCGGTCGGATTGGCCTCCAAGACCTCACGAATACCCTGCCGAACGGTCGGGATGTCCACTGCCTGCATGCCCATGCGATCAAGCGAATATTGCAGCCTGACAAGATGCCTGGTCAGCGCGAACGGGTCGCCGTCCTTGACGGCAAGGGTCTCAAAGACGCCATCGCCCACGGTCACGCCGTGGTTGCTCGCCGACAAGATCGGCTCATTCGCCGGGTAGAGGGTCCCATCGACCCACACGACCGCGCTCATGGCGTCATTGTCCCGGCAGATGCCAGGCCGATCAACCTTCTGGCCTTCAACTCGGTCTCCACCCACTCTCCGGCAGGGTCCGATCCCCAGGTGATCCCCGCCCCGGTACCGAACCGCAAGGTGCCTCCAAGGTCATCGTCCCACCAAAACGTGCGTATCCCGACCGCCAGTTCCGCGCGCCGACGGTCCGCATCGACCCAGCCGATGGCGCCGCAGTAAGGGCCCCTCGGCGCCGTTTCCTCACGGGCAATGATGCGAAGCGCCGACGACTTCGGCGCGCCGCTCACCGAGCCAGGCGGGAAGGTGCCGTCAAACATCGCTGGCCACAGCTCCGGCGTCCAGTTGTAGTCGCGTGCAAGGCGGGCCGTCACCGTTGACTGGAGGTGCGCAAGACCGGGGTGCTGGTGGTGGCCCAGCAACTCGGGCACGGCGACCGTTCCCGGTGTCGCGGTGTGAGACAAGTCGTTGCGAATGAGGTCAGTGATCATGACGTTTTCAGCCTCGTCCTTGTCCAACATCTGCATGCCGGGAGCTGCGGTTCCCTTGATAGGAGATGACGTCACGACATCGGCGTCGATGCCGAGGTACAGCTCGGGGGACGCGGACACCACCCAACAGCCGGGCCACCGCCGCGAAGCCGGAATCACGATGTGGGCCGCATGGCGGGCCGGATTGCCTTTGGCAAGAACGTGGGATAGGGCCACCGCGTCGGGGCCCGGGGTCGGCGCTGGCAGCGGCGCGCTCAACACCCGGCACAGGTTCGCCTGATAGACCTCGCCCTCGCGAATGTCGTCACGTATCGCACTCACACCACGCATGTACTCACCGCGGTCGAGCGAACTGACCCAGGCGGCGGCCGACGGGCCGTTCCAAGGGCGCGAAACTTCGCTGACCCTTTCGGCTGACGAACCACGCTCAACGTGGGCAAAACGCCACGCATCGATCCGACCCTCGAAGGTGCCGACCACCACCCAAAAGCCCTCCTGCGACAGGCGATGGCCATCGGTTCGGGCGTCGATGTGCTCCACGGGTCGCTCGGCCCAGATCCCTCGAAAAGCGGCGCTTCCGTGCCGCCGGGGATCGTCAAGCCAGGTCATGCGCTCACGCTACTGGGCGGGGCGCGAAGCCGCCTTGTTCTGAGTGTCGCGAGTTGGTAATCGCTCCCCGGATGGGCTACAGTCAATCCTCGTTCAAGGCCTCAAAACCTTGCGCGCGGACGTGGCTCAGTTGGTAGAGCATCACCTTGCCAAGGTGAGGGTCGCGGGTTCGAATCCCGTCGTCCGCTCGGTGGTAGGCGCCCTCGGGCGTCGGCCTGGCGGTGGAGTGGCCGAGAGGCGAGGCAGCGGCCTGCAAAGCCGTCTACACGGGTTCGAATCCCGTCTCCACCTCGCATGGGGCGATTGGCGCAGCGGTAGCGCGCTTCCCTGACACGGAAGAGGTCACTGGTTCGATCCCAGTATCGCCCACCACAACGAGGGTCTGCAGAGGGCTACTTGTTGGGGCCCAATGCGTCTGTTCCAGCGGAGATCCCTGCAGGCGCAGGTTCCTTCAGTTCGACAAAGAACACGTCCGTGTCCGTTTCGCCGATGTTGTGGCCGGCATGCGATTGCGCGGCAAGCCACACGGCGCGGCCAGCGGGAAGGTCGACCTCGGCCTTGCGGTCGCCCTGGATGAGCTCCCTGCGGAAGCTGCTCGCCGTGATCATCACCGAATCGGGGTGATCATGGGGCAGCGTGAGGGTTCCGGGCTCGTCGTGATATTTGAGCACCCTGACCCTCTCGTTCTCAAAGACAACGGAATAGTGCTTAGGGTTTGTTGCGACCGGGTCGGGGGACATGACCTCAAGATACTCCTGAAGTGGTCTTCGCGGTCGATGGACAACGTCGGCGGGGCAGAGCGGTGTCGATTACCATCGCGGATATTCATCAACGAAAGAGGACTCCATGGATCTCGGCGACATGATGGACAAGGCGAAGGACGCTGCGAAGAACGTCTCCGACGAGCAGATTGAGCGGGCCCGCGATGCGGTCGACGACAAGGTTGACGACAAGTTCGACGGCGCGCTCGATGCTGTGACGGATCAAGCGAAGAAACTGAACGACTAGAACCACCCCCAAGCGAACCCGACGAAGCACTGCTCCGGGGTCGCTTGTGTGTCCAGATGGGCGCCGGGTCGGTAGCATCGTCGGGGAGCGCATGCCGCGCACCACTGACCACGAGGAGTCTTCACGTGCCGAGTATCAACGCGACCATCGACGGCGTCGAGCGTCAGGTCGAACAGGGCACGACGGGCCTCGACGTGTACGGCGACCGCCGCGACGTCGTGGTGATGCGGGTGGCCGGGGAACTTCGCGACCTCGCCAGCGAGATCCACCCGAACGACGCGGTGGAGGCGGTACTGATGACCGAGCCGGACGGGCTCAACGTGCTGCGCCACTCGGCGACGCACGTGATGGCACAGGCCGTGCAGCAGTTGCGCCCGGACGCCAAGCTTGGCATCGGCCCCTTCATCACGGACGGCTTCTACTACGACTTTGACGTCGAGGAGCCCTTCACCCCCGAGGACCTGAAGGCACTCGAAAAGGCCATGCAGCGCATCGTGAAGGAAGGGCAGACCTTCCGTCGGCGCGCGTTGAGTCAAGACGAGGCCCTCGCGGAGCTGGCGCACGAGCCGTACAAGTGCCAGCTGCTCAACAGGGCGGCGGGAGTCGACGGCGCCGAGGGTGTCTCGGTCGAGGTGGGGGCGGGCGAGACCACCATCTACGACAACCTCAATCGTCAAGGCGAAACCGTGTGGAAGGACCTGTGCCGCGGTCCGCACGTGCCGAGCACGAAGGTGCTCGCGAACGGCTGGGCACTCATGCGTAGCGCCGCCGCGTACTGGCTAGGCAGCGAGAAGAACCCGCAACTGCAGCGCATCTACGGCACGGCATGGCCCACCAAGGAGGAGTTGCTCGCGTACAAGGACCGACTTGCCGAGGCGGAACGCCGCGACCACCGTCGCCTGGGCCTGGAGATGGACCTCTTCTCGTTCCCCGACGAGATCGGATCGGGCCTGGCCGTCTTCCATCCCAAGGGCGGCATCGTCCGCATGGAGATGGAGGAGTACTCGCGCAAGCGCCACATCGAGGAGGGCTACGAGTTCGTCTACACCCCTCACGCGACCAAGGCGAACCTGTTTCAAGTATCGGGTCACCTCGACTGGTACGCAGACGGCATGTACCCGCCCATGCACCTCGATGAGGAGCGCGATGCGGCCGGCAACGTCACCAAGCAGGGTCAGGACTACTACCTGAAGCCGATGAACTGCCCGATGCACAACCTGATCTTCCGCTCGCGTGGCCGCTCGTACCGCGAGTTGCCGCTGCGGCTCTTCGAGTTCGGCACGGTGTACCGCTACGAGAAGTCGGGCGTGGTCCACGGCCTGACCAGGGCGCGAGGCTTCACCCAGGACGACGCCCACATCTACTGCACCCGTGAGCAGATGAAGGACGAGCTGACCACCACGCTGAACTTCGTGTTGGGACTGCTCAAGGACTACGGCCTGACCGATTTCTACTTGGAACTGTCCACCAAGAACCCGGAGAAGTTCGTGGGTGAGGACGATGCGTGGGAAGAGGCCACCGAGACGTTGCGCCAGGTGGGCATTGAGTCGGGCCTCGAGTTGAGAGACGATCCGGGCGGCGCCGCCTTCTACGGACCCAAGATCTCCGTGCAGACGCGAGACGCGATCGGCCGGTCGTGGCAAATGTCCACCATCCAGTTGGACTTCAACCTGCCCGAACGATTCGAACTCGAATACACGGCCGCCGACAATTCCCGCCAGCGCCCGGTCATGATTCACCGCGCGCTGTTCGGCTCCATCGAGCGCTTCTTCGCGATCCTGACCGAGCACTACGCGGGCCAGTTCCCCGTGTGGCTCGCGCCCGTTCAGGTCAGGGCGATACCCGTGGCGGAGGCGTTCAACGACTACCTCGCCGACATCGCGGCCCAGTTGCGCGCCAAGGGCGTCCGAGTCGAGGTCGACACCTCCGACGAGCGCTTTCCCAAGAAGATTCGCACCGCATCCAAGGAGAAGGTTCCGTTCGTGCTCATCGCCGGCGGCGACGATGTCGAGGCCGGCGCAGTGTCGTTCCGGCTGAGGGACGGCAGCCAGGACAACCAGGTGCCCGTGGACGTTGCGGTGGCACGCATCGAAGAAGCAATCGAGACGCGGGCGCAGGTCTGATGGTGGAGTGGACCGACGCAGAGACGATGGGCGGGGAGCCCGATGGCTTCGAGCGCCTGTGGACGCCGCATCGGATGGCGTATGTCAAGAACGCGTCGGACCGTCCGGACATGGACGGCGCCCACCAGTGCCCCTTGTGCAAGACGCCCGAGGACAACGACCGCGACCATCTCATTGTGTACCGTGGCACCGCTTGTTACGTGGTGCTGAATCTGTACCCGTACAACCCCGGCCATCTCATGATTTGCCCGTACCGCCACGTAGGCTGGTACACGGAGATCACCGATGCCGAGCGCGACGAGATGTCGGCGTTGACGCAGAGTGGCATGCGGGTGCTTCGGCATCTGACGGGGACCGCAGGCTTCAACGTCGGCATCAATCAGGGCAAAACCGGCGGCGCCGGTATTCATGAGCACTTGCACCAACACGTGGTGCCACGGTGGGTCGGAGATTCGAATTTTCTGCCCATCATCGCGAGAACCAAGGCGTTACCCGAGCTTCTCGACGACACGTGGCAGCGTGTCAGTGAGGCGTGGGCGAAGACCGCTTAGCGGTCCAACGAGGAGAACACATGTTTGGCAAGCTGCGGCCCGTCATGGCCGCAATCTGGAGGGCTCCCGCGAGCGCACTCGTCAAGGCGGGAGTGCACCCCAACGCCGTCACGATGGTGGGCACCGTCGGCGTGGTGGTGGGCGCTATCGTGTTCTTGCCTCGCGGCGGAGCCGCGCTGTTCTGGGGCGTCCTCGTCATCACCTTCTTTGTGATCACCGACATGCTTGACGGCACCATGGCTCGGCTGTCTGGCAAGAGCAGCCGCCTCGGCGCGTACCTCGACTCAACCCTCGACCGCGTGGCCGACGCCGCCATCTTTGGCGCGCTCGTGTGGGGCTTTCGCGTCGACGAGCCGTGGACGGCGCTGGCCGCACTGATGTGCCTGACGCTGGGTTCCTTCGTTCCTTATGCCAAGGCCCGGGCCGCGAGTCTCGGGATCGAGACCGCGAACGGCATCGCGGAGCGGTCCGACCGCCTCGTCATCGGCCTGACCGCGACTGGACTCGTCGGCCTGGGTCTGCCGCTGATGGTGCTCACGGTCACGTTGTGGCTGCTTGCCGCCGCGTCCGCGTTCACGGTGGGACAACGCACGTGGACGGTTGTCACAGTGCAGATGGACGAGAATCGCGCGGCGAGTAAGGCCTCTGAAGCGTCGGCGTCGGCGGATCACACGTCCAACGGATGAACGCCTTTATTGTGGCGTGGAGAGTGTCGCGCCGTGCGCCGGTCAGCGCGATCCGCGCTGCGGCCTGGCTTGTCGCCATGTACGGGTGGGTGAGGAATGCCAAGCCGGCGCGGCGTCTTGAACACAATCTGAACCGCGTGACCGGCCTGGAGGGTCGCGAACTGCGTCGCCTGAGCCGCCGGGGTATGGCGTCGGCCGCCAGATACTACGCGGACGTGCTCGAACTGCCGCGGATGAGCGGAGACGTCATCGATGCCAGGGTGCGCATGGAAGGCTTCGACGACGTCGCGTGGGTGCTCGAGCGCGAAGCTGGCGCGGTGGCCGTGCTGGGCCACTCGGGCAACTGGGATCTGATCGGCGCCTACGCATGCCGCAACGTCATCAAGATCACGAGTGTGGCGGAGGTGCTCGAGCCGCGAGAGGTGTACGACGAGTTTGTCGCGTTCCGCGAGCGCCTGGGCATGCAGATTCTGGGCCACGAGGGTGGCGCGACCTTTCGGCAGTTGCTGCGCATCACCACATCCGAGCACACGCTGGTGTGTCTCTTGAGTGACCGCGACCTTTCCGGAAGCGGCGTTCAGGTGTCGATGTGGGGTCATCAGGTGCGTGTGGCGCCGGGTCCCGCCGCGCTGGCACTGGCCGCGCACACCGTGCTCCTGCCTGTCGGAGTTCGCTACGAACGCCTGCACGGCGCCCGCCGTCGCGCCGCCAAATCACGCTGGGGCGTGGTGATGACGTTCAACGAGGCTCTCTTGCCGGAGCACTTCACCGGGCGTGACAAGGTGGACACCATGAGTCAGGCGTGGGCCGAGTCAGTTGCGCGCACCATTGCCGCGCACCCCGAGGATTGGCACATGCTCCAACGATTCGGCTGGGTGGAGGTCTAGGTGCGCATCGGCATCGTGTGCCCCTACTCGCTGGATCGGCCAGGGGGCGTGCAGTTGCACGTGATTGACCTGGCCGAGGCGCTGATACGCAGGGGTCACCATGTGTCCGTGCTGGCCCCGTCGGCCACCGACACCGGGCTACCCGACTACGTGCGCTCGGCGGGCCGGTCCATCCCCGTGCACTACAACGGCTCCACCGCACGGCTCACCTTCGGCCTGGTCGCGGCCGCGCGCGTACGACGCTGGATGGCCGACGGCAACTTTGACGTGGTGCACCTTCACGAGCCGGGAGCGCCGTCGTTGAGCGTGATCGCGATGTGGGCTCGCCTGGGGCCCACCGTCGCCACGTTCCACACATCGAATGACGATTCTCGCCTGATGCGGCTCGGCAAGCCGTGGATCAAGCCAGGCTTCGAGGAGCTCGACGCCCGCATCGCCGTTTCGCCGTCCGCGGCGCGCACCGTCAAGGAGCACTTGCGCGTCGAGGCCACCCACATCATTCCCAACGGCGTGGACACGTCCGACTACTTTGACGCCGCGCCCCGCGAGGAGTGGATGGGCACGCAGGACGCACCCACGATTGGCATCCTCGGCAGGATGGATGAGCCCCGAAAGGGGTTGGACGACTTTCTCGCCTCCATTCCGTTGGTACGGGAGAGTCACCCACGTGCCCGGTTCCTGGTGGCGGGCCGCTTCTCCGATCGCGTTGCGGCGCGTACCGCTCGCAGTGGAGCTGAGGTGGTGGGCGAGCTCGACGAGTCTCAGAAGGCCGAGTTCATGTCCTCCGTGGATGTCTACTGCGCGCCCAACACGGGCGGGGAATCCTTTGGCATCGTGCTGGTCGAGGCCATGGCGGCGGGAGCCGCCGTGGTCGCGAGCGATCTGGTGGCATTTCGAGACGTCGCCACAACCGACGACGGCGAAGAATGCGCGGCGTTCTTCCCGGTGGGCAGTGCACATGGCCTCGCGGACCGGGTGTGTGCCTTGCTCGACGATCCGACGGGGCGTACGGCGCTAGCGGAGCGGGGCCGAGTCCGTGCAGGCACCTTCGACTGGCACCAAGTCGCGCCCCGCATCGAAGAGACATATCGCGACGCCATTAGACTGGACGCAAGCTTCTTCCCCCAACGAGCGAAGGAAACTCCAGCATGAGCGACAGCTCCGCATCCGTCAGCCCGCAGGTCGGCACCGACCTCGTCAAGCGAGGCATGGCCGAGATGCTCAAGGGTGGAGTCATCATGGATGTGGTGACTGCCGACCAGGCCAAGATTGCCGAGGACGCGGGGGCGGTTGCCGTAATGGCACTCGAGCGTGTTCCTGCAGATATCCGTGCGCAGGGTGGCGTCGCCCGCATGTCAGACCCGGACCTGGTGCAGGGCATCATCGACGCCGTGTCGATTCCCGTCATGGCGAAGGCGCGCATCGGCCACTTTGTCGAGGCTCAGGTATTGCAGAGCCTTGGCGTGGACTACGTGGACGAGTCCGAAGTGCTGACTCCGGCCGACTACGCCAACCACATTGACAAGTGGAACTTCACCGTGCCGTTCGTGTGTGGGGCCACCAACCTGGGCGAGGCGCTGCGGCGGATCTCCGAAGGCGCGGCGATGATCCGCTCCAAGGGCGAGGCTGGCACAGGGGATGTCTCCAACGCCACCACGCACATGCGTCAGATCCGCGCCCAGATCCGGGCGCTGACCGTGATGCCGGAAGACGAGCTGTACGTGGCCGCCAAGGAGTTGCAGGCGCCCCTTCCGCTGGTCCGGGAGATCGCTGCCACCGGCAAGCTGCCCGTCGTCCTCTTCACTGCGGGAGGCATCGCTACACCTGCGGACGCCGCCATGATGATGCAGTTGGGGGCAGAGGGTCTGTTCGTCGGCTCCGGCATCTTCAAGTCCGGCAACCCTGCCGAACGGGCAAAGGCGATCGTCAAGGCGACCACCTTCTTCGACGACCCCTCGGTGATCGCCGAGGTGTCCCGCGGGTTGGGCGAGGCCATGGTGGGCATCAACGTGGACGACGTCCCCGAGCCTCACCGTCTCGCCGAGCGTGGCTGGTAACACGCCCCCCACCGGGCCAGTCGAGCGGGAAGGCGCCCGCGTCCTCTTGCTGTCTGACGACGGCAGGTTGCTGGTGCTTCGCGGCCACGACCCTCACCTTCCCAGCCGGTCATGGTGGTTTACGCCCGGCGGGGGAGTCGAGGGTACCGAAACCGTGCGCGAGGCCGCAGCGCGGGAACTCGCCGAAGAGACCGGCTACGTGGTGGAACCCGAGGAACTCATCGGCCCCGTGTGGGAGCGGACCGCGTACTTTGACTTCAAGAGCAGGCCGTACGTGCAGCACGAGTACTTCTTTGTGGCGCGGCTTCCTGACGCCGATGTGTCGCCCGACGGGCCATCGACGTGGACCGCCGATGAGGAGGAAACGATTGACGAGATCGCGTGGGTGACGCAGCACGACCTTCGGCACGCGAGCATCGAGGTCTTCCCCGAGCAGTTGCGTGAGTCATGGGACGTGTTCACGGGGTGGGACGGCACCGTGATCAGCCTGGGCGAGGCCCACGAATGACACGCGTGGGGGTGCTCGCGTTGCAAGGCGACGTCCGCGAACACGAGGCCGCACTGGCAAGACTCAGCGCCGAGTCGGTCAAGGTGCGCAGGCTGGCGGAACTCGAGTCCGTCGACGCGATCATCATTCCGGGCGGCGAGTCCACGACGATCGACAAATTGCTGCGAGCCTTCGACCTCTTCGATCCCTTGCAGCGACGCATCGAGGAGGGCCTGCCCGTGCTCGGGACCTGCGCCGGCATGATCATGCTGGCCACCGACATCATCGGCGGCATCGAGGGGCAGCGGACGCTCGGGGCGATCGACATGACGGTGAGGCGCAACGCGTTTGGCCGACAGGTGGACTCCTCCGAGGTGGAACTCACCTGGATTCCGGACGGGTCGACCATGCACGCCACCTTCATTCGCGCCCCGTGGGTGGAGAAGTGGTCAGACGCCGTGGAAGTGCTGGCGATCGACCAGGCGCACGGGGGTGCCGTCGTGGCGGTGCGACAAGGCAACGCGATCGCCACCAGCTTTCACTCGGAGATCTCGGACGACGACAGGGTGCATGCCTTGCTGGTGGATCTCGCCCGCTGGGTGTAGACGCCTCCCAACGTGATCTCCCGATATCAAGGTTTCAGACTTGATGAGTACGCATCAAGGCACTAGCATTGATACATGTTCGTCATCACGGCAGACCAGCGCTGCTCCACACGTCACGGCGACAGGGTGGACGCGCTCCTCGAAGAACTCGAGCAATGGACGGCCACGTGGACAGACCACGTGGCCTTGGCCCCCGAGCGCACCGTGGGGGATGAGGTGCAAGCGGTGCTGCTCTCGGCGGAGGCCGCCGTCGACCTCTCGTTGACCCTCATGCGGGCTTCGCACTGGTCCGTCGGGATCGGGGCCGGTCACGTGGAGCTGCCGCTGCGTTCGACTGCCCGCGCGAGTTCTGGGGCCGCGTTCGTGAACGCGAGGCGAGCCGTCGAGCGGGCGCGCGGCAGGGGAGAGCCCGTCCCGCTCGTCGTCGCTGGGGAGAACCCCGAGGCTGAAGAGTCGGCCACGGCTGTACTTCAGCTGCTCGCGTCGGTAGTGCGCAGGCGATCGGACGCCGGCTGGGAGGTGAGCGATCTGCTGAAGCCAGGCGTGACCCAACGTGACATTGCGGCGACACTGGGTATCTCGACCCAGGCGGTGAGCCAGCGGATCGCTTCTGCCATGCTGGACGAGGAACGCAGGGCGAGACCGGTCGCGGTGGCTCTCCTGCACGAGGTTGACGGAGGGGCGAAGAGCGCATGAGCGTCGTCGTCTGGATACTGGTGGCCGCCGCCTCACTGGGACTTTCGGCGGGAGGAGGGGCATGGGTAGTCGGCGCCATCCTCGGCGGCATCCTGGCCAGCCACCCGGAGGCAATC
>NZ_JADQBE010000039.1:0-22390 GCF_016278765.1 Demequina sp. | reverse complement strand
GCGGACTTTCAAGAAGCCGCATAACCCCGTGTCCACTGAACGGGGTCAGGGCCAGTCCGAGCCCTCCGTGCGGTGGTTGCCTCAGTGCAGGCGATCGCCTATCCGTCGGCCGCGATGGCCTCGAGGATGTCGAGCTTGGATGCACGCCAGGCGGGCCAGATGGCGGCCAGGACCCCCGCGATCATGGACAGCACCGTGTAGACGGCGATCCAGATCCACGGCACCACCACTCGCTCGAAACCGTACTCGCCGAGCGAATCGACGAGTGCCGCGCCCAGGCCGACGCCCAGGATGATTCCGAGGATCGTTCCGAAGACAGCCATCACGACGGACTCGAGCGTGATCATGCCCCACACGGCCTTGCGGGTCACACCCACGGCCCGCAACAGGCCGATCTCGCGGGTGCGCTCCGTGACCGATAGCAGCAGGGTGTTGGCCACACCCAGGATCGCGATCAGCAGGGCGGCGCCCAGCAGACCGGAGATGACGCCCAACAGGATGTTGAGCGCTTGGTTGAAGAACTGCTCGATGTCACCAGGTGATTGCGGCTGGACCAGCGGGAAGTCCGTCTTGAGATTCTCCGTGACTGCGTCCGTGGTGGCCTGAATGTCCGCGTTCTCGTCAAAGTTGACGAGAGCTTGGAAGATCGTCGGGTCCGACTCCAGCCGCTGACCCACTGACCAATCGACAAGGAACGCTTGGTCGCCCTCGTTGAGGTACAGGCCAGTCACCGTGAGTGTTTCAGTGCCGTCTGTGCCCTCAAGGGTGATGGTGTCGCCCACGCCGTAACCCAAGGCCGTCAAGCCCGAGTCGATGAACACGCCGTCGCCGAGGTCGCCGATCGGCCGGTCGATGTTGATGTCGAACAAGCCGTCGAATATTTCCGCGTCGATGATGCTGGTGGCGTAGGTCTCGCCGTCGAACGTCGTGCTCGTCACGGCCAAGCGGGCCACCGCGTCGACGCCGTCGGTGCCGGCGATCACGTCAATGGCGCCTTGAGGGATGGGCCCCCCCGTCGGCGGAACGAGGAGTTCCGCCTGGTTGGTGGCGAACTGGGAGGTGAACGTGTCCTTCAGCGACTCGGTGAACGTCGCCACCAGAGCCAGCAGCATCACGCCGATCATCAGCGCCGCGGCCGTGTTGGCCGAGCGGCGAGGTTCGCGGTGGATGTTGTTGGCCGCAAGCTTGCCGTTGACGCCCCACACCTTAGTGAGCGCTCCGCGCAACCCGTAAGCGAGCGGCACGATCACTTGCGCCGCGAGTAGCGTGACGCCGAGCACGACCAGCACGGCGCCGGCGCCTACCCACCAGTACGGCTTGGGCGGAGTGGCATAGAGGCCGAACAGTACGGCCGCCACACCGAGTAGCGCCATCGCACCACCCACGATGTTGCGCACCACGAGCGACTTCTTGCCCGCGGTGCCGGCCTCACGCAGCGCCTCCATCGGAGAGATGCGAGACGCGTGAATGGCCGGGAGGAGAGCGGCCACGACCGTGACGGCAATGCCGAGCGAGTAGCTCCACAGCAGCGCCTTCCCGGGCAGCAGAAGGGGTCCGAGGATATTGCCACTGAAGATCTCGACGATCGCGCCTCCGGCAAGGGCGAGGCCCCAGCCGATCAGGACGCCGAACGTGGCTCCCACGAGGGCGACCACGATCGATTCGACGAGGATGGAGTTGCGGATCTGAGAGCCCTGCGCGCCGATCGCTCGGAGCAGCCCAAATTCGCGGGTGCGCTGCGTCACGATGATCCTGAACGTGTTGACGATGATGTACGCCCCCACGAACAGCGCCACCAGGCCGAAGATCAGCGCAAAGACGTCGATGATGTTCAGCGCGTCATTGAAGGAGTCAACCTGTTCCGCGATCTTGTCTTGTGAGGTGATCGCGCGGGTGCCTTCAGGCAACAGTGGTGTGATCGCCGCAGCGATCGCATCCGGGCTGGCGCCATCTACCGCCACCACCTGGACGTCGGTGTAGCCCTCAAAGCCGCCCGCAAGGCCCCGGATGGTGGCCTCGTTAGCAAAGAGGAGGTTGGCAGTCTGCAATTCGTTGTTGTCTCCGAAGCGGATGGATCCGGTGACGGTGAGTTCCTTCACGCCCAACCTGGTGGCGACCTTGACGGTGTCGCCGGGCGCCAGGTCGAGCTTGGCGTACGTGTCGACGTCGACGACGACCTCGCCATCCGCAGCGGGAACGACGCCGTCGATGATGGTCGAACCGTCAATCTCGGGGATACCGGACCACCGGTAGATGAGAGTGGGAGCGCCCTCACCGAGCGGTCCGTCGCCGTCGGCGTTGAGGACCTGACCCTCTTCGTATCCGACGGTGCCCTCGGCGAACTTCACGCCGTCGATCTGCCGGATGGCGTCGACGTCGGCAGCGGTAAAGAGCGCGTCGGTGCCGTCGGCGCCAAAGTCTGCTTGGTCGCCTTCGGTGGGGGCGGGCTCGGCGATGACGTCGACCGAGCCGTAGATGTCACCGAACAGGTCGGTGAAGCCGCGCGACAGCGCGGACGTAAACGTCAGCGTCGCGGACACGAGCGCGACGCCAAGGGCGACGGCGAGTGCCGTGAGAATAAGTCGCTTGGGGTGATGCCGAACCGACTTGAGAGCAAGTCTGAGCATCGGGTATCAGTGCCCCATCTGCTTCATGCGGTCGAGGACCTTCTCGGCGGTCGGCTCGCGCATCTCGTCGACGATCTTGCCGTCTTCGAGGAAGAGGATGCGGTCGGCGTACGACGCGGCGGTCGGGTCGTGCGTGACCATGACGATGGTCTGGCCGAACTCCTTGACGGCGCGGCGCATGAATCCGAGAAGTTCGGCGCCCGAGCGCGAGTCGAGGTTTCCGGAGGGCTCGTCGGCGAAGATGATTTCGGGCCGGGCCACCAGCGCGCGGGCCACGGCGACGCGCTGCTGCTGGCCGCCGGACAGCTCTGCGGGCAGGTGCGTCAGGCGGTCGCCGAGTCCGAGGATGCGGATGATCTCGTCGAACCATTCCTTGTCGACCTTCTTGCCGGCGATGTCCAACGGGAGGGTGATGTTCTCGCGACCGTTGAGCGACGGGATCAGGTTGAAGGACTGGAAGATGAAGCCGATGTAGTTGCGGCGGATCTCGGTGACCTGCGCCTCGGAAAGCCTCTGGATCTCCGCATCGGCGATGAGCGAGCTCCCGGCGGTCAGGCGGTCGAGGCCCGCGAGGGTGTGCAGCAGGGTCGATTTGCCGGAGCCGGATGGGCCCATGATGGCGGTGAACTCGTGGCGCTTCATGTCTACGCTGATGCCATCGAGCGCGCGCACCGCGGTGTCGCCGAAGCCGTAGTCCTTGTATCCGTCTCGCATCGACGCCGCGATGGGCGTCTGCACGGATGCTTCCATGGCGGTCATGGGGTGGTGCCTTTCGTGAGGGTGTTTCAATGATGCCGGAATCAGTGTGACGACTCAGGGGCTCGCGGGGCATCGGCCAATGGGAGGGTTGTTGCGGATCGTCCCTTCGGACGATGCCAGGGAAACCCCGAGGCATGTCCCCCACGCGGTGTGGGGTCCAGGCTATGGACGGGGTATCACGATGCCGGAGTCGTAGGCCTCGACGACCGCCTGGACGCGGTCGCGCACTCCCAACTTGGTCAGGATGTGGCTGACGTGCGTCTTGACGGTGGTGCTGGAGACGAAGAGTTCCTTCGCGATTTCTTGGTTCGACATTCCACGTGCCATAAGTTGGAGCACTTGCACCTCGCGGTCCGACAGGTCGCCGATGGCCTCGGGGCTGGGGACGTGGTCCGCCGGCGCTGCGGAGGCGTCGGCCGGTCCCACGTCAGTCGCGACCATGGCCGCGAGCGGCGCGGAAGCCTGCCCCGCCTCGTCCGCGCCCTTGACCGGTCCACGCGCGAACTGTTCGATCACGCGGCGCGTCACCTCGGGGGCTAACAGCGCCTCGCCTCCAGCGACCACACGCACGGCGTTCACCAGGCTGTCGCCGTCGGCGCTCTTGAGCAAGAAGCCGGAAGCGCCGGCGCGAAGGGATCCGTAGAGGTACTCGTCGTCGTCGAACGTGGTGAGGATGACGACGCGCACGTCGGGGGCGACCCTCAGCACCTCACGGGTCGCCGCCAGGCCGTCCATTCCGGGCATGCGGATATCCATCAGGACCACGTCGGGCCGGTGCTCGGCCACGCCAGCGATGGCCGCCTCGCCCGAGGCCGCCTCGCAACACACCACGATGTCGTCTTCCGACTCGAGGATCATCTTCAAGCCGACGCGCACCATCTGCTGGTCGTCGACCAGGCCCACTCGGATCACGGCCCCTCCTCCTCGCGCTTCGCGCGCTGCGCCCCGACCTGATCGTCAGAGACGGGGAGCCAAGCGTGTACCCGATAGCCGCCACCCCTTCTGACTCCCAACTCTATGTGCCCACCGAGTGCAGCCACGCGCTCCTTCATGCCTGCCAGTCCGTTGCCCCCCGGGGACAGGACGGCGTCAGAGATGACTCCTCGTCCGTCATCCTCGACCGTGACCGCCACGGCGTCTCTGCGCCGACGTACCGTCACGGTGGCGGTGGCGCCCGGCCCTGCATACTTGAGCGCATTGGTCAGGGACTCTTGGATGATGCGATAGGCGCTGAGTTCAACTCCGGCGGGCACGTGGCTCGTGCCGGTGATCGTCAGGCGTACGGGCAGCCCCGAGTCCTCCACTTGCTTGACCAGGGCCGGGATGGCCGCGAGGGACGGCATGGGGGCGAGATCGTCCTGATCGGTGGTGCCCACCAAGGCGGGCTCCCGGGTGCGGCCGGTGAGTTCGGCGGCCTCGTCCTCCAGCTCCCTCTGAGAGGTGCGCAGCACGCCGATCATGCGCTGCATCTCGGCAAGCCCCTTGCGACCCGAATCGGCAATGGTGGCGAGCGCGTCCGCCACGTCGGGATCGGTCTTGGCAATGCGGCGTCGCGCACCTTCCGCCTGCAATGTCATGACCGTCATCTCGTGGGCGACCACGTCGTGAAGTTCACGCGCGATGCGGGCGCGCTCGGCGCGCACGGCGTCCGCCGCAGCGGTGCGTGCGGCCTGTTGGCGCCGCTCTGCGGACAATTCGAACGCGGTGAGCCTCTCGCGTCGGCGTCTTTCAGTGAGTCCAAACAGGATCGGCAGGATCACGCCGAGCGCGACTGTCATGGGAGCGGTCCATGGGACGTAGTCGGTGGCGACGGCGCCCACCCACGTCCACGTAAGAATGACACCGCCTGCCGCGCCGCCGTGCACGAAGGCCTGGTGGCGCGGCAGCGAGGCCCCCACGGTGTACAGCGCCACGATCAACGGGAAGAACGAGGCATCGGCGGGATACCCGACGCCTGCGGTCACAAAGAACACCGCCGTGACGATCCACAGCACCGTCCGCGGCGCGACCGACCGCCACGCGAGCGGCAACGCCTGTGCGACCACCAGGATGTAACCCCAGGTATCGAATTCTCGGTACTCCAGTTCGACATTGTTGGCGACGGCGTGCGCAGACAGGAGGGCCAGGAGGGCGAACGCGGCGGCGATGCCCGCATCGCCTCCGCGCTTCCACCGAGCCGTCATGGACGTAAGGCTAGACCGGCCGGGGCGGTCAGCACATCGGCCACGCGAACGACGTTTTCCACAGATCGGACGCCGCCCCGCACGGGCGGTTGCGCGTCGGCCATAATCCCGTTGGCGGGGGGAGGGGCGTATGGCACTCAAGCTCAGTCTGGCCACGGCGGACGGGTCTCACGCGAAACTTGCGATCACGGCCCCGCAGGGCGCCACGGTGAGAGACGTTGCGGCGCAACTCTTTGCCGCCGATCCGTCGCGCTCGGGCGCCCAGGCTCCGGAAGACCCGACGCTGCTCGTCACCCCGCTGTCCTCAGGTCCTGACGCGGCGCCGAGACCCGTCGATGGTGACCTTGATCTCGACTCCTCAGGCATCCGTTCGGGAGACCACATCGACATCATCCCGTCCGCGCACGCGGCCGAGCTGATGGGTCCGCGAATCGTCGCAACCGTGACCGTCGTGGAGGGGCCCGATGCGGGCAAGACCTTTGCGCTGGGCGCCGGTTCTCACACCATAGGTCGAGACCTGGACGCGTCCGTGCGCCTGTCTGATGCCATCGCGTCGCGGCGCCATGCCCGACTGCTCGTAGGCGAGTCACTCGAAGTGGTCGACTTGGGATCCACGCGGGGCGTGGCGCTGGGAACGGCATACGTCACCCGGGCGACCTTGTTACCCGGGGACCGGGTAGAGGTCGGCGCGACGGTGCTTGAGGTGTCTCGGTCCGAGGCGATCCATCACGTGGTTCCCGCCACGCCCACGGCGCCCGTGACCCGATCACCACGAGTGCTGCCGCCGCTGCCACAGCGGGCGGTGGAGTTACCTCAACCGCCCGCGCCGCCTACGCCGCGCCGATTCCCTGGCGTCGCCCTCCTGACGCCCATCGTCCTGGGAACCGCGATGTTTGTGATCACGGGCAGGGTCCTCTCGCTGCTCTTGGTCGCCATGGCTCCCGTGATGATGATCGGCACGTGGTGGGACTCGCGACGCGTTCTCAGGCGGGAGCTTCGCGACGCCACCGTCGCGTTCGACTCGTCCCTTGGTGAGGCGCGGCGTGAGGTCGAGTCCGCCCACGTCGCCGAACGCGAGGCTCGCACGGCCCGCTCGCCGAGCCTCGGCGAGGTGAAGGAGTCGATCAGCACTCTCTCGCCGTTGTTGTGGACCACACGCCCCGAGCATGACGAGTTTCTGGTGGTGCGGGTCGGGGTGGGCGACTCCCCGTCCACGGTCGGCGTCGTCATGCCCACGCGCGGCGAGTCGTACCCCGGCTTCTGGCGTCGATTGCAGGACGCCGAGGACGCGATGAGGAACGTGTCATCGGTGCCGATCACGGTGGACTTGCGTCGGTCGGCCAACGTGGGACTGGCCGGGCACGTCCTCAATATCCGCGCAGTGGCGCGCGCGATCCTGACGCACCTGGCGGGGATGCACTCGCCACTCGAGGTGGTGGTGGTGGCGTTCGCGTCACCCGCCTCGGGTCGAGACTGGGCGTGGTTGTGGTGGCTCCCGCACTGCGCGTCGCCCGTGTCTCCGGTGGGCTCGGATCACCTCGCCGACTCGCGAGAAGGGTCTGCTCGGCTGCTCGCCGAGCTCGAGGGCATCGTCTGCGCGCGTCACGGCGCCGACATCGCGGATGTGGTCCCGGAGCCACGATCCGACGTGAGCGGCGCGGCGCCGAAACCTCCGCGATTGCCCGCGATCGTGGTCGTCGTCGAGGATGATGCGGTGGCGGACAGAAACCGTCTGATGCGGTTGGCGGAGAAGGGACCCGACGTCAACGTGCACCTGGTGTGGCTCGCGCCGAATCTTTCCCGGGTCCCGGCCGCATGCCGCTCCTTTGTCGAGGTGCATGGCGACGGGTCCGCGATGGTCGGCCACGTGCGCCGCGGCGGGTGCGACGAGCCGGTCGCCCCCGATTCTCTGTCACTGCAGGAGGCCACCGACGCGGCACGCAGACTCGCATGTGTGGAAGACGCGGGCGCCGTCGTGGCGGGCATCGCAGGCATTCCGTCCGCGGTCTCCATTCTCGAACTTCATGGATTCGATGCGCTCGATCCGGCGTGCCATGAGCACCAGTGGCTGCGGGACACGGCCCCGGCGGCCAGATCTCGGCGGCCGTTCTCGCTACGCGCGTTGGTGGGTCACTCGGGCGACGGCCCCGTCTACCTCGACCTCAAGACGCAGGGTCCTCACGCCCTGGTGGGAGGTACCACCGGAGCGGGCAAGTCCGAGTTCCTGCAGACGTGGATCCTGGGTATGGCGGCGGCCCATGGTCCGGACCACGTCACCTTCCTCTATGTCGACTACAAGGGCGGCTCCGCATTCTCGGACTGCGTCAATTTGCCCCACTCCGTAGGGCTCGTCACGGATCTCACGCCGCACCTTGTGGAGCGCGCACTCACATCGCTGCGTGCGGAGTTGCGCTACCGGGAGCGACTGCTCGCAGCAAAGGGGGCCAAGGACCTCGAGACCCTCGGCAGGTTGGGCGTTGCCGACGTTCCGCCGAGCTTGGTCATCGTCATCGACGAATTCGCGGCGCTCGTCAAGGAGGTGCCCGATTTCGTCGACGGCATCGTCGACATCGCCCAGCGGGGACGGTCACTGGGACTCCACCTCATCATGGCCACTCAACGCCCCGCGGGAGTGATCAAAGACAGCCTTCGCGCCAACACCAACCTGCGGATTGCCTTGCGGATGGCCGATGAGGCGGACTCCTCCGACATTCTGGGGGTGCGTGATGCCGCGCACGTGGATCCATCGCTCCCCGGTCGCGTCTTGGCGCGCACGGGTCCGGGCCGTGTCGACACCTTTCAAGCCGCGTACGCGGGCGCGTGCTCGACCGCCGAAGCGGGTCCCCCGCCACTCGATGTTCACGAAGCCGCCATGGGCACGGTGGCGGCGTGGCACGTTTCTCAGGTCGCCGTGCCAGCGCACGCTGAGGGCGAGCCGGACGCTCGGCGGATGGTCCACGCCATGCGCCAGGCGATGACGCGGCTGGGTGCGCCGTCGCCACGTCGCCCATGGCTCGACGAGCTGTCTGAAACCTACGACCTTGCTGACCTGGCGGGCCGTGCGCGCTCGCGAACGGGAGTGGTCTTTGGTCTTGTCGACAACCCGTCGCGTCAGGAACAGCACCTTGCCGTGTATGAGCCCGACCGGGATGGCAACCTGGTGGTGCTCGGTGGCTCCGGTGCTGGCAAGTCGACGGCGTTGCGAACGATTGCCGTGGGCGCGACACTCGGCTCAGGAACGGCTCCCGTGCAGATCTATGGCCTCGATGCCGCAAGCGGCGGGCTCGAGATGCTCCGGCCACTGCCGCACGTCGCAGACGTCGTCGGCGTCGATGACGGCGAACGGGTTGGCCGGATGATGAAGCGGCTGGCGGACCTGGTTCGGGAGAGATCCACTCGATTCACGAACGTGCGGGCTTCGAACCTGATCGAGTATGGCGAGACCGCAGGCGTGCCGCCTCTGGCGCGCGTCCTGCTACTCATCGACGGGTACGGCGTGTTCCAAGCGGAGTACATGAACGAGCCTGGTCGACACCAGGCGTTCGCCGACTTCCAGGAGGTGCTCGCACAGGGGCGCGCAGTGGGAGTGCACGTGGTGATGTCCGCCGACCGCGTCGGCGCGCTCCACACCTCCACCCAAGCGTTGGTGTCGCGCACGGTCGTCTTGCGACTCAACGACGACAACCATTACGGAATGCTGGGCCTGGGCAAGACCGGACTCGGTGCGCAGTCGCCCGCCGGTCGAGGCGTTGACGTGACGACTCGACTGGAGCTGCAGGTGGGCGTGTGGGGTGGCAATGGGCGCGTCAACGAGCAGGCGAAGGCCATCGAACTCCTCGCGGCCACGGCCCGGGTGGATCCGGATCAGCGCCCGCCCACGATTCCGCGCATGCCTGTGCTGGTCAATGGGTCCGCCATGCCCACCCACGTGGATGGACTGCCAGTGCTGGGCATCGAAGAGGTCAGCCTCGAGCCGCGGGGTTTTGGCCTCGACCGGTCCATCATGATCGCGGGCCAGGCCGGAACGGGGCGCACGTGTGCCATGGCATGGATGGCCACGGCGATCTCTCGGGCCTTCCCCCGGCGTCACATCGTCCACCTGACGCAGCGTCGCACGAGTATCGGCGCCCTGCCCTGTTGGTCGGACTCCTTCAGTGGAGCATCGGCCGGGGCGGAATTTCTTGCGCGGTGGGGCGCCGAGTTGAACAGGCCTGCCGACGGAGACGCGCAGATGGTGGTGTGCCTGGAGAACGTCCAGGACTTCGGCGTGTCGATGAGCGACGGACCGCTGGTGCAGGCGATCAGGCAGGCGCGCCGGCAGGGCCACCTCATTGTTGGCGAGGCCGACGTTCACGGCTGGGGTAGCGGGCCGCTCGTTGCGGAGTTGAAGGGCGCGCGGCGCGGGTTGCTGTTGGCTCCCGAAGGGGCCGACGCCCAGATGCTGTTCTCGGCGGTGACGCCTCGCCAGCCACGGTCCGCCATGCCTGCTGGGCGCGGGGTGTGGATCGACTCGGGTCGAGTCGAGACGGTGCAGGTCCCCCTCGTGGATGGGCGGTTATCCCCAGAATCTGACGCGGACCCGAACCAGCGGCGCAGGCCCCGCTAGGTTCGGAACCAGCCGCCATGGGGGTGGCGACGAAAGGAAGAATCCCGATGGCGAATCTCAACGTCACCTATGACGATCTGCGCAACGCTGGCAATCACCTCATCAACGGCAAGGGCGACCTCGAGAGTCGACTCATGGAACTCAAGGCCCTGATCGACAACCTGGTGTCCGGCGGCTACGTGACGTCCGCATCGTCGGGCGCGTTTCACGAGCAGTACGCGCAATTCACACAGTCGGCCACCGCGGCGGTCTCGGCGCTTGATGGACTGAGCGGCTTTCTCAGGCAGGCCGCTGATGCCTTGCAGCAGACCGATGAGGCGCTCGCCAGTTCAATTCGCGGGCAGTAGGTCAGCGCGAATCAGTTGTCGTCGTGTCGCATCCAGCGGAACGTGCGCACCGCGATCGCGAGGCCAGCGATCGCCCACGCCGCGAGAACGATTGCCGTGACGGGGTGCTCCCACGAGGACCGCACCTCTTGCGACGCGAAGATCTCCGGCAGGAACACGGACCGCATGCCCTGGGCGAGCCACTTCAGGGGGAAGAACTCCGCAAAGGTCTGGAACATGGTCGGCAATTGAGAGAAGACAACGAACACGCCTGAGGTGAACTGCAGCACCAGCACCACGGGTGTCAGGATGGCGGAAGCCGCCTTCGCGTTGCGGAGCAGCGACGACGTCGCGATGCCCCACGCGACCGATGCCGCCGTGCCGAGTGCGAACACCCACGCGAACGTCCACCAATGGCCCGCATCGGGCGGCAGGGACACCCCGTACATCGCGACGCCGAGGCCGACCAGAATCGCCAACTGGACCACCGACACGAACACGACTTGAGCGAGCTTGCCGGCGAAGTATGCCGTCGGCGGCAGGGGAGTGGCGTGGATCCGTTTGAGCGCATCGGCATCGCGGTCGATCGCGATCGAGATCCCGAGCGACTGGAAGCCGGTGTTGAGGATACCGGTGGCGATCATGCCAGCCAGGAAGTACTGGGCGAACGTGACGCCGGTGTCGCCGAGCTCCTGACCGCCGAAGATCTGACCAAACAGGAGCAGAAGCATGATGGGAAACAGGAAGACGAAAACCATCTGTTCGCGCGTGCGCAGGAACTCCTTGAGTTCAACCCGCACGCGGTCGATGGCCATGCTGGTCCAGGTCGGGGCCTCGCGTGTGTTCGCGGTGTCAACTGTGGCGCTCACGCGTCGCTCTTCCCGTTCTGCTCGTGGATCAACTCCAGGTACACGTCTTCGAGCGACGCGTGGACGACGCTCAACCTGGGAATCTCGCCTCCCAGGCGTTGCGCGATTTCCACCACCAGTGCGGTGGGAGCCACGGTGGATTCGGTGCGGTGCTCGCCGTTCTCAATCCACGACACGGTGCTCTCCTGGTTGAGGGCGCGGAGGGCTTTGGGGGTGTCGAGCGCGATCATCTTGCCGTTCGCGATGATGCCGATGCGGTCGGCGAGGTACTCCGCCTCGTCGAGGTAGTGCGTCGTGAGCAGGATGGTCGTCCCGTCTCCGCGTAGCCCCTCAATGAGGCCCCAGAACTGTCGGCGTGCCTCGGGGTCAAATCCCGTGGTGGGTTCGTCGAGGAAGAGAAGTTCCGGGCGGCCGATCACGGCGAGCGCCACGTCGAGCCGGCGTCGTTGTCCTCCCGAGAGCGTCTGCGGCTTCGCGCCCGCCTTGTCGGTGAGCCCCACCGCCTCCAGGGTCTCGTCGACGTCGCGAGGGTGTGCGTAGAGACGCGCGGCGTGCGTGAGCGCCTCGCGAGCGGACAGCATCGCGCGATCCGATGTCGACTGGAGCATGACTCCGATGCGCTCGCGGAACCGGCGATCGGCGTGCTGGGGATCGACCCCCAACACGCGCACATCGCCGGCGGTGCGCTTGCGGAACCCTTCGAGGATCTCCACCGTGGTCGACTTGCCGGCGCCGTTGGGTCCCAACAGCGCGAACACCTCGCCAATGGGGATGTCGAGGTCGAGCCCGTCAACGGCGCGCTTGTCGCCGTAGTGCTTCGTGAGCCCAGAAGCGGTGATGGCCGATGTGCTCATACGGCGAGGATAGTGGGCGTCACCCGAGGGCTCCCATCGTTCGCGCGGCCGATGCGCACCCTGATTTCGGCGAACCTACTTCGCCTCACCCAACAGCTTCTGCATCCGCGTGACGCCTTCCTCCAGGTCGTCGTCGCCTAGCGCGTAACTGAGCCGCAGGTACCCGCTGGGTCCGAACGCCTCGCCCGGAACCACCGCCACTTCGGCCTCATCGAGGATGATCGCCGCGAGGTCCGCGCTGGACGTGATGCGTCGCCCGCGCAGCGTCAGCCCCAGCACACCGGAAACGGAGGGGTAGGCGTAGAAAGCACCCGTCGGGGTCGGGATGGTGATTCCGTCGATCTCGCTCAACATCGACACCATGGTCTTTCGCCGGCGGTCAAAGGCGGCGCGCATCGCGTGAACGTCGTCCAAGCCGCCCTCGAGGGCCGCGATCGCCGCGCGCTGAGACACGTTGGCGACGTTGCTGGTGAGGTGAGATTGGAAGTTGGCGGCGGCCTTCGTGACGTCCGCAGGCGCGATCATCCAGCCCACCCGCCAGCCGGTCATCGCATACGTCTTCGCGACTCCGTTGATCACGATGGCCTGGTCGGCCAGGTCGGGCACGGCACGAACAATCGGGCTGAACGTGGCGTCGTCGTACGTGAGGTGTTCATAGATCTCATCGGTGATGACCCAGATACCGTGCTCAAGGGCCCACTCGCCGATGGCTTTGGTCTGCTCGGGCGAGTACACGGCGCCGGTGGGGTTGGACGGCGAGCAGAACAGCAGGGCCTTGGTCTTGTCGGTGCGCGCCCGCTCCAGCTGCTCGACCGAGACCAGGTAGCCCTGGTCTGCGCCCGCGAACACCTCGACGTGGGTTCCGCCGGCAAGGGAGATCGCCTCGGGGTACGTGGTCCAGTACGGCGCGGGAAGCACCACCTCGTCGCCGGGGTCGATGATCGACGCGAAGGCTTGGAAAACGGCCTGCTTGCCACCGTTGGTGACGATGACGTGGGCGGGGTCGATCTCGTAGCCGCTGTCGCGCAGGGTCTTCGCGGCGATCGCCTGCTTGAGGTCGGGGAGACCCGCAGCGGGCGTGTAGCGGTGGTTTCTGGGGTCACGCGCGGCCTCGATAGCCGCCTCGACCACGAAGTCCGGTGTGGGGAAGTCAGGCTCACCTGCGCCAAACCCGATGACGGGTCGGCCCGCGGCCTTGAGGGCCTTAGCCTTGGCATCGACAGCCAAGGTAGCGGAGGGCGCGATGGCGCCGAGGCGGGCAGAGACGCGGCGAGCGGGTGCAGTCATGCGTGACATTGTTCCACTTCACGCTACGGGTCCGATGCGGTCGTTCGCGTTCGGACCGCAAACCGCGTAACATGGCACTTCGGCGATTGACAGAAGCCATGATGACTCGCGCCCAAAATGCGGGCCATCGGATGCCCTCACGTGGGGTCGGCTGTCCGTTGAGAACCACCTGGGGTTCACAACCACCCCGAAGGGCAGTGGCGCAATTGGTAGCGCATCGGTCTCCAAAACCGACGGTTGGGGGTTCGAGTCCCTCCTGCCCTGCGTAGAGCGGGACTTCCCGCACCACACAAGCAAAGGAATGAGCAAGGTGAGCGAATCTGCAGTGACGGATTCCGGAGAGCGGGACCCACGCCACGAGGAGCGTGAAGGTCTCAATATCTTCGGACGCATCGCGTTGTTCGTGCGCCAGGTGATCTCCGAGCTCCGTCGCGTGGTGACGCCCACGCGTGAGGAACTCATCAACTACATCTGGGTCGTGCTCGGATTCGTGGGCGTCATGATGGCGCTGACGTTCCTGCTCGACCTCGGCTTCAACTCGCTGACCAAGTGGGTTTTCGGCGACTAGCCGAGTAGCCAGACGAAAGGAAAGACGTGAGCACAGATCCCCACGACGCCGTCGAGACCGTCGACGACGCCGAGGTCGCGCCCGAGCAGGTTGCGCCCGTGGACGACGTTGCCATCGACGACGCTCCAGTGGACGCGGTGGTCGACGGCGATGACGACACCGTGCCCTCCGAGCCCGCAGCGGCGATCGAGGAGGACGCGCTCACCACGACCGACGAGCCTTCGGTCACCGCCGACGTTGAGGAAGAGGTCGACCCGAAGGTCGCCTTCCGGTCCTCACTGCTGATGCAGGACGGCGACTGGTACGTCGTCCACAGCTACAGCGGTCACGAGAAGCGCGTCAAGCAGGCCATCGAACACCGCGTGGTGAGCCTCAACATGGAGGACTACATCTTCCAGGTCGAGGTCCCCATGGAAGAGGTTGTCGAATACAAGAACGGCCAGAAGAAGCAGGTCACCCGCGTACGGATGCCCGGCTATGTGCTGGTGCGCATGGAACTTGGCGACGCCTCCTGGGGCGCGGTGCGCAACACACCCGGCGTGACCGGCTTTGTGGGCCACGCCCACCAGCCGGTGCCGCTTACACCTGACGAGGTCTACTCGATGATGGCCCCTTCGGCGCCCGGATCGTCGGCCGCGGACGCGGGCGGCGACTCCGGCTCCGGTCCTCAGGTCGAGCTCGACTTCCACGTGGGAGAAGCGATCACGGTCACCGAGGGCCCGTTCGCGACGCTTCCTGGCACGATTTCCGAGATCAGCGTGGAGAGCCAGAAGCTCCACGTCCTCGTTTCCATTTTCGGCCGCGAAACTCCGGTCGAACTCTCGTTCGCGCAGGTTCAGAAGATTGTCTGAGCGGTACTGACCAGCGAGAACGAACCACTCAGGCGGTGTGAGCCGCCACCACTTACACAGAAGGACCCGAAAGACCAATGGCACCCCCGAAGAAGAAGGTTGCCGGCCTGATCAAGCTCCAAATTCAGGCTGGTGCCGCAAACCCGGCTCCTCCCGTCGGCCCTGCACTGGGTCAGCACGGCGTGAACATCATGGAGTTCTGCAAGGCCTACAACGCGGCGACCGAGTCGCAGCGAGGCAACATCGTCCCCGTGGAAATCACGGTGTACGAGGACCGCAGCTTCACGTTCATCACCAAGACCCCACCCGCGTCGCAGCTCATCAAGAAGGCTGCTGGCGTCGCGAAGGGTTCGGGCGTTCCGCACACCAACAAGGTCGGGTCGCTGACCCAGGCTCAGGTGCGCGAGATCGCCGAGATGAAGAAGGATGACCTCAACGCGAATGACATCGACGCCGCCGCCAAGATCATTGCTGGCACCGCGCGTTCGATGGGCATCACCATCAAGTAACTGACACACCCCAGTGGGAGGGCCAGCGCTGGCCCGTCACCACGACTTCGAGAAAGAAGAAGCACATGAAGCGCTCCAAGGCCTACCGCGATAGCGAACAGCTCATCGACAAGAGCCAACTTTACAGCCCCATCGAGGCGGTTCGCCTCGCGCAGAAGACCTCGTCCAAGAAGGCTGACTCGACCATCGACGTCGTCTTCAAGCTCGGCGTCGACCCGCGTCACGCGGACCAGATGGTCCGTTCCACCGTCATCCTGCCGCACGGCACCGGCAAGACCTCCCGGGTTCTGGTCTTCGCCAACGGTGACAAGGCAGACGCCGCTCGTGAAGCGGGCGCCGACATCGTCGGTGGCGACGAACTCATCGAAGAGGTGCAGAACGGCCGTCAGGACTTCGACGCCGTGGTGGCCACGCCCGACCTCATGGGCAAGGTGGGACGCCTGGGCCGCGTGCTCGGTCCCCGCGGCCTCATGCCGAACCCCAAGACCGGCACCGTCACCATGGACGTGACCAAGGCCGTGTCCGACATCAAGGGCGGAAAGATCGAGTTCCGCGTTGACAAGCACGCCAACCTGCACACGGTGCTGGGCAAGGCGTCGTTCGGCGACCAGAAGCTGCTCGAGAACTACCAGACTCTCCTCGACGAGGTGCTGCGTTCCAAGCCTTCCGCATCGAAGGGCAAGTACATCCTCAAGGCCGCAATCTCTGCCACGAACGGCCCCGGCATCCCGCTGGACGCCACCGCCAAGGCCGAGGCGTAGAGCTTCGCGCACAGCGCCACACGAGTGCCCGGTTCCCCTTGGGGACCGGGCACTCGTGCTTCCGCACGGGCCGCGACGATGCGCGTTTGCGCGGCGCCGACGCCGTGCCGTATGCTTGCCAGGCCCAAGACCGCCGGTCGTCGGGCCCGGGAAACCGGGAACGGCCGAAGTTCCGCACCAGCGGAGACCAGCGCAGGAGAAGTTGACGGCGCCTCGCGCGCAGACTTTGGGCGGCCCACGTGGCCGCCCTTCGTGTGTGCGCATGAGGCCCCCAGCCCCGCCTGCGCGGGGCTTTTTCGTTGTGTGGGGCGGGCCCGGTGGTAACTAAAGGAAGGACAACTATGGCGACGCCAGACAAGGTGGCGACAGTCAAGGCGCTTGCGGACCAGTTCCGTGACGCAACGGCCGTCTACGTCACCGAGTACCGCGGCTTGTCCGTTGCTCAGCTCAAGCAGCTGCGCAAGGGACTGAGCGGTACCGCGACCTACGCGGTCGTGAAGAACACGCTTGCGGCGCGTGCGGCCAAGGATGCCGGCTTGGAGGGTCTTGAGGACCTCTTCGTCGGTCCCACGGCCATCGCATTCGTCACCGGTGACCCGGTGGAGGCTGCGAAGGGTCTTCGCGACTTCTCCAAGGAGAGCGACAAGCTCGTCCTCAAGGGCGGCATCCTCGAGGGCAAGTTGCTCTCCGCAGCGGATGTCTCCATGCTCGCGAGCCTCGAGTCTCGTGAGGTGCTGCTTGCCAAGGCGGCCGGTGCTTTCAAGGCATCGCTGTTTGGTGCGGCGTACCTCTTCCAGGCACCCCTGTCTCAGGCGGTGCGAACCGTCGACGCCCTGCGCGAGAAGCAGGAATCCGCAGCCTAAGGCTGCACCCCACACCACACTGCTTCCCGCAGGTAAAGAGAAGAGGACATCATCATGGCGAAGCTCACCACCGAGCAGCTTATCGACGCATTCAAGGAGCTCACGCTCATCGAGCTCTCCGAGTTCGTGAAGGCCTTCGAGGAGACCTTCGAGGTTACCGCCGCCGCTCCGGTTGCCGCCGCCGCTGCCGCTCCGGCCGCTGCCGCCGCCGAAGAGGTCGAGGAGAAGGACGCGTTCGACGTGGTCCTGACCGTCGTTGGCGACAAGAAGATCCAGGTCATCAAGGAGGTGCGTGCCCTCACGTCCCTCGGTCTGGGCGAGGCCAAGGCTCTCGTCGACGAGGCCCCCAAGACGATCCTCGAGGGCGCCAAGAAGGACGACGCCGAGAAGGCCAAGGCTCAGCTTGAGGCCGCCGGCGCCACGGTCGAACTCAAGTAGTTCGCACTACCAGCCACGCGCGCACGGGTCGGGTCACCTTCGGGTGGTCCGGCCCGTGTCGTTTCGGGGCAGGTGCCGTTGCTGCACCACCGCCGGTCTCACCGAGCCGAGGTGCATCGTCCGACGCTACGAACCGCCGGCCAAGGCGACATGCCGCGGGCGTGCCGCATGACGGCGCGGAGGTGGCGTGTCGGAAATCAATACGGTTCGGGGAGTAGCGTCCGTGGGACCGCACGGCGGTGGGGTGCATGTGGCTCCTGCGCAGAGTCGTCCCCGGACGCGCCGAGGCCAGCCTCGACGGCCAGGCCGGGCATCGTCTATCGTCGCGCGCTTGACGAACATGGCAACCACGACTAACGTAGGAGGTTGCGCTGTCTATTGCCCTGCCCTCATATGCCTACCTGGCGAGCGTCCACTACCGAAGTGATGATGCCCCAGGATCCGGTGGAGCCGAGGCTCAGGCAACGCGGAACCGATCCATCGTCATGGGAAGGACGACCCCTTGGCTGCCTCGCGCACCGATTCCGCTTTCGCCAACCGACCCGCCTCACGCCGCGTTTCATTCGCTCAGGTCTCTGAGCCAGTTGAGGTTCCTAACCTCATCGGGCTGCAGACCGAGTCGTTTGACTGGCTGCTGGGCAACAAGGCTTGGCAAACCCGTATTGAAGCCGCACGGAAGGCAGGTCGTAATGACGTGCCGGAGGTTGCGGGACTTCAGGAGATCTTCGAAGAGATCTCCCCGATTGAGGACTTCGGACAAACCATGTCCCTGTCCTTCTCGGACCCCTACTTCGAGGATCCTCGCCACACTCCGGAGGAGTGCAAGGAGAAGGACTTCACCTACGCGGCACAGCTCTTTGTCACCGCGGAGTTTATGAACAACACGACGGGTGAGATCAAGTCTCAGACCGTCTTCATGGGTGACTTCCCGCTCATGAGCCCCCGCGGCACGTTCATCATCAACGGCACCGAGCGCGTCGTCGTGTCCCAGCTCGTCCGCTCGCCCGGCGTGTACTTCGAGTCCACGGCCGACAAGACGTCCGACAAGGACATCTACACGGCGAAGATGATCCCATCGCGCGGTGCCTGGCTCGAGTTCGAGATCGACAAACGCGACACCGTCGGCGTTCGCGTCGACCGCAAGCGCAAGCAGTCCGTGACCCTATTCCTGAAGGCCCTTGGTCTGTCCGACGAGGACATCGCCAAGGAATTCGCCGAGTACCCCTCGGTGCTCGAAACCCTCGAGAAGGACACGGTCCACACGCAGGACGAGGCGCTCGTCGACCTGTACCGCAAGCTGCGGCCAGGCGAGCCGCCCACCGTCGAGGCAGGGCAGAACCTGCTCGACAACTTCTACTTCAATCCCAAGCGCTATGATCTGGCGAAGGTGGGCCGCTTCAAGCTCAACAAGAAGTTGGGCGTTGCCAAGCCGCTGAACGACTCGGTGCTGGGCGTCGACGACATCGTCGCAACCGTCAAGTACATCGCCGCCGCACACGCCGGCCACAAGACGCTCAAGGGCGCGAACGGCGAGGTCGTTGTCGAGACTGACGACATCGACCACTTTGGCAACCGTCGCATTCGCGCGGTGGGCGAGCTGATTCAGAACCAGATCCGTACGGGCCTGTCCCGGATGGAGCGCGTGGTCCGCGAGCGCATGACAACTCAGGACGTCGAGGCCATCACGCCGCAGACGCTGATCAACACGCGTCCGGTGGTCGCCGCCATCCGCGAGTTCTTCGGAACCTCGCAGCTGTCGCAGTTCATGGACCAGAACAACCCGCTCGCGGGCCTGACCCACAAGCGCCGCCTGTCGGCGCTTGGCCCGGGCGGTCTGTCCCGCGACCGCGCAGGCATGGAAGTGCGCGACGTTCACCCGTCGCACTACGGCCGCATGTGCCCCATTGAGACCCCTGAAGGCCCGAACATCGGCCTGATCGGTTCGCTCGCTTCCTTCGGTCGTATCAATCCCCTCGGCTTTGTTGAGACGCCGTACCGCAAGGTCGTCAAGGGCAAGATCACCGACCAGGTCGACTACCTCACGGCAGACGACGAGGACCGTTTTGTGATCGCCCAGGCCAACGCCCAGGTGGATGACAAGCGTGGCTTCCTTGAAGAGCGCGTCCTTGTGCGCGCCAAGGGTGGAGAGGTCGACTTTGTCGCGCCGGAGGCCGTCGACTACATCGACGTGTCGCCTCGCCAGATGGTGTCGGTCGCCACCGCGCTGATCCCGTTCCTCGAGCACGACGATGCCAACCGCGCCCTCATGGGTGCGAACATGCAGCGCCAGGCCGTGCCGCTCGTCCGCTCCGAGGCGCCGCTCGTCGGCACCGGCATGGAGCTGCGTGCGGCGGTTGACGCAGGTGACGTGGTCGTGGCTACCAAGCCCGGCGTCGTCACCGAGGTCAGCTCCGACCTGGTCACCGTGGCGAACGACGACGGCACCACGGGTTCGTACCGCATCGCCAAGTTCCAGCGCTCCAACCAGGGCACCAGCTACAACCAGCGCGTCATCGTTGACGAGGGCACACGCCTGGAGGTGGGCGCGGTCATCGCCGATGGTCCGGCCACCGATCAGGGTGACCTCGCCTTGGGCAAGAACGTCCTCGTGGCGTTCATGTGCTGGGAAGGTCACAACTTCGAGGACGCGATCATCCTGTCGCAGCGCCTTGTCCAGGACGACACCCTCTCCTCGATTCACATCGAGGAGCACGAGGTTGACGCCCGCGACACCAAGCTGGGCCCGGAAGAGATCACCCGCGACATCCCCAACGCCTCCGAAGAGGTGCTGGCTGATCTCGACGAACGCGGCATCGTCCGCATCGGCGCCGAGGTGCGTGCTGGTGACATCCTCGTGGGCAAGGTGACGCCCAAGGGCGAGACCGAGCTCACGCCCGAGGAGCGCCTGTTGCGCGCGATCTTTGGCGAGAAGGCACGCGAGGTGCGCGACACCTCGCTCAAGGTCCCTCACGGCGAGCAGGGCACCGTCATCGGTGTCCGCGTGTTCACCGAGGAGGACGGCGACGACCTTCCCGCGGGCGTCAACCAATTGGTACGTGTCTACATCGCTCAGCGACGCAAGATCCAGGAGGGCGACAAGCTCGCCGGCCGCCACGGCAACAAGGGCGTCATCTCGACGATCCTGCCGCAGGAGGACATGCCGTTCCTTGCGGACGGCACCCCGGTGGACATCATCCTCAACCCGCTCGGCGTGCCCGGCCGTATGAACGTCGGCCAGGTTCTCGAGACCCACCTCGGGTGGGTTGCTCACGAGGGCTGGGACGCTTCGGGCGTCAAGGAAGACTGGGTCAAGGCGGTACCGGCAGGGTCGATCATGGCCGAGCCGGGTACGCCCGTGGCCACGCCGGTGTTCGACGGCATCTCGGAGCAGACCATCACCGGCCTGCGCTCCGTGACGAGGCCGAACCGCGATGGCGACCGACTGCTCGACGCGACCGGCAAGACGCGCCTGTACGACGGGCGTTCCGGTGAGCCGTTCCCCGAGCCGATCGCGGTGGGCTACAAGTACATCTTGAAGCTCCACCACCTGGTGGACGACAAGATTCACGCCCGCTCGACCGGACCGTACTCGATGATCACGCAGCAGCCGCTTGGCGGTAAGGCCCAGTTCGGCGGCCAGCGATTCGGTGAGATGGAGGTGTGGGCCCTTGAGGCGTACGGCGCCGCCTACGCGCTGCAGGAGTTGCTCACCATCAAGTCCGACGACATCATCGGTCGTGTCAAGGTCTATGAGGCCATCGTCAAGGGCCAGAACATCCCGGAGCCTGGGCTCCCAGAGTCGTTCCGTGTGCTCATGAAGGAGATGCAGTCGCTGTGCCTGAATGTCGAGGTGCTCAACGCGGAAGGCCAGCTGGTCGAAATGCGTGAGTCCGAAGACGACGCTTACCAGGCCGCCGAGTCACTCGGCATCTCTCTGTCCAGCCGTCCCGACGCCTCCAGCGTCGACGAGATTTAAGGGGAGCCGCACTAGTGCTCGACGTGAATGAATTTAGCGACCTGCGCATCGGCCTGGCCACCGCGGAAGAGATCCGCGGTTGGTCACACGGTGAAGTGAAGAAGCCCGAGACGATCAACTACCGCACGCTCAAGCCCGAGAAGGACGGCCTGTTCTGCGAGAAGATCTTTGGCCCGACCCGCGACTGGGAATGCAGTTGCGGCAAGTACAAGCGTGTCCGCTACCGCGGCATCGTCTGCGAGCGCTGCGGCGTCGAGGTGACCCGTTCCAAGGTGCGCCGTGAGCGCATGGGCCACATCGAGCTCGCCGCTCCCGTGACGCACATCTGGTACTTCAAGGGTGTGCCGTCGCGACTTGGCTACCTGCTGGACCTCGCCCCCAAGGACCTGGAGAAGGTCATCTACTTCGCGGCCTACATGGTCACCGAGGTTGACGAGGACGGCCGTCACGAGGACCTGCCGCAGCTGCGCAACGAGTTGGAGCAGGAGAAGAAGCAGCTGGTCAACTCCCGCGATTTCGGGATCAACGAGCGTGCCGAGAAGCTCGAGAAGGACCTCGCCGAACTCGAGGCCGACGGCGCCAAGGCCGACGCCAAGCGCAAGGTCAAGGACGGCGCCGAGCGCGAGATGGCTAACATCCGCAAGCGCTTCGACGCCGAAATTGAGCGTCTTGATGCGGTGTTCGACCGCTTCGTGGGGCTCAAGGTCCAGGACCTCGAGGGTGACGAGCTGCTGTACCGCGAGCTCTCCCGCCGCTACGGCAACTACTTCAAGGGCTCGATGGGCGCTCAGGCGATCCAACAGCGATTGAAGGACTTCGACCTCGTGGCCGAGGCTGAGAGCCTGCGCGACACCATCACCAACGGCAAGGGCCAGCGCAAGACGCGCGCGCTCAAGCGCCTCAAGGTGGTCAA
>NZ_JADQBE010000088.1:0-22449 GCF_016278765.1 Demequina sp. | reverse complement strand
GATCTTGAACGTCCTCCCTGGTGTGCGCGACACCGCCCCGCTCGCCGACAGCACGGTCACCCTGCGCCTGGCCGGAATTGAGGGTTCGATGTCGCCGCTGCTGATCGCTCTGGGCCTGGTGCTCGCCGCGCTCGTGGTGGCTAGTCTCGTGCGTCGCGTGACGGGCGGCGCGCCGCGGCGAGTGGTGGGTGTCTGGGCAAACGGCGGCCCGGAGCGCAACTCGCGCCAGGAGTACACCGCGACGTCCTTCGCCGAGCCGCTCACCCGCGTGTTCGACGATGTGCTGCGACCCGAACACGACGTTGACGTCACGCCCTACGCCGAGTCCTCTTACCTGATCGAATCCGTGACCTTCCGACAGCGGGTTCCGGACCGGCTTGAGGCGGCCCTGTATCCGCCCGTGATGGCGGCCGTCGAATCCTGGGGTCAGTGGTCGCGGCGCCTCGCCAACGGGCGGGTGCATGGCTACCTCGCGTACGGCTTCATCGGACTGCTGGCTGCGCTCCTGGTCGTGGCGGTGACCGCATGACCACACCCGAGAACATCGGCGCCGTGGTCGCGGCAGTGATCCAAGTCGCCCTGATCGTGGTCGGGGCGCCGTATCTTGTGGGCCTGATGCGTCAGGTGCGTGCGCGCATGGAGGGCCGAGTGGGGGCCGGCATCGGCCAACCCGTCCGGGACCTTCGCAAGTTGTTCCGCAAGGAGGCGACACGGCCCGAGGGCACGAGCGTGGTGTTCGTCGCCGCTCCCCTGATCCTGATGGCCTCGGCCGTGTTGCTGGCCGCCGTCATTCCGTTCGTGTCCACGGTGGCACCGGTGGGCGGTGTGAGCGACCTGTTCGCCGTCGTCGCGATCCTGCTGCTCGGCACGGTGGCGCTCGCACTGGCCGGGCTGGACACGGGCACTGCGTTCGGGGGCATGGGCGCTAGCCGCGAGGTGACCATCGTCGCGCTCGTCGAGCCGACAATCCTGCTCGCCATCTTCGCCCTCTCGGTCCGCGTCGGCTCGTCCGATCTCACCGACATCGTCGCGGGCACCCTTGCCGCCCCCGCCCACGTGCTGTCGCCCGCGAGTCTGCTCGCGGCGGTCGCGTTCGCCGTGGTGATCATTGCCGAGACCGGCCGTCTGCCCGTCGACAACCCGTCCACGCACCTGGAACTCACCATGATCCATGAGGCGATGGTGCTCGAGTACTCCGGTCGGGACCTGGCGCTGGTCGAACTCGCCGCATCAATGCGTCTCGCGCTACTGCTCGGCCTTGGCGCAAATCTGTTCGCCCCGTGGGGCGTGGCCACGAGCATCGCGCCCCTCGCCATGGTCGTCGGCATCGTTGCGCTGGTCGTCAAGGTCGCGCTGGTTGGCGTGGCGCTGGCCGCGTTCGAGGTATTCATGGCCAAGTTCCGCCTGTTCCGCGTGCCCGAGCTGCTCGCCGGATCCCTGCTTTTCGCCCTGCTCGCCGTCGCCGCGTCGTACTTCCTCGCATGAGCGCCGCCGTGTCCAGCCAGGTGCTCGACGTGATCTGCGGCGCCATCCTGCTGACCGCCGTCCTCACCCTCTGGCGCCGCGACCTGGCCGCCATCATCCGACTGCTCATGATTCAGGGCGCGCTGATCGCAGGCCTGGCCCTGCTGCTGGGCGTGACCGAGAACAGCACGGAACTCTTGCTTGCGGCGATTGGAGTGGGAGTACTCAAGGCGGGCGTGCTCCCCGCCATCCTGCGGCGAGTTCTCGCCGACAGCGGCGACGTACGCGAAACCGCGCCACTGGTGAACGTGACCGCATCGCTCCTCGCGGCTGCCGTGCTCACCCTTCTCGCGTACGTCCTCAGCGGGCCGCTCGTCGCGCTCGCACCGTCCGCGGCGACCCGTGCGCTGCCCGTCGGCATCGCCGTCGTGTTACTCGGTTTCTTTGTGCTCGTGACACGGCGACACGCCATCTCGCAGGTGATCGGCTTCCTGCTGTTGGACAACGGCATCACGGTCACGGCGTTCCTCGCCACCGCGGGCGTGCCGTTGGTGGTCGAGCTGGGAGTCTCCCTCGACGTCTTCCTCGTGGTGATCGTGCTGCAGATCGTCGCCGCCCGCATGCGGTTGGCATTCGGTAGCACCGACCTCGACGGCCTGAGCGAGTTGCGCGACTGATGACAACCGGGACACAGATGGGGGTGCTGCTCGTACCCGTCGTCGCGCCCGCGCTCGCGGGGGCATTGGCGGCGATCCTCGGGTGGCGACGCTGGATCGCCTGGTGCGCGGTGGCGGCGTCGGCCGCGGTGTTGGGCGCCGGAGTGGTGGCGGCCCTGGCGACCGTTGACGGCTCCACGCTCACCGGGGGCAGCCTGTTGCGGGCGGACGCGCTGACCGCCGTGATGCTGCTGGTCATCGGCGGCGTCTCGGTGATCGCCACGTGGGCCAGCGTGGACTACATTGGCGGCGAAATCGTGGCGCAGACAACCACGGCCCGCGGCGCTCGCCGCTACGGGATCCTGGTGCCGTTGTTCATCGCCACCATGGCGGGCGCAGTGCTCGCCGCCAACCTTGGGGTGATGTGGGCAGCGGTGGAGGCCACCACCATCGTCACCGCGTTCTTGGTGGGTCACCACGGGGGTCGCCGCGCCGTCGAGGCGACCTGGAAGTACGTCATCATCTGCTCCGTGGGGATTGCGCTCGCGTACCTTGGCACGGTGCTCGTCTACTACGCGTCCCAGCACGCCGGGGGCGCGGATGGGCCCATGGGCACCCTGGATTGGAGCGCGCTCGTCGCCCAAGCGGATCGGTTGGACCCGGGGGTCATGCGCATCGCGGTCGTTCTGGTGGTCCTGGGATTCGGCACCAAAGTTGGCCTGGTGCCCCTGCACAGTTGGCTGCCGGACGCGCACAGTCAGGCCCCGGCGCCGGTGTCCGCCCTCATGTCGGGCGTGCTGCTGTCCGTGGCCGCGTACGCACTGCTGCGGTACCGGGCGATCGCCGTCGCGGCGCTCGACCCGGCGTTCGTCCGCACGCTGCTACTTGCGGTGGCGCTCGGGTCGATCCTGGTCGCCGCGTCGTTGATGATCGCCCAGCGCGACTACAAGCGCCTGCTGGCCTACTCGAGCATGGAGCACATGGGGCTGGTTGTGGTCGGCATGGCGGTCGGCACGCCACTCGCGATGGCCGCGCTATTGCTTCACGTGCTGGGCCACGGTCTGGCCAAGGCCGTGCTGTTCTGCGCTTCGGGCCAGGTGCTGGACCTGACGGGCACCACCCGCATTGCAGGCGTGCGGGGACTGCTCGCCCGCAGGCCGGTGCTTGCCGGGATCTTCGCGCTGGGCATCGCCGCGCTGCTCGGGCTGCCGCCGTTCTCCCTGTTCGGCAGCGAACTTGCCCTGGCGCGGGCGACCGCCAACGCCGGTCTTGCCTGGGTGGTCGGAGTCGCCCTGGTTCTGCTTCTTGTGGTGTTCGTGGCGATCGCGCGGCCGGTGGCGGGCATGCTGCTCGGGCCCGCCGCCGACGCTCACGAACGTGAGGGGGATACCGGGGCCGTCGCCTCCGCGACCCGCCGCGCGTCGTCGGCCGCGCCCTTGGTGCTGGGACTGGTGGCGCTCGTGGTTATCGGCGTAGCCACCCCGCTAGACACCCTGCTGCACACGGCGGCGGCGATTGTGGGGACTCCATGAACGCCGTCGACAGGCGGGAGGTTACCGCCACCGAACTCGGCACACAGGTGCAGGCGCTGCTGGATGACGGCATGCGCCTCGCCCTGGTGGCCGCTCACGAGGATCCCGACGTTTTCCGGGTGGTCTACATGCTCACCGGCGCTGGCGGGCGGCGGGTCGAGTTCGTGCTGCGGACCAGCATTGACGCACCCACCGTGCCGAGCCTGGCGAGCCTGTCGTTCCCCGCCGGGCGGTTCGAGCGCGAAATGCGGGACCTGTACGGAATTGTGCCGACCGACCACCCCTTGCCCCACCGCCTGGTGCGGCACAAGCACTGGCCGACAGGCTGGTATCCGATGCGGTCCGACGCGGGCCCTCCCCCCCAGTTCGGGCCGACAGAGGGCGGCTACCCCTTCCTCAGGGTCGAGGGCCCCGGTGTGTACGAGATTCCCGTTGGCCCCGTGCACGCAGGGATGATCGGCCCGGGTCACTTCCGGTTCTCCGTGGTCGGCGAGTCCATCCTCAAGCTCAAGGCGCGACTCTGGTTCACCCACAAGGGCCTCGCCAAACTGGCGGAGGGGCGTTCCCCTGCGGAGGCCCTGCCGCTCGCCGAACGCGTCAGCGGCGACACCACGGTGGGCCATGCCACAGCCTTCTGTAGCGCCGTGGAGGAAGCGCTCGGCGTGGGTGTGCCCGAGCCCGCGCGCGCCGCACGCGCCGCCCTGCTCGAAGTCGAGCGGCTGTACAACCATGTGGCGGACCTCGGCGCGCTGTGCATGGATGTTGGATACGGAATCCTCAACGTGCACGCGCAACGGGTGCGTGAAGACGTGTTGCGGCTGGGCGCCGAACTCACCGGCCACAGGCTGATGCGCGGCGGCGTGATCCTGGGAGGCGCGGAGCTCACGGCGGTGCCCCGCGCCGCGCAATTGACGCGCATCGCCGACGATGTCGCGGAGATTGTTGAGCTTGCCCTACAACAGTCCGTGGTGGTGGACCGCTTCACGGCGACGGGAGCGCTGAGCGCCCAGAACGCCCGCCAGATCGGGGTGCTCGGCTACGTGGGCAGGGCGAGCGGCGTGGACATCGACGCGCGTCGCGATCATCCGTCCCATCCGGCCACCGCGGACGTCAAGCCGGCGCTGCGCGTCGAGGGCGACGTGCTCGCGCGCTTCGCCGTGCGCGCGGAGGAGGTGGCCGCGAGCGTGGACCTGCTGAAGGTCCTGCTGCCGGAGTTGCGCTCCGGTCGGCTCACCGCGGAACTACCAGACCGCGCTGTGGGAAGCGCAGGCGCTGCGGGGTCAGGACTGGTCGAGGGGTGGCGGGGCACCATCGCGCACCGCGTGGAACTGGGTCCCGACGGCCGCCTGACACGGCTCGCGGTCGTGGATCCGTCGTTCCTCACCTGGCCGGCGCTGCCGGTGGCGCTGCAAGGCATGATCGTCGCCGACTTCCCCGTGATCAACAAGAGCTTCAACCTTTCGTACGCGGGGAACGACCTGTAGAGACGGTGTGCGCGGGCGCCCCACAGTTCACACGGTGTGGGCAGACCGCCGATCGCGGTCATTGCTGCACGTCTCGCGTACCGCAACCCCTCCTCGCGGGGATCCTTCTTCGCGATCATCGTGAATGCGGCGCTCAACCTGATCTCGATTGGCCTATCGGGCATCCGTCTGTGAGTCCCGCCGTGACAATTTTGCTTGGGTACGTGAGTCGCGCCAGGGGCCACTCTCCGACGAAGCAATCGCGAGCCGGTATGCCGCGGAAACTGCCTCGGGCGTTTCGCCCTGAGTCGGCGAAACGAATACGGTGGGTGCATGGATGATGATGCGAAGGGCCTCGATCGCACCGACGTCGACTGGTTTAAGTCGGCGGTGTTCTATGAAGTCCTGATCAGATCCTTCCGGGACTCTTCGGGAGACGGCATTGGCGATTTGCGAGGCCTCACGGAGAAGCTCGATTACCTCGAGTGGCTCGGCGTGGACTGCGTGTGGCTGCCGCCGTTCTTCCCCTCCCCGCTCAAGGACGGCGGCTACGACGTCGCGGACTACACCGCGATAGCTCCCGACATCGGGACCATCGACGACTTCCAGGAGTTCCTCGACGCCGCCCACTCCCGCGGCATCCGCGTGATCATTGACGTGGTGATGAACCACACGTCTGATCAACACCCCTGGTTCCAGGCCTCCCGCAGCGATCCGGACGGGCCTTACGGCGACTTCTATGTGTGGAATGACACCGACGAACCCTACTCAGAAGCCCGCATCATCTTCATTGACACGGAAGCATCGAACTGGACGTGGGACCCGGTTCGCCAGCAGTACTTCTGGCACCGCTTCTACAGCCACCAGCCGGACCTCAACTTCGAAAACCCTGCAGTCCACCGGGCCATGCTCGACGCGCTGACCTTCTGGCTCGACATCGGCGTAGACGGGTTCCGGTTGGACGCGGTCCCCTACCTGTACGAGGAAGAGGGCACCAACGGCGAAAACCTCGCCCGCACGCACCAATTCCTGAAGAAGGTCCGCACGTATGTGGACACGAACTACCCCGGCCGCGTGCTGCTCGCCGAGGCGAATCAGTGGCCAGCGGATGTGGTCGATTACTTCGGCGACCCCGCCGTGGGTGGCGACGAGTGTCACATGTGCTTCCACTTCCCGGTGATGCCACGCATCTTCATGGGGGTTCGTCGCGAGTCGCGGTACCCGATCAGCGAGATTTTGGACCAGACGCCGCCGATTCCCGAGCACTGCCAGTGGGGCATCTTCCTGCGCAACCACGACGAGCTCACCCTGGAAATGGTGACCGACGAGGATCGCGACTACATGTGGAACGAGTACGCCACCGACCCGCGCATGAAGGCCAACATCGGCATCCGACGGCGCCTCGCCCCCCTGCTTGACAACGACACCAATCAGATGGAGTTGTTCACCGCGCTACTGCTCAGCCTGCCCGGCTCGCCGGTCCTCTACTACGGCGACGAGATTGGCATGGGCGACAACATTTGGCTCGGAGACCGCGACGGCGTACGCACGCCGATGCAGTGGACCCCCGACCGCAACGCCGGCTTCTCCAAGGCGAATCCGGGCAGGCTGGCGCTTCCGGTGATCATGGACCCGGTGTTCGGCTTCCAGGCCATCAATGTGGAGGCGCAAGAGACGAGCAAGTCGTCGCTGCTGCAGTGGACGCGACGGATGATCCATGTGCGCCGCCAGCACTCCGCCTTCGGGCGTGGCACCTTCTTCGACCTGGGCGGATCCAACCCGTCCGTGTTCTCCTACCTGCGCGAGGACGGCGACGACGTGATGCTGTGCGTCAACAACCTCTCCCGCTTCCCGCAACCCATCGAACTGGACCTCCACCAGTTCAGCGGATCGCGGCCCGTCGAGATGCTTGGCGGCGTCGAGTTCCCCGCCATTGGGGAACTGCCCTACCTGTTGACCCTTGCCGGATACGGTTTCTACTGGTTCCGGATAGCCCGGCTGGCTCTGACGGAAGGATCGGTCGCATGAGTGAGTGGACTGAACGCACGGAACTGAGCGCCTACCTGGCTCGACAGCGCTGGTTTGGGGAAGGCGAGGATGAGGTCCCCATCACCGACGTGAGCGAGTTGGAGTGGCTGAGCGATCCAACCGAGGGGTTGGGCGTGCGCTTCGAACTGGTGGTTGCGGGGGGGTTGTACAACGTGCCGCTGTCCTACCGGCAACACCCTCGTGAGGACCTCTCGTACGGCTTCGTAGGCGCGGTATCGCTCAACGGCGAAGTCTTCTACGTGTACGATGCCTTGCACGACCCGGAGGCGCGCGGCATCCTGCTACAAGGCTTCGTCGCCGGTATGGACAGCCCCTCCGACATCGACTATTCCCGGCTCGAGGGCTTCTCTCTCGAGGCCGACGCGGACAGTGTGCTGATGTCCGCTGAGCAGAGCAACACGTCGGTGATCGTGGGCGACAACCTGGTCAAGTTCTTCCGCAAACTCGCGCCGGGGCGTAACCCCGACATCGAGATCCAGGCGGCGCTCACCCGGCTTGGTTCGGAGGAGATTTCGCCGCTGCTGGGCTGGATCAGCAGCGGTGACATCGATCTCGCCATGGTCGGCGTGTTCCAGCGCTCGGCGACGGACGGCTGGGAGTCGGCCCGGACGAGTGTGCGTGCGCTGCAAGACGACGAGATGCGTGCCCGGGATGCCGGCGGCGACTTTGCCGGGGAGTGCGAGCGCCTGGGCTTGACGCTCGCCGTGGTGCACGAACAGATGCGTCAGACCCTCCCCACGGCGAGTTGGGATGCGCCAGAGGTCGCCGCGCTCGTCCGCCGCCTGAACGCGCGCCTGGACCGCGCAATCGACATGCACGACACGGTCGTCACGTACGCGGACCGTGTTCGCGCTGCGTATGCCGCCCTCGATTCGGTCACGCCCGTTCCGGTGCAGCGGGTGCACGGCGACTTCCACCTCGGGCAGACCCTTCGCACCACGTCCGGCTGGATGATCATCGACTTCGAAGGCGAACCCGCGCAGCCCCTCGAGGATCGCGTGCGCCTCGACTCCGTGTCCCGAGATCTCGCCGGCATGCTGCGGTCGTTGGACTACGCGGCTCACTCGGTGACGATTGCGCTCGGAGTGGAGGACAACGAGTATGTCGACGACTGGGTGCGGCGCAATCGGATCGCGTTCCTGAACGGTTACGGCTTCGAGGCGTCCGATTCCGCGGTGACGTTGCTTCGCGCCTACGAGATCGATAAGGCCCTCTACGAGGTGGTCTACGAGTCGAACTATCGGCCGGACTGGGTGGACATCCCGTTGCGTGCGCTGAACCGCCTGCTCTGACCCCAGCTGCTGTGTCGGCACGCCAGCCGATCAGGGGAATACGAGGCACTAACGCCCCCGTTCACCGCCCGTGCGCACCGACGCAACATCCCGCGAGACTGGAGCCAAGCCATGAGCGATGGTCCCGACGACCTTGCCGGGCCCGCTACAGCCACCACAACCGACTCGGCGGCAGAGCGTGAGCCCGAGGGCTGGGGGATGTTCGGCCCGCCTATTGGAGGGTGAACTGGCCCCGCTTGCTCGACTTTTCATGCACGAGGTCTGTTCGGACGCGGGGTGCGAGGCAATCGTTGAGGACCTCATCGCCTGGGGCGTTGCTCAAGACCCTCACCTGGCGAATGGGCCATCGCCGACGCGGTCGATGTCAACTACGACGATGTTGCGGACCGCCTGCCACGTCTCGAAGTGCCGGTCACCCTCCTCCATGGTGACGCGGACCGGATTGTCGGTCCGCGCAGCTCCGAACCACTCCGCGACGTGACTCCTGGCTCCACGCTGGAAACTGTGGAGGGAGCGGGCCACAGCTCACACCTGACGCGTCCGGACGGGGTGAACCGCGTCATCTTGAACACCGCCGCAGACGTTCGTGACTCACGTCCCTAGCGCGCCGTCGTGAGCCGGCGGCGGCTGGCTCAGCTCTTCACCTCCGCCAACTGGCACGGCGACTGCGTAGCCGGGCATTATGGAAATACGACGCGACGCGCGACCGCTCACGAAGTGAAGCCGTTTCCGACGGCGGGTCGCCTGGTCGCCGACGTGGGTTGGATGTCGCGCCGCAAGAACAACGTCCGCGGCGTGCTTGAAATCGACGTCACCGTGCCGCGACAACTCATGCGGGCGCACGAGGAGTCGACTGGCGAGTCTGTTTCCTTCACGTCCTATCTCGCATACTGCATAGGCCCGGCGGTCGCGGCCAACAGGTACCTGCGCGCCTATCGCGATTGGCGCGGCCGGCTGGTTCTGTTCGACGATGTGGACATCACCACCATGATCGAGGTGCGCCAGGACGGCAAGGAGTATCCCGTCGGCCACATCATTCGTGCCGCCAACCAGAAGACTTTTCGCCAGATCCACAACGAGATACGCGGGTCCAGGCGCGCGGCGGTGCACGCGACGAGGTCACACGGCTGAACCTGCTCGTAACCCTGCCCGGAATTGTGCGCCGTGCGTTCTTTCTACTCACGAGCCGCCAACCCCACATGATCAGGAAGGTGCAGGGCACCGTGGTGCTCAGCGCTGTGGGCATGTTCGGCAGCGGCGGGGGCTGGGGGCTGGCACTCCCCAGCCACACGCTGGGGATCACTGTCGGCGACATCACCCAGAAGCCGGGTGTGCACAATGGCGAAATTGCCATCCGTGAATACCTCAACGTCACCCGCGATTTCGACCACAACATCGTGGACGGCGCGCCAGCGTCCCGCTTCGCCCAGCGGTTCCGCGATCTGGTCGAGGGAGGGAGTGGGTTGCACCCCGTCTGATGCCGATTCGTTCTCATCTGCCACACTCTGAAGTAATCCGTCGGCAATGGCGCACAGGCGAGGAGGGCAGCGATGGCTGCATTCGACGGCGTCGACTTGCGGATCAGCTCAGGCGGTGGGGCGCTCGTCGAGCTCAATGCGGCGCTCGCGGACTCGCACGTTGAGTACAGCGCAGATGGGCGCGGTGACGTGGTGGTTCCGGCGCGCGGACTTGTCGCCATCGTGCGGGGAGTCGATTGCAGCGACTACGACGGCGCATTGGCCGCGGCGCGCGAACTCACGGAAGACGCTCTCAAGCGCGTGGCTCCGCTGTACGACGCACACGCACTCATCGTCAGCGGCGATCGTCCCCGCGTCGCCTGGTGGACGGGCGCGGCGGGGTCCACGATCCGCATCACGGGCGCCGCCACATGGACGCCCGTCTCGCCCACGTGGGGCGACAAGCGCCGCGCCGCGTTCGAGTTACTGAACCCCTATCCCGCACCCGACACGCCGTGGCACGCCGCCCTCAAGCACTACCGGTCATCGGAGCTTTCCGAAGAGGCCAAGGGCTCCGCGGGAGATCTGTACCTTGCTCTCGCGTCCGCGCTGAGCGCGCGAGTAAGCAGACTTCCCCATGAGAGTGAACGACACTGGCTGCTTCGATCACTCCGCATCGTGGACCGCGAGGTGGACCTCGCTCCCTTTGCGCCGCCCGAAAGCAGCAATCCCGTGCCGGAGGCGATCCGCGGCGAACTGTATCGCGTGCTCCGCAGAGCCGACCCGGCGGCCGCGCGGGGGCTTTGGTCCAGCATCCGGACCTCCAGCGCAGACCTCATGGCGGCCCGCGCGCGTTACGCCACGATGTTCAGGCAGTTGGCACGGGCCTATGTCGGCATCACCTTTCCGGCACTTGACCCGACCGAATCGATGTTCAACGCCACCGTCCGCTCGAGGCCGGAGCGCTCCGTGGTCTGGATTGGCGACGAGCACGCGACGGGCCTCGACACCGCTCGCGGGCGCGTCGGAGAGTGGCATCCGGGCGGAGCGAGGCTGAGACTGCCCACGCGTGACGACGACGGGGGCACCCCTGGCGGCCACTTCGCCGTGATCGGCCGGACATCCTCCGACGCAGTGGAAGCTGGCGTCGGTGTCATTCGGTCGTTTGGAACGCTGGAGGACGAACGAGTGACGAGCGTGGCGAACCTGACCGGTGCATTAGATGTCGGGGAGGCTGCCGCGGTGGAAGTCGTGGTCACCGATCCCCGCTAGGGGCGTCCTACCCGCACCTGGAGCAACCTCCACCTCATTGGCGCACTGGTCCAACGACGCTCGCACAGTGCCGTCGGGGCCGAACGGAGTGGCTTGGGACGCCGTGCGCGGCCCGTGTACATTCACCGTCGACACTGGTGCAGTGCCTGACGATAGCGCGTCACACCCCCATCACGGTCAGATGAGGGCTTTGGTGTGCCAGACGGTCTTAGTCTCGGTGAAGAAGGTGACCCGCTCGACGCTCTGCTCCGGCACACCGCTTTCCGGCGGCAACACGCGCTTGAGCGTCTCGGCTGCAGCGATCTGCAGGTCGACCCAGTCGATCGATGCGGCTCCCGCCAGATCGATCGCATTGACATCGCCGTGGCTCGCCAGCCAGGGCGCGATCTCGGCCGCGGAGCCGGTCAGCACGTTGACCACTCCGCCTGGCACGTCGCTCGTGGCCAGCACCTCGGAAAGACTGATGGCGCTCAGCGGCGACTTCTCGCTCGCGACCACCACCACGGTGTTGCCGCTGAGGATCACGGGCGCGATGACGCTCACCAGCCCAAGCAGCCCCTGCCGCTCGGGCGCGATCACGGCAACCACACCGGTCGGCTCCGGCGTGGAGATGTTGAAGTACGGTCCGCTCACCGGATTGCCATTGCCGGCCACCTGCACGTACTTGTCTGCCCAACCCGCGTACCAGACCCACGTGTCGATCGCAGCCTCAACCTGCCTTTCGGCCGCCGAAACGGTGATGCCGTCAGCTGCGTGCAACTCTTCGACAAACTGCGCCCGGCGGCCCTCCAACAATTCGGCGATGCGGTAGAGAACTTGGCCACGGTTGTAGCCGGTCGCCCCGGACCATCCTGCGAATGCGGCGCGGGCGGCGACGACAGCGTCACGGGCGTCCTTGCGCGAGGCCTTGGCAGCGTTCGCAATGAATGCCCCCTTTGCCGTGGTCACCTCGTAGACGCGACCTGATTCACTGCGCGGAAATTTGCCGCCGATGTAGAGCTTGTAGGTCTTGGGGATAGCGAGATGGCTCATCGTGATCCTGCTTTCAACGCGGTGCTCGTGAGATACGCGACCAGGCCATGCTTTCCACCCTCGCGCCCGTAACCGGACTCTTTGTAGCCGCCGAACGGCGAGGCAGGGTCGAACTGATTGAACGTGTTCGCCCAGATGACACCGGCGCGAAGCTTGTCGGCCACGGCGAGAATCTTGGAACCCTTATCGCTCCAAATCCCCGCCGAGAGTCCGTACGGCGTGTTGTTCGCCTTGGAAATCGCCTCTGCCGGTGTACGGAACGTCATCACGCTCAGCACCGGACCGAAGATCTCGTCCCTGGCGATCCGGTGGCTCGTCTCCACGCCTGTGAAGATCGTCGGCGCGAACCAGAAGCCGTTTGCCGGGATCTCGCAGGGCGCGCTCCAGCGGACGGCACCCTCGCTCTCGCCGATGTCCGAAAGTTCGCGGATGCGGTCGAGTTGTTCGCGGGAGTTGATCGCCCCGATATCGGTGTTTTTGTCGAGCGGATCACCCATGCGCAACGTCAGCAGCCGCTCCTTGAGCCGCTCGACAACCTCGGTCTCGATGTTCTCCTGGACGAGCAGTCGCGATCCGGCGCAGCAGACATGTCCTTGGTTGAAGAAGATGCCGTTGACGATGCCTTCGATCGCCTGGTCGAGGGGGGCATCGTCGAACACGATGTTGGCCGCCTTGCCGCCCAACTCGAGCGTGAGTTTCTTGCCGGTCCCGGCGGTCGACTTCGCTATGGCGCGCCCCACCTCGGTCGAACCGGTAAACGCGACCTTGTTGACGTCCGGGTGATTGACCAGCAGAGAGCCGGTACCGCCGGATCCCGTGATGATGTTGACCACCCCCGGCGGCAGGTCGGCCTGCTGCAGGATTTCAGCGAAAATCAGCGCGGACAGCGACGTGGCAGACGCTGGCTTGATCACCACGGTGTTGCCCGCTGCGAGTGCCGGCGCGATCTTCCACGCCAGCATGAGCAACGGGAAGTTCCAGGGAATGACTTGGGCGGCCACTCCCAAGGCGCGCGGGTTCGGTCCGAGACCGGCGTGGTCGAGCTTGTCGGCCCAGCCCGCGTAGTAGAAGAACCAGGCTGCCACGAGCGGAACGTCGACATCCCGGCTCTCCTTGATGGGCTTGCCGTTGTCGAGGCTCTCGGCCACGGCGAGTTCACGGGCCCGCTCCTGAACGAGGCGAGCGATCCGGAACAGGTACTTGCCACGGTCCGCTCCGCTGAGTTTCGACCACGTGCGCTCGTACGCCTTGCGGGCCGCCGCCACTGCTCGGTCGACGTCCTTCGCATCGGCCGACGAGATCTCGGCGATCTTCTGCTCCGTTGCGGGCGAGATGGTCGCGAACGATTTTCCGTTGGCCTGCACAAAGTCGCCGTCGACGAAAAGTCCGTAACTGTCCTTCAGGTGCAGGATCGAGGTGGACTCCGGCGCGGGTGCATAGTCAAGGAAGCGCGAGTCAGATGCAGGCATATTCTCAGTCCACCGTTACGTAGTCGGGGCCACTGTAGCGACCGGTTGAAAGTTTCTGGCGCTGCAATACAACATCGTTGAGCAGGCTCGAAGCACCAAAGCGGAACAGGTGCGGCTGCAGCCACTCCTCCCCGACCGTCTCGGCCACGGTGACCAGGTATTTGATGGCGTCCTTAGAGGATCGGATGCCTCCCGCGGGTTTGACGCCGATCCGCTCGCCGGTGAGTTTGTGCCAGTCGCGTACTGCCTGCAGCATCAGCAGGGTGACCGGGAGCGTCGCCGCCGGAGACACCTTGCCCGTCGAGGTCTTGATGAAATCGCCGCCGGCGAGGATGGCAAGCCAGGATGCCCTGCGGACGTTGTCGTACGTGTTGAGTTCCCCGGTCTCGAGGATCACCTTGAGGTGGGCGTAGGTGCCGTCGTCACGCCTGCATGCCTCCTTCACTGCCACGATCTGGTCGAACACCACGCCGTAGCGGCCGGAGAGGAACGCGCCCCGGTCGATGACCATGTCGATTTCGTCGGCGCCCGCCGAGACAGCGTGCTTGGTGTCGGCGAGCTTCACCGCAAGCGAGGCGCGGCCGCTTGGAAACGCGGTAGCAACAGCCGCGACGTTGATGCCGCTGTCTGGGCCGAGGGCGGCAACGGCGTAAGGAACCATGTCGCCGTAGACACAGACAGCAGCGACCCGTGGCGTGGACATGTCGGACGGGTCGGGCGTCATGGCCTTCGCGACCAGCGAGTGCACCTTGCCCGGCGTGTCGGCGCCCTCGAGGGTGGTCAGGTCGATCAGGCCGATGATGGTGTCGAGCGCCCTTGCCTTCGATGTGGTCTTGATCGAACGCGTACCGAGCGAGGCGGCTCGCGCCGTGAGACCGACGGCGTCGACTCCGGGCAGTCCCTCGAGATGAGCGCGCAGGCTTTTCTCGGTCAGGTCACCGCCAATTGTCTGAATGGCGCGTTCGGCTGGAGCGAGTATCGCGGGCTCCACTTCTTTGTGTGCTGGTGCGCCTGTCACAGCGTCTCCTTGTCCTGCTTGATCGTGCCCTGTCGACGTGTCATTGGCGGCGGCCCTACGTCCTCAACTTCAGACATGCCTGGGTCTCAAATCATAAGCCCGATGAGCCCGGGCAGGGACGTTCGTGCCCGGGCCAGCGTCGGGCATGCCCGCAGCCTCCTGAATTCGAGCGACGGCATCGGCGACACAGCAGAGGTTGCGCCGAAGATCGCTCAGGTGATCGGCGGCGAAGGCCACGGCGTCCGATCGCGGAGCACCTGGCTTCCCTGTCTCTCGGCACCAAGGTACCCAGATTCCGGGGTTCAGATCATGCAGGACACGTCATAAGATGCATGGTTTGCATGATTCTGGTCCCCTTTTGGTCCCCTTCACCGCAGCGAGAACCAGACCTCGATCACCATCGTTTGAAGTACTTGGTGAGGGCTCGATTCGGTTCTCGCTGAACCGCCCCGGGTGGGGTGACCTCTCACGTCAACGATCCGACGCTCAGAACTTCGAACTCACAACGCTTCCTGGGACGCGACCCCGGGCATGGAACTGGCTGGCCTTCGAGGTTCGGCGCAAGGGAGTCGACAATCATGCGAAAATTTCGTGGCCGACCGCGGTCGGCACCCGCCCGCCTCATTCAGCAGGTTCCGCCGTCACGAAGCCTTCCTTCGACATCACGCGCCTGCGCCGTGAGTACATGCGTTCCAAGATAGGCACGTTCTTATCCCGGTAGTCGTGAACGATCGCGGGCATAGAGTGCTCCGCTCGTCCACGCGTGATGCGGCCGATCTGCTGAATGACGCGCCCCTTGAAAGAGACCGGGACAGTGAGGAAGAGAGTGTTCAGCGTCGGCAGGTCGAGACCTTCTCCGGCGATCTTGTCGATGGCGACAAGAACGAACGGCTGCTGCTGCGCGTCCATCTCCTCAAGCGAATGCCTGATGTCACGGCGGTTGGCAGCGGTGAGGCGTCCGTGAAGCCGGATCACCGGCGAAGCGCATGATTCCAGCGCATCCGCGAGCGCGTCGAGGTGTTGGAGCCTGTTCGTCAGTACGAGGCAAGTGCGCCCCTGGCCGACTGCTCCTCTGACGTGCCCTGTAATCATTGCGTTGCGCTCGGCATCGGCGGCGAGTTCCGAGTAAATCGCCTGAACGGATGGGCCGTCGATTCCGGATTCCTCGGTGCGGAAGGTCGTCTCATGGACGACCATCTCGCGAGCAGCATGATCGGCGGTGTCGACCACGTGGCGGATCGGACCGCATTGCATCGTGATCAGTCCATTCATCTGATCGGCGCGGTAGGGTGTCGCCGTCATCCCCACCCAGTAGCGGACATTGACGTTGCGCAGGGCGGCTTCGGTTGCTGGTGCTGCGACGGCGTGGCATTCGTCGATGATGATCTGCCCGTACTCCTCCAGCATGCTGGGGTCCGCGTTCCGATGCGCGACGGACTGCATCATGATCAGGTCCACAACGCCTCGCCGTTTCCGTCGCCCCGCCCCGAGCTGACCAATCTGCTTCTCGGTCAGGCCGAGGAACTGCTGGAGTCGTTCACGCCACTGGGCGAGCAGTTCGGCACGGTTCACGAGGATCGCCGTTGGCGTCGCGCGTTCGGCGATGAGGGCGCAGGCCATGACCGTCTTGCCTGCGCCTGGAGGAGCGACGAGCACTCCGGTGTCGTGCGCGAGGAGCGCTTCGACCGCGCGCAGTTGCTCGTCTCGGAGTTGGCCCGTAAAGGTCAACCCCAAACGTCCCTGCGCCGTAGCCACTGTCTCGGTCGTTGTCTGGAAGCCTGCGTCCGCGAGGAGCGCTTCGGCTTCGTCAGTGAGTCCCCGAGGCAGACGCAGTTCGTGCTCGTCATGTTCGAAGCTGGTGACCAGACGCGGCGTGCCGAAGGTACTGAACCGCTGAGCCTGTCTGCGGTAGAACTCCGGGTTGGGCACGGACGCCATGTGTTTGAGTTCGGTGATCACGATCCCTGGAAGGAGCTCCGTCGGGATGTGCAGAAAAGCATCGCGGCGTAGCCCCAGCTTTCGTCCCGCCGTCGTGCGCGCGACCGCCTTGATATTTGATCGCCGCGGCCGTGCACCGAGCGACTCCGCCGGCCCCACGCGCGAATCCGCGAGGCTCGTCGAACCGAGTTCAGCGACCCGTTCGACGGGTACAGGCGTCGTCATTGCCAGGGCCGCGAACTGATCCTCATACGGATCCCAGGTCCCGGGATCGACGAACACGGTCGTCCCGCGTCGGCGGCAGTCGCCCTGCAACGGTAGCGCGATGAGATTGCCCAGGCGCGCCCGCCCAGTGGATCGTTCCGGCAGGATGTCTTGCGACGGAAAGAAGCGATCGTAACTCTGAAAATCCATCGTCGGTCGGCGCGCCATGGCGGCGCGCAGAAGGCGCATCCCTGCCGTTCGCGCTGTCGCCGCCGGAACAAGGTCCTCGAAAAACATCCAGACATGCGCACCCTCACCGGATCGCGACACTTCGGTGAGCACGTCGATCCTGGCGCGCTCGCACTCCGCAACGAATGCTGCGGCATCATGCCGCCACTGCGCGTCGTCGAAGTCGCAGACCAGTAGACGGCACTGGTCGCCAGCAAGCATCGGGTAGAGGCCTGCGTGAAACTCGCGCTCTCCGGGTTGAAAAGCGCCTCGAAGATGCCGCTCCACGGTTCGATCTTCGAGCGGCAGATAGTCCGCAGCGGTCTCGGACCCGGTGTAAAAGCCGCCGCGTACCGCTGGGGCCCAACCTGACTTTCCCGCGCGCGCGCTGGTCCACCGCACCGCGTGGACATCACTCCTGCCGACGAAGCGAGCACGGAACAGGGCGAGCTTTTCGGCACTCGACGATGCTGCCGTCACCGCAGGCAGCAGGCCAGCACGAGCGGGTACAGCCACCAAGACCTTTTCCATCGCGTCTCTCTCGCGCTCAAGTTCTCCGAGCTCGCTGCGAGCCTCCGCGAGGTCCTGCTCCAGTCTCGTGATCCGAGACCTCAAGATGTCGATCTCGGCGTCAGTCAACGGCTTTTCCCCAGGACTGAGCGTTCGGGTCCCACATCAGATGGGCCACGTTATTCGTCAGAGCAGGTTCGGTGAAGACTAAGCATGCCTGAAGAAGTTCGGCGAAGCTCTCCGGTGTCGACTGTTCGAGTCGTTGCTTTTTACGCCAGGTCTCCCACTTGCGTTGTGCCAGTGCCGGCATCCCCGCGATAAGTGGCCCAAGAGGTTCGATGTCGACGTGACGGTAGCGGGCGACGGTGTCGATCGCTTCGCGCAGGTCTGCTCCGCGGATGATCCTGGACCTCGCGATGGCTGCGATGTCGGTGAAGTCGCGCCAACGGGTGTTCTGCTCACCTCGTTCGATCGCGGTGACGATCTTTTCTGCGAGAACCATGTGGTCTGGGTAGCCAGCGAGCCTGAGCGTTCCACCAAGAAGGAGCGGGAGCACGGCTTCAGTCGGGGCCGGCCAGATCGGATCACCAAAGTTCACGTCGACGTGCAGAGCTACCCGCGCTGTCGCGAGTTGCGCCGTGATCTTGACGCGGGCACCGTTGTGATCGGCGTCGTCCCGGATTGGCTCTCCTACTGCGGAGTCCGAGTCGAACTCCAACCCGTCCTCGAGGTGCACTTCGATGATGCTGCGCACCCGTTGCTCGACGTCGGTGATGTCGTTGGTGAATCCGGTGGCGGCGAAGTCGATGTCGCGGGTCGGCCGTCGCGCAGCGAATGCCGCCATGAGCACACCGCCCTTGAGTACGAACTCTCCGGCATGCTCAGAGACTGCCAACCGGGCGAGAAAACCTTCGAGCGCGTACAACGTGAAGTACTCAGCGGGATCGCGTCCGTCGCGGCGGGCGAGGTTTCGCAGATCGTTGTATGCCTTCCCAGCAGGAGTGTCTCGTGTCGGAGTTGGCGGGGTCATAGGAGCGCCTCGAGCGCCTGTCGGATCCGCGGCTGCGCCTTTGGGAAAGACGATGCAACCTTCATCAGGGCTGCTGGCGAGTTCCCGCGGCGGCGCAACCACCGTCGGAGTGCGTCGTAGGCGACGTCGCTGCCTTGCTGATGCATGAGCCGGAAGCAGTCCACGATCGTTCTCTCGGCTGAGTAGATGGAGAACCTCAGTCCATTTCCGGCATCGATGTGGTCGCGTCCGATGTGAAAGGTTGTCGGGTCGAAGCTGTGCCAGGCAACGTGAGCGAGCCCAACGGGATGATGGACACCACGTGGGAGGGCGATATCAGACTCGAACGGGATGGCGTCGCTCAGGTCGTGGTGCACCAGCGCACTCGTCAGACACAACGTCGCCTCTTCACGCACAGCCGTTGCTGCGGCGAGCGAAGCAAAGGCAGGCTCGATCTTGTCAGGACGCAGATACACACCACGGCCCATTCGTTCGATCTCACCCTTCGCGAGAAGGTCGTAAACCTGATCTTTCCGCAGGCCTGCGGTGCGAGCGTCGCTGAGCGTGAACACGGGTCCGAGGTCCGCCGCCATGATCCACCTCCCAACTCTCTACACATGGAGCCTATCTGTAATGAGTTAGGAAGGCTACGACGAGGCTCAAGGGATGAAACGTTCCTTTGCCGCCATCGCTCCACTCGGAGTCCACATCAACGCCGACACCGTGCCCTGCGGAAAACGTATTCGCGCACGAGCAAGGTGGACTGACCCAGTCTCAGGCATCCGCGAAAGTCGATCGATCACCGTCGACAACAAAGCGTCCGCATACGAATTCTTCAGGGCGCTAAGGTCCCACGTCGGCGCAGACCTCGACCGGCTCATCACACTGACGGACTACGCACATCAGATCGGAGATCGGTTCCTCCGCGGCGTGGACATGACCTCCACTGCCGCCGGATACCGTGCGGGACTTTGGCTCCGAGCCCTACCGGCGCTTGGGCGTCTATGCGTTCGGGACATCACGTCCGGAATCGTGGACCGAAGCATCGACCGTTGGGAGATCGAGCACTCTCGCTCGACACTCAAGAACACGATCGCTGCACTCACACGAGTTCTCGACGAGGCCGTTCGCGACGAAATCATCACCCGGAATCCGGTGAGAGACCGGGCTCATCGACGGTATCGGATGCGGGCGACACCGCACCTCCAAACACCCATTCCTTCACCCACCGATATCGGACTGATCGCTGCCGCGTGTGCCGAGGCCCACCAGAGCTACGGCGACCACGTCATCCTGAGCGCATTTCTTGCCGCACGCACTTCAGAAGTCGCCGGGTGTCAATGGCCTTTGAGAAATGCCCATGGGCAGTTTCGCATGGCCGCTAACAGCCGGGCTCGTCGTCGGCGACATCGATTGGACGAACAGGATTGTCACGATCGAACGCCAGTCCTTCCCCCGTGCCAGCGGCCTCAGCATCAAGCCTCCGAAGGGTCGTCGAGCTCGCCAGGTGTCGATCATTGAGCCGCTTGAGCCCGTGCTGCGCAGACTCACGATGCGGCAGGCGCGCAGCCTGCCGTTGTTGCGCGGGCCACACGGCGGTGTCATCACGACTGCAACGTTGCGTGCCGCAACCGGTTGGGACGAGCTGGTTGCATCGCTGGGGTTGCGGGGGGGTGCCGTCATGACCTGCGGCATGCGGGTGCAACCTGGTTCGCGAACGCGGGCGTCCCGATCCACGTTGTGAGCGACACCCTTGGACACGCGTCGATCGAGACCACGCGTGCGTACCTACACTCTGACAACACCGCACTGCAGAACGCCGCGGCGCGGATTAACAAACACCTCCGGGAGACTGCGATGAACAGTTAGAAGCACCTGAACCCCTTGACCATGTCGAGTCAAGGAGTTCAGCGGATACATATTTGGGTCCAAGACCGGCACACCACCGCTCATGCGACGTCACGAAATACCCTTTTGATCAGGCATTTTGCTTTTGTCGGGCTGACAGGATTTGAACCTGCGACCCCTTGACCCCCAGTCAAGTGCGCTACCAAGCTGCGCCACAGCCCGTGGCATTGATTCTCAGTTGTTCGGGCCGACCGAAGAGTGGTAAACCACTTGACCCCCAGTCAAGTGCGCTACCAAACTGCGCCACATCCCGATTCACCACCTCGCGGCGCGACTTTCGTTGCACCATCAGGCCGTCGACAAGTTTACACAGAGACGCGCCCTCCCCGGCACCACATCGGGCGCCGCGGGGACGGCGTCCACTGCGGAACTAACTGAGGCCAGCGCGAGCCTTCTTGCCCGACAACGGCTGCTTGACCAGCGGAGCCAACAGGCACACGTCGAACACGCCAACGACGATGAACACCAGGCCCACAGCGCTGGGGAACAGCCACGCACCGCTCAACGCGATTCCGAGGCCGAACAAGATAAAGCCGACGATGCCGCGCACGGACCGAGCCGACGTAGAACTCATGAACTTTGCGAATCCCATGGACGACTCCTTACTCTCACTTCCACGGTATACCCCGTTGGGTATTGCCACTCGCGCGAAGGTCCCAAAAACCCGGGGCAATCCATACGCACCGTCGCTTTGCGAGAATGGAGGCATCGTCGCCCCAGGAGGCCTCATGCTCGCCCAGGATTTCACCCTCAGTTTGCCCGCGTGGCTCACCGCTGAACTGCCTACACTCCCCCGCCACGTCGAGGGCCACGACGCCCAAATGGCGCTGGTAAACCGCCTCGCGGATCGCAACTGGCGAGAGGGCAACGGCGGTCCGTTCGCCGCGATCGTGGTGGACAACGCCACCGGCGAACTCATCTCGGTGGGAGTCAACGTGGTGCTCTCCACCGGCATCTCGAGCGGCCACGCCGAGGTCACCGCACTTGGGCTTGCTCACGCGGCACTCGGCACATGGGATCTGGGGGCGGACCGCGACCTTGCGCTCGTGGTCAATTGGCGACCCTGCGTCCAGTGCTACGGCGCCACCATGTGGTCAGGCATCAAGCACCTGGTGGTGGCCGGAGACGGGCCAGAGCTTGAGCAACTCACCGGTTTTGACGAGGGCCCGATGGTCGCTGACTGGGCCGAACAGTTCGAACGCCGCGGCATCCAGGTCACCCAAGACGTCGGCAGGGACGATGCCCTCCAGGTGTTCCGCGCCTACGGAGCGTCCGGCGCCGTGGTCTACAACCCCGGCGGCGCCTCCGCCGGCGGCCATTCGCGGAACTAGCCGTTCTTGCTCATGACGTGGGTGGCGCGGCCGACTGCCGTTCGGCGTTGCCGAGCGCGCGTTGTTGGTGCGCGGAGGGCGACTGCCGACGGGGCGTGATTCGCTAGCGGGGTGTCGTGCCCAGGACGTCTCTGCCGTGACTGTCTACAGATTATCGTGCCTGCTAAGTGGATGTCAGACCCTTCTGGTTGACTGGTCTCATGGCAATCGAGGTGTCGGATATTGAGCGGGTGAGCTCCCTGGTGGGCGACCTCGCGCGGCGTGACGTTTCGGGCCTGTCGCAGGGGGATTTGTTGGCTGCGCACGACGCTGTGGCCAGGTTGGGGCGACTGACGGGCACGTTGCAGGCGCGCTTCGCAGGGGAGATCGCACGACGCTCCGCGCCCGACCTGCCCGGCGGGGGCTTGGCGCGTCAGCAAGGGTTCGGCAATGCGGGTCAGATGGTGTCGCGGGTCACGGGTGGAACGACTTCGGGGGCGTGGCGGTCGATTGAGGCGGGACTTGCTCTCATGCCCGATGCGGCACCTTCCAACGATGCGGATCCCGCTGACCACTCTCAGAATGTGGCTTTGCCCCGGTTTGGTGGACACCTTGTAAGAGAGGATGTCCATTATGGG
>NZ_JADQBE010000062.1:0-23189 GCF_016278765.1 Demequina sp. | reverse complement strand
TCGTCCTCGCCGCGATCATACTCTGGCTCGCATGACTTCAGAGACACGCCCTAGTCGCGAGGACCCGCACTGTCCGCCGACGTCGGCGGCTCAAATTGTGCGAGTTCGTCGAGCATCTGTTTGGCTTCTCCCATGAGCATCTTGACGAACTCTGGCTTCGTGAGTCCGTTGAGTTCCTTCGCTAGCCACGCCTGGCCGTCCGCTCCTGAGGTGTGAGCCGCAAGTCTAGATCGAAGGGTCTGGATGCGACGCAGGAGAGCCGCTACGGGCACGACATTTGCGAAGCCCACGCTCGTCAAGAAGCGTTCGAACTTGGAAATGCCCCTCTCGTTGTCAACGGGCGGCAAATCGAAAACGAGTTGGCGCTCGTTCAGCAAGTCCACGAGGAGTTTCGCGAGGTTCAGAATTTGCGCCTCGAACTCACCGTCACTGTCATTGATTGGGATTCGCAGCCGCTGGATGAGTTGGGCGTCTGCTCCGGTTGGCTTACGGTACAGGTCCCAACCCCACGTCTGCTTCCATGCCTCGCGGTGCGACTTGTAAGTCTGCTTGAACATGTGCTCGGGATTCGTGGTTGCCGCCCATTGCGCCAGGAATGATCGTCGAAACGTTGTCTCGCTCATTTGGCGCCCTGCCGGCACGACGTTGTGCGCGAGCCAGTGGGTCCGCTCGGAGTTTGGGACATCACGGCCGAGGTCTCCAAGGAAGACCATGACATGGTCCGGGTTATCATTGTCGATCTGGACACCCCAGAGGCCCGCGCAACTCAGTGTCCCCTCGCTGATCGAGTAGAGCGTCGGGTTGTCGTAGTAGCGCTGGAGCACCTCCCGCTTGAAGAACACAGGCGTCAGGTAGTGCGGCGCATCAGGGTTAGCGCCGAAGTAGTTCGCAAGATTCTTTTCCTCGCAGGTGAAACGAACAGGTCGGCCATTGTTGTCCTCGCCGATGATGAACTCCGGGTAGACCTCGTCTTCGCGGTCCCACGGCCAGATGCCGCTTGTCTCCCGCGGTGGCGGCGGGAGCACGCGCTTGACCATGAGGCGCGAGAACAGCCCACCGTCACCCATGCGGATGTCGCCTACGTAGAGCGACACCTGGTTGGATCCTGCAACTACGTGCTGCGCCTCATTCAAACACTCGAACGCATCTTCCTTCTCATCCGTCTTGACGTGGACGATTGAGTCGGTGAACAGGATGAGATCGAGTTGCCGCGCGGCCTGGTAGCGCCGGAGCAGGGGAGTTCTGATCCGGATCTGCTCTCCATCTACGACGATGGCCAGTTCTCTTGATCCGTCATCCCGAACTTCGTAGTAGTTGCCGGTCGCCTTGTCTTCCCAAAGGTGCATTAGAAGCACGAATTCCTGCGAAACAAGGTAGGGACTCGGTACGACGCCCCAGAAATCCTGGAGAATCAGGAGGGGCTCAAGGTGCGGCCCCTCAGAGTTGCGTTCGTAGGTAGTCACCCACTCACCGTTCTCGTGGTGTTGAGCGAATCCTGGCCCGCCGTGTCCCTTCATTAGATCCCAACTGCTGTTCTCCAGGACCTCATCCCTGATTGAAGGATCTGCGAACGCAACGAATCTGCCGCCATTAGCGTCGTGCTCACGGTGCCATTCGTCGCAGATGACGGTCCACGGCTCATCACCATTGGCGAGACTCGCGGCTCGCTGACTCGCCTGCGCCAAGCGCTCGGCTGCACCGTCGAAATCAGATTCAGTCATCTTCCACCTTGCTCCCGCGACGGGTTGGCTCGATGTCCTCGTTCAGCGAGCCTTCGAAGTGAATCGCATCCGGGGGGACGTGGTCGCCAATACCGAACACGCGCCAACCAGCGTGCGGGTCGAGAATCAGAGTCATGAACATCGGCTTGTGGAGTTCAAGAGGCGCACCATGACCTTCGACGGTCTTCCCCTCGAGCGACGTGTCGCCCGAAAGCTTGACACGAGCAATACGGGATGCGGGGTAGTCGACCATCGAAGTCGGCTGATAGCTGGCGAGATCCTCGCGAAGCTTCGCCCAGTCCACCCCTTGCCACCTCGACGCCTCTGGTGCCAGGAGTAATGAGAGGGCGTCTGCTTCGGCGCTCTCGTCTCGAAGCAGTCTGAGGAACAGTATTGCCACGAGCATCGGGTTGAACAGCGTCTCTTGGCTTCCTAGTTGCCGTTCGTCTCCTTCCTGCGACGACTTTGACCAACGCACAACCCCGGACCGTAGATCTTGGAGCTCACCGGTCAAGTTCCGCAACCAGCGGTGTCCTCGAGAGTCCGAGAACTCGAGCGTAGCCCGAGGCTGCCAGCTATCGTCGTGCGCCAGGAGCGGCACCGAGATGTTGAATACGAGCTCGCGGCGAGGCGGCAGCACAATGATTGGTGCGGGTGCTGCGAGTGGACCGAGAGGCGTTTGGTGGCGTCCGATATGCACATTGGCCATTGCCTCGAAAACTGGCTCATTCGACTCATTCGAAATGTGCAGTTGCACAACACGCCTGTAAGACGAGCCGTGCTCGCGTGGCTGGTAGTCATCGGTCACCCATGTAGAGACAAGTCGGGCCGTCGACTTTCGGTCGCCGATCCAGCTTCGAACGGCAAGTGTCAACGCAACCAGAGTCGCACCGATGGTCCCGAATGCCGTAAGTACGGTCCAAACATCCCAGTCCACCGTCCAAGGGAATGCATCTGCGACATGCAACACGATGGCGACCGCCAGCAACAGCAGAACAACTAGGCCGAGCCACTGGAGCGCTGCGACGAACCAAGACCTCATCTCTACCTCCTGCTGTCTGCCGAGAGCCCAAAGAACCTCTCGAAGTACGCCCCGAGCTTTTCGATCACACGCTGCTTCTTGGCACCATGCGCGCCGTCTGGGTCGAAGCGCGACGCTGGCGGCAGCACCTTAGTGATCGCCGTACCCGTGGTGCGCAGTGCGCCGTCGCGGAAGGCGGTCTCAATGAACTCGCGCGCTGCGCCAGCACGCAGGCCCTCGGAAGCGATGATCGCGTCCAGTTCCGCCTCGCGCTTCGCAGCGATGAAGGCTTGCCATTCGTCATCGATGGCTCCACTGACGGAGATGCGCCTGACGAAGTCCTCGATGAGGTCTCGCTTGTTGCGTAGCGACGGGCTGGCATCGACGGCCCGGGCGATCTCGGCGCGGAGTTCCTTGTCATCGCCGTCACCGTGGGAAGTACGGAACCTCTCGACCAGCATGAGGATGTAGTCGACGTTGATTTCGACTTGCTTGATGAGCTCGATCTCAAAGACCACGTCGTCGGTGATCGATTCCTTGTCGGCCTCGCCGACTCCCCGGAACTGCGCGTAGAGGTCCAGGTAGACGCTGCGGTAATCCTGCCCTTGTCGGGCGTCGAGGATCTCGTTGCCAGCGAACTCGTCGAACGAGGTCAGGATGTTCTGCAGGCGCAGGATCGCACCGAAGAGGGCGATGAAGTCCTTCTGCGCTGCCTCGCCAACAATTGGCTGACCCAGGGGGAACCGGTCGAGCAGTTCGGTGACCTGCTGGGCATAGTCGGCGTAGTAGTCGCCGTATGGCTTGAGCAGCACAACGCCGCGGGCTTCCTTGTTGCCGAACAGTTCGAGCGCCTTGTTGGTCTCGTCTTCGAGGTCGCGGAACGCGACGATGTTGCCGTAAGTCTTCACGGAGTTGAGGATGCGGTTGGTGCGCGAGTACGCCTGGATCAGGCCGTGCGCGCGCAGGTTCTTGTCCACGAACAAGGTGTTCAGCGTGGTCGCGTCGAAGCCGGTGAGGAACATGTTGACCACGATCACCAGATCCAGTTCGCGGTTCTTCAGCCGCTGGGAGAGGTCCTTGTAGTAGTTCTGGAACTTGTCCGCGCTGGTGTCGTAGCTGGTGCCAAAGATGTCGTTGTAGTCCTGGATGGCGTCTTCCAGGAAGTCTCGGGAGACTTGGCCGAGCCCGTCGGCGTCAAAGGCCTCATCATCCAAGATGCCGTCTTCGGTGGCATCGTTCGCCCCGTAGGAGTAGATCAGGCCGATCTTGAGACGGCGGTCCTCGGGCACGTCCCACTGCTGCGCCTGGAAGTGGTTGTAGTACAGGCGTGCCGCATCGATCGAGCTGCAAGCGAAGATGGCGTTGAAGCCGCGCACCCGCTTGCGCTCGCGCATGGCCTCCGCCTGACGGCGCCCCCGCGTGGATGCGACCACGTTGGTGACCACCGAGTGCTCGTAGTTGGAGGCACGCTTGGTCTTCTGGTCGAAGTGCTCCAGCGTGTACTTCACAATCTCGCCGATGCGCTCCGGCGCCAGCAGCGCCTTCTCCGTGTCGATCGCCGAGACCTGCGCATCTTTGACCGTGCCGACGCGCACGGTGTTGACGTAGTCGATGCGGAACGGCAGCACGTTCCTGTCGGTGATGGCGTCCACGATCGTGTACGTGTGGAGCTTGTCGCCGAAGGCCTGCTCGGTAGTCTTGAGCTGCGGGTTGCCACCCGAACCAGCGTTGACAGCGAAGATCGGCGTGCCGGTGAAACCGAAGAGGTGGTACTTCTTGAACGCCTTGGTGATCGCGGAGTGCATGTCCCCAAACTGGCTGCGGTGGCACTCGTCAAAGATCAGCACGATGTGCCCGGAGTAGATCTGGTGGCCCTTGTTGGCGGCGATGAAGTTTGACAGCTTCTGGATGGTCGTGATGATGATGCGCGTGTTCGGGTTCTCGAGTTGCTTCTTCAGCACCGCCGTCGACGTGTTGGAGTTCGCGGCACCCTTCTGGAAGCGGTCGTACTCCCGCATGGTCTGGTAGTCGAGGTCCTTGCGGTCCACGACGAACAGCACCTTGTCCACGCTCGGCAGCTTGGAGGCGAGCTGCGCGGTCTTGAATGACGTGAGCGTCTTGCCCGAGCCGGTGGTGTGCCACACGTACCCGCCGGCCGCCGTGGTGCCCAGCCGCTTGTAGTTCGTGGAGATGTCGATTCGCTGCAGGATCCGCTCGGTCGCGACGATCTGGTACGGCCGCATCACTAGCAGTTGCCGGTCAGCGGTGAGCACGCAGTAGCGGGTGAGGACGCTCAGCAGCGTGTGCTTGGCGAGGAACGTCTTCGCGAATGCGGTGAGGTCCTTGATCGGCTTGTTCTGGGCGTCCGCCCACCACGAGGTGAACTCGAAACTGTTCGAGGACTTCCGACCCCGGCCGGGCTTGCGCGCCTCCTTGAGGTGCTGGAACCGCACCGTGTTGGAGTAGTACTTGGTGAGCGTGCCGTTGCTGATGACGAACAGTTGCACGTACTCGAAGAGGCCGGAACCCGCCCAGAAGCTGTCCCGTTGGTATCGGTCGATCTGGTTGAATGCCTCGCGGATGTCCACGCCGCGGCGCTTGAGTTCGATGTGCACCATCGGCAGGCCGTTGACCAGCACGGTGACGTCGTAACGGTTCGCATAGGTCGCGCCCTCGTCTTGATCAATCTCGTACTGGTTGATCACTTGGAGCCGGTTGTTGTGGATGTTCTGCTTATCGAGCAAAGTGACGTTCTTCGTAGAGCCGTCGTCGCGCTTGAGGATCTGGACGTGGTCTTCCTGGACACGGATGGACTTCTCGACGATGCCGTCGTTTTTGCTGGCGATCTTGTCGGAGAAGAACGTCTCCCACTCCCCGTCCGTAAAGACGATGCCGTTCAAGGTTTCGAGTTGAACGCGAAGATTCGTGACCAACTGGGCCTCAGAGGTGACGGCCACGTACTCATACGCCTGGGACCCCAGGAGGCGGATCAGTTCCTGTTCGAGCGCGGACTCGGATTGATAGGCCGCCTCGGACATGGCGTCGGGCACGTACTCGGCAACGACCGTGCTCTCCGCGGACACGGCAATGGGGTCGTAGCGAAGCGGCGGGGCGTCGGTCATGGTTGCACCGTCCTCACGGGCCTAAGCATCCGAGCGGAACGACGATCACGCCGTCCGGCCGTGTGTAAGCGTATTGGCCGCCGGTGACAATCATGCGTGCGACGGGCGGGCCCACCGCGGATGTGTCGACCTTTCCCGCGAGCGTGGTCAACGATGCTGCCGCCGCATCTGCCTGCGATTCTCCAAGCTTTACCTCCACCATTGCCCAGCGCCCATCCCTTAACTGGATAATCGCGTCGGCCTCCACTCCGGCGCTGTCGCGATAGTGGAGTACTTCTGCGTTGAGCGCTTGTGCGTAGACACGAAGATCACGGATCACGAGCGATTCGAACAGTAGCCCCAGCGTGCGAGGGTCTCGCATCAGGCGCTCGACACTTGCGCCGAGTGCCGCGACGGCGAGTGACGGGTCGACGAAGTGCCTTACGGCGGCCTTGCGCACGGTGTCTCGCGAGCGGAGGTGGGCCGCCCAACTCGGCTGTTCTTCGATCACCATGACGCGCTTGAGAAGGTCAATATATTGGCGCGCCGTGTCCGTGTTGAGCTCACGCGATCCGGGTTCTGCGGTGTCCCTGGTGATCGTCTCGAGCGAGGCCGATGTGGCGACATGCCGCGAGTAGGACGTCATGAGGCGCCGTAGGCGAACGGGGTCCCGCCTGCGCGTTGACGGCTGTACGAGTGGGACATCGGCGCGGGCAACGTCGTCAAGGTAGGAGCGGAGAATCTGCTGAGCGCTGTCTGGAGTTTGTGTTTGATGGCCGGGCCATCCGCCAACGCAGATGCGCTCGGCGATGTCGTGGACTCCGAGTTCCGACTTTGCGCCCTCGATGACCGTCCCCGCGAGAACTGCCGCGAGCGACACCTTTGCGTTCGAGTGGCCGGATTCCGATAGCGACATGGGTCGCATGCGCACACGGAGGATTCGCCCGGCGCCGGAGTGGCGGGTGACGTCGTCGGTGGGGGTTGCCGATCCCGCAAGGAGGAACTGCCCTCGCTGAGCAGTCTCGTCGACGGCTCGACGCACGTGGTTCCAGAGTTTTGGCTCGAGTTGCCACTCGTCGATGAGCCGCGGGGATTCACCGGCGAGGACGAGCGTGGGTTCGAGTGCGGCCATTGCTCGTGCTTGGTCATCGGTGTCGAGGCGCACCGCGCTCCTGCTGTGGTGCAGTCCGGTCGCGGTCTTGCCGCATGCACGCACGCCCTCAAGCAGCACCGCACCCGCGATGGACAAGGCGTGCTCCACCACGGCATCGATCACACGCGGGGCGTACTTCACGTGACGACGCTAGCATAAAATCGGCGATTTGTGGAGACTAAAACAGGTGATTTGTGGAGCGCAAAGCCGGACTCTTGTGGAGTGCACCTTCCGTGCGTCGCACTCACACCCCTGACGCCGATGGCACCGTCAACGCGAAGGTTCGCGACAAGTTGGGCTTCGGACGTCACCGCTACGTACTCGTAGGCCTGCGGACACGGCGATGGGGTCGTACTTGCGGGCGGTGGATTCGGTCACTGGCCGACTCCCCGCGCTCGTGCGGCCGCGATGAGCGCTAGCGCCACCGCTTTGGCCCGCTCGGCCTGGCCCAGACCGACCGGTGTTGCCTCGTAGCGATTGGCGTTTCGTGCCCGCCGGAGTTGGTCAAACCGTGTCGCGGCGTGCGCGGCTGGCGGGGCGTTGAAGACCACTTTGAGGAATCGCCCTACGGCCTCGTGTTGCCCGGGGCCAGAGACGGTGCGGTATCCGTAGGCGGAGAGAACGCCTTCACCGACGTCGTGGCACGCGTCGTAGGCGACGTTGTAGATCGTGTGCGCGTGCGTGAGGTTCTCGGCATCGGCTATCGCGGCCGCCGCGCGGGCGACGAACGCGTTGGCGCGTGGATAGTCTGGCGCCACGGCATCGATTCGGCGGGCCGCCACGAGAGCCGCAGCCGCAGACTGCTGATCCGGTGTGAGGGGTGTCAACCCCATGGCAAGTCCCCCATGATGGGAACTGTCGGCTTGCTGGCGATGTCGCGGAGGAATCCGGACTCTGCGGCAAACTCGTCGCGGCTCAGGATGGTGGGATTGACGGGCCTACCCACCGCGTCGCTCACTCGATCGCATGCGCTGTAGATCTGCTCCGCTTCGGGGGATCCCACCACCATCAGGTCAATGTCGCTGGGCGGCGGGCCATCGACTCCTTGCGCCCTGGCGGCAAACGAGCCGTAGAGGAAGGCCGATGTGATCCCGGGAATCTGAGCGAGTTCGTCGGCGAGCAGCACCACGGGTCCGGTGGCGACGAGCAGGATTTGTCGCAGCGGCGCGACCAGCGGGCTTTGGTGGTTGGCTCGGATCAGCTTGGTGCGGCCCACTGAGCGGTCGACGAGAATCCCGGCGCTACGCAGTCGTTGCACCTCGTCCCATGCGGTGGGATACGCGAGATGCGCCCTTCTGGCGAGATCGGTGATGCTCAACTCGTCTCCCGTAAGCAGGAGTTCAGCGAGCAGGCGCGCTTGTCCATCCGATCGAAAGACCGGTGCAAGCAGAGGCGCCTCAGTTCTCATATAACCGATAATATTCTCGGCTATACCGATAGTCAATGTTCATGCCGCGAACTCCCTGAAGGTCAGCAACTTGTCGCGGTGGTACTCGTACTGGCGACGGCGTGCTTCCATCTGAGTGAAGTGACACATGATTCGCACGATCTCCCGCTGTACCTCGAAAGGCGGCACGGGGACTCGCGGTTCGATGTGGCGTGGAATCATCACGGGCATGACTCGAGACTGCGCTGTGATTGGTGGATGTGCAGTCGGCATGTGGTGAATTCGCAAGGTTCAACTGGTGGATTCGCAAGCACCTTTAGCTCTCCCAAAGGCGACCGTCGTGCGAGTCATGCTGATGTTCGACAGTCATGACAGCCCTCGCTCTTCCCACTCGCCGTAGGTGCCGTCGTCCCATTGCCACTCGATGCGTCCGTTGCAGGAGCGCCCCATCGCCACCGCGCCCGCGGTCGACGGGGACGTGAATGCCACGTCACGTGTGAGGCGACCGATGTGGCCCTCGACGGCGATGGAACCGTCCGCCACGAGTTTGTCGTGTTGCGCACGGTAGGAGTCGTAGGCGCGGCGCGTGCTCGCGGCGTTGCCGGTTGCGGTCCATGCTCCGACGACGCGTGAGCCCGCGAGGACGGTGAACTCTTCGCCGTTGACTTGCGCTTGGGCGTCCACGCCCGCTTTCGCGTTCCGCAAGCGGAAGATCGGAGAAGGTGACGCCGCCACAGCAGGTGCGATGGCTGTCTGGGTGCGCTCGCGGACGGCGTTGACGCCGAGCACCGGCAACACGATGTGGAGGTGCGCAAGGAATGCCTCCACGTCTGATATTTGCGCCTCGGAGAGTTTGCGAAGTTGCGGGCTCTGGTCGTTGACAACATCGACCCGTTGCGCCCGCTTCGCCAGGTCCACGAGTCTCGACTCGAGGTATCCCCAGTGGCCTTCGTTGAACGACTCGTCCTTCGAGGTGATGATGACGACGCGGTCCCAGAAATCCTTGTTGGCTCGGTGGTCGCGGAAGCGCCCCGAGAAACTCTCTGTGCGGCCGATGTAGCAGCGGGTGCCTCCCAGCGCCTCGGCGTCGTCGCCGAGCAGAAAGTATGCGCCGTTGCGTTGGGCCTCGCTGCGTGCCAGCACGTCGGCAATGTCGGAGCGTGGTCCGGAGAGGACGTGCCCGGTCCACCCCGCGATCTCGGCGGTCGTGATGCCACCGGGAACACCGTCGACCAAGAACAATTCAATGTGCTTGCCGCTCAAGGGGTGGCCTCCTCAAAGGTGAGCAACTTGTCGCGGTAGTACTCGTACTGCTTGCGACGCGCGGCGAGTTCGGCTGGAAGGCCGACGGTGAGGTCGTTCACGAGCGCATCGAACTTCGACAGAAGCGAGACCACGCGCAGTTGCTCGTCCAATGAAGGCAACGGGATTGTGAAGCTCCGCACCTTCTTGGCATTGAGGTTCGATTGCGAGCCCTCTCCGAGAGACTTCAGTCGTTCGTACTGACTCGCCACCCAGTAAAAGACATACCGATAGTCCGCTTGCTCCGGGTCGATCTGCAAATTGCAACATGCCTGATTCGTGGTCAACGGGATCTCGTTGATGGCGACCTTGGCCGCCGTCGCGCCATACATTGCCACAATCACACAATGCCCGGGAATCCACTTCGCTGACGAGTTGCGGAGCCCCTCTTCGGTGATGCTCAGACCAGTCGAATGGATCAGACCGAAGTCGACCTCTTGCGTGCGTAGCCACGGGATCTCGCCGCCGTAGTATGCGTCGCGCCCCGATGACGGCGTTCCGCCTGATGAGACCTTGGCACTCACTTCGCCGAGCGTTGACCAACGGACTCTGATGTCCGATGGAAAGTCAAACGCTCTGGCCCGGTAGTGCTCGTACTGGCGCGTTCGAACTTCCAGCTCCGCCTCCAGCTCCGCTTCCAGCGCAGTGAACTGATCCAGTATTCGCACGATCTCCCGTTGCACCTCGAGAGGCGGCACCGGAATGTGAATCTTTGCAAGGGAGGTCCCCGAGATTCTACGAACCTTGGTCCCCGAGACATGACGCGTCTTCTGTCCCTGGAACTGATCCGACTGGAAGTAGTACGCAACGTACCGCGGATCGAGAGAGTGGCGATAGATGTAGGCATCGCCGCTCACGGCGACTTCGCCGTCACCAATCCATGCCGTGGCCTTCGCGACCGCAGCGTCGTCCTCACTAGTCGTAACGATGATGAGGTCGCCAGGCCTGGCGCGTCGAAGTTTCGTAGCCAAGGCCGGCGTAGTGAAAGACTTCGTTGTGTCAGTCCAGACGCCGTAATGGGTATGAAGCTGACCATAGTGAATAGCAGGCGCGCCCTCGTCGGTGAGATCGGACTTCTGTAGGCCATTGCCGCGAATGAACTCGCCGACGTCTCCAAGCGGCCTGTGCGCTACGCCGTCAGGGCAGTGCTCCGCGATCAACTCATCGAGGCGGCTCATGACGGCTCCCCCTCGTCGACCTTGGGCAGTTCGAGAAAGCGATCGAAGTCACTGCGGAAGAGGCGATCCTGAGTGATGCGGTACTTTTCGAACTCGCTCTCGGCATGGGCATGCGCGATCTCGGCGGCGACTTTGCCAGCATCCTGCAGCACCTCGCGGTCGGTGGCCTCCAGGAAGCGGTTTAGCCTGACCTCCCAGTCCTGCATGGTCATCGGCAACTTGCGCAGCGCCATGTCCTCGGCGATGTCGAGATAGGCCGACACCAGGCGCGACAGTTGGGCCATCTCATGCTCAGTGAGGTAGTTTTTGGCGACCACGGCATCGAACTTCTGAATCTTGCCGTCGGGGGCGTCCATCCACGTCGTCAAGCCCATGTGTGCCTTCTCCGATTCTGCACGGTTCAGGATTACCTCGGCCGCAGTGTGCCCGTGGATCGCCCAGTGAAATTTGTTCTGCACGGTCGCGAAGAAACGCTTTGAGGTGGATGCGGTGGGGTCGTAATCGATCGCCGTGGCGTACACATCGGTAACCTTCTGATAGAAGCGACGCTCCGAGACCCGGATCTCTCTGACCCGTTGAAGTTGCTCAGCGAAGTAGTCGTCGGTCAGGATCGTGCCACCGTGTTTGAGGCGCTCGTCGTCCATCGCGAAACCCTTGATCGTGTACTCCTTGACGATCTGGTTCGCCCACTTTCGAAACTGGACAGCACGCTCGTTCTCAATCTTGAAGCCAACAGCGATAATGGCCCGCAAACTGTAATGCTTCGCCTTGTAGCGCTTACCGTCCGTGGCAGTTGTTAAGTACTGCTTAATAACTGCCACCTCCTCGATCTCACCGTCCGCGATGAGACGCTTGAGGTGTTGATTCACCGCAGGCACACTGACGCCGTACAGCGTCGCCATCATCTTCTGCGTCAGCCAGATATCCTGGTCCTCATACCGCATCTCTACTGACTCTGGCTGATCACCCGTCGCTGCCACGAACGTCAAATACTCGGCAGCCGACGAACGCGCGGCCCCCACTTGCTTGCCCACTGGGTTGCGCTTCCGATCAGTCATGAAGCGCTCTCCCCTCCAGGTCCGCGACGATCGCGTCGATCGAGGCGCGCAATTCGGCCTGCCGTGCGACGATGCGGGCGATCTCAGTATTGAGTTCGACGATGTCGACCACCTCGCGAGTGTCCTCCTGCTGGACGTAGGAGGAAACGGCAATGTTGTAGTCGTTCGCGGCGAGGTCCTCGTTGGGCACCAGCCGCGCGACGTAATCGACGTCGGCACGGTCCAGCAGGGTGTCGAGAATGTGCTGCTGATCGAGCGGCATGAGTTTGTTCTTGTTGCCGTGCCGCTTGAACTCGGCCGAGGCATCAAGGAACAGCACCGCGTTGTCGGGCTTGGACTTCTTGAGCACGATGATGCAGGTGGCGATGGTGGTGCCAAAGAACAGGTCCGGTGGCAGCTGGATCACCGCGTCCACGTAGTTGTTGTCGATGAGGTACTTGCGGATCTTTGCCTCCGCTCCCCCTCGATACAGCACACCGGGGAACTCGACAATCGCGGCGGTGCCGTTGACCGCCAGCCACGACAGGATGTGCATCGTGAACGCGAGGTCCGCCTTGGACTTGGGCGCGAGCACCCCGGCGGGCGCATAGCGCTCGTCATTGATGAGCAGCGGGTTCGCGTCGCCGTCCCATTTGATCGAGTAGGGCGGGTTGGACACGATCGCCTCGAACGGTTCGTCGTCCCAATGCTGCGGGTCCGTGAGGGTGTCGCCGTGGGCGAGGCTGAACTTCTCGTAGTTCACGTCATGCAGGAACATGTTGATGCGCGCAAGGTTGTAGGTGGTCAGGTTGATCTCCTGACCGAAGAACCCGCCGACGTTCTCCTTGCCGAGCACCTTGGCGAACTTCAGCAGCAACGAGCCCGAACCGCACGCCGGGTCGTAGACCTTGTTGACCCGGCTCCTGCCCGCGACGGCAATCTTCGCCAGCACCTCCGACACCTCTTGCGGCGTGTAGTACTCGCCGCCGGACTTACCTGCCTGGGAGGCGTACATCTGCATCAGATACTCGTAGGCGTCACCAAAGAGGTCGATCGAGTTGTCGCCAAAGTTGCCCAGCGGCAGGTCCCCAATGGCATCCAGCAGCTTCACGAGCTTCTCGTTGCGCCTGGCGACCGTGTTGCCCAGCTTGGAACTGTTCACGTCCAGGTCGTCGAATAGCCCCTTGAGGTCGTCCTCGCTGTCGGCGCCCACGGCCGAGCCCTCGATGTTCTTGAACACCCGCTCCAGGGTCTCGTTGAGGTTCACGTCCCGCGGTGCTGCGCGGCGCACGTTCTGGAACAGCTCCGACGGGAGGATGTAGAAGCCCTTCTCCTCCACCGTCTCCTTGCGGCCAAACTCGGCATCGGCGTCGGGAAGGCGCGTGTAGTCAAAATCGGCCCTGCCAGCATCGTGTTCATGGGCGTTGAGGTACGCCGTGAGGTTCTCGGAAATGAACCGGTAGAACAGCATGCCCAGCACGTACGTCTTGAAGTCCCAGCCGTCCACGCTGCCACGGAGGTCGTTCGCGATGCGCCAGATCGTCTTATGAAGCTCGGCTCGCTGCTGATCGCCCGTCATCCTCCACGCCTCCCTCGGCGGCACCTGTGGCCACCTCCCCGAGACTATCGGCGCACCACGACACGGCGGGCCGGCCTCCGCGCGTGTTCACGGGTCGGGCGATGTCAGAATACGAGTCATGGCGATCCCCGAAACTGACCTGCTGCGCATCGGACGATGGTGCCGTGAACGCGTACCAGCGCACCTTTGGGACCAACTCCGGGTGGAGTGCGACATCACGGACCGCCACGTCACCATTGTCGAGACCCGCCCGCCGTGGGACGGTCGCGGCGACTGGACCCGGTTTCCCGTCGCACGCCTTCGCTACACCGCGTCCACGGGCCAATGGAGTCTGTACTGGCGAGACCGGAACCTCCGGTTTCACGAGTATCGCGATAAGCGGCCTACCAAGAATGTCCAGAGTCTCCTGGACTTCCTGGACTTCCTGGACAGCCACGATGACCCGATCTTCTGGGGATACGTGTGCCAGTGGTCAAGGCCGAGACGCGGGCGGATCGTGAGCCCTCGAGCGTGACCGCGTGAAGGTCGGGATCGTCGGCGCTGGGAAACTCGGTGCCGCCCTCGCGAAGCGCTCCGTCGTGGAGGGGGCACGTCGCTCTGCCTACCCAACGGTGGACCTGGCGGTGCTGACGGCGCCGGATCTCGGCGGGCGGGGAACGACCGAGGCGATCGAGGCCGGGCACCCCGGGCTGCTCTGGGTGAAATCACTGAACCAACTCGGTTACCACGACCTCGACGACCACACCGGCCCGCTCGCCTCGGGAGCCGCGTTCGAACCCGGCACCGACGACTGAGGTAGGCGATACGGTCGAGGGATGTCTCCGAGTTACCACCACGGGATCGTCGCCGAGATCGACCCGGTGACGCTCTACCGCATCCTGTGGCTGCGGGTCGGTGCCTTCGTCGTGGAGCAGGAGACGCTGCGCATCCTGCGCGACAGCGAGAACCTGCACATCGGTGGGGTCGCCACCACCACGACCCCGACGCACCCAGAGGCGCGATCGACCGGGCGATGCCCGCTCTCGGGCTTCGGGGGTTCGCCGCGACAAGGGCCACCCGATCCGCCCGCAGCAGCTGCGGGCGGATTCGGATGCTGGCTCTCGATACGTCTCGCTGGCCTACACCGACAAGCTCGCTCTCGATGGCATCGCCCCTCGATTGGGTCCATCGGTGATGCCTGACACAGCTTCGTTGCCAGGGGGCTCAGTCGACCCCCCCAATAACCGCACGCCGCGAGGACGAGCTCTACGTGATCCTCCTGGGCGAGGACGTGCTTCGCATGGTCCGTCTTCGCATCGGGACGACGCCTGGGGGCGGAAGACGAGTGACCTATGGCACCGTTGCTCGAGCACTCGTGCCCGCGCCGAGCAGGTCGGTTGCAAGCAAGGCCGTATGGAGTGGACTCAGGTCCGTGCCGAGGTCCCGGCCGAGCATCTCCTCGGCGCGCCGGAGCCGGTAGCTCACAGTGTTTTTCGACACATGCAGCCGGCGCGCCGCCTCATACTGGCTGCGGTTGACATTCAAGTACTCGAGCATGGTGCTGCGCAGGTCGGTCTCGCGGCCGCCGGCGCCGAGCAGACCGCCGAGTTGCACCTCCAGGAATCTCTGCAGACGCTCCGGCCGGGCCGCGAGTTCTGCGACCGCCCCATACCGCTCATAGGGGAGGATTCGCCCGAGGTTGCGCCACCCTGCCATCGTGGCGACTCGTTGCAGAGCTAGCGCCTCTTCATGACTGGCGATGAAGCCGGCGGTCCCCTTCCCGGGCAGGCCGACAGCCAGTGTCCATCCGTTGCACTGCGTCGGCGGCTCTAGGTCGAGCTCGTCCGCGGTGCGCACGCTGCCCCACGCCCAGAGCACGTTCGGTGCGATCATCACCTTGAAGATCTGACCGCACCCCATGCTCTCGAGGGCCCGAACGGTCGTGGTCGTGAGTTTTCCGGGCTCGCGCACCTTGCTGAACGCGACGGCAGCCACATGGATGCGGTCGAGCGGATATCGAGTGACCTGTTCGAACCGTTCCGGTCGCCCGTGCCCGCTGAGGAGCGCGGTGAGCACCGCCGACTCGGTGCCATGCACGAACCGACCGGTGTCATCCGCGGCGGCTTGCATGTCGGCAATCGCAACCGCGAGGCGATTGTGAGTGCCGACGACCTCGCCCACGAGCGACCGCATGATCGTGCCCTGATCGCCGGACGGAATCAGTCGCCCGCACTCATGGAGAAGTGCGTCCGTGATGCTGGCTTGCGCTTGATTGAGCGCTCGCAGCACCGCGGCGAGCGTCGCGCCGTCATTGAGCGCATCCTGTGCCAACTGCAGCAGCGCTGGCTGTGCAGCGCGGCTGAGGCCTGGGTCCACGAGTTGGAGCAGGGTGTTCACGAACAGGGCTTCCGTCGGGGACCGAAGCGCCTTACCGAAGGGAGCGAGGGAGGGATCGCTGCTGACCATCAGATCCGCGACGCTCGCCGCTTTGCGAGTGGCCCACTGCACCGGTCCGGGACCGAGGTGTTCACGGGCCACTCGGTATGTGTTGTCAGGCAGTTCGCTGGGTGAAGGGACGCCGGACAATTCCAGTACCCAAGCGAACGGCTGCGACACTTCGCTCACAACGGTGTGACTCGGCTTCATCACGTCATCGTACTCGTGACCGCCATTCACGGTCGCATTCACCTACTCCTGAGCGCCGAACTCGTCAGCGAAACTGACGTTGCCGCGGCTCTCGCGAAGCCCAGCATCGAGCGTGTTCAGCAGCCTGGAGTTCTCGATGATGATGATATGCACGTCCTCCGAACGCGAATAGTGCCGATGCCAGACCCATGGCGGCGTGAAGATGAAGTCGCCCTTCTTCCACTCGACGACCTGGTCGCCGATCTCCGACCAACCACTTCCGTCCGTGACGTAGTGCACCGACTCGTGGACATGGCGCTGCAGGTCGGTCGCGCTGTCTGCGGGGATCACCTGCAGGATGAACTCAACAGTCTTCATCGGCAGATGACGCAGCAGGCCGAGATGGGAAGGGTTGTCGGTCACCCCCTTCAGCCAGTACGCGTCCCCGGAGTGGGTGACGAGATTTGGTTCGACGACGTGCTGGTCGTCTCGGTGGTGCATGCGGTCCAGTTCCTGCATGAACTCCTGCAGTCCCTCTTCGCTCAGTTTCGGATTCGTGTCGTCCATCATCCGTGTCCTTTCTTCTACAGCGATGCCGAACAGTGGTCAGGTCACTCGACAGGCAACTCGCCAGACCTGAACGTCTCGCGCGTCAAGAGGACGGAGACCAGCGAGATCAGTGCGAGGGCCCCGATGTAGATGGCGATCGGCCAGAAGTTGCCGAAGGTGGCCAGCAGTGCGGTCGCGATCAGTGGCGTGAATCCTCCTGCGAGCATAGCCGTGAGCTGCACTCCGAGGGAGACGCCGCTGAGCCGGACCCGAGTCGGGAAGAGTTCCGCGAAGAACGCGCCGACCGGAGCCGCGAGCGGTGCGTGACCCAACCCCATGGCAAGGATCAGCGCCAGGTAGACCAGCGGCAGGGACGTCGTATTCAAGAGCATGAAGAACGGAGCGGCGAACACCAGCAGGAACGCGGCACCTAAGATCATCACGGGACGGCGTCCGACTCGGTCGGACAGGGCACCCCACAGCGGCAATGTCAGCATCTCCACGACAGCGGCCACAAGAACGGCGTTAAGGATATCGCCGCGGGCGAGGCCGAGAGTTTGACTCCCATACGAAACGGAGAAGATCGCGATGAGGAAGAACGCCGCCGTCTCACCCGACTTCATGCCGATCACCAGCAGAATCTGGCGCCAATAGCTGCGAATGACCTCGAGCATCGGAGCCTTCGCTCGGCGGTTCTCACGCTTGACAGCTTCGAATACGCTGGTCTCCGGCACACCCAGACGCACTGCCAGGCCGATGCCGACCAGCACCAGGCTGATCAGGAACGGAACTCGCCATCCCCACGACAGGAACGCAGCGTCATCGAGCGCTCCGGTGAACGCGCCGAAGATGAGGGTGGCAAGTACAAGTCCGCCAGCCATGCCCACCGCGGGCCACGCGGCCAGGAAGCCGCGCCGCGCCGAGCCTTGGCCACCGGATTCGGCAGCCATCACGAACGCGCCACCTTGCTCGCCGCCCATCGCGACTCCCTGGAGGAGGCGCAGCACCACCAGAAGGATCGGCGCCCAGATGCCGATCGTCTCATAAGTCGGCAGCAATCCGATCACGGTGGAGAAGATGCCCATCCCCATCATCGTGATGATCAGCACACGTTTGCGGCCGATCCGGTCACCGAGGTTGCCGAAGATCACGCCGCCGAGCGGCCGGGCGACGAAGCCCACCCCGAACGTCGCCAGCGATGCCAGCGTTCCGATGATGGGGTCTACCTGCGGAAAGAACAACGGGCCGAATACAAGGGCGGCCGCGGTTCCATAGAGCACGAAGTCGTACATCTCCATGGCGGTGCCGACCGCCGTGGCCACGACGGTGCGCCCGGTCTTTCGGGGCGGTGCTGCTGGTTCTAAAGAGGTCAGGACCGATTCATGGGTGGACATGGGGTTCCTTTCTTACGGCGACGGCTTTGTCGCTCGGGTTGTAACGGGACTGAGTGAAAGACTTTGTCGCTCGGGTTGTAACGGGACTGAGTGAAAGACTCTGTATGCAGACCGCTAGCTTGTTGCCGCGGTTCCACGGGGGGCGGCGTACCTCCGCTGCAACTCGGCCCACCGGCGTCCCACTTCGACCGCGCCGTCGAGATATGACTGGGGCGCCGTCTGGTACGGCGCGCGGGCCGGACCAGGGTCGATGACGCCGGCTGCGGCGATGCGCGCCTTGTCGAGGGGGATGTTGTACCTCGAGAACATCGAGAAGTCACCGTCAGGCATGAGGGTCGAGTACGCCTGCTTCATGTCCTGGCTGATCGCGTCAGCGGCGAGCCAATCGGAGGATGTCATCGCCTCGCGCAGCCGCTCGAGGGGCGCGGTGCCGCAGGCCGCGCTGGGGGTCCAGCATGCCGCCACACGCTCACCGCCGAGCTGGTGAGCATCCAGCCAGTCGGCGTCCATGGGGAGCAATCGGATGTTGTCACCGCACGCCTCAACATCCGCCGCGTATTGGGGGCCGAGGTAGGTGTACTTCGCACCGATGAGTGTGGGGATCGATGCGAGCCGCGCATACAGCTCCGACGAGATCTTGCCCTTGAACGCCGATGGGTTGTCATACAAGATTACGGGAGTCTCCGGGAGAGCCTCCGCGATGTCCGAGTAGAACCGAAAGATCGATTCGTCGTCCATCTCGCACCACATCGGCCGTCCGAGGAACAAGCCGTCGGCTCCGAGATCCAGGAGCATCCGCGCCCGCCGAACGGTGTCGCGGGTGTTCAGTGTGGTAGCGCCGGCGAAGAGCGGTGCCTTGGCGTCGTTCGCAGACACGACGATCTCCATGAACGTGACGGCCTCATCATCGGTGACCGTGGCGCCTTCGCCGAACGTACCGAGCGTCATGATGGCGTCGACGACCGGGGCAACCTGACTGATCATGGAGGCGGTCACGTCCACGTCGACCGTGTTCTTCGCGTCCCAACGACCCGCGTCGGCTGTTGCCGGCGTGGGCACGATTCCGAGAACGCCCACGAGGTCCTGAGCCGTGTACTTCTGCGTCACGTTATCCTCCTTTGGATAAAAAGAACACACCGAGATGGACCATGGCGTCCGCGGGGCACCACCATGGTGGCATGGAGGCCAAGCGTCATTCTTGGTCCCGCAGACCAAACTTTTCGGGAATAACGGGATCATCCAACGCCAATGCAGGCGACGACGCCCTCGAGTCCCCACGCCCATGCGGCGTCGACATCGCCTCCCAGGCGGAACGCGCTGGCGAGTTCCATCAGAACGACCCCGTTCGCCCACGCGGTCAGCGTGCGTGCCGCATCGAGGGAGGCCTCGCCGTCGACCAGCTAGCTCCCTGACGGCGTCGCGTACTGGTGCTACAGAACGTTCGAGCTGCTGTGGCGGTCCCGCGCTTGCCGCGACATCCTCAAGCGTGAGCGATGGATGCGCAGGAGACAGACCGTGCCCGGGCAGGTCCATAGCGACAACCCCGTGAACGCGCTCCGCGGTCCGCTGCGCCACTCGCCACCAACTCCCGCCGGCCCCGATCATTCCCGTGCAGCAGCAGAACGTCGGGGCTCGCTGCACCCCAGTGCGTGAGATGGAGTCGCATCTGCGCTCGCCTGGTCGACGCCCTACCTGCGAATGTGGGGGCTGTGTCTCGGCGGCTGGCTGCGAGCCCGCGCGGCGCTGGCCGGGGCATCCACCGGCGACGCTGCTCTTGCCGAGGAGAAATTCGTGACGGCGCGGTTAAACGCCGAGCAGTTGCTGCCGGCATGCGGCGGGTTGCTCAGGCCCGCGACGGCCGGTGCGGACGACCTGTTCGCGCTCGACGGGGCGGCGCTCTGAGCGCTGAGCCGTGCGCGACTCGACCGCGGCCGACTATCCCTGTGCGCCGTCATAACGGCGGCGAGCGGCGGCGACCTCGGGAAGGTGCTCGTCGGTCCAGCTCGCCAGCACCCGGAACGTCGGCAGCAGGGTCGCCGCCAGTGGGGTCGTCGTGTACTCCACCCGAGGCGGCACCTGGGCGTAGTAGCCACGTTCCACGAGTCCATCGCGTTCGAGCTTGCGCAACCGCTCGGTCAGCACCTTGGGTGTGATGCCCGGGATCAAGGTGCGGATCTCGGAGAACCGGAGAGTGCCGTGCTCGCTCAGGACCCAGAGAATGTGCGAGGTCCATCGGGGCAACAGGATCTCGACGGCCGGGCCGAACGGACAGGGATCCTCGTGGTGCGTCTTCATCGACCTCTACCATCGTTGTCTGTGCCTGCGGGGTTGGTATCTAGTTGGAAACTAGTATGACAAGGATACTAACCTGGCGGTATGGAACTAGGAGTTTACTCTTTCGGTGATCTGACGGGCGAGACGACGACGCAGGTCGTGGGCCGGCGGCTCGACGCGCTGTTGCGACAGGCCGAGGCGGCGGACCAAGCTGGGCTGGACGTCTTCGCCCTGGGTGAGCATCACCGCGCCGACTTCGCAGTGTCCGCGCCGGAGGTGGTGCTCGCGGCGATGGCGGCCCGAACCACCCGGCTGCGATTGACCACTTCCGTGACCGTGCTCTCCACCACGGACCCGGTGCGAGTGATGGAGCAGTTCGGCACCTTGGACCAGGTTTCCCACGGCCGGGCGGAGATCACCGTGGGACGGGGTGCGTTCACCGAGTCGTTCCCGTTGTTCGGCTATGACGTGCAGGATTACGACGACCTGTTCGAGGAGAAGCTGCTGCTACTGATGCAGCTGCGGGACGACCCGACCCGGCCTTGGCAAGGCCGGTTCCGCACCCCGCTGCGGGACCTGCACGTGGGCCCCCGGCCGGTGCAAGAGCGGCTGCCGATCTGGATCGGAGTGGGCGGAACCCCACAGAGTGCGGTGCGGGCTGGAGCGCTCGGGCAGCCGATGTTCCTGTCACTGTTCACCGGCGCCAACCAGGGGGTGCGTCTGGTGGAGCTGTACCGGCGAGCGGGTGAGTCCGCCGGGCACAGTCCCGACATGTTGCGGCTGGCGACCGGGGGGCACATGTTCATCGGCAGGGACTCGCGCCGCGCGCAGGATGAGTTCTACCCGTACTACTCCCATTACATGTCACTGCACCCCGCCTTCCGCGGTGGCATGCCGCGGCACGTCTATGACCAGTGGGTCCAGGCGGGCCTGCTGGTGGGCAGCCCGCAGCAGGTGATCGACGGGATCTTGACCCAGTACGAGCTGCTAGGTTCGGACCGCTTCGTCGGTCAGTTCGACCCGGGCATGCCCGAATCCGCCGCCGATGCGAGCCTGGAGCTTTTCCTCACCGAGGTGCTGCCAGTGGTCAAGGCCGAGACGCGCGCGGATCGTGAGCCCTCGAGCGTGACCTCGTGAAGGTCGGGATCGTCGGCGCTGGGAAACTCGGTACCGCCCTCGCGAGGCGCTCCGTCGTGGCGGGGCACGAGGTGCTGCTGGCCACCCGGCCCGGCACCCGCGACCCTGGCTTGGTGGTGGAGGTGATGGCACCGGGTTCCGTCGCTCTGCCTGCCCAACAGTGGGGAACGGTGGACCTGGCGGTGCTGGCGGTGCCGTTCCACGTCGCACTCACCGTCGACCTGCCGCTGCCGAGAGGGACCGTGGTGATCGATCCGACCAACCATTGGGAGCCGGTTGACGGGCCGGCGCCGGATCTCGGCGGGCGGGGAACGACCGAGGCGATCGCGGCCGGGCACCCCGGGCTGCTCTGGGTGAAGTCACTGAACCAACTCGGTTACCACGACCTCGATGACCTCACCGACCTCGCAGGTCTTCCGATGCGGTACGCCACCGACCATGACACCGCCCGAGACACAGTGGCGGACTACCTGTCGAGCTTGGGCCTACGGCCGATCCACACCGGCCCGCTCGCCTCGGGAGCCGCGTTCGAACCCGGCACCGCCGTCTTCGACGCCACCGCAACAGTCGGGAATTCAGCTCCCGACACGATCGCCGGCGCCTTCGCGTCGAAGACCCTGTGAACCCTGCCGGCGCCTCCGAGGGCAGAGCCTCCAGCACCACTACCGCACCGGCGGCGACCCGCACCGACGACTGAGGTAGGCGATACGGTCGAGGGATGTCTCCGAGTTACCACCACGGGATCGTCGCCGAGATCGACCCGGTGACGCTCTACCGCCGACGCGGGCATGCTGTCCGCCAGCAATGTGAACGCACTCGAGGACGCGGGGCTCGCGTTCGTTGTCGGGTCGCGATTGACGAAGGCCCCCTACGACCTTGAGGAGCATTTCACCGCCCACGGTAACCACTTCGCTGACGGGCAGATCCTCGAGTCGACCCGGCTGATGGGCACCGGACCGGCGGCTCGCCAGCGCAAGGTCGTGTACCAGTGGTCGTTCACACGCAACAAGCGCGACGACCGCAACATCAACCTCATGATCGCCAAGGCCGAGAAGATCGCTGCGGGCACGACCCCGATGCGCAAAGCACGCTTCTTGAAAGCGTCGGGGGCGGTCAAGGAACTCGATCAGGCCACGATCGACCGCGCGAGGCAACTGGCGGGTATCAAGAGCTACGTTACGAACCTGCCCCAGTCCGTCATACCTGGCAGTGACGTTATCGGCGCCTACCACGACCCATGGCGCGTCGAGCAATCCTTCCGCATGACCAAGTCCGACCTGAAAGCCCGCTCCGCATTCCACCACCGGCGCGACGCGAGCAGGACCGCATCGCCGCAGGCCTGCACGACACTGCGAAGAAGCTCGGCGCGGGCACCGAACATCACCAGCGCATCGAGGCCAACCTGTGCCTCGCGCTCGACCTCGCCCAGTCGTGCGGCACCGCTTACGCGACTGCGCCGGACCGCATCAAGAAGCTCTTCAACCAGGCCTTCTTCGTACGCATCCTCGTCAACCCGGACGCTTCGGTTCGCCCACAACTCGCACCACCGTTCAACCACCTGCTCGGCCCGGGCGCCGTAGCTACACTCAGGCAAACGAAAAGGCCCGTTCCGAAGAACGGGCCAATCGCACCTGGGAGCCAAGTGGAAAAGGCCTCAAAAGGCGTTCCCTTGGTCCACGGTTTGACTAAGCGGGTTTTGGTGGAGCTGAGGGGAATCGAACCCCTGACCTTCTCATTGCGAACGAGACGCGC
>NZ_JADQBE010000046.1:0-24214 GCF_016278765.1 Demequina sp. | reverse complement strand
GCCGTGCGAAATGCGCGGCCAAATGCGTGGCGCCTCGTCGCGTGCGAGAGGCAACGCCCGTCCGGATGGAGCCATGCTCCCCGACCCGGCGCGACTGCTGATTCGTCGACCGCTAGGCGGCCGTCGGTCAGCACCACTCGCACAAGAACCGACCGAGCGTCTTGCCGTCGACATCCCACGCACGTGCGCACAGGCACATGTCCTGTGGGGCGCGCGTCAGAGCCCGGCTCGACGTTCGGCCCACCCAGTCTAGCGCGCTCGATCAGTTCGGGTCACCTTGCTCCTGCGGTGCTTCGTCAGATCGGATGTCGATGCGCCAGCCCGTGAGCCGCGCCGCAAGGCGCGCATTCTGGCCTTCCTTGCCGATCGCGAGCGACAGGTGATAGTCCGGCACGATCACGCGAGCGGCCCGTGCCTCGGCATCCACCACGGTCACCGACACCACTCGCGAGGGCGACAGCGCATTGCCGACGAACGTGGCCGGGTCGTCGTCCCAATCGACAATGTCGATCTTTTCGCCACGCAATTCGCTCATGACGGCGCGCACTCGGGCGCCCATCGGGCCGATGCACGCGCCCTTGGCATTCACGCCGGGAACGGTGGCCCGGACGGCCATCTTGGAACGGTGACCGGCCTCGCGGGCCAGGCTCATGATCTCCACGGTGCCGTCGGCGATCTCGGGCACCTCCATCTCAAACAGTTTGCGCACCAGCCCGGGGTGGGTGCGGGACAGGGTGATCGAGGGGCCCTTGGCGCCGCGCGCGACCGTGAGCACGTAGCCGCGCAGTCGCTCGCCGTGGACGTACGTTTCCGTCGGCACCTGCTCGTGGCCGGGCAACAGCGCCTCGACGTCTCCCACATCGACGTGCACGTTGCGGGGGTCGGCGCTCTGCTGAATGACGCCGGAGACCAGCGTGCCCTCCTTGTCGGCGTACTGGCCCAGCACGGCATCGTCGCCCGCTTGGCGAAGCCGCTGCACTATCACCTGCCGAGCGGTCGCGGTCGCAATCCGGCCGAAGTCGTGCGGAGTGTGCTCGAACTCGGGGCCGGGCAGCCCGTCCTCTGTCTCCTCGCGGGCGTGGATCGACACCTTGCCAGAGTCGCGGTCCACGATGGCTCTGGCGTGAGCGTATGCGCCAGGGGTCTTGTGATAGGCGCTGAGCAGGGCCTGCTCGATCGCGTCGATCAGCACGTCGAGCTTGAGATCGCGCTCCTTTTCGAGTCCCCTGAGGGTCACCATGTCGATGTCCACGTTGTGTTCCGTCCGTTCTGTCGGCTGGGCCCGTTGGCCTCAGTCGAGTCGCTTCATTTCGACCTGCACGCGTCCGAGCGTCACGTCGGCAAGCGCGACCGTGCGGACCTCGCCATCGTGGTCGAGAACCAGATCGGTGTCCGTCACCTCGATGATTCGCCCCGTCACCGCATCGCCATTCGCCATCTCCAGCGTCACCAGCCGCGTGCGCGCGCGCAAGAAGTGCCTGCGCAACGTGAGGGGCCGATCGGTGCCGGGTGTCGAGACCTCGAGGAGGTAAGCACCGGAAGGGACGTTCGCCTCATCGAGCGCGTCGCCGATGGCGCGCGAGGCCGCAGCCACGGTGTCGAGGTCCGCCGATCCGACGGCGTCCTGAGGAAGATCAACGGTCACGAGCACACGGGTGTGCTTTCCAGCCGCGGACACCGTCACGGAGTCCACCATGAGGCCCACGGCCTCTGCCACTGGTCCCGCCAGGTCAGCGATGCGGTCGTCGAGTTTCATTCGCTGCCTCCCTGCGCGCTCACGCGCGTTCCGTTGCTTCACTTGTACTCGCCCCCCGATTCTACGGCCCGCCAGCGGCGCGTGGGAGACTACGCGCATGGCGGTTCTGGAATGGGGCGGCGGCTCGGTCAGTTCAAGGGTGTGCGTGGCGATTCTTGTGGGGGCCGTGGCGGTGACGTTATCGGGCTGCGGGGTTCGCTTGGAGGGCGATCCCCCCGCGTTTCCCTCGCCAGACGAGGTCACCGTCGCTCGGGATTCGCTCGCCGACGCAGTGGCAGGGATTGTCGAGGCTGCCGGGCGGGAGGGCGCCGACGCCGACGAAGTTGCGGTGGGGGCGTCCGACGCCGCCGCGGCTCATCTTGAGGTGCTCGGCGGAGTGTATGTCGCGTACCCCTCTGCTAGCCCGTCGTCGGACGATGACGCGACCACGTCCCCCACCCTCCAGCCCACGCTTTCGGACGCGGTCGCCACGGCGCGCGAGATCGCCGCTACCGTCGCCGCCACCACGGCCGACGCTGATCTCGCCTTCCTTGCCCGGTCGATGGATCTCGAGTGGGCGTTGCGCGAACTGTGGGCCGTGGAGGAGGCCACTGCCGCGCAGGCCGAGGCGGAGGCCGCCACTGCGTCGGCTGCTCCCACGGCGCCTCCCACCGGCGAAGCCGACGCCACCGATGAAACCCCCGGCGACGCAGACCCTCGGTGGTTCCCCCTCGCGGACGGCTCGATCAACTTCACCGCTGGCTTCGTTCCCACCGCGACTACTGGCGTGGCATCAACGGGCCTTGCACAGGAAACACTGACAGTCCTCGCGCTGAAGGAGGACGAGGCGCGCTTTGCGTACGAGACGCTCGCGGCGCAGGAGTTTGGGCCGCGCAGGACCGACGCGCTCGGCAGGTCCCGCCTTCACGCCGAACGTTCCGACACCCTCGCCACGCTGCTCGATGCGGATCCCCGCACACCGTTGTACCAAGTGAGGGACACGGACCTGCTCGACCCTGACTCGAGACGCTCTCTCGAACGCTCGCTCGAAGCGGATTTGGCGTGGCGGTACGCGGCGCTACTCGATGGCGCTTCTGCAGACGACGCCGCGTGGCTCCTCAACGCATCATTTGACGCCTACGCGAGGGCGATGCGCACCGATGGCTTCACGGCGGCCGATGTGCCGACGCTTCCAGGGCTGACGGTCATCCCCTAGGTGTACTGACCCGGATCGTTGTTGACGTAGGAGAAGCCTCCGGGGTCGAACTGGAACTGTCTAGTTCCTCATTTCGAGCCCATGATGGCGCGGTCGTGGCGTGCGGCAGTGGTTGCACTTTGTGCCCGGCAGAGATTGTCCCCGGCCCGGTCTTCCCGGGGTCTCAACGAGTATTGCTCATACCTAGCGCTCGCGCAATCGTGTTATCTGATTGGAGCATTGGCCCTTGAGACGGCGGCATTCGACAGGGCATAGTGAATCGCCAACCGCATGGTTGGCCGACTGGCCAACGCGTACCGGGCAAAGCGTCACGGTATCCGGAGTTCCCGTGCTGGATCCCTGCGGGACGCGTATGCGGCAGGTACAGCGGATGCCGCCACGACCACTGTCTGGAGGATCACGGCAACCGCGGCAGCAAATGTGAGAGAGACGGCAACCCCGGTGATGGCGAGAATCCATAGTGACACGCCGCCGCCGATGGTAATACCAACGGCCCCCGTTAGGATGCCCTGGAGCAGAATGCCCAGAGCGAGTTGACGCCGAGACGCACCGATAGCGCGCCTCAGGCCCATCGTTCGCCGACGTGACCGCGCGACGGCGAGCTCGCTCAGGGCAAGAACCGCTGCGCCACCCACCATGATGGCAAGCGTCACGAAGCGCGCACTCTCAAAGCTCGACCCCGCGATGCGGCTGCGCAGGTCTCCGATCTCGGGGCTAGACTCGATCGAGATCTTCGAACCATCGAACCCCGAAAGAGAGTCGGCGATCGCGCTCGTCAAGACACGCACGTGCTGGGACGAGGCCGCCTCGATCACAATCAAGGCGACGTCCTGGTCGCTCGCGGGCCCTGTGGCAATAGCCGTGTTGTCGAGAGTGCCATAGGTCAGCAGCGACGTTCGCGCCTCGTCGACGACGTACACCGCGTGAGTGGAGTCCTCCAGAACACCCCGCGAACCCGTGAATCCCATTGAGTCGAGCGCGCCCCGAGAGGCCGCCGCGTCAATTGCGACTCCATCGGGAGCGGCCTCGCACACGGCCTCAGTGCCCGCAAGGCAGGTCCTCAGGGCGACGGGACGTCGTGGCCCGACAGCGGTTGACCACGCGTCGCGGGCTGGGCCAAGCACAACCATGGCGGACACCGGCTCAAGTGCCTGCACCGCTCGCACATCGTCCAGCGATACATCGAGGCTTGAGTCAAAACGCACGACGATTGTTCGCGAATCTACACTCTCAAGGGCGTCGAGCGCGGCGAAGCCCGCAGCCACCGATGAACCGAAAATGAGGAGTGTCGCCGCGTAGGCGACGGCGGTCGTTGCAATCGCAAGCGCAGTCGCGCCGCGGCGCGCTCGCGCATCCCGGAGTACCTCCTCGAGTAGAGCGATCACGACACTGTTTGTACGTCGCGCCCAGTAACGGCGCTGCCGGTGAGCTCAGTTTTCCGATCGCATGCCCGGACTACCTCGGGGTCGTGCGTAACAATCACGACCGTCGCGCCAGCGTGAGCCGCACGCGCGAGCACGTCCATGACCTTCGTAGACGTTTCGGAGTCGAGATTGCCTGTGGGCTCGTCGGCAAGGATCACGCGGGGCTCATGCAGCAGGGCGCGGGCGAGCGCGATGCGCTGGGCCTGGCCCCCCGAAATCTCGCCAGGCCTGCGCTCCAACGGCACCTCGACGCCAACCGCGGCGACCAGAGTGTGTGCACGATCGAGCCATTGGGCACGTCGCTCGCCGCGATATGCCGCTGGCAACAGAATATTGTCGAGCACACTCCGGTGCGGGTCGAGGCTCGCATCCTGGAAGACAAAGCCGAACACCCGCGACCGCAACCGAGAGCGCTGGCTGTCCGACATGTTGCCAACCTCGTGCCCGTCCACCACGATCGACCCGCTGCGCGGCCGCAGCATAGTACCGAGGAGAAACAGCAGCGACGACTTGCCGCAGCCGCTCGGCCCTGTGATCGCGACCGTCTCGCCTGATTGGAAGTTGTCTGACCACCCGTCAATCACGGTCTGGCGTGGACGATATCCAAATGTGACGTCGCGGGCGACCAGCGGCATCATCCTGTCCCGCCCTCTGCGACGAGAACGGCCATGCCGGCCACGACGCCCTCCCCTTCCACCACGGCAATTCCTGTAGCCGAGGCGGCTATCTCAACATCCACGGGTTCCCCGACCAGCGGCCGGAGGCTCACACCGCCAGCCTCATCCGTCCACAGCGCCGTGACCGGAACTGTCAGCCCTGAGGTCTGCGGCACTCGGACCACGGTTGCGAGGACCGCGGTACTCAACTGATCCAGGCTCTCAGCGCAGCCCTGATCGCACAAAGGTGAATCGTCGGGACTCGTGATCTCGACACGTGTATTTCCAGACTCGGTGGCCTGCCGGTCCCCGACCTTGCCATCGATCTCTTGCTCGCCCACCACGACGGTGACCGCTGCCCCCGCAGGAATTTCCGCACTCTGGGTCTCGGGTACCACGATTGAGGTGGAGGCTTGCGCAGCTATCGGCGTCAGGAGCGGCTCGCCACCGACAAGTATGGCACCCACCGCATATTCGGTGCTCACTGCGACAGCGGCCGGGAGCTGCGGAATAAACACGATATCGCCGATGCCAATAACTCCGGTGTCGTCGACGTACAGATCGCGTTGCCACGCGCGAACCGCATTCACGAACTGCTGGCCCGCCACACCGTCGACCGGACCCGAAAGGAGACCAGCGTCCGCGAGCATCTGCTGGGCCTGCCGCACGTCCTCACCGGCTGCGCCACGCGCGATGTCGCGGTACATCGGCACAGTGCCCACCGCCACTGTCACCGGTCGTTCGTCTACTTCGTACAGCTGGTCGCCTGCAGATATCCGAATGACGTGGTCCGACGGCATCGCCGTCAACGTCCCCGTTGCGCGGTTCAACACCGGGACCAAGGTTTCCCGCTCGATGACGGCGCTGTACTGAGACGAGTCCTCAACCGTACCCTCCACCACCCGCACCGTCACAGGCTCAGGCTCGGAAGGCTCTGGCACCGGATGGGCCATCACACCCACGGCCCAGACCACCGCCATTGCTCCGACGACGACTACGAGCGCGCCGAGAGTCCCGAGAGTCCTGCGGATCGCGCTATTCCCTCGCGCGCTGGCGTTCCCCATCACTAGTAGAGGCCGTCTGGGACGGTTTCACATGACTCGTGAATCTGCATGTAGACGTCGTAGTCAGTGCCTGCAGCCAGTTGGACAGGGTTCCACGGATCGCCCCCAAGCTCTCGCTCAGCAAACACCTCGAACGCGGGCATTTCGCCCACTGTGAATCCGAGTGACGTGATACATGGGATCAGGTCTTCGGCGTAGAAGTCGTAGATGAGTTCCATCTGCTCGTCCGAGTAGGGCGCGTAGTAAGTGGGGTTGATCGCGTAGCGGACTGCGCACTCATAGTCCGCAAGCAGGTATGCGTCGAAGCTCTCCTCCTCGAGTTGGCCAGAGGACACTCCACCGTCGATCATGAGAGTCACAGCCGGAAAACCGGCGTCGTGCATGCATGCCACGTAACTGTCCGCGAAGTCGAGCGGCGTCGATGCCCTCAAGAACTCAACCTCTGGCCGCGCCAAGCCTGGCGACTTCTGTAAGGCGAGCGCCCATTCGTCTTCGGCGACCTCGAAGACCCACGTCGGCACAGCGCCTGACGAACTGGTCACTGTCGTGCCCGGCACACCCGCGCCAACGGTCGGCACCAACGTTGCTTCGGACGCCTGCGCATCTCGCGGCAGGGACCCATTGCTGCTAGCCCAACTACAACCGGTTACTAGCGAGATCAGGACGATCACGACGCCGCACGCCCGCAATGTCGCATTACAACTGATCACACGCACATTCGTACCACAGGCCTGACAGGTGCATTCACTATTCACGCAACGCTAACCAAAAGTCAATGAATGCTGAAGGCTGACTGCGCTAGCGTCGGATTGCTGGCTCGGCGACCGAAGCACACGACGGTCTCTCAGTCTGCGGCAGGTTCCAAAGTCAGGAGAGGATTAAACATGCGTTCACTACCTTTCGCCCAATCCAAGTTCGCTCGCTTCGCAGCAACCGCAGCCATCGCGGGGATTGCTGTTGTCGGCTCCAGTGTTACAGCTTCGGCCGTCGATGTACCGTTCGGCGCCAAGAACTGCTACAACTACTACGTGATGCTGTGGGCGACATCCAGCGGCACGACCGAGCATTTCCACGTTTCAAGCGGCGGCGGCGCAGTGCTTTACGACTGGACCACCTCGGGATACCATTTGAGTTCCGCATACAAGAGCACCTCGGCGCAGATGATCTCGGCGACCGGATCCCTCCAGTCGCCGGGCAACGGTTGCGACTACTAACTGCATAGTTCCCCAGGACGTTGTGATTGTTTGAGTTAGCGAAGACCTCCGGCACGATGTGGGTTACCACACTCACTGTCGCAACCGGATGTCTTCGTGAGTCACGCTCATGCCCCGTTGACGCCCGAGGGGCGCCGTCGGCTCGCTGTTCTCGTTGTTCAGGACGGATGGTCACACCGTCCTGCGGGCGAGCGCTTCCAGTGCTCGCTGGCGACCGCGAAGAAATGGGCTGATCGTTTCCGTGCGGGCTTGCCAACGTCAGACCTGTCGTCACGACCACATCGGTCGCCATCGCGGTGTCCAGCACGGTTAGAAAGAAGAATCGTGGCGCTGCGTGTCACCCGCCGGTGGGGTCCGCACCGCATCAGCTACCACCTGCACGTTCCCCGCTCCACTGTCGGACGGGTGCTCGATCGCCACCAGATGCCACTTCTGCACCACCTCGACCAAGCTACCGGTCAGACGTGCCACGCCTGTTCGCTACGAGAGAGCCCGTCCCGGTGAACTCGTGCACGTGGACATCAAGAAACTCGGACGGATCCCCATGGTGGTGGACACCGCACCCTGGGTCGAGCCAAGGCAGTCAAGAACAACAACGGGCACGCCACCACAGGACGCGGCTACTCGTTTCTCCACCACGCCATCGATGACCACTCAAGGCTCGCCCATTCCGAGATCTTGAACGACGAGAAGAAGGAGACTGCCGCAGTTTTCTGGCGAAGGGCCACCCAGTTCTTCAACACTGCGGGCATCACCGTCACCGCCGTGATGACCGACAACGGCGCCTGTTACCGATCCCGCGACTTCCAGGACTCATTGGGTGACGCCAACTACATTTGGACACGCCCCGACCGGCCCCAGACAAACGGCAAAGCCGAACGCTTCAACCGCACCCTCGCCACCGAATGGGCCTATGCGAACACCTACCTCAGCGACGCAGCCCGCGCGGAGCCAACCCCGCTTTTCCGGACACCTGACTTGGGATGATGTTCCCGAGAGGAGTTCGGAATGCCACAAGCGAAATCGCCGGAGTGTCGGCGCCGAGCGTTGGATCTGGTCCGTCAGGGAGAGCCGGTCGCGCGGGTCGCCAGCGGTTTGGGGATCAGCGAGTCGTGTCTGCGCAGGTGGATGAAGCAGGACGACATCAACGCGGGACGCAAGGAAGGACTCACAACCGAGGAGCGGCGCGAGTTGGTCGAGTTGCGTCCTAAGAACCGGGTTCTCGAGATGGAACTTGAGATTGTCAAACGCGCCAGCGCCTACTCTGCTCGGGAGAACGTGCTCCCATAATGAGTTTCCGACTCGTCCTTGAGCTCAGCCGCGACGGGATCCCCGTCGCGGTGACGTGCCGGAAACTGAAGGTGTCCCGTGCTGGCTACTACGAGTGGCTGGAACGGGCCCCGTCACCGCGCGAGATCGAGGACCGGGCGTTGACGGACCTGATCTGCCGGGTCCACCGTGATTCGCGCGGCAACTACGGAGCCAAACGGATCCATGACGAACTGTCGATCGAACACGGCGTGCTGTGTGGTCGTAAGCGTGTGGCACGCCTGCTGCGTCAAGCAGGACCGCGAGGCGTGGCTCATGTGCGCAAGAACCGCTCGTGGAAGCCAGCGCCAGCACCCCACAAGGACCTCGTGAGACGCCAGTTCCGGGCTGACGCGCCTGACCGAGTGTGGTTCACCGACATCACTCAGCACCGGGCTCGTGACGGGTGGGTGTATTGCTGCGCGGTCATCGATGCGTTCTCCCGCCGCTGCTTGGGCTGGTCGATTGGTGATCGGGCAACCGCCGAGCTCGTCACGGACGCCCTCCAGATGGCCCGCTGGCAACGCCGACCCAGGCCCGGCACCATCGCCCACGCCGATCTAGGAGCTCAATACACGTCCTGGATTTTTGGTCGCCGGCTGCGCCAGGCCGGCCTGCTGGGCTCCATGGGGAAGGGTCGCCTCCAGCGTGGACAACGCTCTCATCGAGTCGTTCTGGTCAACCATGCAACGCGAACTGCTCGACCGGCGCTCCTGGGTCACCCGCGTCGAGCTCGCCTCGGCGATCTTCGAATGGATCAAAGGGTTCTACAACCCCGTCCGGCGCCACACCGCCCTGACCGACCACCTCGGCCGCTCCCTCAGCCCCGCGACCTACGAAGACCTTCACGCACGTGCCGAAATTGCGGCATGATCAACACACAACGTGTCTGGGAAACCGGGGGCGGCTCCGGGAGAACTCCGTCTCAAGCACCGCCAGCGAGACGGCATCCACCGAAGCCCGGGAGAACTCTGCCCGGAACGACGCAGCCAGAGAGGACGCCGCATGACCCCGCCACACAGGAGAACTCCGCCCGAAACGCGGCGTGACCCAGACGCACCGGGATACCTCTGCCCACAAGAGCACTCACCGAACCCGCGATGCGTCACGGTCCCGCCCCGCTCACGACCGCCTCAGTGGCCTCACCGCAGGCAGGCGACCCACGTAGGGGGCGACTGCAACTATCGCCCCTCGACCTCGTCTCGCACCGCGATAGCCGCGGCCGGATCATCCGTGATGATCGCGTCGATGCCAGCGCGCGCCAGCGCGCGCCAGTCGGCCGGGTCGTTCACCGTCCAAGCCCGCACCGCAATGCCAGATTCCTTGAAGCCCTCGATCATCCCTGGGAGCCCGAGGGTGGCGTAGTGCGCGTGCACGGCATCCGCACCGATGTGACTCGCATAGACCCAGGGGTCCACCAGCGCCTCCTCGTAGAGCGGGGCAATAGCGAGCGAACGCTCGCGCTCACGAAGCGCCACCAGCGTGACGTGATTGAAGGACGAGTAGACGAGGCGCTCCCCCATTCCAGACGCGCGGTGTGCCGCGATCAGCGCGTCCTCGATTCCCGGGTACAGCACAGGGCCGTTCTTCGCCTCAATGTTGCGTATCACGTCCGTGGGCGCGAGCAGGTCGAGCACCTCGTGCAACCGCGGGATGCGCAGGGCGCCAGACGCGTCGTCGCCCACGTCCACACCGTCCAACTCGCGCAGCGTCAGGTCCCGAATGAGCGCCGTCGAGCCGTCGGGCACGATGACAGTCGCGTCGTGCCTCACCACGAGGTGCCCGTCGGCCGTCAGGTGCACGTCCAGCTCGATGCCGTCCGCCCGGTCGGCGACCGCGAGAGCGAACGCCGCCATCGTGTTCTCAGGCGCCCGCAAACGCGAGCCACGGTGCGCCCAAATGGCCGTCATGAGAACCTCACTACCCGGCAAGCGCCTCGCGCACCGCCGTGGCCACCGCCGTCACGGCCTCGGCTACGGGGATCTCCGCCGATTCTCCCGTGACCCTGTTCTTAAACTCGACGGTCCCGTTCTCGAGTCCGCGTCCGATGACCAGGATGTAGGGCGCACCGAGCAACTCTGAATCCTTGAACTTTACTCCAGGGGATACCTTGGGTCGGTCGTCGTACAGCACCTCAACGCCTGCCGCCTCAAGTCCCGACGCGACCTGCTCTGCCGCAGCGAACACCGCCTCGTCCTTGCCCGCCGCCATGACGTGCACGTGATACGGCGCAACCTGGATCGGCCAGGTGAGGCCCAGCTCGTCGTGATGATGCTCCGCAAGTAGCGCCACGGCACGGGTCACGCCGATGCCGTAGGAACCCATCGTGACCGTCACCTGCTTGCCGTGGACGTCGAGCACCTTGAGGTCGAGCGCCTCCGCATACTTGCGGCCCAACTGGAAGATGTGGCCGATCTCGACGCCGCGTGCGAGCTCGAGCGGTCCGGAACCGTCGGGCGCCTCATCGCCGGCGCGCACCTCGGCGCCCTCGATCGTGCCGTCGGCCGTAAAGTCGCGGCCCATCGTGAGCTCGAACACGTGCCGGCCGGGTGCGTCGGCGCCGGTCACCCAACGGGTGCCGTCGACAATGCGCGGATCCACGAGGTACGCAATGGCGGTGTCGCCCTCGTCGCCGCGCGACACACCCGTAGCGCGTGCCTGCGGCCCCAGGGCGCCCGGGCCGATGTAGCCCTTCACGAGCTCGGGGTGAGCCTTGAAGTCGTCCTCGTTGGCGGCCTCCACGGTGGCCGGCGCGAGGGCGGCCTCGAGGCGCGTCATGTCGGCCTCGCGGTCGCCAGGGATGCCGACCACGAGCAGCGACCGCTCTCCTGTGGGAGACGTCAGGGCGAGCACCACATTCTTGAGGGTGTCAGCCGCCGTCCACGGGCGGTCCGGGCGCGGGTGACGCGCGTTGGCCACATCGACGAGCGTGGCGATGGTGGGCGTGTCGGGGGTGTCCTCGACGTGGGCCGCAGGGGCGTCTGCGAAGTCAATCGCTGGCGGGATCGGGGTCGTCACCGCCTCGACGTTGGCCGCGTAGCCTCCCGCCGAGCGGACGTACGTGTCCTCCCCCACGTCGGTGGGCGACAGGAACTCCTCCGACGTGGATCCTCCCATCGCCCCGGACTGGGCCTGCACGATGACGTACTCGATGCCCAGGCGTTCGAAGATCTTGATGTAGGCGTCTCGCTGGATCTGATACGACCGCTCGAGTCCCTCGTCGTCGACGTCGAAGCTGTATGAGTCCTTCATGATGAACTCGCGGCCACGCAGCAGGCCGGCACGGGGGCGGGCCTCGTCGCGGTACTTGTTCTGGATTTGATAGATGGTGAGCGGCAGGTCCTTGTACGACGAGTACATGTCCTTGACCAGCAGCGTGAACATTTCCTCGTGCGTGGGGGCCAGCAGGTAGTCGGCGCCCTTGCGGTCCGCGAGCCGGAACAGGTTGGGGCCGTACTCGGTCCAGCGTCCCGTCACCTCATACGGCTCGCGCGGAAGCAGCGCCGGGAAGTGGACCTGTTGGCCGCCCGCCGCGTCCATCTCTTCGCGCACCACGGCCTCCACCTTGGCGAGCACCTTGAGCCCCAACGGGAGCCAGGTGTAGATGCCGGGCGCGGCGCGGCGGATGTAGCCGGCGCGGATGAGCAGCCGATGCGAGGCGACCTCGGCATCGGCCGGGTCTTCACGGAGCGTGCGGACAAAGAGTGTGGACATGCGAAGCATGGGGCAAGCCTAGTTGCCGCGGCGCCGCCTGCGGCGCGCTCCGCCCGTCACGCGGCACAGCGGCTCTACTCGTAACTGGGAGACGCCTCAACGTGGAAGTACTCCTGAAGGGTGGCCACCCCCGTGGCGTGCATGTCCCGGGCCACGTCGTCGCCCACGTAGCGCACATGCCACGGTTCGTAGACGTAGCCGGTGACCGCCTCAGCACCCTCGGGATAGCTGATGATGAAGCCGTGCTCGTGTGCATGCTCGCGCACCCACGTACCAGCAGCGGACGCACCAAAACTCTGCTGTAGCTTGTTGGCCGACACATCATTGATGTCTGCGGTCAACCCGGTCTGATGCTCCGAGTACCCCGGTCGCGCCACGTGACGGTCGGCTGCGGCCGTGCCCGATGCGCGGACATTGCTACCGTACACGCCTTGCTGGAAGCCGTAGGAGCGGTAGGCGGTAAGAATGCGAAACGGGACGCCCGCGGCCTTCGCGTTCTCATACATCCGGGTCATGGCCGCAGCCGCCTCCGCACGCATCTGCTGCCCCGCGCCGCCCGGCACCCCGCTGACCTTCACAAGGTCGACGGGCACGTAGGAGACGGGATCGAGCGGTCGGTGTTTCGTCACGACCACGGTGAGCGAGGACGCGCTGGTGATGTTGTGGGGCACGATCGGGTCACGTGGCGCCGAAGGTACGGGCGCCGAGGGATCTGCGCTGACCGCCTCCACCAGCGGCTCCGGGGGCACGATCGCGCGACGCTCGGGCGGCTCCGGATCCGACGCGCACCCCGCCAGCGCTAGGAGCGCAAGTGTCGCCACGATCGCGCGCCACCGAACGAGTGTAGCGAGTACTGGTGGCACATGCTCAGCCTACGGCGACGCTCAGAACATCACCGTCGCGAAGGTACCGACGCGCTCAAAACCGGCCGCAGCGTACGCGCCGATGGCCGCCGTGTTGAAGTCATTGACATAGAGCGACACTGCCTCGGCGTGATCCTCGCGGACGCGCTTCACCAGCTGAACCATTCCCTCGCTCCCATACCCAAGGCCGCGCAGGCTCGGCTGAACCCAGACGCCCTGGATCTGTGCCACGCCACCACCCACGACGCCCACTTCGGCCTTGAAGACCACGTCTCGCGTGCCATGGACATTCCCATACATGATGTAACTGCAGCCGGCCCGCACCAGGTAAGTGAGCCGGTCTTCATAGGCCTCGCGTCCATGCTGGAGGGGGTCGTAGCCCACCTCGCCCATGAACATGTGGGCCGCAGCGGGCAACAGGTGCGGGTAGTCATCCATCGACGCCTGCCTCAGCGGCTCCACGCCCACGCGAGACGATTCGACGGGTTCGGGGTCGCGGTCCGTCACCATCGAGATCTGATGGGGTCGCAGCTGCCGGGCCGGGCCCCACCACGGCTCGACTCTTCCCCACAGGTCCAGCGTCAGTTCGGCGTCGCCCACCAGCGCGGCGGGCCTGCTCAGCCGCGCCACGATCGCGGCGGCGACCTCCGCCCTCGCGTCGTCGGCCTCGTCGCCGTCGGTAGGCAGGACCGCGGTGAGGTTCGCGCCGCACCACAGCACACCTGCCAGGTCTCGCGACCCGCGACCGCGACGTCGCACCACCCACAGCCCCTTGGGGATGGCTCCGGCCCGCGATGCCGTCTCGAGGTGCATCGCCGGCACCACATTCGCGACGGGGTCTGTCGCGCATAGTTCACGCGCCTCGGTCACATCGCGCTGCTGCGCGGGCGCCACTGAATACTGGCCCCGGCGCAACAGCGAATCGGTCATCCCGCGGTAACGACCTGCGGGGAACCACCCTCTACCGGTTCCATCGTTGCGGCTAACTTCATGGCCTCTTCGATCAGGGTTTCGACGATCGCGGATTCGGGGACCGTCTTGATCACCTCGCCCTTGACGAAGATCTGGCCCTTGCCGTTTCCGGAGGCGACCCCGAGGTCGGCCTCGCGAGCTTCGCCAGGGCCGTTCACGACGCACCCCATGACGGCCACGCGCAGCGGGACCTCCATACCTTCGAGTCCGGCGGTCACCTTCTCGGCCAACTCATACACATCCACCTGGGCGCGACCGCATGAGGGGCACGACACGATCTCGAGCTTGCGCTCCTTGAGATTGAGGCTCTGGAGAATCTGGATGCCGACCTTGACCTCCTCCACCGGAGGCGCCGACAGGGACACGCGAATGGTGTCGCCGATACCCTGGCTCAACAGGGCGCCGAAGGCGGTGGCGGACTTGATGGTGCCTTGGAACGCGGGGCCCGCCTCGGTGACGCCAAGGTGCAACGGCCAGTCGCCGCGCTCGCTCAGCATCTCGTAGGCACGGACCATGATCACCGGGTCGTTGTGCTTGACCGAGATCTTGAAGTCGTGGAAGTCGTGCTCCTCAAACAGGCTGGCCTCCCACACTGCGGACTCGACGAGCGCCTCCGGGGTGGCCTTGCCGTACTTCTTGAGCAGCCGGGGATCCAGCGACCCGGCGTTGACGCCGATGCGGATCGAGGTGCCGTGATCCTTGGCCGCCTGGGCGATCTCCTTGACCTGGTCGTCAAACTTGCGGATGTTGCCCGGGTTGACCCGGACCGCAGCGCAACCGGCGTCGATCGCGGCGAAGACGTACTTGGGCTGGAAGTGGATGTCGGCGATCACCGGGATGTTGGACTTCTTCGCGATCACGGGCAAGGCGTCGGCGTCGTCCTGGGTGGGACACGCAACGCGCACGATGTCGCAGCCGGCGGCCGTGAGTTCCGCAATCTGCTGCAGGGTGGCGTTGATGTCCTCCGTCTTGGTGGTGGTCATCGTCTGGACGCTCACGGGTGCGTCGCCGCCCACGTAAAGGTCGCCCACCTTGATCTTGCGGGTCTTGCGGCGTGGCGCGAGCGTGGGCGCGGGCATAGCCGGCATTCCGAGTCCGATGGATGTCATAGTTCTAGTATCACAAACCTGTGCGTCGGTTCATTCCAGGTGCGCACGTTTTCCCGCAGCGCACGAGCTAGGCGAGGCGCACCGGCGCAACGATGTCGGCCACCACCAAGACCAGGCTCATGAGGATCAGCACGCCGAACACCGAGTACGCGAGCGGCATCATCCGCGCCACATCGACGGGCGCCGGGCGAGCGAGGTGTCGGGCCTGCGCCCACCGGTTCTTGATGGCCTGCCAGAACGCGGAAGCGATGTGGCCGCCGTCGAGCGGTACCAAGGGGATCATGTTGAACACGAACAACGCGAGGTTGAGGCCCCCCAGCAGCAACAGCATCTGCGCAACCTTGTCCACCACCGTTACCCCGGCAGCATCGTTCGCGCCCACCTCAGCGGCGACGCGACCCACGCCCACCAGGCCCATCACGGAATTCTGAGAACGGTCCTCCAGGCCGAGCGCCGCGCGCGACACGTGCCACAACTGCTGCGGCAGTTGGGTGATGACGGTGACCGTCTGCCCGATGTACTGCCCCGTGACGTCAAGACCGGTCGCCAGCGGCTGTCGGGCGCGCTCGACCTGCGAGAAGACCCCCATGTATCCGACCGTCTCGGTCGCGCCCGATCCGTCCGCGGCCTCCTGCTGGCGTGCGGCGGCGGTGAGCGTGATGTCCACCAGTGCGCCGTCCCGCATGACCGTCATGTCCAGGGTCTCGCCCGGGCGCTGCGACACGTAATCGGCGATGTTCGCCCACGACGTCACCGTGATGCCATCAACGGACACGAACGTGTCTCCCGCCTGGAGGCCCGCTGCAACGGCGGGCGAGACGGGGTCGCCCGACGCACAGTCGGCCGTGATGTCCGCGGGTACACACGCCACCGTGTCGCGCACCGTGAGCGTCTGGGCGTAGGTCCCGATCCCCGAGAACACCACCGTAAACAGGAGCGCCGCGAGGACCAGATTGACAAAGGGACCGCCCGTCATCACGATCGCCTTCTTCCACCACGACAGGCGATAGAAGGCCCGGTCGCGGTCGGGGCCGATCTCCAACTCGGAGGCGGCCCTGGCATCGTCGATCAGATCGCGCCGCCAGCCGCGCACCGTGACGGGCTTGACCACGTCGCCAGGGGGCACCATGCCCACCAGCCGCACGTAGCCGCCCAGCGGGAACGCCTTGATGCCATACGTGGTCTCGCCGCGCGTGCGCGACCACAGCGTCGAGCCGAAGCCCACAAAGTACTCGCTCACCTTGACGCCGAAGCGCTTGGCCGGAATCAGGTGCCCCAACTCGTGCAGGGCGATGGACGCCATGAGACCGATCGCGAAGACGACGATGAAGAGGACCTGGAGCATGGCACCACTGTAAGCCCGCGCGGGGGCGTCAGCGGGCGGAAATCAGGGCGTCGGCTCGCGCCCGCGCCCACGCCTCGGCTGCGTCCACCGCCTCCAGGGTGACGTCTGCGGGGGCGCTGTACGCCTCGACCACGGCACGCACCGTGTCGACGATGCTCAAGAAGGGCAACGCTCCCGCGACGAACGCCGCCACGCACTGCTCGTTTGCCGCGTTGAAGACGGCGGGGTGGAGGTCCGACGCCGCCGCAGCGTCCCGGGCCAGGGCGATCGCGGGGAAGGCGTCGTCGTCCAAAGGCTCAAACTGCCATGCGGATGCCCGCGACCAGTCAAGTCCCGGCACGGCGTCCGCCACCCGATCCGGCCAACCCATCCCGAGCGCGATCGGGAGGCGCATGTCGGGAGGCGAGGCCTGAGCGATGGTGGAGCCGTCCACAAACTCGACCATGGAGTGCACGATCGACTGGGGGTGGATCACCACGTCAATGCGTTCGTAGGGCATGTCGAACAGCCAATGAGCCTCGATCACCTCGAGCGCCTTGTTGACCAGGCTCGCCGAGTTGATGGTCACCACGGGGCCCATATCCCAGTTGGGGTGCTTGAGTGCCTGCTCCACGGTCACGTGGGCAAGTTCGTCCCTGGTGCGGCCGCGGAAGGCGCCGCCCGACGCGGTGAGCACCAGTCGCTTCACCTCGCCACGGGCGCCACTTCTCAAGGCCTGGGCAAGCGCGGAGTGCTCAGAATCGACCGGCACGATCTGATCGGCTCGCCTCAGCGCGGCCTTGACGAGCGCGCCGCCGGCCACAAGAGACTCCTTGTTGGCGAGCGCGAGCGTCGAGCCCGCGGCAAGGGCGGCCAAGGTGGGCCGCAGGCCCACCGAACCGGTCATTCCGTTGAGCACCACATCCGCGCCCGATGCCGCAACATCCACTACCGCCTGGGCGCCCCCCGTCACCTCGACTCCGGCGACCCCCGCGACAGTCAAGGCGGCGCGCACGTCCGGGACGGCCGCGGCGTTCGCGACCGCGACGACTGCCGGACGCGTGGCCGCGGCCTGGGCGGCGATCGCGGCCGGATCGCTGCCACCGGCGGCAAGCGCAGTGACCTGAAAGAGGTCGGGGTTGCGCGCGATCACGTCCAGCGCCTGTGTGCCGATGGAACCCGTGGATCCCAGCAATGCGACAGTGCGACGCGTCACTGGGCGCCCATCAGGATGTCCACCGCGCGAGCAAGAAAGGCGTCGACGGTGCGTTCGTCGTACGCGCCACGCTTTCCACGCCGGGTGAAAGTGGCGTGGCGGATGTCTTCAGGCGTGAGGGACTCGCCCGTGTCAAAGAAGGCAATGAGTCGCTCCATCAGAGCGTCGACCTCACTGGCGTCGTAGCCCTCGCGAGACTTGACGGGAGGGCGGAAGCGTTGACCCCTGGGCCGGCGCAGTCGGGGGTAGAGCACCTGGGCCCGCTCCGCGAGCTGGTTCATCCACGCGTCATGACCGTGTGCGCGGACGTATTGCTCGCGTGCACGCGTGGCGAACGCGATCTCGAGTCGATCGAGCGCGGCATCCACGGGGGCGGTCTGGTAGCCGCCGCGCGTGATGTCGAACGCGGCCCGACGCACGTCAAGCGCAGACAAGCCGCCATCGTCGAGCATCGGCCGCTCGTATGCAGCGCGCGCCCGGTCGAAAAACTCATCCACCTGAACGAGGTGGTACCCGGTCCGCATGAAGCCGGCGCGCGGAAACAGGTCCCTCATGAATCCTCCTTGATGGCCAATTGGCCGCATGCACCATCGATGTCGCTGCCACGAGTATCGCGGATTGTGACCGGTATCCCGTGACCGGCGAGCGTGTCGACAAAAGCCTGCTCGACCTGCGGGTCGGATGCCGTCCACTTGCTTCCCGGGGTGGGATTCAACGGGATGGGGTTGACGTGAACCCACCCGGTCCCGCGCTCCGTCAGCTTGCGCCCGAGCAGATCGGCACGGTGCGCATGATCGTTGATGTCTCTGATGAGCGCGTACTCGATGCTGACGCGCCTGCCGGTGGCGTCGAAGTACCTGCGCGCGGCGTCGAGCGCCTCGTCGACGCTCCAGCGCGTGTTGATCGGTACCAGTTCACTGCGCAGTTCGTCGTCCGGTGCGTGCAGCGACAACGCGAGCGTGACGGGGATGCCCTCACCGGCCAGGCGGTCCATTCCGGGAACCAGTCCCACCGTGGACACGGTGATGTGGCGCGCCGAAAGCCCAAATCCCTGAGGAGCGGGCGCGACCAGCGCGCGCACGGACTGGATGACCGCCTTGTAGTTGGCAAGCGGCTCACCCATGCCCATAAACACCACGTTCGACAGTCGCACCTGTTCACCGAGCACCCCGTCGCGCGCGGCGCGGGCGGCAAGGCGGACCTGCTCAAGAATCTCCGCCGTCGACAAGTTGCGGGTCAGGCCCATCTGGCCGGTGGCACAGAAGGGACATGCCATGCCGCAGCCCGCTTGGCTGGTCACGCACAGCGTGGCCCGCTCCGGGTACTTCATAAGGACCGACTCAACCTTGACTCCGTCGTGCAGGCTCCACAGCGTCTTCACCGTCGCGCCCTTGTCCGCCTCGAGCGTGCGCACCTGCGTCATGAGCGGCGGGAACAGCGCGCCTGCCATTGCCACGCGAGCGTCGGCGGGCAGGTCCGTCATCTCGTCGGGATCCACCGTGAGATGTGTGAAGTAGTGCGTCGCCAACTGCGACGCCCTGAATGCGGGCTGCCCCAGGTCCTTGACCGCGGTCGCGCGCGCATCGGCACCAAGGTCGGCAAAGTGCACCGGCGGCTTGCCCCGCTTGGGCGCGGCCATCTGGATGACGGGCGGGTTCGCGTTGGCCGTCATAGGCCACCGCCTCCCAACGTGCCGAGGAAGATCGCGAACACGACGTATCCGACGGGCGCGGCAAACAGCAGCGAGTCGATCCGATCGAGGATCCCGCCGTGGCCCGGAAGTGCTTGAGACATGTCCTTCACGTGGATGTCGCGCTTCAACGCGCTCTCCGCGAGATCCCCCACGATTGCGGCGATGGCCGACGCGGCGCCTACTGCGGCGCCGATGTACCACCGGCCCTCAAAGAAGTACCACGCGGCAACGGAGGCCGCTGCGGTGCCGACGAAGACGCCGCCGAGGGCGCCCTCCCAGGTCTTGGCCGGGCTCACGCGCTCCAGCAGCTTGTGCTTGCCGAGGAGCATCCCAAAGACCAGCGCCCCTGTGTCGTTGCCGACCACCGCTAGTAGCACGATGAACACGCGTTCCCAGCCGTTGTCCGCAAGTTCCAACAAGTACAGGAACGATGCCAGGAACGGGATCCACAACAGCGTCAGCACCCCCGCCAGGGAATCTGCCAGGGTGTTCTCCACGCGTTCGTCGCCGATGCGCCACGCGACAACGCCAGCACAGCCCACCAGGAGGGCGACGACGAGGCCCTCGGGCTTTGCGAAGTGCGTGGCGATGCCAAGGCCTATGGTCGCCGCAATGAGCGGGACGATGGGCACTCGGCGGCCGTGCCTTCCCAGAGCCCGCTTCCACTCGATCACCGCCGCAATGGAGAACCCGTACAGCAAGATGGCAAAGGCCGTGGGGTGGTACCACGCGGAGACGAGCGTAACTCCGAGCAACAGCAGGCCCACCACCGTCGCAACAACGAAGTTGCGGGGTCGGCTCGCGGGCGCGTCGCCGTCCGCACCAGTGGCTTTGGGGCTGGCGTCCTCGTCGGAAGAGGTGTACTCGGCCCCTGGGAAGACCTTTGCCGTGACGTCGGCATCCTCGGGAGTGCCTTGCTCGGCGCCGTCCTCCACTACCTCGGATGGATCAGCTGCTGCGACCTCGTCGTCCGACAGCGCCGGGATCGGCGTGAGCAGGTTGCCCTCGCCCCGGCGCACCGTGCCGGGAACCACCTCGCGCGCCGCACGGGCCGCGGGAGCATCCGACATCAACGGCGGGTCGACAAGATCGTCTTCCCGCGCTGCGTCTGGCACGTCCGGCTCCCCTCCGCGGTTCATGCGTTCAAAGACGCTCAGCTGCAGAGCCCGGTAGCGGTGTGGAGAAAACATGTCGACGGCGCGCTGCCTCTTGCCGGGACGCCCCTGCCCCGCCTCGGCGCTGCGAGGCTCCTCGCTCGCGGGAAGCGTGGGCTCTGCGTCGTCACGGGCCATCAGACCTCGAGAAGCTCGCTCTCCTTGTGGGCGAGCAGAGCGTCAATGGCGTCAACGTGCTTCTTGGTCAGCGCGTCGAGATCCTTCTCCGCGCGCGCGCCCACGTCCTCGCCCACCTCGCCGTCTTTGACGGCGGCGTCGATCAGGTCCTTGGCCTTACGTCGCATGTTGCGCACCGTGACCCGGGAGTCCTCCGCGCGGTGCTTCGCCAGTTTCACGTACTCGCGGCGGCGCTCCTCCGTCAACGCCGGCATGTTGATACGCAGCACCTGACCATCGTCCGAAGGATTCACGCCCAGGTCGGACTTGCGCAGAGCCGCCTCGATGTCCTTCTTGGAGGATGCATCATAAGGAGCGATCACCACCGTGCGGGGCTCGGGAATGGAGATCGACGCCAGCTGCTGCAGGGGCGTCGGCGCACCGTAGTAGTCCACGGCTAGGTGAACAAACATAGCCGTCGAGGCGTGCCCCGTGCGGATGCCCGCCATATTGTCCTTGGCGACTTCCACTGCGTTGTCCATGTTCTCCTCTGCCTCGAGGAGGATTTCGTCAATCACGTCTGTCCCTTCGTGTCATCACCTAGGGGGTGACCCGCGTCCCGATTCTCTCACCCACGAGTGCCTTGGTCACATTCCCGTGCTTCTCAAGGCCGAACACCACCATGGGCAGGCCGTTGTCCATGCCCAGGCTGAACGCGGCCGAGTCGAGCACGTTGAGGCGACTTTGAAGCGCGTCCTGGTAGGTCACGTGGTCGAGTCGCACCGCGGTGTTGTCCTTGCGCGGGTCGGCCGTGTAGACCGCGTCGACGCCATTCTTGCCGACGATGACTTCCGAGCAACCCGTTTCGAGAGCCCTCTGCACCGACACGGTGTCGGTCGAGAAGTACGGCATGCCAGCGCCCGCTGCGAAGATCACGACTCGACCCTTTTCAAGGTGCCGGATGGCGCGCAGCGGGATATACGGCTCGGCCACCTGGCCCATCGTGATGGCCGTTTGCACGCGCGTCGCGACCCCCGACTGTTCCAGGAAATCCTGCAACGCGAGCGCATTCATCACGGTGCCGAGCATGCCCATGTAGTCGGCGCGCGCGCGTTCCATGCCCGAGGCGCTCAGTTCGGCGCCTCTGAAGAAGTTGCCGCCGCCGACGACGATCGCGACCTGTACTTTTTGCCGCACGGCATCGGCGATCTCGCCAGCGACCCTTCGCACCACGAGGGGGTCAAGGCCGACGGCGCCACCGCCGAACATCTCGCCCGACAATTTGAGCAACACGCGGCGCGCGGCGGGAGGGACTAAACCCGACTCCTCGGTGACATCGGGCATCAGATCCTCCTCGCGACGCGTGGGCTTGTGGCGTTGTTGGGTCTTAGGCTCCCACACGGAATCGGGCGAAGGCGACTACCTCGCCGCCCGTCGCCGCAACAACCTTGCCGACCGTGGTCTTGGGGTCCTTGGCGAAGGCCTGCTCCGGTAGCACGTTCTCCTTGAAGAACCCATTCATGCGACCCTCGATGATCTTGGGCAGGGCCGCCTCGGGCTTGCCCTCGTTGCGCGAGGTCTCCTCGGCGACACGGCGCTCGTTGTCCACCACGTCGGCGGGAACCTCGTCGCGGCTGAGGTACAGCGGCGAGTAGGCGGCGATGTGCATGGCGATGTCGCGAGCAACCTCACTGGCCTTGTCATCCGAACCGACCAGGACGCCCACCTGCGCGGGCAGGTCCTTGTTGGTCTTGTGGAGGTAGTCGACAACCACGGGGGCCTCGACACGCGCCATGCGACGCAGGACGATCTTCTCGCCCAGCACGCCCGCGTTCTCGTCGATGAACTCCTTGACGGTCTTGCCGTCCGCGACCGGAGCGGCGAGGGCGCCGTCGACGTCGGCGGCACCAGCGTCGACGACGGCCTTGAGGATCGCCTCGGCGAGCGTCACGAACTTGCCGCTCTTGGCGACAAAGTCAGTCTCGGAGTTGATCTCGATGAGCGTGCCCACCTGCCCCGCACCGCCTGCGGCGATATGAGTGATGACCAAGCCCTCAGAGGCCGAGCGGCCTTCGCGTTTGGAGACGCCCTTGAGGCCCTTCACGCGGAGAACGTCAACAGCCTTGTCGACGTCGCCCTCCGCCTCGTCGAGCGCCTTCTTCACGTCGAGCATGCCCGCGCCCGTGCGCTCGCGCAGGGCCTGGATGTCTGCAACGGTGTAGTTCGCCATATCGATCCTTACTTGGTGTCGGCAGGCGCCGCGTCGTCGTCGGCGGCCTTGCTGGTCGTCTTCTTGGCGGCCGGCTTAGGAGCCGCCTTCTTCGCAGCCGGCTTGTCGGCCGCGGGTTCCTTGTCGGCAGGCTTCTTGGCCGCGGGAGCCTTCTCAGCGGGCTTCTCGGCCGCGTCGGCGCCCTCTGCCTCCTTGACCTTCGGTTCCTTCTTGGCTACAGGCTTCGTGGCAGCGGCCTCCTCCGCCGCGGGAGCCTCTGCGGCTACGGGAGCCTCTTCGGCGACCACTGCGGCTACGGGAGCCTCTTCGGCGACCACTGCGGCTACGGGAGCCTCTTCGGCGACCTCTTCTTCCCCAGGCGCGGCATCGGCCACGGGAGCGTCTGCCGGAGCACCGCCTTCCTTGGTGTCCTTGGCTTCCTTGACATCCGCGGTCGGCTTCTCGGCGCCGTCGAGCAGTTCCTGCTCCCACGCGGCGAGCGGCTCGTCCTCGGCGGTCGGCTCAGCCTCGTCGCCGGACTTGGCAGCGTAGCGCTGCTTGATGCCGTCGGCGATGGCGTCCGAGATCACGCGGGTGAGCAGGCCCACCGAGCGAATCGCGTCGTCATTACCGGGAATGCCGTACTGAACCTGGTCCGGGTCGCAGTTGGAGTCGAGGATGCCGACGATCGGGATGCCCAGTTTCTTGGCCTCGTCAACGGCGAGGTGCTCCTTGTTCGTGTCCACGATCCACACGATGGAGGGCGTCTTGCCCATGTCGCGGATGCCGTTGAGCACCTTCAGCAACTTGTCCTTCTCGCGGCGCAGGATGAGAAGTTCCTTCTTGGTGCGGCCCGAGCCCGCCACGTCGTCGAAGTCGAGCTCCTCGAGTTCCTTCAGCCGCGCCACACGCTTGCTGACCGTCTGGAAGTTGGTCAGCATGCCGCCGAGCCAGCGCTCGTTGACGTAAGGCATTCCCACACGAGCGGCCTGCTCGGCGATGGTCGACTGGGCCTGCCGCTTGGTGCCGACGAACAGCACGGTGCCGCCATGGGCGACGGTCTCGCGCACAAACTCGTAGGCAGAGTCGATCATGGCGAGCGACTGCTGCAGGTCGATGATGTAGTTACCGTTGCGCTCGGTCAGGATGAATCGCTTCATCTTGGGGTTCCAGCGGCTGGTCTGGTGTCCAAAGTGCACACCGGCGTCCAGCATTTCGCGCATCGT
>NZ_JADQBE010000059.1:0-24368 GCF_016278765.1 Demequina sp. | reverse complement strand
AGCCCATCGTCGCCGGTCACGTCGGGCACCCCTCGCCGGGAAGCTACCCGTCGGATGCCACGTGCGCCACGTGCGGCGCAGATCTGGACGGCGCCGCCTTTGCCTGTGCGCTGGTCCTGTTCGTGATCGCCGTGATGCGGCTCACGGCGCGGCCACAGCAACCCTCTTTCGCACTGACCGGCCGACGGTGGGTGGCTCGCGACCGCCTCGCGGCACTGTCAGCGCCTCAGACGCCCAATCTTTATGCCTTGTGCGTCAGTCGGACGTGAGCAGTCACGAGCCCCGCGGCATTCCACACGCGCGCCTGTGACGCACGCTCGTGGGTTCCGCACGCCTCTCACCGGTCTCATGGACCGCCGCCGGCCACACGTACCGCCGTGCCTTTCCGTTCTCGCCGTCGCCGCCCTTGCGTGACGACGCCACGGGAGCCACCGTTCAACAGAAGGACCACTCATGTCACAGCACTCCACCCACCACACCTCGGGGCGCGGCGTCGCCGGGCTCGCGCTCGCCATCGTTGCCGCTCTTGTCCTGTCGGCCTGCGCACCGGGAGACCGGACCACGCCGGACGCCTCAGCGGACGGCGGGAGCCCTCAGGCTCGCGACCAGATGATGGCCGACTACGGCTTGGCTGGACTCGACGCCCGACAGGTCATCGACACGCTCGACGCGCTCGCCGTAGTCGACCGGCCGGGCACGCTCATGGCCTCCGTCCGGCCCCACGAACTGCTCCTCACGGACGACCAGCAACGCGAAATTGCCCTCGCGATTCCCGAAGACACGTTCTACGTGTCCATCGCCCCCTACATCGACCAGACACACGACTGCTACTTCCACAGCCTCACCACCTGCAAGGGCGAGATCCAGAACAGCGACGTCCACGTGCTCGTGACGGACGCGGCCTCCGGTGAGATCCTGATCGACGAGACACGGACGACGTACGACAACGGGTTCGTCGGGCTGTGGTTGCCGCGTGGTCCTGACGTCACGGTGACGATCGAGTACGACGGCCGCTCTGCGACCAGTGACCTCTCCACCAAGGGCGACGACGACGCCACCTGCGTGACCACCATGCAGCTCAGCTAGTCACCTTCTTGGTCACTGCCTCCCGGATCGCCTCGGCACCGGGAGGCAGCGGGCGCGGCGGCTCACCCGTGCGGTCTCTCCGAACAAGCGCTGAGACAATGGGTGGGTGATTCACGCGAGCGCCACCGTGCTCCCCCGCTCCGAGTGGGAACCGCTCGCATCGGCGCACGCAGACCGCGCCGACGCACTGACCGCCGGACACCGCCACCGCGCCGGCCGAGGCGAGAAGCACGCCATCGAAGACTTTCTCTACGAGTACTACCCCACCAGGCCATCGCGCCTGCGGCGCTGGCACCCGGGTGCCGGAACCGTCCTCGAAGACGCCCCCGAACACGCCGGCTGGAAGTTCTACCGCACTGAGGCGCGCGGCACATCGGTCGATCTCGACGCCTTCCTGGAGGCACGCGGCGAGGGTGTCGCCCACATCACGAGACTGTTGGCTGCCACCGCGTCTCGGCCGGCACGGCTTGGCTGCTTCGGTCTTCACGAGTGGGCGATGGTGTACCGCGCAGGCGAGGACCGCCGCCACCCACTCCCCCTGCGTCTGGGCCGGGCCGGGACCGACGCCGTTGTCGAGGCTAACCCGATCTCCTGCTCACACTTCGACGCGTTCCGCTTCTTCACACCCGAAGCTGCGCCGCTGAACGCGCTGCAGCCCACGCGCGCCACCCAGCTCGATCTTGAGCAACCTGGATGCCTGCACGCCAACATGGACCTGTATCGGTGGGCGATGAAGTTGGCGCCGGCGATCCCCTCTGAACTTGAACTCGAAGCCTTCGGCATGGCCCTGGAAATTCGCAGGGTGGACTTGCGGGCCTCGCCCTACGACGTCTCGGGGTACGGCCTGGAGCCGATCGCCGTCGAGACGCTCGAAGGCAAGCGCGAGTACGCGGAACTTCAGGCAAACTTTGCCAGGCGCGGTGCGGACCTTCGGTCCCGCATCGTCGCCTCCGTGGACCACATGCGAGCGTCAGTCGGCTCACCCGCTGGCGAGGCGGCCCGCTCTTAGAGTGCGCACACGTGATGGCGCGCTGTGCACGGCCCGCGTCACGCGGTCGAAGCTACCATCCCCGCTCTTGCCGCTGCCTCGACCGCAGCGGCCACCACCTTGACAACGTCCGGGTGGAAGACGCTGGGCACGATGTAGGCCGCGTTGAGTTCGTCCTCGCCGATGATGTTCGCAAGGGCGTTGGCGGCCGCAAACAGGATGTCGTCGGTCACCTCGTGACTCTGGGCGTCGAGCAGTCCCCTGAACACGCCGGGGAAGGCCAGCACGTTGTTGATCTGGTTGGCGGTGTCGCTACGTCCTGAAGCGACCACGGCCGCGTGCTTCGAGGCTTCAGCGATATTCACCTCGGGATCGGGATTGGCCAAGGCGAACACGATCGCGTCATGGTTCATGGTGGCGATGTCGTCGCCGGTGAGCAGGTTGGGCGCCGAGACGCCGATGAAGACGTCGGCCCCGGCGATGACTTCCTTGAGCGTGCCTTGGACCCCTGCTTTGTTGGTGTTCTCGGCGAGCCAGATCAGATTCTCGTGCCCATTGCGGGCGATATCCTCGCGCGCACTGTGGATTGCGCCGCGGCGGTCGGCAACCACGATGTCGGTGGCGCCCGCCTTCATCAGCAGCTTCAGGACCGCGGTACCGGCGGCGCCGGCTCCGCTCTGCACGATCCTCACCGTGCTCAGGTCCTTGCCAACCACCCGCAGGGCGTTGCGCAGCGCGGCCAGCACCACGATCGCGGTGCCGTGCTGGTCGTCGTGGAAGACCGGGAGGTCGAGTTCGGCACGTAGCCGCGCCTCGACCTCAAAGCACCGCGGGGCAGAAATGTCCTCGAGGTTGATGCCCGCGAAGACGGGTGCGATGGCCTTGACCGCCGCCACGATCTCATCGACATCCTGAGTGTCGAGGCAAATGGGGAAGGCGTCGATGCCGCCGAACCGCTTGAACAGGGCCGCCTTGCCCTCCATGACGGGCATGGCGGCCAGCGGGCCGATATTGCCAAGACCCAGCACCGCGCTCCCATCGGTCACCACCGCGATCGTGTTGCGCTTGATGGTCAGCCTGCGGGCATCGTCGGGGTTCTTGGCAATCGCCATACACACCCGCGCCACCCCCGGCGTGTACACCATGGACATGTCGTCGCGGTTGCGGATCGGCACCTTGGATTCGATGCGGAGCTTGCCGCCCAGGTGCATCAGGAACGTGCGGTCGCTCACCTTGCCGATCTCCACACCGTGGACGGCGCGCATCGCTACCACGATCGCATCGGCATGATCGGCGTCCCGTGCCGCCGCCGTCACATCCACCTGCAGTCGCTCATGACCGGAGGCCGTGACGTCCAGCCCGGTGACCAGTCCCCCGATGCTCTCAATGACGGTGGTGAGTTCGCTCACGGCCGTGGGCCGAGCCGGAAGCTCGAGCCGAACGGTGATCGAGTTAGACACTGTGGGGAGGGGATTGCTCATACTCCTATAATCCCGATTCCTCGCAAGTACTTCCATCTTCCCTCGTGTACATGCGTGGCGGACCACCGATCCGCTCGTGCCTGGCTTCATCGAGCAAGTGGTGCCGGCCGCTGACCGGCTAGCGCCCGCGACTAGGCCCGCGCACGCACCTCGTCGACGCCCCTGTTGGCGAGTTCATCGGCACGTTCATTGCCTGGGTCCCCGGCGTGGCCCTTCACCCAGACCCAAGAGACCTGGTGACGGGCGACTTGCGCGTCGAGCTCCTGCCACAGTTCCTGGTTCTTGACCGGCTTTTTGGCTGCGGTCTTCCAGCCGTTGCGCTTCCAACCCGCGATCCAGGTATTGATGCCGTTCATGACGTACGTCGAGTCCACGTGCAACGTGACGGAGCACGGCTCGTTGAGCGCCTTGAGCCCCTCGATCACCGCCGTCAGCTCCATGACGTTGTTGGTGGTGTGGGCCGCGCCCCCTGACAGCTCCTTTTCATGGTCGCCGAAGCGCATCCACGCTCCCCAGCCGCCAATGCCGGGATTGCCCTTGCAGGCGCCGTCGGTCCACATGTCGACCGCTGGCAGGCTGTCCGTGTTCACGCCGACACACTACCGGCCAGCCGCGTCAACTCGAGCGTGCCGCGTCAACTCGAGCGTGCCGCGTCGCGTGAGCACCGCGAAACGACAATCGCTTCCGTGCCCCCGCACGCCAGCCGAGACGACAGTCGATTTGCGGTGCTGACGCGACGGCTCGATCACAGGAGTGGTCGGCGGCGGCACAATGGAGCCATGTCGAAGCATGCGGACAAGCACGCGCACGCAGCCACGCCCGCCGTGGCGGCGCTGGTTGCCACGCACACCGCGCACACCCTGCACGCCTACGAGCATGACCCCGCAAGCGACCTGGGCTATGGCCTCGAGGCCGCCGCCGCACTGGGCGTGGATCCGGGCCAGGTCTTCAAGACCCTGTGCGCCTACGTGGACGACCGGCTGTGTGTGGGCATCGTTCCCGTGAGCGGACAGCTGGACCTCAAGGCTCTTGCACACGCGCTGGGCGGCAAGAAGGCGCGGATGGCACCACCGGCGGACGCGGAACGTTCGTCTGGCTACGTGGTGGGCGGCATCTCCCCCATCGGGCAACGCAAACAGCTGCCCACGGCGCTCGACGAGACCGCCGAACTGTACGACACGGTCTACGTGTCCGGCGGCCGGCGCGGCCTCGACATCGGCTTATCCCCCCGCGACCTGGTACGCATCACGCGCGCCGTGGTGGGACCGATCGCGAAGGACTCCTAAGTGGTCGACGACCCCACCACACCCGAGCTTGCGGCGCGCATCGCCGGCGTCAAGGCGCGCATCCACGCCGCCGAGTCGATGAGCGGTCGCTTGGGCTCCGGTGTCCGGCTGTTGGTGGCCACCAAGACGGCCGACGCCGACGCGGCTGTCGCGGTGGTACGTGCGGGCGCGAGAATCGTGGGCGAGTCGCGGATGCAGGAACTCGATGCCAAGGGTGCGGCCCTGAGGAGCGCGGGCGCGAAGATTCACGTGATCGGTCAACTGCAACGCAACAAGGCCGCCATTGCGGTGCAATGGGCGGACTGCGTACAGACCGTCGACTCGCTCCGGCTGGCCGAGCGACTGTCACGGCTGTGCGTCGAGGCCGAGCGACAACTGGATGTGATGATCCAGGTCAACGTCTCCGGCGAATCCACCAAGGCCGGGGTGTCTCCGGAGGAGGCGCTCGCCCTGGGGGCGAAGGTGCAGGGTTTGCCCGCGCTCACGGTGATCGGTTTCATGACGATCGGCCTCAACTCGCCCGACGAGTCGGCGGTGCGCGCAGGGTACGCGCGGCTGAGCGCCCTTCGCGACGAGGCGCTGGTCAAGTCCGAGCGCGGCGAACTACCGTTGAAGGACGCCTGGGAACTGTCGATGGGCATGTCCGCTGATCTCGAGTGGGCGATAGCGGAGGGTGCGACGATCGTGCGCGTGGGCACCGCCGTGATGGGTCAACGCCGCGCCTAATCCACAAGGCGCGCGGCACCCCAACGAAGGGCACCCTTTGTGGTTGCCGGGCCCGCGCGACGGTAATCTTCTGCTCATGGCAAAATCCACGCACAAGGCGGATCTGTTCCGCGGTCCCGACGAGGCAGATATCTCCTCGCGACTGAACTGGTTGCGCGCCGGAGTGCTGGGAGCGAACGACGGCATTGTGTCGATTGCCGCCCTGCTGGTGGGTGTCGCCGCCGCGACGACGGACGCGAACGTGATCTTCACGGCCGCCATGGCGGGCATCGCGGCGGGTGCGCTGTCGATGGGCGTGGGCGAGTACGTGTCGGTGTCCAGCCAGCGTGACGCCGAGGACGCCCAACTGGCGAGGGAACGCATCTGGCAGCACGCCCGCCCCGAGTGGGAACTCGAGCAGTTGGTGCGGCTCAACATGGAAACCGGAATGTCGGAGACCACCGCCCGGCAGGCCGCCAGGGAACAACACAACCACGATCCGCTGACGATTCACGCCAAAATGCACCTCGGGATAGACCCGGACGAGTTGACGAATCCGCTCGCTGCCGGCATTGCGTCCCTGATCGCGTTCACTCTCGGTGGCATCGCGCCGTTGCTCACCATCCTGCTGCTCCCCGACCACCTGCGCATCCCGGTCACCTTTGTCGCCGTGTTGGCGGCGCTGGCGGGCACCGGATACGCGTCCGCTCGGGTGGGATACGCACCAGTTCCCCGGGCGGTCATCCGCAACATGATCGGCGGCACGACCGCCATGGCCATCACCTACGGCATCGGCCTCGTGGTAGGTAACGCCGTCGTCTAGGGGGCTGTCGTCTAAGGGACCACGTTGATCCACTCCGGCGTGGAGAACCTCTGCCCGACGAGGACGTGAGCCTTCTCGACCTCCGCGTCGGTCACGGCGCCCGCAACCGTCGTGTAGTGCGACGCGAAGTGACCCAGGAACGACTCGATGATCGCCTCGCGCGTCATGCCGGTCTGGCTGCGCAACGGGTCCACGCGCTTGTTGGCGCTCTTGGTGCCCTTGTCCGACAGCTTCTCCCGGCCGATGCGCAACACCTGCAGCATCGCGTCGGCGTCGATGTCGTAGGCCATGGTGACGTGGTGAAGGACTGCGCCCGAGGTGTACCGCTTCTGCGCGGCGCCCGCGATCTTGCCCGCGGGCGAAGCGATGTCGTTGAGCGGCACGTAGGTGGCATGAATCCCGAGCTCGCGCAACGCCCCGAGCACCCAGTCGTCCAGAAAGGCGTACGACTGCTCAAAACTCAGCCCCTCCACCAGGGAGGTGGGTACGTAGAGGGAGTAGGTGATGGTGTTGCCCGGCTGGATGAACATCGCGCCGCCGCCCGAGACGCGACGCGTCACGGTGATGTGGTGCGCGGCCGCACCCTCGGGGTCGATCTCGTTGCGCACGGACTGGAAGGAGCCGATCACGACGGTGTTGCGCTCCCACTCCCAGATCCGCAGGGCCGGGCCGCGCCTGCCCGCGCCAACCTCCTTGGCGATCACATCGTCGAGCGCCATCTGCAGATGAGGCTCGCGCGGAACGTCGTGGATCACGTCGAAGGTGTGGTCGTGCCAACTGGTGGCGTGGCCGAGCGCACGGCGTACCGCGATCGCGACCGCCTCGGGACTGAAGCCGATGAGCTGGGCGCCGGGCCCCGCCGCGCGCGTCAGCGCGGCCGTCATGTCCGCTACCGATGCGGTGGCGGGCAGGCCGACGAGCGACGCGTTCATGGCTGGTAGCGCCTCCGGGGGTTCCAAGAAGAAGTCCCCCGAAATCACCGCGCCACTCACCGCGGCATCGGCGCCGTCGCCGTGCGTCTCGATGTCGGCGACCACGAGCTTGCCACCAGGAATCTTGTATTCACCATGCACGGTGTCCATTGTCCCCTCTCGCCAGGAGCCGCCCGCCCGCCGGCGGCCGATGACGCACTAGTGGGGCGCGACGTTTGCCTTGAGGAGCCCGTAGAGCAGCGCATCGGTGAGCGCCTCCCATGAAGCCTCAATAATGTTGGGCCCCACGCCCACGGTGCGCCACGAGATGCCGGTCTCGGTATCCACCGTGGTGATGAGCACGCGCGTCACTGCGTCCGTGCCGTGCGACGCGTCCATGATGCGCACCTTGAAGTCGGTCAGCTCGAACCGTTCGATCTCGGGGTACACCGATGTGAGCGCCCCGCGCAGAGCGTGGTCCAGCGCGTTGACGGGTCCGTTGCCCTCGCCGACGGTGGTGACCCGGCGGTCGCCTCCCATGCGCAGTTTGACAACGGCTTCCGCGTCCGCGTCGGTCGGGTCGGAGGGGGCGGACGCGACGTTCACCTTCCATGACTCGACGGTCCAATAGGAGGGCATGCCGCCGATCTCGGAGCGGAGCAGCAGATCGAACGAGGCGTCGGCCGCGTCGAAGGTGTAGCCGGCGGCCTCCGCGTTCTTGACGCGGTCGGTGACGCGGCCCAGCAGCTCGGACTGGCCGGCGAGGTCGAAACCCAGCTCCTTGCCCTTGAGCTCGACGGAGGCGCGGCCAGCCATTTCCGACACCAGCATGCGCATGTCGTTGCCCACGCGAGACGGATCCGTGTGCTGGTAGAGGTCCGGGTCCACCTTGATCGCGGAGGCGTGCAGTCCGGCCTTGTGCGCGAACGCCGACGCGCCCACGTACGGCTGGCGAGGGAACGGCGCGATGTTGGTGATCTCGGAGATCGCGTGGGCGATGCGGGTGGACTCCCTGAGTCCGTCGCCCTCGAGCGCGATCATGCCGCGCTTGATCTCGAGGTTCGCGGCCACTGCTATGAGGTCGGCGTTGCCGGTGCGCTCGCCGTAGCCGTTGACGCAGCCCTGCACGTGGGTGACGCCGGTCGCGACCGCCGCCATGGTGTTCGCCACCGCGCAGCCCGAATCGTTGTGCGCGTGCATGCCGAGGGCGCAGTCGGTGCGGGAAGCCACATCGGTGACGATGCGGGTGACGTCGTCGGGGAGCATGCCGCCGTTCGTGTCGCATAGCACCAGCGCCGACGCTCCCCCCGCCTGAGCGGCCAGCAACGCCTTCACCGCGTAGTCCCCGTCAAAGCGGTAACCGTCAAAGAAGTGCTCGGCGTCCAGGATGACCCGGCGTCCCTCATCAACCAGGAACGCGACCGTCTCCTCGATCATCCTCAGGTTTTCGTCGCCGCTGACACGCAGCGCGCGCTCCGCGTGGCGAATGTCGGACTTGGCGACCAGCGTCACGATGGGCGCCTCGGAGTCGAGCAGTGCCCTCACCTGCGGGTCGTTGGCCGCGGTGGTGCCGCCGCGCCGCGTCATGCCGAACGCCGCGAACTGGGCGTGGGCAAAGGTGAGTTCCTTGTTGACGAGAGCGAAGAACTCGGTGTCCTTGGGGACGGCTCCTGGCCAGCCGCCCTCGATCACGCCCACGCCGAGTTCGTCCAACAGTGCCGCTATCGCCATCTTGTCGGCCACCGAGAGGTTCATGCCCTCTTGCTGGGCGCCGTCACGCAGGGTGGTGTCGTAGATCTCGACGGTGAGATCCGCCATGGTCGTCTCCTCGTTCCAAAGGTGCTCCGCGCTGCCATCATCCCAACAAAAAAGCCCCCCAAGACGTCGGGAGGCTGCGCGTCGGGGTTCCCGACGCGCTACGGAATGATGATTGCGGTGTACATCGCCTTCATTGTGGCACACCACTCGGCGATGAGCCGCGTTCGCACCATTCATTTCCGCTGAACCCTGAGCAGATCATCCCCGCTGGTCTGTGCTTGATCTCACACGAACTACCGCTTTGAGTGAAGATCGCTCCTAGTATGAACTGTATGTTCGTGTGCGAGCGAATATCTGCGGTGTCAAACGGTCAGGTCGATACCCTCATGCGAGAATCGGTGGGCACACCTTGACGGACCAGAAACGGGCGCCGGTGAGTCTGCGAAGGGTGCTCCTTGCGACCTTCGGGGGGGCCGCAACCCTCACCGTATTTGCGGTGGACATCGTGCTGCCCGCCGACTACAACGTGGTGGGCCTCTACGTGGTGGTGGTCCTTGTGTCGGGGCTATCCCGGTCCGTGAGGACCGTGGTGTGGACGGCGCTCGGCATGATTGCGCTGGCGTGGCTCGGAATCCTCATCGGGTACAGCGACATTCGTTCAGATGAGGCCACGGCGCACGTCCTCGAGCGCGGGCTAGCCACAATGGTCATTGGACTGTCGGCGCTGTTCATCGCGCTTATCGTGGCGCGTGAGGTCGAGAACATGGAGTTGGTGCGCAAGCTAAGCGTCGCAGAGGAAGGCCGTTCCGCGGACCAGCGCATGCTGGCCGCAGCGAGCGAGATCGCCGCGATCGGCACGTGGTCGATCGACGTAGACGACGACCGCATGACTCTGTCGGAGACAGCCGCCGAGATGCACGGATTCACCCCCGGAACGCGCCCACTGACGAGCGAGGTTCTGGGACAACTGGATCCGACGGACGCCAAGGTGCTGATGGAGAGCGTCGACGCAGCGTGGGAACGTGGAATCCCCTTCCGTGAGGAGCTGCGCATCAACCCGCCAGGGCGCGCACCGCGATGGGTTGTGAAAATGGGCGAGAGGGTTCGCCTGGGTGAGGACTCGGTGGCCAGCGTCCACGGCACGGTCCAGGACATCACGACCTGGAAGCAAGTGGAGCTCGCGGCGTCTGACCAACACAACCGGCTCGCACAGCTGACGCGGTCGCTGCCCATCATCGTGTGGACCGCCGACCCACAAGGCAACATCGAATACTTCAACGATGCGCTGGTGGAATACACCGGATCGGCACCCGAAGGCCTGCTGGGTGACAAGTGGAGTTCTGCGGTCGATCCGCGGGACCTCGACGCCGTGGTTGCCGCGTGGACAGAATCCCTCGAGACGGGTAAGGCCTACGACATTGAGTACCGGGTCAGGGGAGCGGACGGCGTGTACAGATGGCACCACTTGGCCGCCCAGCCTGAACTAGACGATGCAGGCACGATCATCCGGTGGTGGGGCACCTCCATCAACGTCGACGCGAATCGACATCTGCGCGAGGAGGCGGACAAACTCGCCGCCGATCGCGAGATCATCTTAGAAAGCATGAGCGAAGCCGTCTGTGCCATCGACAGGGATTGGCGGATCATCTACATCAACTCAAGTGCCGAGCGACTCCTGAGCCGCACGCGAGAAGAGCTTGTGGGGCACGTGCTCGACGATGTCGGCCCGGGCTTCAAGTTGAGCGAGCCATACCGCGTGATGGAGCGGGCCATGAACCATGGCACTCCTGAGCATCTGACGTACCGCGCCGAAACCCTAGACATGTGGATCGATATTTCGATCGCCCCGAGCGCCGTGGGCCTCACGATATTTGCGCGCGACACCACGGAGGTGCGGCGCCTTTCTGAGCAATTGTCCCAGTCTCAGCGATTGGAGGCCATAGGCCAACTCACGGGCGGAATCGCGCACGACTTCAATAACCTCCTGACAGTGGTGCTGGGCGGCGCCGATGCCTTGGCAGACGATGACGAGGTCCAAGGCGAGGCGCGCGAGATGGTCACGATGATCGGGACCGCCGCCGAGCGGGGCGCCGAGTTGACGCACCGACTTCTCGCGTTCGCGCGCCGCCAACCCTTGGAGCCGCGATCGGTGGACCTGGCCGAGAAGTTGCTCGGTCTCGAGCCGTTGTTGCGGCGCACTCTCGGCGACCACATCTCATTGCAGGTGACCTCAGCGCGAGGCCAGTTCCTGGCCGAGGTAGATCCGGGACAATTCGACAACGCCGTGCTCAACCTCGCGATCAACGCTCGAGACGCGATGCCCCACGGCGGCGCGCTCATGATCGAGGTGTCACACACCACCTTTGACGAGACGTATGTCACCTCACATGGCGAGGTGTCGCCTGGCACGTACGTCGTCACATCGGTGACCGATTCCGGCGAGGGAATCTCGCCCCTGGACATCGGAAAACTCTTCGACCCGTTCTTCACGACCAAGGAGATGGGACAGGGATCGGGCCTGGGACTCGCCATGGTCTGGGGCTTTGTCAAGCAAAGCGGCGGACACGTGACGGTGTATTCCGAAACCGGCCAGGGGAGCACCTTCAAGATCTATCTCCCCGTCGCCACCACCGCCGCCGCGCCCGCCGCCCCGTCGACATCGGCCCGCCGTCAGCACGTCGCCTCCGGCAAGATCCTGGTAGCCGAAGACGACGACCTGGTGCGTCGGTTTGCCGTGGATCGGTTGCGATCGAGCGGCTACGAGGTGGTCGAGGCGGGGTCCGGGCCGGAGGCGCTCGAGGTCCTGCAGTCGATGGATCGGGTCGATCTGCTGTTCACGGACGTCATCATGGCAGGAGGAATGACCGGCCGGGAGCTCGCGGATGCGGTAGTCGAACTGCGGCCGGGCACGCCCACCCTGTACGCGTCCGGGTACACGGAGAACGTGGTGCTGCACAACGGCAGGCTTGACCCCGGAGTACACCTCCTCACCAAGCCGTATTCGGCTCAAGACCTCTTACACCGCGTGGGCGAGTTGATTCTGCCCCCCAGATCGGAAGTGTCGTGAGCCCCTTGAACCCTCGTGGCAGAGTCCTCATCATCGACGACGATCACCTCGTCGGCGCAGTGATGGTCGCCCATTCGCGGGCCGCGGGTTTCGAAGCGAAGGTCACGGACAGCCCCGAGGAGTTCTACACGCTGGCGCGCGACTGGGAGCCCACGTTCGCGGTGGTGGACCTGGTGATGGGCGAGGTCGACGGTCTTGCCGTGTTGAAGAGGCTTGCGGAGATGGAATCCGACGCCATCGTGGTGATTGCCAGCGGGATGGGCAGCAAGATTCTTGATTCTGCCAGGCAATTCGCGGCAGCAAGCGGGCTCGCGTACGGGGGCGTGCTCCAGAAGCCCTTCCGCAGGGCGGATGTCGCCAACGTGCTCAACGCTGGCGCGCACGCCAGGGAAGCGCCCGAGCCGAGTGTGAGCATCATCGATTCGTGGGACGCGCCCACGCTCGCGCGGGAACTCCGCGACGCCGCCGAGGGCGATCACCTGTCAGTGGTGTATCAACCCAAGGTCTCGTGCCGTGACGGCAACGTTGCAGGATATGAGGCCCTGGTGCGCTGGCATCATCCCCAGCTCGGCCTCATCCCTCCCACCGCGTTCATCCCGCGAGCCGAGAGTCTCGGGCTGGTGGGACTCGTCACTGACCGCGTGAGTGCGACCGCGCTCGCGTGGTTCGCCCGGTCGCGATTCCATACGACCGAACACCTTGCGATCAACATCTCCGCAACCGAACTCACCGGTCCTGAATTGGGCGAGCGGCTTCTCGCGGCATGCTCCCTCGCCCACGTCCCGCCCGGGCGGGTCGTGCTGGAGGTCACGGAGACCAGCGCTGTGGCCGACGAGGCGGGGTCGCTCGAGGTCCTCACGAGACTCCGGCTCGACGGTTTCCAATTGTCGATCGACGACTTTGGCACGGGGTATTCCTCGATGGCCCAGCTGTCCACCCTGCCGGTCAGCGAGGTCAAGATCGACCGGTCGTTCGTTCAAGACCTGGGCGAGTCGCTCGCGGCCGAGGTCATGGTGAAGTCGATGTTGCAACTCGCACAAGGTCTTGGTCTCGACTGCACGGCCGAGGGAGTCGAGACCGCAGCCGCGCTCGAGACGTTGACAGCGCTGGGATGCGACTCCGCGCAGGGGTATTACATCGCTTACCCCATGCCGGAGGCGGCGCTGGAGAAGTGGCTCGCGGAAGGAGCAATCGGCGTTCCTCCCACTCCTTGAGGCGCCGTCCTAGCTCGCGTTGAGCGCTCGCCGTCGCAACCGCCAGTCCGGCAGGTAGGCGTCCATCACCGCATAGAAGAGGGCGTTGTGGCGACGTTCGATCAGGTGCGCGAGCTCGTGGACGATCACGTACTCGAGCAAGGCCGGGTCCCGTCGCGCCAGTTCCAAATTGAGGGTGATGCGCTTGGTCTGGGTGTTGCAGGTTCCCCACCGGGAGGTCATCCGACGAACGGTGATGTCCGGTGTTTGCAGGCCCATCGCCGCCGCCCAGCGTGCGACCAGCGGGGGTGCCGCATTCTTCAGTTGCTCACGTAGCGCCTCGGCCTCCGGCCCGGGCTTGAGGGGCGGTGGCCTGGTCGCGATGCGCTCTTGGTGCTTCGCAATCCAGGCCGCCTTGTCCGCGACAAATGCCGTGATGGCGGACTCGCGCACGTGCGGGGGCGCGCTGACCACCACCTCCCCGTGAGGGGCCCTTACCGTCAGGCGCAGGGTCTTGATGCGCTTGCGAGTGACGGTGAAGTCGGGAAGGTCCGCGGTCATGGTGGGATCAGGGTACGCCGCCCGGTGGCGCTCGCGCGGCGGCCCTGTGGAATACTTCTTCACTCGGCAATGCCGTCGAGACCCACCCGAAGGAGGATCGCCATGCCGTTCAGCGATCGCGTCTGGTGGCACGTCTACCCGCTTGGGTTTGCGGGCACACCCATCACAAACTCCGCAGGCACGCCGGACAATGCCACGGCCACGCCGGTCCCAGCGGTTCCGGGCGAGGGCCTGCGCCGCATCACGGCGTGGCTCGACTACGCCGCCGAGCTCGGCTTCACCGGCCTGCTGCTCGGGCCCATCTTCGACTCCTCGACCCACGGCTACGACACGCTCGACCACCGCGCCATCGATCCGCGGCTGGGGGACCTGGACGACTTTCTGGCGCTCGCATCCGCCTGCCGCGACCGGGACATTGCGCTCATGCTGGACGGCGTGTTCAACCACGTGGGCGTGGACCACCGGTGGGTGAGGGACGCGCTTGCAGCGGGGCCCCAGGGCGCGGCCGACGCGATGGTCGCCGTGGACTGGTCCGCGGGGACGGCACAGCTGCGGAGCTTCGAGGGGCATGACCAGCTGGTCACGCTGAACCACTCCTCGCAGCACGTGGTGGACGAGGTGGCCGACATCATGTGCCTGTGGATCGACCGCGGCGCCGCGGGTTGGCGCCTCGACGCGGCCTACGCCGTGCCCGACGAATTTTGGGCCCGCAGCATCGGCGCCGTGCACGAGACCCATCCCGACGCATGGTTCCTGGGCGAGGTGATCCACGGGGACTACACGGGATTTGTGGAGTCCTCCGGCGTGGACACCGTGACCCAATACGAGCTATGGAAGTCGATCTGGAGTGCGCTGACCGAGCACAACCTGTTCGAGCTCGACTGGACGCTCACGCGCCACGGCGAGTTCTGTGAATCCTTCACGCCTGCGACGTTCGTGGGTAATCACGACGTCACGCGCATCGCCTCGCGCCTTGGCGTCGACGGCGCGATCGCCGCCTTGTGGCTGCTCATGACGCTCCCGGGCACGCCGTTCATCTACTACGGCGACGAGGTGGGCGCGGTGGGCGTCAAGGAGGAGCGCGCGGGCGGGGACGACGCCGTGCGCCCCGAGTATCCGCCCACTCCCCCGGCGGGTTGGGCGCAGACCGTGGACGCCGCCCGCGTGCTGCACGCACACCGGGAAGCGATCGCGCTCAGGAAGGCGCACCCGTGGCTGGTGCGGGGAACCGTCACCGTGGAGAAGCTCGAGAACGAGCGCATGACCTACGTGGTGCGCGGCGCGCTCACGTCAGAGGCGCTACGCGTGGACGTGGACCTGGCCGCCGTCCCGCATGTCACGGTCGCGGCGGCCAATCCCGCCTAGACCCGCTGAACCTGCTGAACTCGTGGGGTGCGCGCCGCGAGGTCGCGCAGTTGGTCTGCGGTGGTCTCCTGTCCGTAGGCGAGCGTGTCCCGCTCGACGCGCCACGACTCGCTCAGGGGACCCAGGTCCACCGCGTCGTACCCGAAGTCATCCAACAGGGCAGCCACGGTCGCCTTCGCGTCGGCGTCGTTGCCCGCGATGGGCAGTGCGCGCCGGCCGGGAGCGCCCTTGGGGCCGCCGTCGGTCGGGATCTGGGCGGCGTAGATGTTGTTGAACGCCTTCACCACGTGGCTGTCGGGAAGATGCGCCTGCAGCATCTCTGAGGTGGTGGTCTCGTTGGCGTCGAGGCTTGCAATGCGGCCGTCGCGCTGCGGGTAGTAGTTGTTGGCATCCACGACGATCTTGCCGGCGAGCGGTGCGGCCGGGATGGCGCCGATGCTCGCCAGCGGGATCGCCACCAGCACGATGTCTCCCGCAGCCGCAGCCTCGTCAATCGTGGCCGCGCGGGCCATGGGGCCGAGCTCCGCAATGACGGCCGACAACGACTCGGGACCGCGTGAATTGGACAGGACGACGTCGTAGCCGGCTTGAATGGCAGCCAGGGCGACGTTGGTGCCGATATTGCCGGCACCGATGGTTGCGAGAGTAGTCACGCGGTCATCAACGACTGAGACCCGTGCGTGATTCCCGGCGCTGGGTCATGCGGAGCCGCCCTGCGTCGGCATCGTGCGGGAGTAGATCTCTTCCACCACGTCGGAGAAGTGGGTGAGGATCACCTCGCGGCGGATCTTGAGCGACGCGGTCATCTCCTCGCGAGCCTCCTCAAGTCCCCGCGGCAGGATCCGGTACTCACGGATCGATTCAGCGCGAGAGACGTGCTCGTTGGCGGCCGCGATCGCGCGACCCACCAATTCACGCACGCGCTCGTTCACCGAGGCCTGCCCGACGTCCATCTCGGGCAACTTGTGCGCGGTCAGCCAGGCCCCCAACAGCGTCTCGTCCAGCGCGACCAGGGCGGACACAAAGTGGCGTCCCTCCCCCACCACCACCGTGTCCTGGATGGCGGGGTGCGAGCGCATGGCATCCTCGAGCACCGCGGGCTGCACGTTCTTGCCCGAGGACAGCACCAGCAGTTCCTTCTTGCGGCCCACGATCGTGAGCGCGCCGTCCTTGATTTCGCCCAGATCGCCCGTGGCGAACCAGCCGTCACGCATGACCTCGGCGGTGAGCTCGGGCGCGTTCCAGTAGCCCGCGAAGGTGTTGATGCCCTTGGTCAGGATCTCGCCGTCGTCGGCCAAGGTGAGCATGCCGCCGGCGATGGGCTTGCCCACCGTGCCCATGATTCCCGTCTTATCTGGAGAACCCGAGTGCGCGGCCGTGGTCTCGGTGAGCCCATAGCCCTGCAACACCTCCACGCCAAGCCCGCGGAAGAAATGCCCCACCTCGGGCGTGAGGCGCGCGCCGCCAGAGAGCACGTAGGCCAGTTGGCCGCCCAGCAGGTGACGGATCTTGCCCAGGACCAATCGGTCGGCGACGGCGTAGCGAACCTTGAGTGAGGCGCCGGCGCCGCCGTGCTCCCGGGCAATAGACATCTCACGGGCGACCCCCGCTGACCAGCGGAAGAGCGTCTTGCGCACGCCATGCATCGAGGTGTCGGCCCGGTTGTAGATGGTCTCGAGCACGCGTGGCACGAGCGGCATCCAGGTGGGCCGGAAGCTCTTGAGGTCCGCGGCGAGCGTCTTGTGGGTGGGTGAATAGCCGATCACCGCTCCCCCTTGCAGGGCGACCAGCATCGCGAAGCGCGCAAACACGTGCGCGAGCGGCAGGAACAGTAGCACCCGCGTCTCGCCCTGCACAAAGCCGCCAAAGTCCTGGTCGAGCTTGACGTTCCTGGAGTGCTCCACCAGGTTGCCGTGCGTGAGCATGGCTCCCTTGGGTCTGCCCGTGGTGCCGGACGTGTAGATGATCGTGGCGAGGTCCTTGAGGGTGACGTTCTCCGTGCGGGCGTCGAGTTCGGCATCGGAGATGCCTTGGCCCAGGAGCGCGAGTTCGTCCATTGCGGCCGCGTCGAGGCCGAAGATTGCGGGCGCGTTGTCGAGCGCCGCGAGGCTCTCCCGGTTCTCGGGCTTCTCTGCGGCGACCACCCGAATCCCGGCGTCGGACAGGATCCAGTCGAATTGGGAGGAGGAGGACGAGGGGTAGATCGGGACCGTCACGGCCCCGGCGGTGAAGATTGCGAAGTCCATGATCGACCACTCGATGCGGGTGTCGCCCACGATGCCGACGCGGTCGCCCAGCCCCACCCCAGCGGCCATCAATCCCTTGGCCACGCCACGGACACCGCTGGAGAACTCGCCCAAGGTCACCGGGGACCATTCCCCCTGGTCATCTTTCACTTCCGCGAAGACGCGATCCGGGTCCGCGGCCACCCGGTCCGCGAGCATGGCGGCCACGTGCATCCGCTCGGGGGTGACGGCCAAACCGGGTGACGACAACACTGTGCGGGTCATACCCAGAGCGTAACCTACGGGGCCGTAAGTTACGAGTGTCCCGGGGACCAATTTCACCCAGAGCCGAGCGTCAGCCGACGGTCCGCATCCAACCGAAGGCGTCGTCGAATCGCCCGTACTGAATGCCCGTGAGCCGCTCGCGCACCGTCATCGTGACCTCGCCCGGTTCTCCCTCGCCCACCGTGAGGTCGAAATCGGGCGACACGAGCCGTGCCACGGGGGTCACCACGGCCGCCGTGCCGCACGCAAAGACCTCGACCACCTCGCCGCGGGACACGCCCGCGCGCAGCTCCTCGAGCTCGATGTCGCGCTCGACCACCTCGCGACCGTCGTGGCGCAGCAGGTCGATGATCGAGTCCCGCGTGACACCCTCGAGGATGGTGCCGGTGACGCGCGGGGTCACCACCGAGCCGTCGGCCAGCACCGCGAACACGTTCATACCGCCCAGCTCCTCGATGTACCTGTCCTCGCGTGCGTCCAAGAACAGCACCTGCCCGCAGCCGTGGTCTTGAGCCTGCTGCTGCGGAAGCATGGACGCCGCGTAGTTTCCGGCAGTCTTGGCCTGCCCGGTGCCGCCGGCGCCCGCGCGGTGGAAGCCCTGCGCCACCCAGATCGACACCGGCTTCACGCCGCCCGCAAAGTAGGCGCCCACGGGCGAGGCCAGCAGCATGTACTCGACCGTCAGGGACGGGCGCACGCCCAGGCATGCCTCGGTGCCGATCATCGTGGGCCGCAGGTACAGGCTGGTCTCCGGCTCCCCCGGCACCCACGCGGCGTCCACACTCAGGAGGGTATCGATCGACGCCAGGAAGTCCCCTTGGGGAAGCTCGGGCAGCGCGAGTCTGCGCGCCGATGCCGCGAGCCTGGCCGCGTTCGCCTCGGGCCTGAACAGGTGGACCGAACCGTCGGCCCAGCGGTACGCCTTGAGACCCTCGAACACCTGCTGGCCGTAGTGCAGCACCAGCGCGGCCGGGTGGAGCGTGAGGTCGGAGAAGGGTTCGACTCGGTGGTCGCCCCAACCGCCGTCGAGCGTCCACGTGGCCTTGGCAATGTGGTCCGTGAATACCGTGCCAAAGGGCGGGGAATCCATGAGTCGGGCGCGGTCGGCGTCCGACGCTGGGGCGGGATTGCGGGTCACCGCGAAGGATGTGGTCATCGGCTGGCCTCCATTCCGCCACCCTACCCCTGGCAAAAGCGCCTACCGGGCCGCCTCGGGGACCCGCCTACGCGTGGGTCACCAGCCAGTCGAGCATCTGCTCTCCGGCGTGCATCACGGACAGGTGGCCGGCGCCGGGGCGCTCCCACAGTTCGGCGCCTGCGATGCGATCCGCCAGCCAGTGCGCGTGCGCCACGGGGACGATGCGGTCCTCGGTCCCGTGCACCACCAGCGTCGGCTGGGTGACGGCGGCGGGGCTGAAGCGCCAATCGTTCACGTAGGCGACGTCGTCGGCCACCATCCCGTGGACGCCCTCGGCGGTCCCTGCGGCGGCGATGCCGTTGAACCAGTCCCACTCGCCTTCGAGCGCGGCGTGGTCTTCGGGCGTGAACATCTCCGGGTCGTAGTCCGATTCCTCCAGGAGCAGGTGCAGGGCGTCGTGACCGTTGATGGCGGTGCGTAACTCCGACACCCCGCCCTCGTACATGCCGGCGTACCAGTCGAGGCCATCGGCGTCATGGGGGGCGAGTCCGGAGATCGAGATGGCCGCGGTCACGCGCTCGCCCAGCAACGCCGCGCACGCGAGCGCGTGCGGTCCCCCGCCGGAATGGCCGACCACGGCGAAGGCCCCTGCGCCTGCCGCATCGGCGACGCTGGCCGCCATGGCCGCGGCGTCAGCGATGCTCCAGGAATCCGACGCGGTGGTGCCGCCGTAACCGGGCCGGTCGAAGCCCAGCCACCGGATGCCCCGCGCCTCCGACGCCTCCAGGAGCGGGCCGGGCGGGGCGCCGATCCCGGGGGTGCCGTGATGCCAGATCACGGCGATGGGGGCATCGGGGTCGCCGCTCTCGCGCCAGCGGATGATGCCGTGGTCGGTTTCAAGGTCGTTGACAATCACGGTCCCAGCCTATGCCGGGCCGCGGCGTAGACCTGTGGGAACAGGCGATGACGGCGCATCAGGCGCTCGCTGGCGCCGCGGCGGTCACCACCTCGCGGATCACGCGGCTCGCCGCCTCGAGTGCCGGCGGCAGCGGCGGGCGGCCGAGCGAGATCAGCCGCAGGGAACGGGCCGCTCCCTCGACGCGGGTCACCTCGACGTCGGGATGTCGGTGCGCGGCGAGTGCCAGGCCGGGAAGCATCGTGACCCCGTGGCCCACGGCGATGAGCGCCTGGACCGCCACATAGTCGTCGGAGGCGAACCGGATGTTGGGCGTGAAATCTGCCTGGGCGCACGCGCTCACCAGGTAGCCGCGGCAGCGCTCACAGCCAGCCATCCAGTCGTCGTCCTGGAAGGCCGCGAGGCCCGTCACCGCCATGGTGCCGTCGATGTGCCTGCGCGGGGGCGTCACCAGGAAGAGCGGGTCCTCGCCCAACACCTCCGACGTGACCGCGTCGCTGCACTCGTAATCGGGGTAGGTGAAGGTGATGGCCAGGTCCACGGCGCCCTCGATCAGCAGGCGCTCCGCCTCAGGAGGCTCAGCCTCCACGATGTCGAGTTGCAGTCCGGGGTGGCGTGCCGCCAGTTCGGTGACGATACGCGGGGCGAGGGTGGCCATGCCGGACGGAAAGATCGCAAGCCGCACGTGGCCGCTCTGCAGGGAGACGGCGGACGCGAGTTCGGTGGAGGCGCGCGACATGAGGCCGAGGATCTCCTCTCCCCTCGCCGCGAGGCGCGTGCCCTCGTCGGTCAGCACCAGGCCCCTTCCCACGCGGCGCATGAGGATCGCGCCGGTCTCGGCCTCGAGGCGTTTGAGGTGATGGGACACGGTGGGCTGGCTGTAATGCAGGGCCTCGGCGGCGGCCGATGCGGTGCCGTACTTGGCCAGGGCCACGAGCACTTGAAGGCGGGTGACGTCGATCATGCGCCCATTGTATCAATGACATCTATGTGTATGGTCGACAACTATCATTGGACCGATGCATAGTTGGTGCGCGACCATCAAGGCATGGAGAAGCTCACCGTTGACGGCGTCTACGCGGCGGCCGAACGCCTACGCGACCTGCTGCCCCCCACGCCCGCCTGGTCCTACCCGGTGCTGGACGCGGCCGTGGGCTCCCGCGCCATCGTCAAGCACGAGAACGTCCAGCCCACGGGCGCCTTCAAGGTGCGCGGCGGGCTCAACCTGCTGGCGACCCTGTCCCCCGCGGAGCGCGCCGCCGGACTGATCACGGTCTCCACCGGCAACCACGCGCAGTCCTTGGCGTACGCCGCCGGGCGCGCAGGCGTCGCGGCCACCATCGTGATGCCACGCAGCACGCCGTTTGGCAAGGCGCAGGCCGTGCGCGCCTGGGGTGCGCGCGCCCTGCTGGAGGGCTCGGACATGGCCCAGGCCGCAGACTTCGCAGTGAGCCTGGCGGCCCGCGAGGGACTGCACTTTGTGAACCCGGGCAACACGCCCGCGATCGTCTACGGCCACGGCACCGTGTACCTGGAGCTGCTCCAGTCGCACCCCGAGATCGAGACGCTGTATGTGCCCGTGGGATCCGGCTCCGGCCTCGCCGGTGCGCTGCTGGTGCGCGACGCCCTGGCCCCGTCGGTGCGCGTGGTGGGCGTGCAGGCCGAGAGCGCGTCGGCGGCCTACGACTCGTGGCGCGCTGGCGCTGTGGTCGCTGTTGAGGCCCACACCTTTGCCGCGGGGCTCGCGACCGGCACGGGCTTTGAGCTCCCGCAGTCGATCATGCGCGAGCGGCTCGACGACTTCCTGCTGGTCTCGGACGACGACCTGCGGCACGCGATGTCGCTCATGGCCACCGCGGCGCACACCCTGTGCGAGGGCGCGGGTGCAGCGGGCCTGGCCGGGGCGCTGGCCGATGCGTCGCGACCCGGTGTGGTCGGGTTCGCGTGTACGGGCGGGAACGCGTGCGCGTCGGAGATGGCCGGGCTCGGGCGGGTTGCTGTCGGGGTGTAGGTTCACCCCCGGCGCTCAACCACGTCGAACCGCGGCGCGATGGCCTCTACATCTCGCAGGCTTCCTGACGCCACCGCCATGGTGAACTCAAAGGCCTCGTCCTGCGTGAGGTCGGGCTCATCACCGTTGAGCGCAAGGAACACGACCGTTGCGTGCCATCCGAGCCGCTTGTTGCCGTCCACAAGCGCGTGATTGCACACCAGGGAGTGAAAGAGCGCGGCGGCCTTGAGCTCGATCCTTGGATAAGCCTCGTCACCCATCAGCGTGGTGGCAGGTCGCATCGCCGCCGACGCAAGGAGGCCGATGTCGCGCACGGGCCCCGCGCCGATGTCTTCCGCGAGGTACAGCAGGTCCTCGAGGGTGAGCCATTCGGTCATGAGCTAGACAGTGCCGAGGCGGTGAAGCGTGTCGGCCCAGCGGTCCTTCGATTCGGCGGACAGCGCCGCAACCCGATCGCCGTGGCCCAGCCTCGCCGCACGTTCGAGGACTGCCCGGCGAACAGCCTCCTGCTTGGAGCCGTCGTCATGCTTCGCGAGGAATGCCAGCGCGGCCTCGAACTCAGGATCGGTGCGCAGTGTCATGGCCATGCGGGTAATGGTATCACTTTGGTATCAAACGACGCCAGGGCTGACTAGCTTCTCGCCTGTAAGTCCGACAAGCTAGGTCCATGCCATCCGACACAGAGGAGCTCAGACGTCGAATCTTTGCAGATGTCTTGGTGGCCTCCAAGGGCGGAACGCAGGCGGTCTCCCGCGAGTTCCTGCTCGGGTACGACGTCGACGGCCAGCGACTCCCTCTGGTTGACCCGCAGGGACGCGGCATCCGCAACCGAGAGGATTGGCCCACGACGCTCTCTATCGTCACCTCAGAAAAGGGCCGGTACCTCGACACCGAAATCGCGCCCGGTGTCTGGACCTATCCACTGGCCATCGACAAGCACGGCCGACGCGACCCCTCGAATGGGAAGTTGGTGCGAGCGCATGAGGATGGGGTACCGGTCCTGTACTTCTACAAGCCAATTCCCAAGCAATACCTGTTGATCGGGCAGGTCTACATCACCGCCATTGACCTGGGCGCCATGACGGCCACCGTTGAACTCGCCGAGCGCGCGGAAGCCGGCAGCGCGGTCGAGGCCGAGATCGAGCGGATGTGGATTGACCGGCTCGTACGAACGCGCCTTCACCAGCCTCGATTCCGCATGATCGTCATGGACGCCTACACATCGAGGTGCGCGATCTGCGCACTCCCCGAGGCATCGCTGCTCGATGCGGCGCACATCCGCGGCGACACGGACCCGAATGGGCAGCCGGTAGTGGAGAACGGTCTTGCCCTGTGCTCGATCCACCACCGCGCGTACGACGCCAAGAGCATTGGCATCGACGAGAACTACCGCCTACATGTGAGCCCGCGCCTTCTGGCGATGGACGACGGGCCCGTCTTAGTGCATGCCATCCAGGCGATCGAAGGCAAGCTGCTCACGGTGCTTCCGGAGCGGAAGAAGCGTCCGGACCCATACCGGTTGGATCTCACGTTCAAAGAATTCCTCGACGCCCAATGAGCTATCTTGCGGTCAACACATCGCGAAGCCCGCACCAGCACCTTTCGACGGTTGCCCGGCCCATTGGAACAGTGCAAAGCTGAACCACCATTCGTAAGGGGCGGGGGAAACGCGCGGTGGTTGAACCAGTAAACGAGCTTCGCCCAGAGAATCTCGAAGTCGCGACACAACGCCATCAGCGCGGCGGGATCGAAGTGTTCGTGGTGTCCCTGCCCATCGGCGAACTCGGGCGTTGTCTCCCCATTCCAGATCCGTCACACAAGTTTCCCGACAATCGCACGGTGGACCGCGCGCACGCCGAGTCGTTTGCTGACTACTGGATGTCGAATACGTGCGGGGCCACTCCGCCGCTTCTTCCCGACACCGTCTCCATGCTGGCCGATGCGTTCTCGGCGGTGGGCCACGTCGGCGAGGTTGAACTCGGACTGTTGCAGATGCCATCTGACGTGAACGGAGTTCTCGCCATTCTTGACGGGCAATACCGAACTCTTGGGTGGGACATTGCAGGGAATCGTATTGCATCGGCCCTCCGCTCTTCTGAAAAGACCCTGGAGCGGGCCCACTTGCTCGGCGACTCGCGCGCGATGAAGTATGCGGAATCAAGACTGCACGGATATCGAGGACTGGCCAAACGACTAGCCACCGAACACATCACTGCCGAGACCTATCTGGGCGTGCCTGGAGACGAGAGTCGGCAGTTCTATACCGATATCGCTACGAACGCCGAGGGAATCACAAAGTCGACGACGACGGCCTTCGACCTGTCAACGCCGAGTGAATTTTGACCCCTTCTTACCGAGGCGGACCAATTGGTCGTCGCAACACCTCGATCATGAAGGTGCTGATGGGCAGGGCCGCCTCGAGCGTGGATAACGCAAGGATGGAATCGTTCTGGTCGAGCATGCAACGCGAACTCCTCGACCGCCAACCGTGGACCTCAAGGACCGAACTCGCGTCCTGGCCCTGACCCCGTTCAGTGGACACGGGGTTATGCGGCTTCTTGAAAGTCCG
>NZ_JADQBE010000054.1:0-2518 GCF_016278765.1 Demequina sp. | reverse complement strand
ATGAACTCGCCCGGGTGCGGGGGATTGTGCATCGGAGTCAGCGCATCCATCAGTGATAGTCCTCGTAGTCCAGGACGTAGGCGTTCCCATCGCGGAACTCGAACGTCAATCTCCAGTTGCCGCTGACCATCACCGACCAGCGGTTCGCCATCGCGCCCTTCAGGGGGTGGAGCCCAAAGCCGGGGATGTCCATGTCCTCCACTGCTTGCGCAGTGTCGAGCGCCGCGAGCTGCAGACGCAGTCGCTTCGCATGGTGAGGTTGGACGCCGGCGTGGCTCCCTTTCTCGAAGAGCATGCGCAAGCCCTTGTGTTGGAAGGACTTGATCACGATGAAAGTGTAGCGTGTTGCGCAATAGGCAACAAGAGCGAGGGGCGGGACGGTATGCGCGCGCAGCGAGGAGTGGGTGGTTCGGTCACGGACCAAGCGTCCAGCGCGGGTGTGACAGGACGATGCCCCGAGAATCACGGCGCGGCCGTCACCTCGAGCACGCCCTTCGCGCCCTTTTCCGCCAAACTCATCTGGTGGTTGACGATCGCGTAGTGGCCAGCCTCCGGCGGCACGAACTCTACGAAGCCGCCCTGCGCCGCGAGTAGCGGCAGCACCTGGGCACCGGTCACCCCCTGCGTGATCCCATCGGTCGAGGCGCCGCGATAGACCGAGTAGGCGCCTTCGTTCCACACCGTGTCGAACTGGGTGCCCACCACGTGGAATGACAGGTCCGCGTTCGGTCCTGCGTCGAGCACCCACATGCGCACCCGCTCGCCGGCGACGGCGGTCAGCGGGTGAGCTGCGTACTGGAACGCGCGCCCGTTGAAGGCGACCACGTCGGGCTGCATCGCGGCGGCCTTGGTGGGGGACGTGGTGCCGCCCTCGCCGCCCAGATACATCTCCGACTGGATGAGCACGTATTGGCGATCCACCGGCTCCAGGCCGTCTGGCTCGATCACCACGGCGCCGAACATGCCGTTCGCGATGTGTTGCGTCATCGGCATGGTGCCGCAGTGATACATCCAGATGCCCGCGCGCCCGGCCGTGAACTCATACACCAGCGATTCGCCCGGTTCGATGGTGCGCATCGGGCCGTCTGGCGCCAGCTCGCCCGCGTGGAAGTCGATCGAGTGGCCCATGGTGCCCGCGTTGACCAGCGTGATCCGGAACGTGTCGCCGATGCGCCCGTGGAGGGTGGGGCCTGGCGAGGTGCCGTTGTAGGTCCAGATCGCGCGCGTCACGCCGTCTGCCACGGTTTCCGTGGATTCGGTGACGGTGAAGGTGTATTCGCGGAGGGTCTCGTCGGTGAGGGGCGGGAGTTCGGCTGGCATCGGCTCGGCATCCTTGGCGGCGGCCAGCAGGTCCACCATCGACGGTGCGGCGACGTCAGGCCCCGTTGAGCCGTCGCCTTGCATCATGCCTGGCATGTCACCGGAACTGGACCCGGCGTCGTCCGTTGTCCCGGCGTCGGCCGGGGTAGCCGCCCCGCCCAGCGCGACGATGTCGAGCTCCATGCCCATGGCGCGATGCCCTGCGAGAGAGCACCAGCCCTCCATGTTGGAGCTGATCACGCCAGCGTCGAACGTGACGGCCGCTCCCGGCGCGATCGACCCGGTCTCGGTGCCGTTCGCGAGCACCAGGTCGTGGCGCTGGTCGCCGGAGTTCTCGAAGGTGATGAGCAGGCGGTCGCCCGCGGGGACCTCGATGGTGCCGGGGGTGAAGGACATGCCGTCGACGCCCACGGTGACCTCGGTGGTGTTGCCGGTCGGCTCGACGGAGCCGGTGGCCGGGTCGGTCGTGGTGGCGGCCTCCGTGCGGGCGGGGTCGGCGAGCACCATCGCGCCCAAGGTGATGACGCCCACGGCGAGCAGCGCGATGAGTGCCTGTGTGCGGCGGGGGACCGCAGGCACGGGGGTGATGGGGGCGCCGACGGCGGGAGCGCCAGCGGGTGGGGGAGACGCGGGTGGCGTGAGGGTCACAGAAGGCTCCTGGGGTCGGTCTCGGGGCTCTGAGGAGCGCTGCCGCCTGGGGCGACGACGATGGGTGCGGCGAGCGGCACGGCGCCGCCCGTTGCGCGCCTGGCCTTGGCTTGGCGGGCACCGGCGAGGGCCATGAGGACGATGTCTCCGGCGAAGGTCGCGGCGACGGTTGCCCACCAGGCCCAGCGGGCGTCGGCGCCAATCCCGGTGGTCGCGACCAGCAAGGCGATGCTGACGGTCCGCACGGTGAGGCGCGCGGTGGAGGCGGTCTCGAGCGCCGCGATGCCCACGCGGACGGTCGCGGCGCCGCCGCCCACCACCACGGGCAGCAGATACGTCAGTGCACCCACAAAGATCTGAGCGGGACCCGCGACGCCGATGACGGGGATCCAGGCCATGACGGCGTCGCGGGCGGAGGTGGGGTCCTCGGCCCGGGCGATGAGGGCGGCGATGAGCAGCAGCCCGGCGCCGGTCCAGGCGATGCCGCCCACGAGGGTCCAGGCGGCGTGCTCGCGCGGGCCCTTGGCGATCATGACGCGCGCGAGGGGCA
>NZ_JADQBE010000064.1:0-2627 GCF_016278765.1 Demequina sp. | reverse complement strand
CGACGAGTTCGCGGAGGAGTACTGCATGCCCGCACTCAAGGCGAATGCGCTCTACCACGACAAGTACCCGCTGGTCTCGGCGCTCAGCCGCCCCGTCATCGTCAAGCACATCGTGCAGGCGGCGCGCGAGTTCGGCGCCACCACGATGGCTCACGGCTGCACCGGCAAGGGCAACGACCAGGTGCGCTTCGAGGTGGGTATCGCCTCGCTCGCGCCGGATCTCAAGTGCATCGCGCCCGTGCGCGACCTCGCCCTGACGCGCGACAAGGCCATCGACTACGCCGAGCGCAACAGCCTGCCGATCGCGACCACCAAGAAGAACCCCTTCTCGATCGACCAGAACGTGTGGGGCCGCGCCGTGGAGACGGGCTTCCTGGAGGACATCTGGAACGCCCCCACCAAGGACGTGTACGAGTACACGGACGACCCCGCCTATCCGCCGGTCCCCGACGAGGTCATCATCTCGTTCGAGAAGGGCATCCCCGTCGCGCTGGACGGCCAGCAGGTGACGCCGCTGCAGGCGATCCAGGAGCTGAACCGCCGCGCGGGTGCTCACGGAGTGGGACGCATCGACATCGTGGAGGACCGCCTGGTGGGCATCAAGAGCCGCGAGGTCTACGAGGCGCCCGGCGCGATCGCGCTGATCGAGGCGCACCGCGAGATGGAGAACGTCACGCTCGAGCGTGAGCAGGCACGCTACAAGCGCGTCATTCAGCAGCAGTGGACCGACCTTGTCTACGACGGCATGTGGTCCTCGCCCCTCAAGAAGTCGCTCGACGCGTTCATCGAGGACACGCAGCAGTACGTCACCGGGGACATCCGCATGGTGCTGCACGGCGGCAAGGCGACCATCACCGGACGCCGTTCGGACATCGGGCTGTACGACTTCAACCTTGCGACGTACGACGAGGGTGACAGTTTTGACCAGAGCGCCGCGCGTGGATTTATCGAGATCTACGGGCTGGCGGCCAAGCAGGCCGCAGCTCGGGCCACCAGGGCGGGCCTCTAGCCCATCCGGAAGAGGAACCCGCCGCACCCCACGGGGCGGCGGGTTCCTGGCACACTCGTGAGTAGCGCGTACGCAAGGAAGGGACCGCGATGGCAAAGGCTGAAGGCACCAACGAGGGCGCACTGTGGGGGGGCCGCTTCACCGGTGGGCCCTCCGAGGCGCTCGCCAAGCTCAGCGTGTCGACCCACTTTGACTGGCGCTATGCCGACGATGATCTGCTGGCATCGATCGCGCATGCCCACGCGCTGCAGCGGGCGGAGCTGCTGACCGATTCCGAGACCGCACAGATGGTCGGGGCGCTCACGAAGCTGCGGGCGGACGTCGCTGCCGGAGAGGTCACGCCCTCCGACTCCGACGAGGACGTGCACGGGGCGCTGGAGCGCCTGCTGATCGACCGCGTCGGAGGCGAGTTGGGCGGCAAACTGCGGGCCGGGCGCTCGCGCAACGACCAGATCTCCACCCTGGGGCGCATGTACCTGCGGCGGCATGCACGCACCATCGCCGGGCAGGTGCTTGACGTGGTGGACGCGCTCTTGGAGCAGGCGGATCGTCACATCGACGATCCGATGCCCGGTCGCACCCACATGCAGCACGCGCAGCCCGTCACGCTGGGTCACCACCTCATGGCGCACGCGTGGCCGTTGCTACGTGACATCGAACGTTTGACGGACTGGGATTCGCGCGCCGCATGGTCGCCTTATGGCGCGGGGGCCCTGGCCGGGTCGACGCTGGGGCTTGACCCCTCGGCCGTGGCCGCCGAGCTGGGCTTCGCCGGTCCCACCGAGAACTCGATCGACGCGACCGCCGCGCGCGACGTCATCGCCGAATTCTCGTGGGTGGCCGCCATGATCAGCGTGGATCTGTCGAGACTGTCCGAGGAGATCATCACCTGGGTGACGGTGGAGTTCGGCTTCGCGTCCCTGGATGACGCGTACTCGACCGGCTCGAGCATCATGCCCCAGAAGAAGAACCCCGACATCGCGGAGCTGGCGCGCGGCAAGGCCGGCCGCCTGATCGGCGATCTGACCGGCATGTTGAGCACACTCAAGGGCCTGCCGCTCGCATACAACCGCGATATCCAGGAGGTACACGAGCCCGCGCTGGACGCCGTAGACACCCTGGAGACCGTGCTCCCGGCGTTTGCCGGAATGGTCCGGACCCTCGTGTTCCACCCCGAGCGCATGGCCGCGCTCGCGCCCGCGGGGTTCTCGCTCGCCACCGACGTGGCCGAGTGGCTCGTCAAGCAGGGGGTGCCATTCCGGGTCGCCCACGAGGTCGCCGGATCGTGCGTGCGCCTGTGCGAGAAGCGCGGAAAGGAACTCCACGAGATGACGCTGGACGAGATGGCCGGCATCCACGAGGCCCTGAACGAGGGCGTGCTTGACGTCCTCACGGTGGAGGGTTCGCTGGCGGCACGCGATGGCGCTGGTGGCACCGCGCCTGCGCGCGTGATCGAGCAGGGCAAGGCCGCCAGGGCCCGGGTGAAGCACTTCCGTCCGTGGGCGACGGTGTAGTCACGGGTCGGCAGTCGCCGTGAGCCACGCAACGGTGCACAGCGACGGGGAACTAGGGCGTGTCTCCAATGTTGAGCGGGGTTTTGGCTTGATGCTGGGCACAT
>NZ_JADQBE010000080.1:0-2635 GCF_016278765.1 Demequina sp. | reverse complement strand
CTTTGAGTACGCAGGCTACCTGCTCCACTGAAGGTTCTTGCCTCGCCCCGGCCATGCGCATTGAGTGATTTGCTATCGAAAGCATAGCTGCTTGCGCTTTCTGGATAAGCGCTAGCCCGGATATTTCACGCATGTAGGCAACGGCCTGCGCAGCGGGGCATCGCGGCGCGGATTTGAGCGAGCAAGGCCACGATGTTGGCCGCAGCCATGGGTGTGATGGTTGGCATGCGCAATGCGGTCGCACTGACCCCCACCCCGGCTTGGGTTGCGGGCCGTTTTTGTTTCATCGCGCCGGCCAGGCGCTGCTGGTGTGTTCAGGGTGAGCGCAGCTGGCTCATGGCGTGCGCGAAGGTCTGCGCACTGGGCCAGTTGGAGGCCAGGTACAGGCGGATGCGCCGCGTGTTGCGCGTCACCACTGCCGCCACCTTGAGCAGCTTCATGCGCAGCGTGTCGATCTGCGCCGTGGCCAGCTCTGTGCCCTGCAACGCCAACGCGCGCAGCCTCTCTACCAGCACGTAGCCCAGCGCGGCCAGCAGCATGCGCAGTTGGTTGGAGCGCAGCACATGGCAGCTCGTGCGCGTGGCGAACAGCCCTACCTGCGCTTCCTTGATCCGGTTCTCCGCCTCGCCGCGCTGGCAGTACACGCCGTCGTACAGCGCCTGGGGATCACCGGCAAGGTTTGTCACGATGAAGCGCGGGTTGCAGCCTTGCGCGCCCCATTCAAGCCGCGTGATCACGCGCCGCTCGTGCGGCCAGCTCTGTGCGGCGTAGTCGAATTCATCGACCATGCGCTGTTTGGCCCCGCTGCGCTCGTATTCGTCTTTCATTGAGAGTTCGGCAAACGCCACGCGCGCCTGCAGCCGTGCATTGCGCGCCAGACCCACGATGTAGTGCACGCCGGCGCGCTCGCACCAGTTCAGGATGCGTTGGCGGCAGAACCCGGAGTCGGCCCGAAACACGATGCGCACCTGCGGCCAACTCTGGCGCAGTCGGCGCACCAGCAGCTTGAGGATAGCCCCAGCGTGCTGCGCCGCATCGATGTTGCTGGGCCGCAAGTAGGCGCACAGCAGTTGCTGGCCGCAGAACACGTACAGGGGCAGGTAGCAGTAGCTGTCGTAGTAGCCGTGGAAGAAGCGAGCCTCCTGCTGGCCGTGCAGCGGGTTGTCAGTGGCGTCGAAGTCCAGCACCAACTCTTCGGGCGCGCTCTCGAAGCTGGCGATGAACTGATTGACCAACACCTCGTGCAGCCGCCACGCCGTGGCACGGTCGGCCCATTTCTCCAGTCGGCAAAGCGTAGGCGCGCTGGCAATCTCGTGGTCCACGCCAACAGCCGTCTGCACAGCCACGTCACAGCGCAGAGCACCGTGGTCGTTGAGGTCTTCCCAGCCCAGCGCCAGGCCGTACACCCGCTGGCGCAACATGTCGCGCACGTCGTGCGTGATCAGTAGCGGATTGCGCGGATCGGCGATGCAGCGCGCCGCCGCATCCATCAAGCCCAGCTTGCGATCGACCTGGCCAAGCAGCATCACGCCACCATCGCTGGTCATGCTGCCGCCGTCAAAACACCCCTGCACCACGCGCCGGCCCAACCGGCCAAAGTCCATGCTCCCAACGTCAATTTCTTCGGTACAGTTTGGCTTCGGCATTGCCCGCTCGTTGATCAAGATTCGACACCTGGATTTTCGGGCACACAAGGGCAATGCCGTCCTCGTTTGTGGCTCTACTACGGTGAAATATCCGGGCTAGAGGCCTACTTGACTGAAATACCTGCCATGAAGTCCATCCTCATCATCGGTGCATCGCGCGGCATTGGGCTGGAGCTGGTGCGCCAGTACACCGAAGGCGGCCGCCGCGTCATCGCCACCGTGCGCGACGACGCGGGGCGCGAGCGCGTGCAGAGCTTGGGCGCTGACGTGCTCACGGTGGACGTGGCCACCCCGCCAGCGTGAGCGGCCTGGCCTGGCAGCTCGACGGTGAAAAGCTCGATCTGGCGATCTATGTGGCTGGCATCATCCGCCGCCCCAACGCGCTTACCCCGCCCACGCAGCAAGACTTTGATGCCGTCATGCACACCAACGTGCTGGGCGCCATGCAGACCATTCCGCAAGTGGCGCCGCTGGTGGCCGATGCGGGTGGCGTGTTCGCCTTCCTGTCATCGTCCATGTCGCAGATCGGTAGCGTGCCGAACAGCGACGCGTGGCTTTACCGCACCAGCAAGGCCGCGCTGAACATGGCGGTGGCAGCGGCACAGCACAACTACCCTGGCGCCACGCTGGTCACCATCGACCCCGGCTGGGTGCAGACCGACATGGGTGGTGGCACGGCACCGCTGACGGTGGAAGACAGCGTGCGCGGCCTGCGCAGCACGCTGGCCAGCGTCACCCCGGCTGACAAGGGCCGCCTGCTGCACCACGATGGCCGCCGTGCCACGCACTGGTAAGGCCCCCTTCATCACGAACAACAACTCTGGAGACAACCCATGCTGCTGACACAAGACCAGGAAATGATCCGCGACGCGGTGCGCGACTTTGCCCAGACCGAGCTGTGGCCGAACGCCGCGCGCTGGGACAAGGAACACCACTTCCCCAAAGAAGCCCACCAGGGCCTGGCCGCGCTGGGCGCCTACGGCATCTGC
>NZ_JADQBE010000045.1:0-27953 GCF_016278765.1 Demequina sp. | reverse complement strand
TCGTCCCGAACGACGCGCGCTACCAAACTGCGCCACACCCCGTGAAAAGCCTGCCCAGGATATCCGACCGGGACCCAGCAGCGAAATCGCCCCGTCGGCTGCTACTCGCGAGCCGTGAGAGTCAGCACGGTTGCCTCTGGCCGGCACGCAAATCTCACGGGTGCAAAGGGCGACGTTCCCGCGCCAGCGCTCACGTGAAGCCAGACGTCATCAGGACCAGGGCCCTCGCCGGGCCACGTCGACAAACCCCTCGCGCGCCGCCGATCCAGATCACAATTCGTCACGAGCGCACCGTAACCGGGGACGCACACCTGACCGCCGTGGGTGTGGCCCGCCAGGATCAGCTGCGCGCCGTCCGCCGTGAGCGCGCGCAGCGCCCGGCTGTACGGCGCGTGAACAACTCCAAGGTGCAGCTCGCCGGGCATGTCGTCGTCACGGGCGGGCATGCGGTCGCGCCCGATGTGCGGATCGTCCATGCCCACCGCAGACACCGCCAACCCGCCCACGCTGAGGCGCGTCCTCGCGTTGTTGAGGTCCCGCCACCCGGCCTCGAGAAACACAGATCGCAGCTGCTCGGTGGGAAGCCGCTTCGGTTCGCGGTGTGCGCGGGACGGACCCGCGAAGTAACCGAAAGGGTTCTTCAGGTGCGGCGCGTAGTAGTCGTTGGACCCGAACACAAAGACGCCCGGGGTGGACAACACGCCCGCGAGCGCCTCAGCGACAGCCGGAACCGCCTCGGCGTGCGCAAGATTGTCGCCGGTCACCACCACAAGGTCGGGCCGCTCCCGCGCCAAGGAGGCCGCCCAGGCGATCTTGTCGCGTTGGCTCGGGGTCAGGTGGAGGTCCGACACGTGCAACACCCGCAAGGACGGCTGCCCCGGCTCGAGCACGGGAACCGTGACCCTGCGAGTGGTGAACGCGTGCGCCTCGGCGAATCCCCACGCGACACACGCCGCCCCGGCCGCGCCGATTCCCAGCGCTGCCGCCATGGCTCGATTCATGACGCCCTACGGCGCCGGGCTCGGGTCCGGCCCGGGGGAGGGCGGCGTTGTCTTGGGTGTCGGATCCCAGCCCTGCGACGGGTCGTTCTTCTCCCAGTCGGGCGGTGGCCACGCGCCACCCCACCAGTCCGAGGGCGCCGTCAGCGGATCCCAACCGGACGGCCACTTGGTCCACCAGCTCGGCCGTTGGTCACTCGACAGGTAGACCGTGACCGCTCCGCCGGGGCGCATGGTCGAGCCGGCGGTCGGAGACTGCTGCACAATCTGACCGGCGGGGACGCCGGGTTGGTAAAAGGTCTCATTCGACTTCACATACTGGAAGCCCGCATCGTTGATCACCCACTCGGCGTTCTGCAGCGAGAGTCCAAGCCCCACGACGTTGGGCACACGCAACTGCGAGCCGTTGATGATTGTCGCCGACGCCGTCGGCAGGTCCACAACGGGCAACCCCTCCATCGCCCTTGACATGAAGTCCTGCCAGATCGGCCCCGAGATGTCACCGCCAAACCAGGAACCCCTCCGGTAGACCCCGTTGATCGTCGTGTACTCCTGCGGAACATCGACCTCCGCGTTGCCGGTCCACACGGCGGAAACCACCTGAGGGGTGTAGCCCACAAACCACAAGTGGGAGCTGTTCTGGGAGGTGCCGGTCTTGCCTGCCGCAGGGCGCCCGATGCCGAGCCGTTTGCCGGTGCCGTAGTCCATGACCTTCGTCAGCGCATAGGTCACGCCGTCGGCGATGTCCTGCCTGACCACCTGCGAGCACTTGACCTCCGGCGGCACGATCACCTGTCCGTCCGGGCCAACCACGTCGGAGCCGTCCAGCTTGGTCACGGACAGGATCGCGCGGGGCTCGCAGTGAATTCCACGGTTGGCGAAGGTTTGGTACACGGACGCCATCGTCAAAGGCGATGCGTTCTGCGTGCCCAAGGTCATCGACGGCACCACCTCGAAGTCAAGCCCGTCGGCACGGTGGAAGCCCAGGTTGAGCGCCATGTCCCGCACCAGGCAGAGGTCCAACTGGTGCGTCATCGCGACATACGCGGTATTCACCGAGTAGGCGGTGGCATTGAGGACCGACGTCTGGAAATTCTCGGACGCCGACACGTTGCCCGGCTTCCATTTGCCCGTGCCTCCGGCGCCGTCCGGACAACTCCTCCGCCACGACGAATCCAGCCAGGTCCGTTCATCGCCCGACACAACCTGGCTGAGCGACCGGCCCGATTCGAGCCATTCGGCCAGGATCATGGGCTTGAACGACGATCCGGGAGAGAACCCGCGCGAGCCACCAAGATCGCGGTCCACCGCATAGTTGATCGCGGTCGAATACGGCTCCTTCGACGTGGGGTCGAAGTCGCGGTTCTGCGCCATGGACAGGATGTTGCCGGTGGTCACGTCGAGCGCCACCAGGGCGTTCTCAAGCCCGGAGGAATCGTCGGCTGGCACACCCCGGCGCAGCGCGTCCCGCGCCTCCTTCTGCAAGCGAGGGTCAAGCGTGGTGACGATGTTGAGCCCACCCTTGTAGAGCAGGTTCTCACCCTCGCCCTGGAAGGCCGGGTCGCGGACGATGACCTTGGTGACGTAGTCGCAGAAGAACGGCGCAATGTCGGACGCCGCACAGGAGAACTTCGGGTAGGTGATGTTGAGCGTCGACTCGATCGGGGTCTTGGTGCCCACCACATACTCTGCGAGCGTGATGAGGCCCTGTTCGTGCATCACGTTCAGCACGATGTTGCGGCGCTCCTGGCTCTGTTCCGGAAACCTGATCGGGTCCCATTGGGTGGGGTTCTGGGTGATACCCGCAATGGTTGCCGCCTGCAGCGCGTTCAGGTCCTTCGCCGGAATCCCAAAGTAGAGTTGGGCGGCCGCCTCCACGCCGTAGAGGCTGGGGCCGTATTGGGCGATGTTGAGGTACTGCTGCAGCACCTGCTCCTTGCCGCAGTCCACCTGGGGGTCATCCGTGCAGACCTTGCCGTAGATCCCGTTGAGCCGCTCCTCGTACGCGAGCGCCAAACGCCACTCACGAATCTTGCGGGCCAGCGACACCTCCGTGGCGGCCTTGACTGCGGCGCGGCTCTCTTCCTCATCACTGATGTTTTCGGCGGCCTGCAACAAGGTGTTCTTGACCAGCTGCTGCGTGATGGTCGAGGCTCCGCGAGTCTCTGACGAGCTCAGGTTGTCGTAGGCCGCACTCAGCAGGCCCTCGCCATCCACCCCGTTGTGCAGCCAGAACCGCTTATCCTCGACCGCGACCTGGGCCTTCTGCATCCAGGGGGAGATCTCCTCCAGCGGGACCACCACCCGGTTCTGCGTGTAGAAGGTCGCGAGCAAGGTGGTGCCGTCGGACGCGTAGACGGACGACGCCTGCGGCAGATCTGTCTGGTCAAACTCCTCCGGCAGCGACTCGAACAGGGTGGCGGTGCCGTTCACCGCTTGGCCGCCAACCGTGACCGCCGGCAACGCGAGGCCTGCCACCAACACTCCGCCCATCACGGAAAACAGGAGGAACCCCGCCAGCGATGTGACGAACTGGACGATCGTGACGCGTCCGTCGCGGCGCGCGCGATCGGCAGTAAACAGTCCCATGGGAGAACCTTACGTCGAGATGCGGGAGGTCTGGAGAGCAAACGTGCGAGCGCCCCACCGCGTTCCGTGGCTGGGGCTAGGCTCAGCGCATGACCACATGGGAATATGCCACCGTTCCGCTCATCGAACACGCCACCAAGCAGATCCTCGATCAATGGGGTTCCGACGGCTGGGAACTCGTCACGATCGTCACCGGCCCCACGGGCGGGATCGTCGCCTACTTGAAGCGGCCCACGTCGTGAGCCACTCGGCTCGCCTGGCCGCCGCGGGCCTGACGCTTCCCGTCGTCGCGTCCCCGGTGGGTTCCTACGTGCCAGCCCTGCGGTACGGAGACCTGGTGACGACGTCGGGGCAGCTCCCGTTCGTCGACGGCGCACTGCAGGCGACGGGCATCGTCGGCGCCGTCGGCGGGGTGACGCCCGACGTGGCCGCCCACTGCGCGCGCACTGCCGTGCTGAACGCCGTGGCCGCCGCCGCCCTAGCCGCCGGCGGCATCGACGCGATCACCCAGGTGGTGAAGATGACGGGGTTCGTCGCCTCTGCGCCCGACTTTGGCGGCCAGCCCGCCGTCATGAACGCGGCCTCTGACCTGCTGACTGACATCTTTGGTGAAGCGGGCCGCCACACGCGCTCCGCTGTGGGCGTGGCCGCCCTGCCGTTGGGCGCGCCGGTGGAGATCGAGTTGACGGTAGCGGTCGGAAACTAGCGGGAACGGGCGCGCAGGCGCTCAGGCTCGTACACCTCGACCGCGCCGATGTGCACGTCGATCCAGCCGCGTGAGGCGAAGTCGGCGAGCGCCTTGTTGACGGTCTCGCGGGAAGCGCCTACCAGTTGGGCGAGTTCCTCTTGAGTCAGGCCGTGACGCACGGTCACGTGCCCGCGTTCCATGCGGCCGAAGCGGTGGCCGAGGTCGAGGATCGCCTTGGCCACACGACCGGGGACGTCCGAAAAGATCAGGTCCGCCATCGTGTTGGACGTGCGGCGGATGCGCTGGGCGAGGGCGCGCAGCATGTGACGGCTCATGTCCAGGTGGTCGTCGAGCCACACGTCTAGCGTGTCCTTGGGGAGTTCGTACACCACCGAGTCCTCGACCGCGTGGGCTCGCGACATGCGCGGTCCTGGGTCGAAGACGGCGAGTTCGCCGAACATGTCGCCCACGCCGAGCAGGGCGAGCAGGTTCTCGCGACCGTCGCGAGCCGTGCGAGCCAACTTCACCTTGCCACGCACCAGGACGTACATGGCGTGGCCGTCGTCTCCCTCACGGTAGATGGTCTCGCCGCGTCCCACTTCCTTGCGCACCATCGTGGCGATCAGCGAGCGGGCGTTCTCCGCGTCCATGCCGCCGAAGAGCGGTGCGGAACGCAGCAGCTGTTCTTCGCGCGGGCTCTCAGGCATGGCTCATCCTCGGCTGCACGGACGCACGGTGCGCCTCGCCCATTGCTTTCACCACGTCGCCCGTCACAGTCTCCAGGTTCTCACTGACTCGCGCTTCGTATGACTCAAGACGCGCTGTCAATGCATCGATGCGCTCGATGCTACCGGGAATCCGGTGAGGGCCGTCTGTCCAGATTGCCGCAGAGAGCTCTGCCGACGTCGGCGCGTCGGCGGCGAGGGCCTCCCATGCGGAGTCAAGATCCACGGCTCCGGTCTCCCCTGGTGGGGCTACCTGACCGATCAGCAGGTCTCGGCGCGCCTGAAGGAGCCGCAGCCACCATCGGATGCGAGCCAACTCCCGACGCATTTCGCGGCGCTGGTGGCGCAGTTGCGCAAGCGCAGCCTGGCTACTGAGTGCCACGAGCACCGCCCTTCGCGCAATCTTCCGGCGGAATGCCGGTCGAGAACTGTATCGGCGCGTGGCCGGGTCGCCTTGAGCCCCGTTTACAGTGGGTGCATGGCGACGCGCGGCACTCTCCCGGTGGCAATCGCCGGCCAGGACCCCGCCGTGGGCGTGGTGCGGCGCGCACGCCGTATCAATCGCACCCTCGCCGAGGTGTATCCGGATGCCCGGTGCGAACTCGATTTTGACGGCGCCTTCCAGTTGCTGGTGGCCACCGTCCTGTCCGCGCAGTGCACGGACGTGCGCGTGAATCAGGTCACGCCAGCCCTCTTCGCCCGCTTCCCCGATGCCGCGGCTATGGCGTCGGCGCCTCGCGCGGAACTGGAGGGACTCATCAGGTCGACCGGCTTCTTCCGCGCCAAGGCCACGTCGATTCTGGAGCTCTCCGGCGACCTGGTAAGGCTCCACGACGGCGACGTACCCGGCCGCCTCCAGGATCTGGTGACGTTGCGCGGCGTGGGACGCAAGACGGCCAACGTGGTGCTGGGCAACGCCTTCGGCGTTCCAGGTATCACGGTCGATACTCACATGGGTCGGCTGGCCCGCCGACTCGGCCTCACAGTCCACGACGATCCGGTGGCGGTCGAGCGCGATCTGATGGCGCTCATCGAGAGGCGCGAGTGGACCCTGTGGTCGCACCGCATCATCTTTCACGGGCGCAGAAGGTGCACCGCTCGAAAGCCGGACTGCGGCGGTTGCGAAATCTCCCGCTGGTGTCCGTCCGCGGGAACGCTCGGGTAGGTCGACGGGGCGCCGACGCTATTCGGCCTCGGTAGCGGTCATGCGGCCGCGCTTGTCGAGTTCACGCTCGAGCACTGCGGCGTCCGCGAGGCGGGAGTCCGGCACCGGTGTCGAGCGGCGCTCAAACACGGACCGATAGAAGCGGTCGCGCCACATCAGGATGACCGCACCAATGATGGCCGACAGCAGCGACGCCGACAGCACGGCCATCTTCACTTCGGAGACCCGATCGCCAGCGAACGCGAGGTCGCCGATCAGGAGCGACACGGTAAAGCCGATGCCGGCCAAAGCGGACATGCCCAGGACATCCCACCAGCTGAGGCCGCGATCCAAGGAGGCGCGCGTGAAGGTCGCCACCAGAAAGGTGAACAGCAAGATGCCCACCGGCTTGCCAATGACCAGTCCGGCGACGACGCCCCGGGCCACCGGGTCGGCCGCGGCCGCGGCAATCGCGGCCCCATCCACCGCAACTCCCGCCGCCAACAGCGCGAACACGGGTACCGCGAATCCCGCGGAGATCGGTCGCCACCAGTGCTCCCAATGTTCGGCCAGGCTGTGCCTCTCGTGCGGGCGAGCGATAGCCGGGACCGCCATGCCCAGAATCACTCCGGCGATGGTGGCGTGCACCCCCGACGCGTGCATCGTGGCCCACGCCACAAGTCCGACGGGCACCAGCACCCACGCCGTCGTGACCCCCTTGCGAATGAGGAACCAGAACAGGGCGATGGACGCCACCGACGCCCCCAGCCAGCCAAGCGCGAGGCTGTCGGTGAAGAACACCGCGATGATGACGATCGCCAGCAGGTCGTCTACCACGGCCAGGGTCAGCAGGAACGCGCGCAAGGCGTTGGGAAGCCACTTGCCTACCACGCTCAGGACGGCGATGGCGAAAGCGATGTCCGTGGCGACGGGTACCGCCCAGCCGGACAATGAACCCGCATCGCTGGTGGCGTTGATGAGCACATACAGGCCTGCCGGCACCAGCATTCCACCGATGGCGGCGATGATCGGCACGATGGCCGTGGCGGGCCTGCGCAGTTCCCCGGCGACGATTTCGCGCTTCAGTTCCAAACCGATCACAAAGAAGAAGATGGCGAGCAGGCCATCCTTGGCCCACGTCTCGAGGGCCAGGTCGAGGTGAAGCGCGTGGGGACCGATCACGGTGGTCTTGACGGTCTCGTAGCCGTCCGCCCACACCGAGTTGGCCCACACGAGGGCAACCACCGTGCCGATGAGCAGCAGGATTCCCCCGGCCCGCTCGGTGCGAAGTACGTCCGCGAGGGTCTGCTCCGTGGACGGCGTCAGGCGGCTGAACAGCCTGCGGGCACGGGCGCGGACCATCGGAACCTACTTTCGTTGTGGGACATCACCAACGATGGTGGGTCCTAGCCTACCGAGCATCTGAGGCCCGGTCACTGACCTCAACGCCCGGCGCGACGCTCCTGCTTCCCCGTCGGTGTCTACGCGTTCGCAGAGCTCGGCGAAGGATCCGCCGCATGTTTGATGGGGAGCGGGTCAAAGCGATAGCCCACGTTGCGCACGGTGCCGATGAGCTGTTCGTGTTCCGCGCCCAGTTTGGCGCGCAGGCGGCGGACGTGGACATCCACGGTGCGCGTGCCGCCGTAGTAGTCGAAGCCCCACACCTCCTGCAACAGCTGGTCGCGGGTGTAGACGCGTCCCGGGTGCTGCATCAGGTACTTGAGGAGTTCGAACTCCTTATAGGTGAGGTCGAGTGGTCTGCCCTTGAGCCGCGCGGTGTAGCCCCCCACATCCACCGTAAGATCGCCGGATTTGTACTCGGCCGCCTTTTCCAGGGGATCCGCGGACGATGCCCTGCCCAGCAGCAACCTCAATCGGGCCTCGACCTCGGCGGGGGAGGCGTCGGTGAGCACCACGTCGTCGGCGCCCCATTCGGCGGTGACGATCGACATTCCGCCCTCGCGCAGCACAAGAAGCAGGGGCACCTGGACGCCCGTGACCTGGACAAGGCGGCAGTTGTTGCGCGCCTCGGACAGATCGGCGCGCGCGTCGATCACCAGGACGTCGGCGTCGAGGGCGTCCAGCATGGCCGAGGGCTCGGGGGCGACAACACGGGTCCGGTGGCTGAGCAGGGCCAGGGCAGGCAGGACCTCGGCGGCGCCGTCAGCAGACGGCGTCAGCACAAGCAGGTCGGCCATGGCTACCTCCGGTTGCGTTTACCTTACCGTTAGCACTCGTGCGAGACTTACGCGCGTGAACCCCTCGACGCGAGCCACGGCGACGTTCGCTGCCGCCACCGTCGTGGCGGTTGCGGGCTTCTATGGCACGCGTTTTCTGGCCTTGGGAGTGAGCGCGCTGATCGCGGTGGCCGCCTTCGGTTGGCCACGCCTCCTGCGCGTGTATCGGCGCAAGGTCGGCAGCGTCATCATCGCCGCCTCCGGTGCGATATCGGTGGTTGCGGTCGGATTGGGCCGTGGGGAACCCTACTTGCGCTATGCCGTCGCGGCCGCCGGCGCGGCAGTGCTCCTATCCCTCGCCGCCGAGGTCTTCTTCCCGTCCCCTCCCGGCCGAGCCGTCACCTCGGTGACCGGGATGATGTCGGGCGCCTTCGTCGCCGTCTCCGCAGGCGCATGGGTGGCGGCCAATCGCACCCCGGGAGCCGCCGACTTGGTGGTGGCGGGTGCGGCTGCCATCGCCGTGGCAGGGCTGGCCGCCGTCACCACCAAGCGGCCCACCGTGAACTCGATCATCGCGTTGATCTTCGGCACCGCCACTGGTGGCGTGCTGGGATACGTGTTCGACTCCATCAGTTGGGCCGGCGGGTCGCTGGTGGGTGTCGTCGGCGCCGCCTCCGTCGTGACGGTGACGGAACTCGCCACTCGCGAACCCGCGCCGCGCCACGTCTTAGCCGCGATCGCGTCGGGAATCACTCCCGTGCTGTCCTCGGGGGTGCTCGTGTACCTCAGTGGCAGACTGCTGGTGGGCTGAACATGGACGCCCTGATCAGGCTCGCCGCGGTGGTGGTGGTCTTGGCCGCCAGCGCGATGGCGTACCTGTGGTGGTCCAGGCGTCAAGGGCGCGTTCAGCACGTGCACGTTCCGGGCGCGCTGACACCCGACGACCTTGGCGCACCGCGCGGCCTGCGTGCCACGTTCGTGCAATTCTCTACGCCCATCTGCGCCAAGTGCCCGCCCACCCGCGCGCTGCTGCTGCGGGTGGCCCAGGAGTACACCCACGTCAGCCACATTGAGATCGACGCCTCTGAGCGGCTGGACCTCGCACGGCGCCTGGACATCATGCGAACCCCCACCACGTTGGTGTTGGATGCCAACGGCGTCGTGGTGTCGCGCATGAACGGCGCGCCCTCGGAGGCGCAGGTGCGTGAGGCCCTGGACGAATTGCCTCCCCCAGGCGAGTATTCGATCTAGTCTTCAGAGCCCGCCGCCGAGCGATCGGGGGCCGAATCGGAGGCGTCCCGATAGGATGGCGTCCCTACTAAGGAGGTCTCGTGTCCCCCAGTTCTGACATCCAGATTGATCCGCGCGGTTACCGCTTTGGGGCGCTGGTGACGTTCGTGATCGTGCTCGCCGCACTCGTGGTGGGCGCCAACGCCGTCGGCTTCGTCCTCATGGCCGTCCTGACCGCGATGTTTGTGCCCGGCGCCACCGTGGGCCCGCAGGCCACCGTGCAGTCGTGGCTGTTCCGCACTCTGGTGCGTCCGCGCATCGGCGCCCCGAGCGAGACGGAAAGCTTCCGCCCGCCGCGCTTCGCCCAGCAAATGGGCCTGGTGATGGCGGCTGCCGGGCTCCTTCTGGGCCTCGCCGGTGCGGAAGCTGGCTTCTATGTCTTCGCGGCGTTGGTGGCGATCGCGTCGTTCCTGAATGGCGTGTTCAACTTCTGTGCGGGCTGCGAGCTCTACCTGTTGTTCAAGCGCGCCACCACCAAGGCGGCGTGACATGGCCCGCTTGGTGGTGAAGTGCACGTGGGGCGCGGAACGCCCTGAGGCGCTCGTGCAGGCATTCACGGTCGCGGCGACCGCGGCCGCTTCGGGCGTCGAGGTGAGCATGTGGCTGACGGGTGACGCGGTGTTCCACGCCGTGCCTGGCGTCGATGACGTCGAGTTGCCGCACAGTCCGCCGTTGTCGCAATTGCGGGATGCGGTGCTTGCCGCCGGAACCCTCACGGTCTGTACTCAGTGCATCGAGCGCCGGGACATCGGTTCGCACGACCTGCTTGACGGGGTCCGCATTGCGGGTGCGGCCGCGTTCGTGGCGGAAAGCCTGGAAGCAGACACCACTGCGTTGGTGTACTGAACAGCACTCCTGAAGACCGGTGCCTAGACTGGGGACATCATGACTGCACTTGAAGCCACCTTCATCGCCCTGGCGGTTGCCTCTTTCAGCGCGACCGTGTGGATCACCGGCATAGTGTTGTGGCGCGTGTTGAACGCGCCTAAGCGGTGACGTTCGTTCTGCCCGACGATCTCGCACCCGAGGTCTACCCCCTGGCTTGGCTGGTGGGCTCGTGGTCCGGTCGCGGCGTGATCGAGTACCCCGACATCCCTCGCACCCAGTTCCGGTCCGATGTGACATTCGATCACGACGGCGGGCCCTACCTGATCTATCGCGCGACCTGGACCGTGGTGGGCGACGACGGCGAAGACGGTCCCGTCTGGTCGAGCGAGCAGGGCTATTGGCGGGTACCTCCCAAGACCCCCGAGGGCCTCGAACTGAGCGAAAGCCTCCACCCGGTGGAGTTGCTGCTCGCGGATGCCTCCGGCTCGATCGCGCTCATGATCGGCGCGGTGGGCAACGGAAAAATCGAACTTGCGTCGGATCTGATGGCCCGCTCCGCATCGGCCCCGAACGTGGGCGGCGCCGCGCGGCTATACGGCCACGTGAGCGGCGAACTCATGTTTGCGTTCGACATCGCCGCGTTTGGCAATGATTTGCGCAGCTACGCTTCCGGCCGGATGTCCCGCGTCGAGGAATCCTCACGGCCCACCCGAACGTTGACCTGACATGACCTCCGCTCTGATTGCCTCTTCCCCCTTGCTCGTACGCCCAGGCGCGGTGGCAGCCGACGGACCCGACGCAGGCGTGGCCTGGCACTACGGAGACCCGACGGCGGAGCAGCGTGCGCTCGAGGCGGGCACTGCGGTCGTGGACCAATCCCATCTGGGCGTGGTGACCGTGACAGGTCCGGACCGCCTGACGTGGCTGAACTCGCTGACCACTCAGGAGGTCGCGGCTCTGGCTCCCGGCGCCTCGACCGAGTTGATGATTCTGACGCCGCAAGGGCGCATCGAACACGTGGCCGCCGCGGTGGACGACGGCGAGACTGCGTGGCTCATGACGGAGACCGCCGCGGGACTTGCCGCCTTCCTGGACCGGATGCGCTTCATGCTGCGCGTCGAGGTCGCCGATGCCACGGCCGACTGGGCAGCGATCGGCGAGCCCTCGTCCCTTCCGGGGGACGACGGCGCGGTCACCTGGGTGGACCCGTGGCCCCACGTCGCTCCGGGCGGAACGTCGTATGCCGACGCTGGTTCGGCACAGCCGGACCCGTGGGCGTGGCGACTCGTGCTGGTGCCTCGCGGCGAACTCTCCGCAGCCGTGGACGCCCGACTCGCTACGGGCGCCCGCCTCGCCGGCACCTGGGCCTCCGAAGCTCTTCGGATCGCCGCGCATCGTCCGCGCGCCGCGACCGAGGTGGACGAGACCACGCTTCCGCATGAGCTCGACTGGCTGCGCACCGCCGTGCACCTGCACAAGGGCTGCTACCGCGGGCAGGAGACGGTGGCGAAGGTTCACAATGTGGGCCGGCCCCCGCGCCGGCTGACGATGCTGCATCTGGATGGTTCGGGCGCGGACCTCCCCGCGCTAGGCGCGACCGTGACGCTCGCTTCCGACGGAAAGCCCGCGGGCCGGGTGACGTCCGTGGCCCGCCACCACGAGCTGGGGCCCATTGCCCTCGCCGTGCTCAAGCGGTCCACGGACCCGGAAGCCACGCTCCACGTGGAGGGCGAGGACGGGCCGGTCGCCGCGGCCCAGGAGATCATCGTGAACGCCGAGGGTTTCTCAGCAGATCGGCCCGCCAAGCCCGGGCCCACGGCCAAGGGTCTGCTGATGGGAAAGGGCTGCGCCGCCGACGGCGGCGACATGAGTTAGGCCGCCGAGGCGGGCGCGACAGCGACACCCAACGATCCGCTAACGTGACTCGCGGAGGAGACACATGTTTCAGTTTTTGCAGTTCTTGGTTGTTGCCGCAATCTCATATGCGGCGTTCGGCGCCGGAGTATGGGCGCTGATCGATGTCTCGCGCAGATCCAATGACGCCTTCGTCAGCGCCAGCAAGCAAAGCAAGACGCTGTGGGTCGTGATCCTCGTGGTTGCCACGGCGCTCCTGTTCATCTCGCTCCCGTACCCCTTTGGCGGCGGGTCCGGACCCTTGGGCATCGTGGGACTCGCGGCGGCAGTCGCCGTGATCGTCTACCACGTGGGCGTCAAGCCCGCACTCGGCCCCCACCGGCGGGGGCCCTCCGGCGGCGGGCGCAGCGACCGCAACACCGGCGGCTGGTAGGGGCCGATGCGCGCCGTACTGCAACGGGCGTCGCGCGCGTCCGTCGTTGTTGACGGGGTCGAGGTTGCCGCATTCGACGCCCAAGGCATCGTCGCGTTGGTGGGGGTCACCCACGAGGACGGGCCGGAGCAGGCCCAGACCATCGCCCGCAAGATCGCCGACCTGCGCATCCTCGACAACGAGCGATCGGTGAGCGACGAGGACGCCCCCGTCATCGTCGTCAGCCAGTTCACGCTGTATGCGGACACCCGCAAGGGTCGCCGCCCCACCTGGAATCAGGCGGCGCCGCGGCCCGTGGCCGAGCCCCTCGTCGAGGCCGTGGCGGCCGCCCTGCGGGAGCGCGGCCTCACCGTGGGCACCGGGGTGTTCGGCGCCCACATGGACGTGACCCTCACCAACGACGGGCCGATCACGATCCTGCTCGAGACCTAAGCCTCCTATGCCGCCCGACGGTCGAGCAGGTCTCCGACCTCGCAGTCGAGGGCCTCACAGATGGCCACGAGCGTCGAAAAGCGGATGGCGCGCGCCCGATCATTCTTGAGCACCGACAGGTTCACGAGCGAAACGCCCACCATCTCACTCAGTCGAGTAAGCGTCATGCCGCGCTGTGCGAGGAGCTCGTCGAGCCGGCAGTGGATGCCGCTGGGCTCTGACTCGGCCGGGCTCATACGAGTCCCTCGGTGTCGCGGCGCACGCGTTCGCCCCGTTGCAGGGCCCCACCCACGGCAAGGTAGAGGCCGATGCGGTCGGCTCGATCGAGTGTGTGCGTGTCGTCAGTCACGACACTCCTTAACGTTTATCGTTATTATCGCTTAACGATATGCATCGATTCTCGATATGTCAACCGGACGACTCGGGGTTGTTGCGCTGCGGTCACAACTCTCACGCCCAACGCGAACATGGACATGCCGACGGGGGGCACGTGGTTAGCCTGGTCACACACCATAAGGACTCATTCCTTGTGGCCAAGGAGGTCGACGATGTTCGAACGGTTCACTGACAGGGCCCGTCGTGTGGTGGTGCTCGCCCAAGAAGAGGCGCGCATGCTCAACCACAACTACATCGGGACCGAGCACATCCTGCTGGGCCTGGTGCGCGAGGGCGAAGGCGTTGCCGCCAAGGCCCTCGAGGCCATGGACATCTCCCTCAACGGCGTCCGCGAGCAGGTGCAGGAGATCATCGGCGAGGGCTCACACGCCCCGTCCGGTCACATCCCCTTCACCCCGCGCGCCAAGAAGGTCCTCGAGTTGTCGCTGCGCGAGGCGCTGCAGCTCGGCCACAACTACATCGGCACCGAGCACATCCTGCTCGGCCTCATTCGCGAGGGCGAGGGCGTTGCCGCACAGGTGCTCGGCAAGCTCGGCGCGGAACTCAGTTCCGTGCGCCAGCAGGTCATCCAGCTCCTGTCCGGCTACGAGGGCAAGGAGACCGCCGGAGCGGGCGCCGCCGTCGGCGGACCCCAGGAGGGCACCCCCGCCGGCTCCACCGTGCTCGACCAGTTCGGCCGTAACTACACGCAAGCCGCACGCGAAGGAAAGCTCGACCCGGTCATCGGTCGCGAGCTGATCATGGAACGCGTCATGCAGGTCCTCAGCCGTCGCACCAAGAACAACCCGGTGCTGATCGGCGAGCCCGGCGTCGGCAAGACGGCCGTGGTCGAGGGACTTGCCCAGGCGATCGTGCGCGGCGACGTGCCCGAGACGCTCAAGGACAAGCACCTCTACACGTTAGACCTGGGATCGCTGGTGGCCGGTTCCCGGTACCGCGGCGACTTCGAGGAGCGCCTCAAGAAGGTGCTCAAGGAGATCCGCACCCGTGGCGACATCATCCTGTTCATCGACGAGATCCACACCCTGGTGGGTGCGGGTGCCGCCGAGGGCGCAATCGACGCCGCGAGCATCCTCAAGCCGATGCTGGCGCGCGGAGAACTGCAGACCATCGGCGCGACCACGCTCGACGAGTACCGCAAGCACATCGAGAAGGACGCCGCGCTCGAACGCCGCTTCCAGCCGATCCAGGTGCCGGAGCCGGAACTTGGCCACACCATCGAGATCCTCAAGGGACTGCGCGATCGCTACGAGGCCTTCCACCGCGTCACCATTACGGACGAGGCGATCGTGGCCGCCGCGCAGATGGCCGACCGCTACATCTCCGACCGGTTCCTGCCGGACAAGGCGATCGACCTGATCGACGAGGCGGGCGCGCGCCTGCGCATCCGCCGCATGACCAGCCCGCCCGAGTTGCGCGACCTGGATGACAAGATCGCCAACGTGCGCCGCGAGAAGGAATCGGCCATCGACGAGCAGGACTTCGAGAAGGCCGCGTCGCTGCGCGACGTGGAGCGCAAGTTCACGGAGGAGCGTTCGGAGAAGGAGCAGGCCTGGAAGTCGGGCGACCTCGACATCGCCGCGGTGGTGGACGAGGAACTCATCGCCGAGGTGCTGTCGATGTCCACCGGTGTTCCGGTGGCTCGCGTCAGCTCCGACGAGTCGTCGCGCCTGCTGGCGATGGAGCGCGAACTGCACAAGCGGATCGTCGGCCAGGAGGCTGCCATCAAGGTGCTGTCCCAGGCCATCCGCCGCACGCGTGCTGGCCTGAAGGACCCCAAGCGTCCCGGTGGATCGTTCATCTTCGCGGGTCCGACCGGCGTGGGTAAGACCGAGCTCGCGAAGGCGCTTGCCGAGTTCCTGTTCGGCGACGAGGACGCGCTCATCTCGCTCGACATGTCCGAGTACGGCGAGAAGCACACGGTGGCCCGCCTGTTTGGCGCACCCCCCGGCTACGTCGGCTTCGAAGAGGGCGGCCAGCTCACCGAGAAGGTGCGCCGCAAGCCGTTCTCCGTGGTGCTGTTCGACGAGGTCGAGAAGGCGCACCCCGACATCTTCAACTCGCTGCTCCAGATCCTGGAGGACGGCAAGCTGACCGATGCTCAGGGCCGCGAGGTGAACTTCAAGAACACCATCATCATCATGACCACCAACCTGGGCGCCGACGCGATCTCCAAGCGTCAGGTCACGGGCTTCGCGGTCGCCCAGCAGGGCGGCCAGACCTACGAAGACATGGTCAAGCTGGTGAACGGAAAGCTGAAGGAACACTTCAAGCCCGAGTTCCTCAACCGCGTGGACAACGTGGTGGTGTTCCCGCAGCTCACGCAGGACGAGATCATCCAGATCGTGGACCTCATGGTGGCCCTCTTGGATGGCCGCATGAAGGACAAGGATATGGGCATCGAGTTGACGGATGCCGCCAAGAAGCTCCTGGCCGAACGCGGCTACGACCCAGTGCTCGGTGCGCGACCCCTGCGTCGAGCACTCCAGCGCGAGATCGAGGACCCGTTGAGCGAGAAGATCCTGTTCGGCGAGATCACGTCCGGACAGATCATCCGCGTGGACGCGCACGGCGAAGGCATCCTGGGCGAGTTCACGTTCGAGGGCATCGACCGGGACGGCGTGGTGGGCGAGCCCATCACCACCGACGTTGTGCCTGCATCCGCCAAGAAGTCGGGCGACTCCGCCGAGAAGGATGACTCCAACTCAGACGAGTCCTGAACCCCACCACACGACGACGCACAAGGCCCCGGCCCCCCCAAGGAGCCGGGGCCTTCGTCGTTTCGCACATTTCAGCGAGGGCTAACACGGCGCCAACCAGATACGCCCGGTGGCCACGATCAGCGCCAATATCCCGAGCGTCAGCGCGGGCATCGCACCCTTGACTCCTTCGCCGATGATGACGTGACGCCGGACCGCACCGGCCATCACGATCACAAGCCCAACCGCCGCGGTGGGCACCAACCACGTGGCGATGCCGGTCACGGCGGGCAGGATCAGCCCCAGCGCGCCGGCAACCTCGGCCGCGCCGATGCCGCGGATGGCAGAGTCGGAATAGTGCGTGGCCCACGCCATGCCTTCTCCCGAGAACTCATGGCGCCGCCAACAGATTGGTGACGCGTCAGCTCAATCGGCGTCGTAACGCCACTGTAGGCGGCGTTCATTCCCGCCGCCCGCGCGCGTGAGTTCTCCGCGGCGGTGGTAAGTCACGGACCCGGCTCGCTAGGCTCGCGATATGAGCCCACACACCCCGCACACCGCCGCCGAAGACCGCTACGAGTCCATGACGTATCGCCGATGCGGACGCTCCGGAGTCCAACTGCCGCCGGTCAGCCTCGGGCTGTGGCAGAACTTCGGCGACGCCACCGGTCTCGACCGCCAGCGCGACATCATCCTGGCCGCGTTCGACATGGGGATCACGCACTACGACCTCGCGAACAACTATGGTCCCCCGGCCGGAAGCGCCGAGCGCAACTTTGGCGGGATCTTTGAGCGCGACCTCAAGCCGTACCGCGACGAGATCCTCATCTCCACCAAGGCGGGTTACGGAATGTGGCCGGGCCCGTACGGAGACTTCGGCTCGCGCAAGTACCTGCTCAGCTCGCTCGACCAGTCGCTGGGACGCATGGGCGTCGAGTACGTGGACATCTTCTATCACCACCGGCCGGACCCCGCAACGCCCATCGAGGAGTCGATGATGGCGCTCGACCAGGCCGTCCGTTCGGGCAAGGCGCTGTACGCCGGGATTTCCAACTACGGACCGGACGACGCGGAGGAGGCCATTCGCATCCTGCGTCACCTGGGCACGCCGCTGCTCATCCACCAGCCCCGCTACTCGATGTTCGACCGCCGCCCCGAGGAGGGCCTGCTCGACGTGTTGGGTCGCGAAGGCGTCGGCTCGATCGTGTTCTCACCCTTGGCGCAGGGCCTGCTGACCGACCGCTACCTCAAGGGAGTACCCGAGGGTTCGCGCGCCACCCACAGCCAGTTCCTGTCTGAGAAGAACCTGTCTCAGTCGTATCTGGAGCGAGCACGCGCGCTCAACGACATTGCGCAGGGCCGCGGTCAGACGCTCGCGCAGATGGCCATCCAGTGGGTGCTACGCGACGATCGCATCACGAGCGCCCTCGTCGGCGCCTCGAGCGTGCAGCAGCTGAGGGACAACGTGGCTGCATTGAGCTTTGACCCGCTGTCCGACGAGGAGATGGCGGCCATCGAACCGTACGCGGTGCAGGGCACGGGATCGCTCTAGCGGGGATCACAGCCGCACAGGTCCGCGGAGGCGTCGTCGGCCGCCCGATAGGCGAACTCACGGTCATGTGGTTGGCCGGTGCGCGAGTCGTAGCGCGCCACCGCCAATCCCTGCTCGATGAGGTCGAGGCCCACGTCCGAGTCGTCGACCTCGACGTATCTCAGCAGTCGGCCGTAGGTGTCGCGGTCGGCTTCCGCGCCGGATCCAGCATTCGCGGTGACCCGCCACCACGCGCCCAGCACCAGCAGCAGACCCGCGATGGACGCGGCTGCACGCCGGGCGGAGGGAGACATGCGCACAGACTAGGCGAGCGCGAACGAGCCGCGCTCCGCATCGACCAATGAGATGAGGCCGTCCGACACGAGGCCGTCGAGGCACCGATCCAGCTGGCCCGGGTCGATGTCCTCGAGCGCCGCCCGCCCGGCCAGGGTGAGCGGGTCCGCGGCCTCGCGGAGCAACGCCAGGATCCGGCCGCGCACCTGTCGGTCGGTGCCGTGCCAGGCTTGCGTTCTGCGCGGCGCTTCGGCGAGTCCCGACCGGCCGGCCGCAACCCACTCACAGGAGCCCTCGAGCGGACAGGCTTCGCACTGCGGAGCGCGCGCGGTACACACGAGTGAACCCAGTTCCATCGACGCGACCGCCCATCGTGCCGCGTCGGAGGCTTGGGCGGGCACGATGCCCGCCGCGAATTCGCGCTCGGCTCGGGTGATGCTCGGGCCGGGCAGCGGCACACCGTTCCACGCGCGTCCGATCACCCGGCGCACGTTCGTGTCGAGCACGACGGTCCTCCTCCCGAACGCGAAGGACGCGACCGCGGCGGCCGTGTAGTCACCCACTCCGGGCAGGGTCACCAGGGCATCGACGTCGCGGGGCACGTCGCCGCCGTGCTCGTGCACCAATACCAGCGCACATTCCCACAAGCGCTTGGCTCGGCGAGGGTATCCCAGGCGCTCCCACGCCCGCACGGCATCGGCCTGCGTCGCCGCTGCAAGGTCCGCCGGCGTGGGCCACCGCGCCATCCACCGCTCCCAGGCGGGCAGCACCCGCGCCACGGGAGTCTGCTGCAGCATCACCTCGCTGACCAGCACTCCCCACGCACTGCAGTCCGGCCTGCGCCACGGAAGATCCCGCGCGTGAGCGTCGTACCAGGTCAGAACGGCGTTGACGCGGGTCACATCCTGATCTGCGGAGTGTGCGGCATACGGCATGGCCTTCATTGTTCCAGCGCTTTGCACGGTTACCGTTGAGTCATCGGAAGGAGGCCCGTGATGGATGGTCTTCGCGAGCCGGTGGGCGCACAGCCCCCCGAGGTGTACTGGCGCCGACGCATCGTCGCGATCGTGGGAGCCGTACTGTTGCTAGTCGTCCTGTACTTCTTGATCTTCTCCCCGGGGGGTGGCGACTCGACGGCCACGCCGCCCGCCACGGCGAATCCGACCGTCACGGCAGACCCCACCGCGGGGGCGACGGGGGGCTCCGATGTGTCGCGGCCCTGCACCTCGGCCGATGTGACGCTCGCCGCGACTCCCAATCCCAGCACTTTTGGCGCGGGCGCCCTGCCCGTGTTCGACGTGTCCATCACCCACACGGGCACCTCCCCATGCCTGCTCGACACGGCCGCCGATCACACGGAGCTGCTGATCACGTCGGGAAGCGACCGCATCTTCTCTTCGGCGGACTGCCCCACCGACGCCACCATCAACCCGCGCGAATTTCTGTTGCAGCCCGACGCGGAAGAGACGTTCTCGGTGACCTGGTCTCGCCAACGGTCCGCACCGGAATGCACTGCGGTCTCGGCCACACCGGGCGACGGCACCTATCACGCCATGCTCACGATCCAGGGGATCGAAGCGCCCGACGTCAGCTTCCAGCTGAGCAGTTAGCCACGCTGAGCGGTGAGCCCGCTACTGCGCCGGAGTGACGCCGGCCCGCACCGCCTCGGCAAGGGTCTCCACGGTGATCACCGTCATGCGCCCGGCGACGACCTCGCGTGCGGCTGCATCAATGCCCGGCGGCACGATCGCGTGCGTGAAGCCCAGCCTGGCCGCCTCGGACAGCCGGGTGCCGATGGCGCTCACGGGCCGCACCGCACCCGACAGCGCCACCTCGCCGATCGCGATGTATCCCTTTCGCACCGGGCGGTCCGCTCTCGCGGACGCGAGGGCCAGCGCCAGCGCCAGGTCCGCGGCCGGCTCGGCGACCTTGGCGCCGCCCACCGTGGAGACATAGACGTCATCCGTGACGAGCGCGACACCCACGCGCCGGTGCAACACCGCAAGCATCATGGCGACGCGCGCGGAATCCAGGCCCGACGTAGCGCGGCGCGGGTTGGACAGCGCGGACGGCGCCACGAGCGCCTGGATCTCCGCGGGCAGCGCACGCCTCCCGTCAATGGTGATGGTCGCGCAGGTTCCCGCGATGGGCTCGCCAGTCTGGCTGAGGAACAGGCCGGAGGGGTCGGGGACCTCTTCAATGCCCGCTTCGACCAACTGGAAGCAGCCCACCTCATCCACGGATCCGAAACGGTTCTTGAGGGCACGCAGCAGTCGCAAGGGTGAATGCGCGTCGCCCTCGAACTGGCACACCACGTCGACCAGGTGCTCCACCAGCCGGGGACCAGCCACGGACCCGTCTTTGGTGACGTGACCTACAAGCACCATCGGCACTCCGGAGATCTTCGCCGCCTGAGTCAGTGCAGCCGCAACCTCGCGGACTTGAGACACCCCGCCCGCCGATCCCTCGATCGACGCCGAGGCGATGGTCTGGATGGAGTCGATGATGACCAGCCCGGGGGCCTCGACGGCCAGATGTGCAAGCACGACGCCCAGGTCAGTTTCCGCGGCAAGCTTGAGGCGCCTCTCGAGCGCACCCATGCGTTCGGCGCGCAGGCGCACCTGTCCCGCGGATTCCTCGCCGGAGATGTAGAGCACGTCGGTGCCCTCACGAGCCGCTCTTGCCGCCACTTCAAGCAACAGGGTCGACTTGCCCACGCCCGGCTCTCCCGCCAGCAGGACCGCCGCGCCAGCCACAAGCCCGCCGCCGAGAACGCGATCAAATTCCGTGACCATGGTGGGGTGGCGCGCCGATTCGCTGGACGGGACGTCGCCAATCGGTCGGGCCCGTGTGGTGACGGCGGTGGCCTGTGTGCGTGGTCCGGCGGCCGCCCCCACCTCGACGACGGTGCCCCACTGCTGGCACTCGCTGCAGCGGCCCACCCACTTGACTGCCGTCCATCCGCACTCGGTGCACCGATATGCGGGCGCAGTCTTCTTGGGGTTCGCCATGGCGTCACGTTACCCGCCGGATCTGACACGCGGGGGGACGCTCGAACAGCGGCGTGCACCCCCTGGGCATAACCTGGGCACATGTCTAGTGACGATTACCGTCCGCCGTGGTTGCCGGTGAATCCCGTGCCGGAGCCCGCTGAGACCAGCGACAACGTGCCCGGGGCAGAGCCCGACACCTTCTCCCCTGCGAAATCGTGGGCGCACGGCGAGCCTGGCTCCGAGCATGAGGCCACCTCTCCCACCACGCCCCTCACCGGATGGCCCTTCGCCCCGATGCCGGAGGGGTCGACGCCACCACGGCCGGCGCGGCGACCGCGCACCGCGTCCAGCCCATCACCCGCGGCGGCGGCCGCCTTCTTTGGTGCGCGCGGCGACCGCGACGCAACCCCGGACGAATCGGAGCCGGTCGAGTCGGAATCGGTCAGTCCCCAGCCCGGCTCGCCGACGGTCGAGACGCCTTCGCCTCCCGCGACGCCGACGCAGCAGGTCCCGGCCACCCCCACGAGTCCGTACCTGAGCGGAACCCGTCCCCGCGCCGATCACAGCGATGCCCACCCGGGACATCACTCGAACGCGCAGGACTCCTGGTTGCACTCCGCCCCGCCCGGCCCGCCGGTGACCGGGTCCGTCCCGACACCGGGTCCGAACGATCTCACCCCCAGCAAGCCACAGGTGCCGCACAGCGCGCATGCGCCAGCCTCCGCGCCGACCCCTGAATCGACTCACGAGTCCCAGCCGCCTGCGACGCCGAGGACCGAAGCGGACGAGGTCCCCACTCCGATTGCGGCCGACGAGGCGGAGATCATCGCCCCGATCCTGCCCCCGCCGGATACCGAGATCCTGCCGCGCGCGGGCGATGATGAGGTCAATTACTCCGCCGCCTCCGTCCAAGGTCTGATGCCGTGGAGGCCGGCCAGCCCCCCCGAGCCGCAGGGCGAGACCGATTCTCCTCAAGCGTCCGCGGACCCGGTGTGGCAGCTCGGCGCCTCGGCGATCTCGAACGCGAGCCTGCAGGCCGCAGGTGCCCCCACTCCCACGTCGGGCGTCCCGCGCGTCTCCGCATCGGAAGAGACGTTCCCGTCATTCGGCGACGAGGAGCCATTCGTGCCGCGGTTTGAGCCGGCGACGCGTCCGTTGTCCCCGCAGACCCCGTCGGTGAGTTTCACGGAACCCGCGCCTCGACCCTCCTCACCGCTGTCCGAACTTGACGTTCCTGAGACAGATGAGCCGGCGTACACGCCGAGAGTCGAGCTCAGTACGCGGGCGGCGGATGCGCCCGGCCCCACGCGGGTTCCGCCCGTCACAGACGTACCGGTCGAGCACGATGCATCGGCTCCTGCCCCCGCGTCGGAAGACGCCACGCCGACGCCGCCGCGCCCCTGGTCGCCCGTCGCGGACGACGACGTTGAGTTCGCGGCCCCGACAATCCTGCCGGCCGCGGGCCTGCCGCCAGAGACGGCCCTCGACAGCGAACCCGAGCCCGCGTCGGACGGGGTGTCGAAGCCTGAAGCACATTCAGATGAGGAGACGGAACCGGATCTCGATGCCACGGGCGACGGCACCATCGCCGACCAGCACGAGGTCGCCGCTGTGGCGCCCCGCAAGCGCAGGCGGTGGATCTGGTGGCTGATCGCGGCTCTGGTGGTCGCATCGGCCGCGGGGGTGTTGGTGTACCGCACGTTCTTGCTCCCCGAGCCCATCACCTTGCCAGTTCCGACGATCACGGCCACGCCGCCAGGACCGCAGGGCGCGCCCATCACGATCGCGGATCCGTCGGACTTTGTGGCGGCACTGCCAAGCACCGTGCAGACGTACGTGCTGCGTGAATTCGAAAGCATCGATCCGCTGACGGAGCCGACGCTGCCCGCGCGGACGGCCGAGCACGCCAAGCTGAGTTATGGCGAGGCCGCCGGGTCCCCCGCGTTCGTGGTGGATGCGTATCAGCACTACAACGTCGACGACGCTCAGCAGGCGTACAACGCGTATGCGGAGGGCGCCACGGACGTGGAGCCCGTCCTGGTGGACGGCGAGCAGGTGGGCGAACGCGCCCTGACCGAGCAAGGCGCCACCGGCACCGTGGTGTGGCGCAACGTCACCGCGGTATTCGTATTGACCGGGCCGGCCGAGTCTGTACTGGACTTCTACGAGCACTACGGGGTGTAGCGGTGCCCCGTGCGCCGGGTAAGCGGGGACCGCGCCCCGGCGGCCCGGATACCCGCGCCGAGATTCTCGCGGCCGCGGGCGCGGTGTTTTCGCGGGACGGTTACGCTCGTGGATCTGTCCGGGCCGTTGCCCGCGAGGCCCGCGTTGACCCAGCGCTCGTGCGTCATTACTTCGCCACCAAGAGCGAGTTGTTTGTCGAGGCGATGAGGCCGCCGATCGACCTCGAGGGTCATGCACAGCGTCTGGCAGAGGGCGACCCGGACCTGGTGGGGACGCGCGCCATGACGTTCTTTGTCGAGGCGTGGGATGACCCGGTGCGCGGTCCCCGCATCGTCGCCCTCATGCGGGCGGCGCTCGAGCATCCCGAGGTCGCGGATTTTGTGCGCGAGCTCATCATCGAGGGCGTGATCCAGCGGGTGGCCGTGGCGGTCGGCGCCAAGGACCCGGCGAGAGCCGCGATCACGGCCGCCTCCCAAGTCTTCGGACTGGCAATGCTCCGTCATGGCGCGCGCATCGAACCGCTCGCCTCGGAGCCGGCCGAGTCGCTCATTGCGCGGTATGGGCCGATTCTCACACGACTGCTCCGTGAGGACTCCCCGCCACGGTTGACAGTCGACGAGTGAACGAGCACAATTCCCCATATGAGGAATAGCGCCCCTGAGAGAGCCGCCATCTCGATCCGCGCGCTCCACGTGATCCGCGGCGGAAACGAGGTCCTTCCGCACATCGACCTGGACGTTCCCTACGGCCAGATCGTCGGCCTGCTCGGCCCCTCGGGCGGCGGCAAGACCACGCTGATGCGTGCGATCGTCGGCGCCCAGATCGTGGCCGGAGGATCGGTCGAGGTGCTGGGCCACCCCGCCGGATCGCCCGTGCTGCGCAGCCGCATCGGCTACGTCACGCAAGCGCCCTCCATCTACCCCGACCTCACCGCCCGCGAGAACCTCGCCTACTTCGCCAAGACGATGGGCGTAGGCGCCGACGGCGTGGCCACGACGCTCCACCACATCGGCCTCGCGGACGTCGCCGATCGGCCGGTCAGCACCCTCTCGGGCGGCCAGGAGTCGCGCGTGTCGTTGGGCGCCGCGCTCGTGGGCGACCCCGAACTGCTCGTGCTCGACGAACCCACGGTGGGACTCGACCCCGCACTGCGCAGGGACTTGTGGAAACTCTTCCACGAACTCCGAGACTCGGGAAAGACGGTGCTCGTGAGCTCACACGTCATGGACGAGGCGACCCGCTGCGACCGCCTTGTCTTTGTGCGGGACGGCGGGATTCTCGCCGACGACACCTACGAGAACATCCTCGCGGACTCCGGTACCGACAACGCCGATGCTGCCTTCCTGGTGCTGGCCGAAAGGAACGCGGCATGAGCCTCACGCTCACCTGGAACACCGCCAAACGCGTGCTGACTCAACTACGCCGCGACCCCCGCACGCTCGTGATGCTCATGGTGCTGCCCGTGGGTCTCACATGGCTGCTGCAGTTTATGTTCTCCGAGTCGCCGGTGCCGCCCACGGGGCCGATCTTCAACACGATCGGCCCGCGCATCATGGGCTTGTTCCCCCTCATCATGATGTTCCTCATCACGTCGATCACGATGCTCCGCGAGCGCCAGTCCGGCACCCTGGAGCGCCTCATGGTGGGCCCCACCGGCAAGGCCGACGTGATCCTCGGCTACGCGTTCGCCTTTGGCCTGGTGGCCACCGTGCAGGCGATCGTCATGACGGCGTGGTCCGTGTGGCCGCTCGGGCTCGAGATCCCCACCGGTCTGTGGCTGCTGGGGCTCGTCATGGTTCTCGACGCACTCGTGGGCACCGCGCTGGGTCTGTTGGCGTCGGCGGTCGCCAAGACGGAGTTCCAGGCCGTGCAGATGATGCCCCTGGTCATCATTCCGCAACTGCTGCTGGCCGGCCTCTTCATGAACCGCACGGACATGCCCACCGCGCTCACGTACGTCTCCGATGTGCTGCCGGTGAGCTACTCGATCGACGCGGTCAACTCGATCCTTGCGGGGGACGGCGACGCCATCTGGGCTCCCGTGGGGATTCTGGTGGCGTTCATTGCGGGCTCGCTCGTGCTCGGTGCCATGACGCTCCGCCGTCGCACGGACTGAACCCGCCGCCACGAAACCCGCAACGTTTGCATGCGGCCGATAGCCTGGGAGCATGACTGACACCACTCCCGCGCCCTCGTCCACGATCGCCATCATCGGCGGCGGAGTCATGGGCGGCGCCATCGCCGCCGGAGTCCGCAACGGAGGCTGGCCCGCCGAAGCCGTGACGGTGGCCGACCGCCACAGCGAAACCCTCGCGGATCTCGCGGGCGCGCACGGACTGCTCACCACGACGAGCGTGGCCGAGGCCGCTGCGGGCGCGGATGTGATCGTCTTTGCCGTCAAACCCCAAAATGCGGCCGAGGTGCTCGCCGAGTTCGGGCCCCATGTGAAGCCGGGGAGCATGGTGCTGACCATTGCGGCGGGGCTGTCGGCCTCGTTCTATGAGGCGCGCCTGCCGCACGGCACCCCGGTGGTGCGGGCCATGCCCAACACACCCGCCCTGGTGGGCTTTGGTGCGACCGCGATCGCGGCGGGCGCATCGGCCACCGATGCCCACCTGACCGTGGCCTCCCGCGTCCTCGCCGCGACCGGCCTGGTGGTCACGGTCGACGAGGGCCAGATCAACGCCGTCAGCACCGTGTCCGGCTCGGGGCCGGCATACTTCTACGCGTTCGTCGAGGCGATGGTCGAGGCCGGAATCACGCAGGGCCTCGACCGCGACGTCGCCAGTGCGCTGGCCCGCCAGACGCTCATCGGCGCGGGACGGCTGTTGGAGAGCTCGGGCGCGACGCCGGCCGAGTTGCGCGCGCGGGTCTCGTCCAAGGGCGGCACCACGCTGGCTGCCCTCGAAGCGATGGGTCACGCGGGATTGCAGACGGTGGTGGCGGTCGGCCTGTCGGCTGCAGACCGACGTGCCCGCGAACTCGCGGTCGAACTCGCAGGCGAGTAGGAACGACTGAACGCCCGACTTGTGCGCCTGCCGGGTCCGTCCCAGCCCGCTATTGTGTAGAGCGCTCTTCCTTGTCAGCGCGGACGGAGACCGGAGAGTCACGCAGCATGTCTTGAATCCTGGGAGTTCTCATGCAATACGGTCACTTCGATGATGCCGCGCGCGAGTACGTCATCACTCGCCCGGACACCCCCCGGTCGTGGTCCAACTACCTGGGCTCTCGCCTCTACGGCGGGATCATCACGCAGGGCGCTGGCGGATACTCGTTCTACAAGTCCGGCGGCGAGGGCCGCGTCACGCGCTTTCGCTTTAACGGCGTGCCTCAAGACGAGCCCGGCCGCTATATCTACCTTCGGGACGACGCCGACGGAGACTTCTGGTCTGCATCCTGGCAGCCCGTGGGCAAGCCGCTGCGAGGCCGCGACGGCGAAGATGTCGACGCCGCCGGCAACCCGACCCAGGCGTCGTCCGTGCGCCACGGCCTCGGCTACTCGATCTTCCATTCGAACTATCGGGGCATCGACTCAGAGGCGTGCGTTTTCATCCCGAAGGGTCAAGCGTTCGAGTACTGGTCCGTGAAGGTCACCAACACCACCGCCGAGCCCCGCAACGTGTCCCTGTTCTCGTACGCGGAACTGTCCAACGACTGGAACTACCGCCAGTACCTGGAGAACCTCCAGTACTCGCAGTACGTGGTGGTGTGCCGATTGAAGGACGGGATGATCCACCGATCCAACTCGGCGCGCACGCACACGTCCGAGCTGTGGTTCGGCATGGCGGGCGCCGATCTCGCCGGCTTCGACACCGACCGCGACGCCTTCCTGGGCTCGTACCGTACGCAGTCGGCGCCGATCGCCGTGGAGCGCGGCTACTGCTCCGGCTCCGAGACGACGGGCGACAACGCCTGCTCGTCACTGCAGGCCAGGCTCGAGCTTGCGCCGGGCGAGACGCGCCACGTGATCTACATGATGGGCGTGGGGGCGCCCGATGCCCCGTGGGAAGACGTCGACGGCGTCTCCGTGCGACCGGGCCGGGAAATCATGGCTAAGTTCGGCACCCCAAGGGCCGTAGAACGCGAGTTGGCCACCCTGCGTAGTCAGTGGGGCGACTATGTGGCGCCGCTGCAGATCGCCACCCCGGACGAGCAGATGAACTCGATGATCAACGTCTGGCACGCGTACCAGACGCACATGACGTTCACCTGGTCGCGCGGCGTCTCGCTGATCGAGGCCGGCGACCGCGACGGCCTGGGCTACCGCGACACGGTGCAGGACATGCTCGCGGTGATCCACGCCATCCCCGATGAGGTGCGCGAGCGCCTCACCATGATCCTCACGGGCCAAACGCACGAGGGCGGCGCGATGCCGCTTGTGAAGCCGTGGGCGCATCGTCCCGGCCATGAGACCACCCCCACGCTTGAGCAATACCGCTCGGACGACGCGCTGTGGCTGCCGATCACGGTGGCGAATTTTGTGTACGAGACGGGAGACGTCGCCTACCTCGATACCGTGCTGCCCTACGCCGACCACGGCGAGGCGACGGTGTTCGAGCACCTCAAGCAGGCCATCCAGTTCTCGCTAGATCACCTGGGCAACAACGGCCTGGTGCAGGGACTGCAGGCGGACTGGAACGACCGCCTGCAGTTCGGCACCACGGGCGAGTCCATGTTCTCCACCTTCCTCATGGCCAA
>NZ_JADQBE010000043.1:0-3007 GCF_016278765.1 Demequina sp. | reverse complement strand
CCATGACGGAGCTCTCACCAACCTCATGAACACCGTCCCCGATGGCGACTTCCAGACGTTCCGTGCCGAGTCCGGCGCCTTCATTCGCGATCAGTTCTTTGGCGGCGACCCCCGCGCCAAGGAGCTTGTGGCCGACATGACGGACGACGAGATTTGGGCGCTCAAGCGCGGCGGCCACGACTACCAAAAGCTCTACGCCGCGTACTCCCGCGCCTATAACGAGAAGAACGGCAAGCCCACCGTCATCCTTGCCAAGACCATCAAGGGCTACGGCCTCGGCACCAACTTTGCGGCACGCAACTCAACCCACCAGATGAAGAAGCTCGCGACCGCGGACCTCAAGGTGCTGCGCGACACGTTCAGCATCCCCGTGACCGATGAGCAGATCGACGCGGATCCGTACAACCCGCCGTACTACCACCCGGGTTTCGACGACCCGGCAATCCAGTACATGCTTGAGCGGCGCAAGGAACTGGGCGGATTCGTTCCTGAGCGCCGCGATTCCTATGAGCCGATCGAGCTGCCCAACCCGCTGGTCTACGAGTTGCTCAGCAAGGGATCGGGCAAGCAAGAGGTTGCCACCACCATGGCGTTCGTGCGTCTGCTCAAGGACCTGATCAAGGACCAGAAGTTTGGTCACCGGATCGTGCCGATCATCCCCGACGAGGCCCGTACCTTCGGCCTCGACGCGATCTTCCCCTCGGCCAAGATCTTCAACACGCAGGGGCAGAACTACTTGCCGGTGGACCGCGAGCTGATGCTCAGTTACAAGGAGTCGGAGTCCGGGCAGATCATGCACACGGGCATCAATGAGGCCGGTTCCGCCGCCGCATTCCAGGCCGTCGGAACGTCGTACGCGACGCACGGCGTGCCGATGGTGCCGGTCTACATCTTCTACTCGATGTTCGGCTTCCAACGCACTGGCGACCAGTTCTGGGCCGCGGGCGACCAACTCACGCGCGGCTTCATCATCGGCGCGACCGCCGGTCGGACCACACTCACGGGTGAGGGTCTTCAGCACGCCGACGGCCACTCGCCGCTGATCGCGGGCACCAACCGTGCCGTCGTCACGTACGACCCGGCGTTCGGCTACGAGATCCGTCACATCGTGCAGGACGGCATCGAGCGCATGTACGGCCCCGAAGATGGCCGAGACAAGAACGTCATGTACTACCTGACGGTGTATAACGAGCCCATCCAGCAGCCTGCGGAGCCCGAGGACGTCGATGTCGAGGGCATCATCAAGGGCATCCACAAGTTCGCCGATGTTCCCGCCGGCGAGGGCCCGCAGGCGCAGATCCTCGCATCGGGCGTCGCCGTTCCGTGGGCGCTTGAGGCTCAAGAGCTGCTGCAGGCGCATTGGAACGTTCGCGCCACGGTCTGGTCCGTGACATCATGGAGCGAACTGCGGCGCGAGGCGCTGGACTGCGAGCACGAGACGTTCCTGCACCCCGAGCGCGAAGCGCGCACGCCGTACCTGACGAGCAAGCTCGCGGGTGCCAAGGGGCCGTTTGTCGCCACCACGGACTACGACCACCTGGTACCCGACCAGGTGCGCGCGTGGGTCCCGGGCGACTACGCGACGCTGGGCGCCGATGGATTCGGTTTCTCCGACACCCGTGCGGCCGCTCGACGCCACTTCAAGATCGACGGACCGTCGACGGCGGCGCGCGTGCTCCAGCAATTGGAGCGTCGCGGCGAGGTGGAACGCGGCACCACGGCGCGCGCCATCGAGCGCTACGAGTTGCACGATGTCACCAAGGGCACGTCCGGTAACGCCGGGGGCGAGGCTTAACCGACCGCCCTCGCGGGTGAGCTGGCCCTAACGCTGGCTCGTGTCGGTCCCGCCGTCGTTCGGCGTTGCGCCAGCCTCGCCCGGAGGGGACGACGCGTCGGGCTCGCGCGTACCCCCGGCGATGTCACCCCTGGCTCGCGGCTCGTCGTCACCCGGCATCGGGTGCTGACCCTCGACTCCCATCGGCTCACCCGGTGCGGAACGCTGGGATTCCGGCTTTGTCCCGCGCCCGCTCTCGGCGCGCGCGGGATTCCCCTTCGCGCGATTCTGCGTGGGAGGTGGGTCTGCCGCGACCGCGGCTGATGAGGGGCCACCCGCGACCGTTGCGGACCGCGTGATGGAGTGTCGGACCACGCCCGCCAGGATGGCGGTGATGAGGATCAGTGCCGCGAGGGCGATCCACAAGGCCATGTTGAGGGTGCCCGTGAACGCTCCCTCACCCTGCACCCGCACATAGGCGCTCATGTCGCAGGTTCCCTGGTCAGCGTCGAGGTGACCGTACACGTGGTAGATCCCGGCAAGCCTGATCCCCGTGCTGCCCTCGATGTCCCCCAGATAGCTCTCGACGTCCGCGGCTCCGGAGTTTGACTGTGTCCGCTCATCGTTCGCCGAACTACCGTCCCAAACCTTCACCTGGAAGCCGCCAATGTCCAAGCCGAGCGCACTGCGCCAATTCGTCAAAACATCGGCCGACGCCCCATTCCACTGCACCGTATCGGTCCTGGTGACATCGAAGGGGTCGGCGAGCGATGTCTGGTCCGGCGTCTTGCTGTCGAGCGACGACGTTCCGTCCGCGGAGCACGCTTCCGATATCGATCCACCTGCAATCGTGCCCGGGAGGCCCGCGACGGCGACTCCTGCCAGGAGCCCACACAGCACCATCACCAGGATGAAGCGCTTACGGACAAGTGCCGTGCGCTGCGTCAGCACGATGGTGACGAGCGCGATCGTGACCGCGAGGACTCCAAAGAGGACGAGTCGATCGGGCGGCACCACGCCCAGCTGCCACAGCAATGCCACCACGACGATTCCGAGCAAGAGCCCGAGGAAGGATCCAAGTAGCGGCCTGGGCTGGGCGTCCATGATGTTCTCACTTTCGCTATACCGACTATCCTAGCGATCGAGCCTCGTGCCCGCTAGACGGCGACGAGACTCACCTAAAGTGCTCGCGTAATGGGGTGCGTGCCTCATTTGGGATTTGCTCGCGAAACG
>NZ_JADQBE010000052.1:0-3110 GCF_016278765.1 Demequina sp. | reverse complement strand
ATGGGCACCAAGAGGTAGCGGAACTCCGAGGCGATGGTGCCGCCGGGCTTGTCGAGTCCGACGAAGTCCACCGGCTTGGTGTCCTGCGTGAAGCCGAGTCGCACGTACGGTGCTCCGAGAGCCGTCAGCCCATCGAGCAAGAAGCCCGGATTGAAGGCCACGGTGATCTCACCGCCCTCGACGATGGCCTCGATGGCCTCGGATGCCTGAGCGTCGTCGCTGTGACCGGCGTCGAGAACTACTTCCCCGTCCGAGAAGGCAAGTCGCACGGCAGCGTTGCGTTCGGCAACCAGCGCGACACGTCGCGTCGCCTCGATCAACTCGGTAGTCGACACCACCGCAGTGATCGCCGACGACTCGGGAAAGAGGCGTCGCACCTGGGGGTATTCGCCATCCATGAGCAGTGATGTGGTCACGAGTCCGCCCGCGCTGAAGCCAATGAGGTCGACCCCTTGGCCCGCGCTGAGCGCGAGGTGAACCTCGCCGGAGCCGAGCGCCTTGGCCGTGTCGGTCAGCGTCTTGGCGCGCACCAATGCGATCGCCGAGATGTCCGGGGTTCCCGGCTTCCACGTCAGTTCGCGCAGCGCCAGGCGATAGCGGTCCGTGGCGAGCAGCGAGATGCGCTCACCCTCGATCTCCATGCGCACCCCGGTGAGGATGGGCAGGGTCTCGTCCCGAGACGCGGCTGACTGCACCTGCTGCGCCGCCGACAGGAGATCGCCGCCGTCCACCGTGCCGGAGGTGTCGGGCATGGTGGGGAGCGCGGGGTACTGGTCTACCGGCATGGTCGCGAGCGAGAACCGCGAGGCGCCGCAGGTGACGGACACCTTGGATCCCTCGAGCTCGAACTTGACCAGCTTGTGGGGCAGGGCGTTGGAGATCTCTCGCAACAGTCGCCCGGAAACCAACACGGAGCCGGGGTCCTCCACATCGGCCGGGAACTCGCCGCGTGCGGACACCTCGTAGTCAAAGCTCGACAGTTTGACGGTTCCCGCTCCGTCGGCCTCGATCAGGACGCCGGCGAGAACCGGCACAGGGGGGCGATGTGGCACGGCGCGCGCAGTCCACGCGACCGCGTCGTTAAGCACGTCCCGTTCTACGGAAAACTTCATCGATCTCCCCTTTCGGGTCACAGACTACGCCACAGGACCGACGCGTCCAGTCCCAGGGCACAAAGCCGTTGGCAGGCCCAATGAAGGCCCTTGTGTACAGGCAATAGAGAAAGGTTTGTCGTAGTCATAGGGCCTCGGGAAACTGTGGAGAAAGAACAACACCCCTGATATCAACGGCGATCCGCCCGTGGACGAGTTGCGGATGGTTCTCGGTGCGAGGGAGGACTGCCTGTGAGCGCCGAGTCGCCGTACACAGGACGCTGCGATTCGTTCACACTTTCTCCCGCGTTGATGAAGGGCCGTGCAGAAGATATCCACAAAGTTATCCACATGTGTGAGTCATACTTCTGGGGGCACCGAAAGGGGATAAAGGTCGTACACGCTATCTGCGCGATTGTTGCTTGATGCGCGCGTGGATCTCGTTGACCTGGTTGTACATCTGGCGACGCTGCGCGATCTGGTCCTCGACCTTCTTCACGGCATACATCACGGTGGTGTGATCCTTGCCGCCAAAGTGCTCACCGATCTTGGGTAGCGACAGCTCGGTGAGTTGGCGACAGAGGTACATGGCGATCTGCCTGGCCGTCACAAACACTCGCGAACGCGACGTCCCGGTCAGCTCCTCCATCGTGATACCGAAGTACTCCGCGGTCTTGCCGATGATGCTCGCCGCGGTGATCTCCGAGTCGTCGTCACTGATGAGGTCCTTCAACACCACCTGTGCGAGCGAGAGGTCTACCTGCTGCTTGTTGAGGGCGGCGAAGGCCGTGACACGGATGAGCGCACCCTCAAGCTCTCGAATGTTGCTCGTGATGTTCGACGCGATGTACTCAAGAACGTCGGGCGGCGCCTGAACGTCGTCCGCTTGCGCCTTCTTGCGAAGGATTGCGATGCGGGTTTCAAGGTCGGGCGGTTGGACGTCCGTCATCAGGCCCCACTCGAACCGAGTGCGCATGCGCTCCTCGATCCCGTTCAGGTGGCGAGGGGACACGTCCGAGGTGATGACCACATGCTTGCCGGCGTTGTGCAACGCGTTGAAGGTGTGGAAGAACTCTTCCAGCGTCTGTTCCTTGCCCTGCAGAAACTGGATGTCGTCCACGAGCAGGACGTCTACCTCGCGGTAGGTGCGTTTGAACGTCAGCGACCGGTCATCGCGGATGGAGTTGATGAAGTCGTTGGTGAACTCTTCCGAATTCACGTAGCGCACGCGAGTCTGGGGCTTGATCTGACGTGTGTAGTGGCCGATCGCGTGAAGGAGATGAGTCTTACCCAGACCCGAGTCTCCATAGATGAAGAGGGGGTTGTACGTCTTGCCTGGGCTCTCGGCGACCGCGAGGGCGGCCGCGTGGGCGAAGCGGTTAGACGAGCCCGGTACGAATGTGTCGAACGTGTAGCGGGGGTTCAGGTGCGGATCTTCCACGGTTGCCGCAGGGCCCCGACCGGAGGGTCGGCGCTCACGCGATTCCGGCGCGGGCTCATCGTCGGGTAGCGCTGGCGGAGTGATGGATGCGTCGACCGTGACGGCGATGCGAATGTCTTGATCGAGAACCTCGCTCAAGGACTCCGTGATCGGCGCCCTGAGAGTCGACTCGATGTAGCTCTTGGTGAACTCTTCGGACACGGCAAGAAACACGTTGTCCTCGATCACTGCGAGGGGCTTGATGAGGCGAAGGAAGGATCGCTGCTGGGCGGAGGTGGAATCGTCGGAGTACAGTCGGCTGACGGCTCGCGACCACACATCTTCGATGTTGGTTACGGACTCGTCCTTTGCCACCGGGCAACCCCCTTTCCACAGCTTTGTACACAACCCGTGAGAACCGTGTAACCCGTTTGTCATTTCGCGTGTCCGGCGTGTCGATTCACCGCAACAAGCGCTGATGAGGGAGCCTATACCGTTTGGGGCGATGCACCAACGGTGGGGCGGAGATTTGACCGGCGCGCACGCAGCGCGTAACGTAAGTGCGCTATTTGACCATCCCTAACAGTCGTGGAGTTTCC
>NZ_JADQBE010000026.1:0-31608 GCF_016278765.1 Demequina sp. | reverse complement strand
AGCGGCTGGTCTGGTGTCCAAAGTGCACACCGGCGTCCAGCATTTCGCGCATCGTGACGACTGCCATGGCAGATCCTTATTCCGCGCGCTGTCCGCGCGCATGTGAGGCGGAACGGGCGGACCCATTCCGAGTTTTCGGTTGATGGCTGCCCTTGAGTTGCAGCCCCTAGCACCAACGCGGTTCAGCACCGGGTCTCCCCGGACCATCGCTGTCCCGGCGCCCTACCTCATCGTGTGAACGATGGGGGCGGGCGAATGGCGCGCGTCGTCACCTTCGGCATGAAGGTGCGCAACTATGGTAGCCGATTCGTCCCCTCCTCGCGGTCGTGCCCAGTCCGCGCCCGTGTGCGCGGTCCTCACCGCAGCCTCGCGCCACCACCTCGGGCCAAGCCGAGGGTCTGGAATGGCGACATGGATACCCCGATTCGACATCGACGGCGCCTCGCCATGGCGGCCGCAGTGGCGTGCCTCGCACTCGTGTCCGTCACCCCCGCCCAGGGGGCGGTGTCCACGAGGTTCGTCTCCCCCGTCGAGCCGTTTTCAGTCGCGCGACTCGCATCGTTGCCGGCGCACGACTGGCTGCCCGGTCACCGCGGAATCGATCTCACGACATCGGCGGGCCGGTCCGTGACAGCCCCTGCTGCCGGCGAGGTGACCTACGCGGGCGTCGTGGTGAACAGACCCCTGGTGTCGATCCGCCACATGGGAGGCTTCGTGTCGTCGTTCGAGCCTGTGGACGCGGTGGTACGCGTAGGAGACGTCCTGGGTGTCGGCGATCAGCTGGGAACGATCTCCACCGTCGCTGGCCACTGCGCACCCGCCACGTGCGTTCATTGGGGGCTGCGGCGCGACGGCCGCTACGTGAACCCTCTTGACTATCTCGACGGCTTTGGACCCGTGCGGCTGCTCCCGCTCGACGGGTGGGCCGAGAATGCCGCTTAGGCAAACGCCCCAGTTTGCTCGAGGCTTTCGCGAAGCTTCTTCACGGCCGCGGAGTGAATCTGGGACACCCGAGACTCCGTCACCCCCAGGATCTGGCCGATCTGGGCGAGCGTGAGGTTCTCGTAGTAGTAGAGCTGGAGGACTTGCTGCTCCCGATCGCGCACGCCTTGGACGGCGGTCGCCAGCAATGCGTGGGTTTCGCGCACCTCGACCGAAGACGACGCTCCCGGCACCGCCAGCGCCGTGACACTTTCGATCATGGTGGTGTCGTCCCCCGTACCAAACGCATCCAGCGCGCCGATGTGGCTGAGTGCCACCTGAGCGCGAACCGACCGCACCTCCGCGGTCGCCCACCCCAACTCTTGCGCCACATCACCATCGGTGACCTGCCGTAGCAGGTTCTGTTCAAGGCCCCGGGTGGCGGTCTCCACGGCGCGCGCCTTCGACCGCACCGAGCGGGGGACCCAATCCGCCGCGCGCAGTTCGTCGATGATGGAACCGCGCACGCGGGTCGCCGCGTACGTTTCAAACTTGAAGCCCCGGCTCACCTCGAACTTTTCGATCGCATCGATGAGGCCGAACATGCCGTACGAGACGAGGTCGGCCAGCTCCACGGTGTCAGGCAGCCTGCCGATCATGCGGGTGGCGACCCGGGTGACGAGCGGCGCATAGTGCATGATGAGGTGGTCTCGAGCGTCGCGTTGCTGCTCCTCCGTCCCGTTCGCGAGCATCTCCCACGTGGCCCCGAGCGGGGTGGGAATGGCGACGGTGTCGAGGTCAGCTTCATACGTGGTCATGGTGTGTCCCCTCAGGCCCTCGGATGAGCAAGTTGATAGGCGCTACGCAATCGATCCGCCGTGACGTGGGTATAGCGCTGCGTGGTGGTGAGCGAGGCGTGGCCAAGAATTTCTTGTACCGTGCGCAGGTCCGATCCCCCCTGCAGAAGGTGGGTCGCGGCCGTGTGGCGCAGCGCGTGGGGCGCGATGTCTGGGACGCTGGCGAGCCCGGCGAGCGCGTGGATCGCGTCGCGCACTTGGCGTTGGTCGACGCGTCCGCCGCGTCGCCCCACGAAGAGGGCGCAACCGTCACGCGGCGCACACGCCATGCGACCCGTGTCGAGCCACGCGTTGAGGGCGCTCATCGCCGGGACGCCAAAGGGCACGACGCGTTCCTTGTTGCCTTTGCCGACGACCCTCACGGTGAGCTCGGCCATGTCGATGTCGCCAACGTCCACACCGGTGAGTTCGCCCACCCGGATTCCGGTCGCGTACAGCAGTTCGGCCATCGCCCAGTCGCGCAGGTCGAGGGGGTCGCCGCTGTCGGCCCGCAGCTGGGCGACGTCGAGCAAGTGGCTCGCGTCTGCCACGTCGAGGACCTCAGGAAGAGTGCTGGCAGGTCGCGCGGACGCGAGGCGCAACGCGGGATTGTGGTCAACAAGTCCCGTGCGATGCGCCCATGCAAAGAACGTACGGATGGCCGCGCCGCGCCGCGCTAGCGTGCTCCTGCTCTTGCCGCCTTCCGCCATGTGAGCGAGCCACGAACGGATGTCGGCAAGTTGAACGCCGCTCCACGTGGAGTCGTCGTCCAGTTCAAGGTGGTTCGCGAAGTCATCCAGGTCGCCCAGGTACGCGCGGACCGTGTGTGGCGAGGCGCCGTACCCATGGCGCAGCGCAGCGGCGTACCGCTCCCTCACCGTGCGCACCTCGGCTGCCATGGCCATACTCTGGCACTGTCACTCCCGTCAAATCAACCCCGTGAGTAACATTTGTCACATCCTTCACCCGACAGTGGGGTGTTTTGCACCGTTATATCCCCTTTTCCACAGGCATGTGGCCGTCGACTCGGCGCCAACCGGAGCGGTGCCGTTCCGCCAGCGCGACGGCTTCAAGGGCTCCGAGCGCGGTCCGCGCTTCATCAAGGGAAAGTCCAGCGGCTGCCGCCGCAGCCTCGACGGCCTTGCCTCTTCGCGTGAGTACGTCAAACATCTTGCGCTCGCCAAGTGAGCCGAAATCGATGAGGATCCGGCCCTGCGCGGTCGGCGCATCGGCTTGGTCCCGTGGTGCGGGCAACTCCGTCAAGGACGAGGCAAGCTCAAGCACTTCATCGGCACCTGTCACGAGGACGGCCACGCCCTCCCTCACCAAGGCATGGCAGCCTGCGGACGATGCAGAGGTGACCGGCCCGGGAACGGCACCCACCGGTCTCAGCAGTTCGGCCGCATGACGTGCCGTGCTCAGCGCTCCGGACCGTGCCGCCGCCTCGACCACCACGGTGGCACTCGCACACGCGATCAACCTGTTCCGGCTGAGAAATCGGGACCGGTGAGGAGCGAAACCGGGCGGCACCTCGCTCACAATTGCCCCCGAGCCGGCGATCCGCTTCAAGAGGTCGTCATTGCCGACGGGGTACAGGCGATCCACACCCCCCGCCATCACGGCGACGGTGGGTGAGCCTTGGGCGAGCGCAGCTCGATGTGCGGCCGCGTCGATGCCGTAGGCACCTCCGGAAATCACGGCCCGGCCCGCCGCTGCTATGCCATGTGCGATATCGCCCGCGGTGTAAGCGCCGTAGGACGTCGCTGAGCGCGAGCCGACCACCGCAACAGCCGAGCCCCACAGCGCGTCCAGATTCCCATCTCCGCGGACGTACAGCGCAAACGGCTGCGCCTGCCCAAGGTCTTGCAGGACGCTCGGCCACTGAGCGTCGACGCGAGTGACGATGTGCCCCCCGACGGCGTCGGTTCGACGCTCGTGCGGCTCCTCGACCCGATCGAGTCTTGCCTCCCACCTCTCGTGCGCGCGCGCGGCCGATCTCGCCAACTCGGGACCCTCGGTCTCCGCCAGTCGCGCGGCCACGTGTGCCAGACGGTCGCAACCACGCATGACCCAGTCGAGTGCCCTGCAGGCGCCGAGTGCATCGACAAGTGCACCCGCCACCACGTCGGCGGGCTCCGCGATGGCGCTCCACGCGATCAGGGCCTCTCGCTCATCTCGACTCATTGCACACCATCCCGCGAACGCAGCATCATCGCGCGCGCCACGTGGTCGCTCGCGGGCACGGCGACGGCGTCAAGGTCGGCGAGTGTCCACGCAACGCGCAATGCGCGGTCGGCACCGCGAGCCGAAAGTCTGCCGCGCTCCATGGCCGCATGAGCGACCGACGCCGCCGACCGCGGGGTGTGCTCTCGGAGCCAACGACTCGGCACCTGCGCACTCGCCGTCCACGGGAAGTCCGCCCAACGGCTTCGGGCTCGGTCGCGAGCCTCGCGGACACGCTCGGCCACTGACGCTGAACTTTCTCCGGGCGCCGCCTGTGCCCGCCGCACTGGCAAGACGTCCACTTGGAGGTCTATCCGGTCCAGGAGGGGACCGCTCAGCCTCGCGAAGTATCGCCGGCGAGCCATCGGGGTGCAGGAACAGTCGCCACCGCGGCCAAAATAGTGGCCGCAGGGACAGGGGTTGGCCGCGAGCACCAACTGAAATCTGGCGGGATAGCGCGTTGCGCCGTAGGCACGATGCAGCACGATCTCGCCGCTCTCGAGCGGCTGCCGCAGCGTTTGCAGGACTCCGGTGGGGAACTCGGGTGCCTCGTCGAGAAACAGCACTCCCCCGTGCGCCCGGGAAATCGCCCCGGGCCGGGCGAGACGGGCACCTCCGCCCACGATCGCCGCCGCCGATGCGGAATGGTGCGGAGCCTCGAAGGGCGGCCGCGTGAGTAGCCCCATCGAGGCGTCCAGCGTGCCTGCGACGGAGTGAATTGAGGTGGCAGCGAGCGCGTCGCCCGGTGCCATATCGGGCAGGACGCCGGGCAGGCGCGAGGCGAGCATGGTCTTCCCGGCCCCGGGTGGCCCGACCATCAGCAGATGATGCCCTCCCGCAGCCGCGACCTCCAGCGCCCAACGTGCCTCGGGTTGCCCGCGTACATCGGCGAGGTCAGGGACGTTCGTCTCCGGGGCCGATTCGGTGGACGGAGTCGCCGACGGCCCACGGGCTGTAGGTCGGGCGTCATCGTTGCCGTACAGGGCGGCCAGTTGTGCGAGCGAGTCCACCGCGGTGACCTCGGCGCCGGGCACGAGCGCCGCCTCGTCCAGGTTGGCCTGCGGAACCACCACGTGGGGGCAGCCTGCGTCGACGGCGGCGATGACCGAGGGAAGGATGCCGCGCACCGGGCGCACTTGCCCGTCGAGACCGAGTTCGCCAAGGTGCACCGAGCGCGCCGCGGACGCGGGAGCGATCATCCCTGCCGCGGCCATCACGGCCACCGCGATCGCGAGGTCCGTCACCGATCCCGATTTGGGTAACGATGCCGGCGACAGGTTGACCGTGACGCGGCGCTGCGGCCATGCGAGTGAGGACGAGGCGACGGCGGCCCGGACACGATCGCGCGCCTCGTGAAGCGAGGCATCGGGAAGCCCGACCAGGGTGAACGTGGGCAGCGACGCCGCGAGGTGCGCCTCCACGTCAATGAGGTGACCACGTACGCCGGTCAGCACCACTGATCTGGTCCGGCCGATCATGCGGCGCCCCTCACGTGCTCAACATGCGCGGCCCCCGCGCCTGGCAGCGTCACACCCACCACGTCGATGCGCACTTCGGAGAATGTCCGATCCTGCGCCGCGAGCCATGCGGCGAGAAGCTTGCGGATCCGGGCGACCTTGACAGGCGTCACCGCCTCTAGGGGTGAACCAAAGGTCGCGGTGCGCCTGGTCTTGACTTCCACCGCGACGATGCATCCGCCGTCCACCGCCACGATGTCGAGCTCCCCTAACGCGCATCGCCAGTTGCGGTCGAGCACCTCCCAACCGAGCGACTCGAGCCGCTCCGCGACCACCCGCTCCCCGTACCGCCCCACTGCGTCCTTCGCCGCCATGTCGCACCTCCGTGACTACCGTCGCGGCGGAGCGGTCGGGCTCGGGGGCGAACGGGTCGCCGCTGGGGAAGAGCCTGCTGCGGCGGCCCTGGGCACGACGAAGCCCCGGCGTGGCGGCGCCACGAGGCATGCGCCGAGGTCGACAGCCGGTCCGCTGGACGAAGCTCCCCGCACGGACGTAAGTCCCTCTTGGCGGGTACCCCCCGGGCATAGCGTCGGAAGTGTCAACGCCCTCGCCGAGGGCGGGAACCCGATGGAGGGGTCCGCGATGCGCACAGTGGTGATCCTTGGCTCAGGCACGGCGGGGACGATCGCGGCCAACAAGTTGCGCCGACGGCTCGCGCGCGACGACTGGGAGATCACCATCGTCGAGCAGCGCGGCGCGCACTACTACCAACCCGCCTTCCTGTTCATCCCCTTCGGGCGATACCGGCCCACGCGGGCGCGGCGCGAGGCTGCGCGCTACGTCCCGGACGGCGTGACTCGCGTCCGGGGCGAGGTCGAGCGCGTCGATCCGGACGCCCGTACGGTGTCGCTACTCGACGGAAGCGAGCTCCACTACGACTTCCTGATCATCGCGACCGGTACGTCCCCTCACCCCGACGAGACTCCTGGCATGGCCGAGGACTGGCACGGCGCCGTGCACTCGTTCTACACCTACGACGACGCGCTGGCGCTGCGTGAGGCCATCGCGCGCTTCGACCGGGGCCGCCTCGTCGTTCACATCACCGAGATGCCGATCAAGTGCCCCGTCGCGCCCATCGAGTTTGCCCTCTTGGCCGATGACCACTTCCGTCGCCGCGGCATCCGTGACGACGTCGAGATCACCTTTGTGACTCCGCTGGACGGCGCCTTCACCAAGCCGATCGCGTCGGCCACGTTTGGCACTCTGCTTGAGGACCGCGGCATCTCGGTGGAGCCGGACTTCATGATCGAGAGGATTGATGCGCAGGGGCGTCGGATCGTGTCCTACGACGAGCGCGAGGTGCCGTACGACCTGCTTGTTACCGTTCCACTCAACCGCGGCGCGGCCTTCGTCGGGCGGTCGGGACTTGGCGACGAACTCGACTTCGTGACCGTGGACAAGGGCACGCTACGCCACACCACGTACGACACGATCTTCGCGGTCGGCGACGCGGCGAATGTGCCCACGTCGAAGGCGGGGGCGGTGGCTCACTTCGAGATGGACGTGTTCCCGGACCAGTTCGCACGCATAGTCGAGGGAAAGGAACCGACCGAGACATTCGACGGGCACGCCACGTGCTTCATCGAGTCCGGCGGCGGCAAGGCCATGCTGATCGACTTCAACTACGAGACGCAGCCGCTGCCCGGGACGTTCCCGTATCCGCTCGTGGGCCCGCTGCCGCTACTCAAGGAGTCGCGGCTGAACCACCTGGGCAAGCTCGGATTTGAGTGGGTGTACTGGTCGATGCTGCTGGCGGGCCGGCCACTGCCACTCCCAGCGCAGATGTCAATGAAGGGCAAGAAGGCGCCCGCCTGAGGACGCCTCCCGACTACGAAGGAGCAAACATGGCGACCACGAGTGTCATGGGGCGCGAGATCCATGTCGACGCGGAGGGGTTTCTCACGGAGTACGACGAGTGGGACGAGGCGCTGGGAGCCGAGCTCGCCGCTCAGATCGGCATCGAGATGACCGAGGAACACTGGACGCTGGTCCGGTTCCTGCGCGCCGACTACGCCGAGACCGGGCAGAGTGCGACCACCCGCCGCGTCGCCACCGTCGGCGGCGTGCCGGTCAAGCGGCAGTTCGAACTATTCCCCAAGAAGCCGGGCAAGAAGATGGCGTACGTCGCGGGTTTGCCCAAGCCCGCTGGCTGCGTCTGAGGAGGCGCCTGATGACCGACACCCAGCCACGCTCCGTTCCCGACTTCGGCGACGCGGAGGAGACCGACCGCAAACTCGTTGTCATCTGCTCCAAGGGCAACCTCGACATGGCCTATCCGGGTCTGGTGCTCGCGAACGCGGCCCTAGGAGAGGGTATCTCCGTCGACCTGTTCTTCACCTTCTGGGGCTTCGACATGATCACCAAGAACCGCCAACGCAAGCTCGCGTTCAGCCCCGTCGGAAATACCGCGATGCACCTCCCCGTCGGAGGACGGATGCCTCAATGGCTGTCGCCGTTCCCGGGAATGACCGCGATCGCAACCCGGATGCTACGCAAGCAGATCAACGACGTGGGCGTGCCCCCGGTCGACGAGTTCCTGGACCAGATCGTCGCCTCCGGCGGTCGCCTCTGGGCGTGCCGGATGAGCGCCGACATGCAGGGGCTCACCATGAAAGACCTGCGTGATGACGTCGAGGACATCATCACTGCCGCCGACTTCATGGACCTTTCGGAGGGGGCTCAGACGCTCTTTATCTAGCCGCCGGCGGGGCGGTGGGCGTGCGCGCGGGCCCGGTTGACGCCGATGCCACCGACCCCCTCAGCGGAACGTGGAACATGGTGTGGCGTGGTGACGACGGCGCCGAAGGAACGGCATTCACGCTGCGGTTCGAAGGTGCTGACACCGGCACCGTCGAGGTGCTGAACGACGAGAACGAGTCCGAGACGTGGTTCGAACTCGACGGCGACGTGTTGCGCCTTGGGTTCACCCGCACGTTCGCTAAGCCACCCAGTTGGCCAGCCGACAGCCCGTTTCCCTCCGGGGGCTGGCCCGAGAACACCACCTTCGAGGGCGATCGGGACAGCGACGGGAGCTTCTTGGGCACGTGGTACCGCGATGACTGGGAGTGCAACCCCGGACTGAACCCACCCTGTTCGTACAAGGACGTACGGATGTCCTTCGCGGCCCGCGCCGAGCGGGAGTCCCAGGTCAAGAACTAGCGTCCGCCGCGCAACTGACGGATGTCCGGCATGGCGTCGTCGTGGTCAAGTTCCTCCACGTTGACGTCCCTGAACGTCACCACACGCACGTTCTTGACCAGGCGGGCGGAGCGGTAGACGTCCCAGACCCACGCATCGGCCATCGTCACCTCGAAGTAGATGTCCGAGCCTGCCGAGCGCACCTGCAGATCCACCTTGTTGGCCAGATAGAAACGCCGCTCGGTCTCGACGACGTAGCGGAACAGTCCGACCACGTCCCTGTACTCGCGGTACAGGGCCAGTTCTGCCTCGGTCTCGTAGTTCTCCAGGTCTTCGCTGCTCACCCCCCCATCATCACCCACGAGATGCCGCGGTGCGGCATCGCGACGCCGCGGCACCCCGGAATTGACAGATCGCGACACTTAGTTGTAGTTTTTCTTTAGTTGTAAACAAAGGAGTTCAGCCGTGGCGATATCTTCGGCCCGCACTGATGCCAATCGGGCGGCCATCCTCGCGCACATCGGCGCGCACGGCGCGACGTCTCGCGCCGATCTGGCCCGCGGTCTCGGACTCTCTCCTGCCCTCATCACGAAACTGACGCGAGACCTCCTTGCGGATGGACTCCTCACGGAACTTGAGCACAGCCCCTCCCGCGGTGGACGTCCCGCCCTGCTGCTCGGCCTCACCGCGGGCAGCTTCGGCGCGATTGGCGTCAAGGTCGCGCCAGATCATCTCACGCTCGTGGAGGTGGGCCTCGGCGGCGCCGTGACCCGCACCGCGACCGAACAGTTCGACGCGACCCACACCATGGCACTCGCGCAACTCACCGACGCTGTGAGCGCCTTCTGCTCTAGTTCCACCCACGCCAATCTGCTCGGCGTGGGCGTCGGCCTGCCGGGCAACGTCCTCGAGCAAAGCGAGGGCGTGGTCGACTCCACCCAACTCGGCTGGAGCCAACTGCCCCTAGGCCTCGCCCTGCGCAACGCGACCGACTTGCCCGTCCTCATCGACAACAACGTCAACGCCTTGGCGCTCGCAGAGTCGCTCTTTGGCACCGGTCGCGGGCACGAGAACTTCCTGGTGGTCACGATCGGCACCGGCATCGGCGCTGGGATCGTGGCCGGCGGCGCCGTCGTGCGCGGCCACTCGGGAAATGCCGGCGAGATCGGACACCTCCCCATGGCGGAGAACGGCCCGCGTTGCCAGTGCGGCGCGCTCGGGTGCCTCGAGGCGATCATCGGCCAGTCCGCGCTCATCGAGACGGCTCGGCGAGAGGGCGTGATCGGCGCCGACGCCGGCATCACCGCCCTCGCCACTGTCGCCAGCGGCGGCAACGAGGCGGCACAGCGGATCTTTGCCGAGGCGGGCCACCTCCTGGGGCGCGCGATCGCGGGCGTCGTGAACACCCTCGACCCGGAGTTGATCGTGATCCTCGGTGAGGGCGCCGAATCGTGGAAGCACTGGTCCATGGGCTTCGAACCCGCGCTGCGTTCGTCAGTGATGCCTCGCAAGCGCGGTATCGAGGTCGCGGTCGAGGGCTGGCAAGACGACCGCTGGGCGCAAGGCGCCGCCTCCCTCGTCCTGTCCACTCCTTTTGACGCCGACGGCGTCTCCGGCGAGCAGGGAAGGCTGGTTCGCGCTCGCCTCATCGACGCCGCCGCAGGTAACCCCGCATGAACCGCGGCACCACCGTCGGCACCGCCGTCTCCCCTGCATCGCCGGGCTCGTCAAAACCACTGACCCCTGAGCGCAAGCCGGGCCAGACGGCGCGAGCGCGCCGCAACAAGGCCACCATGATCGCGTACCTGTTCCTGGCGCCCTCGGCTATCCCGCTACTCGCGTTCGTGGTGGTGCCGATGTTCCGGGCCGCGTGGGCGAGCCTCCACACCTGGAATCTCATCAGCCCCATGAAGTGGACCGGTCTCAGCAACTACCAGGAGCTCTTCACTGACCAGGACACCCTCGTGGTCTTCGGCCACACGCTGTACTACGTCGCGGGCACCCTCCCGCTCACGTTCGTCGGTGGCCTCGCGCTCGCGCTGGGACTGAACCGCGCCTTCCGCGGCCGCAACCTGTTGCGCGGCGTGTACTTCTTGCCCGTCGTCACCTCGTGGATCGCCGTGGCGATCGTCTGGCGGTGGCTCCTCAACCCCTCGGTGGGCATCGTCAACACCGTGTTGGCCAACTTCGGGATCGACGGACCCGGCTGGTGGACGGACCCAACGTGGTCGATGCCGTCGATCATCCTGGCGTCGGCATGGAAGGACCTCGGCTACGTGATGGTGCTCCTGCTCGCGGGCCTGCAGACCATCCCCACGGACGTCCAGGAGGCCGCCACGCTCGACGGAGTGGGCTGGTTCAGCCGCTTGCGCACGATCACCCTGCCGCTACTGTCTCCGCAGATCTTCTTTGTGGTGATCATTTCGCTCATCAATGGCTTCCAGGTCTTCGACCAGGTGTATGCCATGACGGGAGGCGGGCCCAACGGCTCGTCCGAGGTGGTGGTCGAGCGCGTCTACGACCTCACCTTCCGGTACGGCCAGGCCGGCATGGCGTCCGCGCTATCGATGCTGCTGTTCGGCGTGATCATGACCATCACCATGATCCAGATCCGCGGCGAGCGGAAGTGGGTCAACTATGCCTAAGTCAAAGCGCACCTGGATTCTTGCGGCCGTTCTCACGGCGGGCGCAATCGCCATGGTGTTCCCATTCGTGTGGACCGTCATCACGTCGGTGACGTCCGGCGCGGGCCTTTCCGCCACCCCGACCCTGATCCCCGAGGACCCCTCGCTCGACGCCTACCGCACGCTGTTTTCAACCACCACGTTTGCCCGCTCCGTTGCCAACTCAGTCGGACTTGCCCTGGCTGTCACCGTCATCCAGGTGACGACGTCGGCGCTCGCCGCGTATGCGTTCAGTCGCTTCGAGTTCCCCGGAAAACGCGCGGCCTTCGCTCTGTACCTGGCCACCATGATGATCCCGATGCAGGTGCTGCTGGTGCCGCTGTTCGACCAGATGAAGTCGCTCGGCCTCGTGGACAGCTACCTCGGTGTACTGCTGCCGTCCGTGGCGAGCGCATTCGGCGTGTTCCTGATGCGCCAGGCCATGGTGACGGTGCCACGCGAACTCGACGAGGCGGCCATGCTCGACGGCGCGGGCCACCTGCGCACCTTCGCCAGCATCGTCATGCCCAACGTCCGTCCCGCCATGGCCACGTTTGGCATCTTCGCCTTCATGAGTAGCTGGAACGCGTTCCTCTGGCCGCTCGTCATCCTGCGTTCCGACGAACTCAAGACTCTGCCGCTCGCCCTGGCGTCCCTTCAGGGGCAATTCACCACCCAATGGGACGTCATGATGGCCGGCTCCGTGGTGAGCATCATTCCGATGCTCGCCCTCTACATCTTCGCCCAGAAGTACATCATTCAGGGCGTAGCAGGCTCGGGAATCAAGTAGCCCGGGCACCACCCATAAACCGAAGGAAATCCCATGCAAAAGTCAGCAATCGCCGGGGTCGGCATTGTCGCCGCCCTCGCACTGACGCTCACTGCGTGCTCGTCAAGCGACGAACCCGGTGAGACGTCGGGCGGCGCGACATCGAGCGCGGCCGAGCCGGTCACGATCACCTATTCCAACTTCATCTCGAATGGCGGGAATGAAGACAACCTGGCCGCCATCGTCTCGGCGTTCGAGGCGGAAAACCCCACCATCACGGTGGACGTCACGACGTTGCCATACGCCGACTACTTCACTGCGCTCCAGACGGACCTGGCCGCAGGCACCACGGCCGACGTGTTTGACATCGAGTACGCCACCTACCCGACGTACCAGTCGGCAGGCGCGTTCGCGCCCCTCGAAGGCGTCGACTCCTCCGTGTATCGCGGCGATGTCGCGGCGGCCTACCAGACCGACGGCGTTTCCTACGCGCTGCCGACGTCGTTCTCCACCGTGGTCCTGTACTTCAACAAGGATCTGTTTGACGCTGCCGGGCTCGACTACCCGACGTCCGACTGGACGTGGGCAGACGAGAAGGCAGCCGCCGAGGCGCTGACCGACACCGGTGCGGGCGTGTGGGGCGACTACCAGCCCATCTCCTACTACGAGTTCTACAAGGCACTCGTGCAGGCGGGCGGCCAGTTCCTCAGCGACGACGGCACCTCGGTGGCGTTCGATTCTCCTGAGGGCATCGCCGCCGCGCAGTGGCTCGTAGGCAAGTCGGGATCGACGATGCCGACGGCAGAGCAGGGCGCTGGCACCCCGGACTTCGACACCAGCCTGTGGGCCGATGGCAAGCTCGCCATGTGGCACTCGGGCATCTGGATGTTCGGCGCAGCCGCCGACAGCAGCTTCGGGTGGGACATCGCCGTCGAACCGGGTGACGCCCAAAACGCGTCGGCCGTGTTCTCCAACGCGGTGGCCGTGTCTGCGAACTCCTCGCAGAAGGAGGCGGCGCAGATGTTCGCCGAGTACCTCACGAGCTCCCAGGTGATGGTAGACACGCGTCTCAGTGCGGGTTGGGAACTGCCCGCCATCTCGGACGAGGCGCTGCTCGCGACGTACCTCGACCAGGGCTCTCCTGACAACCGTCAGGCCGTGTTCGACTCGCTTGACGGCATCGCCTTGCCGCCTGTCATTGGCGACAATCAGGCTGAAATGCAGGACATCATCGGCGCTCAACTGACCGAGGCCGCAGCAGGGCGCATGTCGGTGGAGGACGCGCTGGCGTCCGCTGCCTCGCAGGTGAACGACCTGCTCGGCTGACGCATGACGAGAGCCTGGTGGCGGCGCCCAGAATTCGCCGCCACCAGGCTCTGCGAGCCCACCCCGACGTCCAGAAATGAGTACCCTCATGATCCCGGTCGCATTCGTGCCCGATCGCGCCCTTCTCGATTACTCCCGCGACCTCATCCGCTCTCTCCAGACCCCCGAGGGCGCCTACCCCGCCAGCCCCACGTTCTCGGCATACAAGGGCTTCTGCTGGTTCCGCGACGGCGCCTTCATCGCTGACGGAATGTCTGCGGTGGGCGAAGTGGCCTCGGTCGACGCCTTCTTCGCCTGGTGCGCGCGCGTCGTCCTCCGGTACCGCGATGACATCCGGGCGGCCGTCGATGCCGCCGCCGCAGGCGAGCCCCTTCCCGACGACCGCATGCTTCCCGCCCGCTTCACCTTCGCTGGCGAACGCGCCGGCGGCGGCGACTGGTGGGACTTCCAGTTGGACGGGTTCGGCACGTGGTTGTGGGCTCTCGACGCCCACGCATCGCGCCACGGCTCCGACCTTTCCCCCTACGTGGAGGCTGTCGCGATCACGGTCGACTACCTCGTCTCGTCGTGGAAGCGCGCATGCTTCGACTGGTGGGAAGAACACGACGATCGGCTCCACATCTCCACGCTTGGATGCATCGGGGCGGGACTTGAAGCCGCCTCCCGGATGGGAGTGCTTGATCTTGCCCGCGCCGACCTCGCGGCCTCCACCGCGGCTACCATTCGCGACTTCGTGCTGACCGACGGCGTGGCCAACGGCCACCTCGTCAAGTGGGTGGGCTCCGACGCCGTGGACGGCTCGCTCACGTCGCTGATCGCGCCCCTCCGCTTCATCCCTGCCGATCACCCGGTAGCGCGGGCCACACTCGACGCCGTCGAGGCGGACCTCGTGGTGAACCATGGCGTGCACCGCTTCGTTGCCGACACGTTCTATGGAGGCGGCCAGTGGCCGCTCTTGAGCTGCTTCGCAGGCTTGGCGCGCGCCGCTCTCGGCGAGCCCGAGCGCGCTGCCGACTATCTGGCATGGGCGGTTTCGACCGCCACGGACACCCTTGACCTACCCGAACAAGTAGACGGCCACTTGCTGGCCCCAGACCGCAAGCAGGAGTGGGTCGACAAGTGGGGAGACGTTGCCACTCCCCTGCTGTGGTCCCACGCCATGGTGCTTCGCCTCGCACAGGAGCTTGAACGATGATGGTTCGCCACACCCCGCTTGGCTCGGGCCATCCCTACTCCCCCGACACCGACCAGCGTTGGCCGGTGCTGCCCATCGCAGGTGAGGCGCTGCGCATCGGCTCCCGAGCCACCTCCGATGTCACAGAGGTGACACTTCACCTGACCGAAATCCTGGCCGACGGCTCGCGCGTCACACTCGACGTCCCTTGCGCCCCCGTGGCGAGGTCATCTCGCGGCCAGCAGGTCGACGGCGGCCATCTCGCCTCGGCGCAAGCGCGGCTCGCCCGCAAGTCGGGCGGCTGGGAGACGACGATCGAGGTTGCCGCCACTGCCGTGTCGCTCTCGTATCGCCTCACGGCAACCGATGGCACCACCACGCGGCGCACTCGCGTCTCGAACACGGAGGTGGCGCGCTGGGTAGACGAGCCGGACGGTTTGGTCGCGGTCGACGGCGAACGCGGCGTCGTCCCCGGTTCGGTGAGCGCGCTGCGCACCGCAACACACGTCGCCAAAGTGCGCTTCTCGCTCCCCCTTGCGAGCGGCGAGCACGTGGCGGGCTTCGGCGAGCGCTTCGACCGCCTCGATCACCGCGGCACCAGCCTTGACTCGGTGGTGTTCGAGCAATATAAGTCCCAAGGCGCGATGCGGCGCACGTACATGCCCATGCCGTTCGCGCACGTCGTAGGCGGCTCCGGCTGGGGTTTTCACGTCGACACGTCGCGGCGGGTGTGGTTCGACGTGGGCGAGGCGGATCCGAGTCGGCTCGTCATTGAGGCGGAGACCGCCTCCCCCGCCAACGCGGCGGCAGCCTTGACCGTGCGGACGTTCGCGGGCTCGCCCACCGCCGTGCTGGATGCGTTCCTTGAACGCGCCGGTCGTCCCGAGGAACTTCCCGACTGGGTGCTACGCCTCTGGGCCAGCGGCAATGAGTGGAACACTCAGGCGGAAGTGGAACGTCAGGCGGCACTCCACGCACAACACGAGATCCCCGTCGGGTCGATCGTCATCGAGGCCTGGAGTGACGAAAGCACGTTCACGGCGTGGCGAGACGCCGCCTATGAGCCCCGAGAAGACGGGGGACCCCTCCGCCTCGAGGACTTCAGCTACCCGGAGGACGGCGCGTGGCCGGACCCCAAGGGGATGGTGGACTCCCTGCATGCACAGGACACCCGCCTGCTGCTGTGGCAAATCCCGCTCATGAAGATGAGGCCCCATCCTCAAGGTCAAGCGAGACGCGACGCGGACGCCGCCATCCGCGAGGGACACCTGATCAGGACGCGACACCCCGACGGCTCCCTGCGGCCATATCGCAACCGCGGATGGTGGTTCCCACTCAGCCTCATGCCCGACTTCTCGAATGAAAAGGCCGCCCACTGGTGGACTGAGAAGCGTCGCTACCTGGTGGAGCAGATGGGCGTGGACGGATTCAAGACCGACGGCGGCGAGCACGCCTGGGGGTCGGATCTCGTGTACCTCGACGGGCGCACCGGCGCGGAGGCGAACAACCTCAACCCGGTGGCCTACGCGAAGGCGTACGGAGACTTGATGAGGCGGTGCGGCAAAGCACCGGTCACCTTCTCGCGCGCGGGGTTCACGGGCTCCCAAGCCCACGGCACGTTCTGGGCTGGCGACGAAAACTCCACCTGGGACGCCTTCCGCTGGTCGATGTGGGCTGGCCTCAACGCCGCCGCGTCTGGCATCGTCTACTGGGGTTGGGACATTGCCGGGTTCTCCGGTCCGGTCCCTGACGCCGAGTTGTATGTGAGGGCGTTCGCCGCGAGCGCCTTCGTCCCGATCATGCAATACCACTCGGAGTTCAACCACCACCGGACACCCTCGCGGGATCGCACTCCATGGAACATCGCGGAGCTCTCCGACGACGCGTCCGTGATCGACGAGGTGCGGGAGATCGTCGCTCTTCGCGAGCGGCTGCTGCCCTACATCTCCGAGCAGGCGAAGAAGGCCGTCGACACGTCGCGCCCACTCATGCGCCCGCTGTTCTTCGACCATTCCGACGACCAGGCCGTGTGGTCCGCGCCGCCCGAGTGGACGCTGGGCGACGACGTGCTCGTGGCACCCGTTCTCGCGCCAGGCGACTCCTGGGACGTGTACGTGCCGCGCGGCAACTGGCGCGATGCCTGGACCGGCGAACCGGTCGAGGGCGGACAGACCATCACCACCCGCACGCCTCGCCACAGGGTGCCCGTCTACGTCCGTGCCTCTGCTTGGGACAGGCTCGGCCCACTGTTCCCGTCGGCGACGTGACGCCCGAACAGCACCACGCGTGGCTTCAGGGGGTGCTCGCCACGTTGTCAGCACGACGCGACGTGGTGGGCGTGGTCGGCATGGGATCGACGGCGGACCCCTCTCGAGTGGATGAGTGGTCGGACCACGACATCGCCATCATCGTCAAGCCCGAGGCGACAGCGGTATTCCGCGACGGTCTCGTCTGGCTGCCTCACCCTGAAGATCTTGTCCTGCGGACCGTCGAGCACCACGGGGGCGGGAAGGCCGTCTACAGCAACGGACACCTCGTCGAGTGGGGTGTCGCCACTCTCGAGAGCCTGCGCACCTGGGTCGCCGACCGCTATCGCGTGCTCTTGGACCGTGGCGGCGTCGCGGAGACCATGGCAGAGATCGCTTCCCGCCGGTTTGCGGCGAACGAAGCGGACGCGGAACGCGACATTGCGGTGTTCCTCTTCGAACTCCTCCATGGAGTCGGGCGGTGGCGCCGCGGCGAGCGCATCAGCGCAGGCAACGTGATTCGCAACGGAGCCGTCGGTGCGTTGCTGCGTGCCGTGCGTGCCACGCTCCCGTCTCACGAGGCGGGAGCACTTGACCGCCTCGACGGATTTCGACGTATCGAACAGGCCTACCCCATAGTCGCGGCCCAGATCGCCGAGGCGGTCGCGCAGTCGCCGGAGACGGCCGCACGAAGGCTGCTCGCCATCGCCACGGAACACCTTGGGGTGGGACCCACGGGACTGCCACCAGCCGCCGTGCAGGCCGTGAAGCGCCGAATCGGGTGGTCAACGCCGGCCTAGAAGCTGGCCCCCACCTGCTCGGGCAACTTCCACGACACCCTGTGAAGCGGGCTCGGACCGAGTTCCCGCAAGGCAGCCATGTGCCCCGCAGCGCCGTACCCCTTGTTGTCTTCCCAGCCGTACTGGGGATGACCCGCGTGCGCCTCGCGCATCAGTGCGTCGCGCTCCACTTTGGCGACAATCGAGGCGGCCGCGATAGACGCACACAGCCTGTCACCCTTCACGACCATGGTGACGGGTGCGATGGCCGCAGCCTCGGCCTCGTCCGAGAACAGGTCGGCGGCGGGTGGCGTCAGCCAGTCGTGGCGGCCGTCAAGCAGGATCGCATCGGGCACGATGCCGTCGGACGCCAGGCAGGCAAAGGCCCGCATCCCGGCCAACCGCAACGCGGCGACAATGCCGTGTTCGTCGATCTCCGCAGCGCTCGCATGCCCGACCGCGCGGCCCACGCCAAAGTCGGGGATCACCATCGCGAGCGCCTCGCGCGCCTTGGGGCTCAGCTCCTTCGAGTCGGCGAGCCCCCTGGGCCACGTGGTGCACCGCGTCAGCACCGCTACGCCGACGCTCACGGGGCCCGCAAGCGCTCCCCTGCCCACCTCGTCGACGCCGGCGACCAGGCGCGCGCCCGCGTCCCACAAAGTGGTCTCGCGGACAAGGGTGACGCTCATGCCTCGACCCTAGAGGCGCGGGCTAGCCGGGGTAGGGATTGTCGAGCATCTTCCAGTGATCCAGCGGCCACACGGTCACGAACGCAGTGCCGACCACGTTGTCGATCGGCACCATGCCTCCGCCGGGGTCGCCGAGGTGTGCGCGCGAGTCGGCGGAGTTGGAGCGGTTGTCTCCCAGCACCCACACTCGGTTCGCGGGAACGGTAACCTCCCAGGCATTCGTGCAGCTGGACGTGCCCGGCTTGATGTAGTTCTCCACCAGCTCCACTCCGTTGACCGTGACCTTGTCGTCCGCGGTGTTGCACGCGACGGTGTCGCCCGGCAGGCCGATCACCCGCTTGACGAGGTGCTCGCCTGCGTCTTGAGGCAAGAGCCCCACAAAAGTTGCGAACTCGTTCCAGCCCTTGGCAAGACCCGTGGGGGCCGGCTCCGATGTGGGGCCGAGCCACCCGCCTGGGTCCCGGAACACGACCACGTCGCCGTGACGCAGATCGAGCGGGCCGGGTCGCCACAGCGACACCAGAATGCGGTCCCTCACCTGCAGCGTGTTCTCCATCGACCCGGACGGGATCCAGAACGACTGGAACACGAAGGTCTTGAGCAGCAGCGACAAGACGAGCGCGCTACCCAGCACGATGAGGATCTCGCGGAGCCAACCGGTAACACGACGACTCAGAGAAAACTCTGACCTCTCCGCCGGTGCGACGTGTGAGGGGTTAATGGCTAGTTCTCGCGCTTCTCGCGAATTCGCGCAGCCTTACCGCGCAGGCCGCGCAGGTAGTACAACTTGGCGCGACGCACGTCGCCACGACGGTCAACCTCGATCTTGTCGATGGTCGGTGCGTGCAGGGGGAACGTGCGCTCCACTCCCACGCCAAAGGAAACCTTCCGGACCGTGAAGGTCTCGCCCACGCCGGAACCCTGGCGGGCGATCACAATGCCCTGGAACACCTGGATACGAGAGCGGGTGCCCTCGACGACCTTCACGTGAACCTTGAGCGTGTCGCCGGCACGGAACGCCGGGATGTCGTCACGAAGCTGGCTTGCGGTAACGCCGTCAAGCTTGTGCATGTGTCACTCCTCGCAGCTGCCACAGGTCATCCACGATCTCTTGCCTTGCGGCACTCGATAAAGGACGGCGCGCCGCGGGAACCGCTGAACCCCCTGTGGCAGGTCTCAACTCCGCTCGCACCAACAGGCTATTGTGCCACACCCTCGCGTGGGTCGGCGAATAGGTCCGGCCGTCTGATGCGGGTGCGCTCCAGCTGCTGCTCGCGCCGCCACGACTCAATCTTGCCGTGGTGACCGCTCAGCAACACGTCGGGCACGTCGAGCCCTCGCCACGACGCGGGTCGGGTGTACGACGGGTACTCGAGAAGTCCGTCAGCGTGGCTTTCCTCGACGATGCTTTCGGCGTTGCCCATGAAGCCCGGGATGAGCCTGGTAATGGCCTCGATCATCGCGAATGCGGCCACCTCTCCCCCATTCAGCACGTAATCGCCGAGCGACAGTTCCAGAACCCGAAATCCCACCGCGTCGTAGTGCTCGGCCACGCGCGCATCGATGCCCTCGTAGCGGCCGCATGCGAAAGCGATCTGATCCGCCCGGGCCAGGTCGGCCGCGAGCGCCTGTGTAAAGGGAACTCCGGCGGGGCTGGGAATCACCAACACGCCTCCCGGCTGCAGCACGTCGTCCAGAGCGCGCCCCCACACATCCGCCTTCATCACCATGCCCGCTCCACCGCCGAAGGGGGCGTCATCCACCGTGCGGTGAATATCGGGCGTGCCGTCGGCCTTCATGGCAGCCCACGTGCGCAGGTCGTGCACGTTCGCCTGGACCAGCTCGGCCTGACGCGCCTTGCCCAGGAGCGACACATCGAGCACCGAGAAGAACTCGGGGAAGATCGTCAGAACGTCGATGCGCACTAGTGCGTCTCCCCCGTGTCCACCTGCTCCTCACCCTCCAGGAGGCCATACGGCGGCGTGACGATGACGCGGCCGCCCTCGACATCCACCTCGGGCACAAACTCCTCGACGAACGGGATCATTGCGCGGTACCCCGAGGGCTCGCGGACGATCAGTACATCGTGGGCCGGCATGTCCATGAGGTCGACCACCTCGCCCACCACGGTGCCGTCGGGACGCTCGGCGCGCAGGCCCACCAGCTCGTGGACATACCAGGCGCCGTCCTCCTCGTCCTCGTCCGCCTCGACCACAAGCTCGACGCCCCGCAGCGAGTCGGCCGCCTCGCGCGTCTCGATGTCCTCAATGCGCAGGTACCAGCGTCCCGACTGGATGCGCGCGGCGACCACGGTCAGCGGTCCCGCCACGGCGGGCTCGGTCTCGAGGGTCGAGCCCGGCTTGAGCCGCTGCTCGGGAATGTCTGTCCTCAGTTCGACCGAGACCTCCCCCTTGAGTCCATGGGCGCGGCCGATGCGCGCGACAGTCACCTTCATGGGGTCAAGACTAAGGGTGGTGGTCGCGTTCGGGACGCCCCAGTCCTGCGGCACCGAGCGCGCCAGGCCCGAGATAGCCTGCCCCACCGCAGTCGCACCGGGACGCACCGAACCACTTCTCGACCCCACACCCCGATACGCGCGGCCGGTACTGCGCGTCGCGCGGCGTGTCGGACCCATGTCCGGTTCGTAGCGCACAGAACGCGAACGGCCCGGCCCCCCCCGAAAGCGACCGGGCCACGCGCGTTGCTCGGTGCTTAGTCGACGTCGACGATGTTGACACGGACGTCATCGCGCGAGACCGCGTCGACAACGGTGCGCAGCGAGTTCGCCGTGCGGCCGTGACGGCCGATGACCCGCGGCAGGTCGTCCGGGTGGACCACCACATTGAGGGTCACTCCGCGACGCCCAGAACGCTCGGTGACACGCACATCTTCCGGGTTCCGGACGATCGAACGGACCAGGAACTCCAGGGCCTCGAGGACCATGCGTTACTTCGCCTCCTCGTCGAGGGTGCCCTCGACCTTGTCGTCGGCGTCGCTCGGGTCGCCCTCGGCGATCTCGACGTCAACGTCGGTGCCCTCGTCGGCGGGAACCTCGGACGACTCATCGGCCACCACGTCGGCTTCGGGCTTTGCGTCGGCTTCGGCTTTCGCCGCAGACTCGGCGGCCTTGGCGGCTTCTTCGGCCTCCTTGGCAGCCTTCTCCTTGGCGGTCGACTTCTCGGCCTTCAACTTCTCAGCCTGGTCTGCGTGAGCCTTGATGGCGTCCTCAGGGTTGGCTTTGCCCTCGGCAAACTTGACGGTGCTCTTCGCGTCCTTGTCGCCCTTGAACTTGCCCCAGTCACCCGTGAGCTTCAGCAGCGCCTTGACCTGGTCGGACGGCTGTGCGCCCACGGAAAGCCAGTACTGGGCGCGCTCGGAGTCGATCACGATGACCGAGGGCTCCTCGGTGGGGTGGTACTTGCCGATCTCTTCGATCGCGCGGCCATCGCGCTTGGCGCGTGAGTCCATGACGACGACGCGGTAATAGGGGGTGCGCTTCTTGCCGAAGCGCTTGAGTCGGATCTTGGCTGCCATTTTCGGTATTGCTCCTATGGATTCGGTGTGAGTCGGGCGGAATCGGTCCGGGAAATGAACCGGTTCGCCTGACAAGACGAATAGTCACCAGCGGGTAGAGGGCCGCGAGCGCCAACGGACAAGTATGCCAGAGTCCTGACCAGGCGCGCGAACGCTATGCGGGCAGGATCGATGGCCAGCCGGACGACGCGTAAGCGCCGTAGGTGCCATCCGGACGCTCGGCGGTGATCGCCATGGCCTCCATACCGGCGTCGAGCGCCGCGGACAGCACATTTTCGCCGCCGGCGGCGATCGCCGTGGCCCAGGCATCGGCATCGACCATGTTGTCCGCCATGACCGACACGGACAGGTAGTGCGCTGCGCCCTGCCCTGTAGCAGGGTCCCAAATGTGGAGGCCCTTCTGGGCGCTACCGGACGTAGCCAACGCCCGGAGCTTGCCGCCGAGCATCACGACGTCCACCACGGGATGCCCGGTCGGGTCACCCCTGACGCGAGGATCCGCGATACCGATGCGCCACTGCTGACCCTCACCCGAGACCAGGACGTCGCCGCTCGCGCCGATCATCCAGGACGCAGCGCCGACGTCGTCGAGCGCGGCTGAACCGCGTGCTACCGCCCAGCCCTTGACGATGCCGGTGGGATCTATGTGGTCGGGACGCCGGGCGTCGAACCCTCCCAAGGTCTTGGCTCGGTACCACTCGCACGCGTTCAAGATCTCGAACATTTCTTCTGGGCACTCGTCCACGGAGATCTCGCCGCGGTTCAGGCGCGACAGGTATGACTCCTCCTTGAACAGCGAGAACACCTCGTCCGCCCACTTGAGTTCGTCGTGGAAGCGCGCGACCGCGGCGTTGGCCACGCTTTCGGACGCCGGCATCTGGATCTGCACCACGAACGGCATCCCCATGGCCGTCACGGTGGAGGAGAACGGCGGCACTTCGGTCACGGAGCGGCCTCCTGAGTGGCGGGTGCGGACGTCGACGCGGGCGTCACGAGTTCTAGCATAGGAAGCGGCTCGGGTGCCGCAGCGTAGCCCACGGCAAGAATGACCCCACACGCGACCACCACCACCGCCAGTCGCGAGGCCCGCATCATGCCACCGTGGCTTCGTCGAGGGCACCGGCGATGGATTCAATGAACGCCGGCGAGGTATAGGACGATCCCGACACGAACTCGACGTCGGCGCTTTGTGCCTGGAGAACGCGCTCGACGATGGTGGGCACGGCGAACGCGTTGACCCTCAGGGACTCGGGATCACTTGTCCCCGCCTCCACGGGTTCGACAGCCGTGATCACGCCATCCTTGATGGTGACCTGCGCTTGATACCCGCCCTTGATGTTCTCCACGCGCGGGCCAACGTAGACGCCGTCGTTGTAGACGACATCGCCTGCGGCCACCGGCTCAGCAGTGTCTGGGTGTGCGGTCCCAGACGAGCACGCCGCCAAGAGCGACGCCGACGCGCCCACCCACACCACTGCCTGCATCGTCGTCATGCCTTGACCCCGCTCCATGCAAATTCCTCTCGGTGGACGCTTTCTCGACCCACGCCTGCGGCGCGTGCCTCCCGTTCGACGTCCGCGGCCCATGGGCGCGGTCCGCAGATGTAGACGTCACGCTCCGCGACGTCGGGCACAAGGCCTTCGAGCGTGGCGGGGTGGTCCGTCGCCGCCCACCCTTCTCCCCGAGCGCCAAGCACCACATGCAGCGCAACGCCCTTGTCCGCCGCAAGCTCCTCAACCTCGTCGAGCAGTGGCGCCTCGGCGCGGCTGCGGGCCCGAACGATGACGTCCACGGGGCCGTGGGCCGGGTCGATTCCTTCGAGCATCGCGCGGATGGGGGTGATGCCGATGCCTGCCGCGACCAGGACGACGCCGGGCCGGGTACGCGACGCGTCGCTGAAGATCCCCAAGGGTCCCTCGATCAGCACCCGGGTCCCGGGTTCCACCCCGGCAAGCCCGGCGGAACCGTCGCCGCTGGGCTTCACGGTGATGCGTAGCTCCGTGGGGCTCGCGGCGCTCGACAGCGAGAACGGGTGCGCGTCGCGCCACCGGCCCCGGTCCAGGAATCTCCACAGCATGAACTGCCCTGGCCGTGCCCCGAGTCGGTCCAACTGGCGGCCGCTCATCTCCACGGACGTGGACCCGTCCGCCAGCTGCGTCACGCGGGCAACGCGAATGTCGTGTGTGGCGAAGCGCACGAGCGGGGCCACCACGCGGAACGCGAGGAGCGATCCCCACGCCACAAGGTAAAGAGCCAGCCAGTACCACCACGCGGCGCCGCCGTCTCGAAACGTCGATCCCTCGAGGAACTGGTGCGGGATGGCGAACGCTGCGCCCACGTAGGTGAGCAGATGAACCGCGTGCCAGTTTTCGTAGCGCCACCGGGAGCGCACGATCAGCAGCGACGTGACGAACACGATCGCAAACACCGTCAGGGCGACCTGCGCGAAAGCGAGGTACCAGTGACTGGTGAAGAAGTTTGTCAACTGGGTGAAGAGGCTCACGTCCGCGTAGTACGCGCTCATGAAGCTGATGATCGACGCGTGAGACGCCATCGCAATGATGGCGACCTTGCCGGTGCGGGTGTGGAGCGCCGCAGCACGGTCGTGGCCCATTCCGCGTTCGATGAACGGCGCGCGGGAGATGAGCAACACTTGGAACAGCATCAGCGCCGCCGCGACGATGCCGAGCGCGCGCCCGGTCGCGTAGACGTAGTCGATGGTGGCGAACGTCTGGAGTCCACCGTCCGCGAGGAAGAAGGCCACGCCGATCGCGACAACCACGTAGACGGAGCCGTGGGCCATATCGGCCCACCAGGAACGAGCCGCGATCAGCCACGGGCTCGGCACTGAGGCTGGCGTCATCGGTTGTCCTCCTCAGGCCGTCACCCCGGGCTATGCCCCTGGTTGACGTGCGCAACACGCGATGCGCGGACCGCATTCCCCAACGGAGGGGTCTACCAGGCGAACTCCTCGCGGTGCAGGTGCTCCTCCGGCGCCCCACACGCTCGCGCCTCGTCAAGCACGGCCTTGGCCCACTCTTCCGGTCCACACACGTACACGTCGGAGGCCGCGATCGCCGGGACAAGTTGCGTCATGGTGGCGGCCTGTCCCTGCGGGAGCCAGCCGGTGGAACGCCGACCCTCAAGCAGGTAGAGGGTGGCGCCGCGTTCGCGTGCGAGCTCCCTGACCTCGTCGAGGTGAGGGATCTCCGAAGCGTCGCGGGCCCTCAGGAACACCACGATGGGGCCAGACGAATCCAGTTCCTCCAGGATCGCGACCATCGGGGCAATGCCGGAACCCGCGCCAGCCAGCACGGTGCCGTGAGCTCGCCTGTGGTGGGCCGTGAATCGACCCAACGGACCCTCTGCCATCACCTTGGTGCCAGGGAGCAGGTCGGAGATGGCGGCGGTGTGGTCTCCCACCGGCTTGACCGTGATGCGGAGAACATCGCCGCGAGGCGACCTGGACAGGGAGAAGGGGTGGGCCTCGGTCCACATGCCGCGGCTGAGGAACCTCCACATGAAGAACTGCCCGGCCCTTGGGTGCATCCGCTGGAGCAAGCGACCCGTCATCCATACCGAGATGGTGCCGTCCGAGTTCCGGTCCACACGAGCGACGGTGATGCGGTGCCGCAAGAGATGCCACAGTGGCCGCAGCCACCGATAGACCAGGAACGCGCCAACACTGACGGTCCACATCATCGCCCAGTACCAGCGGGCGAGAGTGTCGGTGGCGGCGAACGCGTAGCCGGAGAACGTGGTGCCGTTGACGAACTGGTGCGGGATGCTGACCGCGATGGTGATGTAGGTGAGCATGTGGACGGCGTGCCACCTTTCGTACTTCCACCGGGTACGCACGGCCGCAAGCGACGTCGCCACGACCGCGATGAGGAGCCAAAACCCGATGACCGCGAGTGTCATCTCGTCGCCGAAGTGCAGGGCAAACGACCACGCCTGATCCCACCATCCAGTGTTCACACGCGCCCCATAGCCGAGTACCAGCGTGGCTACGTGGACACAGATCACGATGAAGCCGATGCGGCCGAGCCTGCCGTGCAGGAGCGCGGCGCGGTCGTGGCCGAGGCGGTGTTCAATGACGGGGACGCGCGCGATCACGAGCAGCTGCACCATCATCATGGTGGCCGCGACAATTCCCGTGGCGCGGCCGATGGTCGTGAGCGCGTCGCCGATGCTCCCGATGGGCGCGCCGGTCGCGAGCATCAGGGACAGCGCGCCGACTCCGGTCAGCCAGAAGATGCTCTCGAGCGTGTCCTTCCACGCCGAGTCCGTCTCAGCTCGGTCCTCGTACGTGTCCGTGGTGATGGGTACTCTCACGTCGACGGCCATCAGATGCCCGCCGCTTGCATCGCATTCTGCACGGCCGCGACAAAACCTTGCGACGTGTAGCTGGCACCCGAGACGCCTTGGACGTTGTAGGTCTGCGCCGACAGCACCCGCTGCTGAAGCGTCGGCAGGGCGCTTCCGGCGATCTGTCGTGAGGTCCCGTCGCTGGCACCGCTTTGCAGCATCGAGATGGTGGTGATCTTGCCCGCCTCGATGGTGAGCGCGACCTGGTAGTTGCCGTAGCGGGTGTGAACGGTCGCGCTGTCGAAGGTCCCGGACGGCCCCGCCGGGGCCGGTGCCGGAGCGGGAGCGGAGGCCGACGCGCCGGCCGACGGATCGGTGCCAAAGCTTGGCGAGGGCGACGCCGACGTGCCAGTGGACGTGCCAGCTGAGGGCGACGGGGCGCCAACCGCACCGATAGTGGTGGTCACAGCGTCGTCTTGCTTGGCCACGGCGGTGCCGACGACTCCTGCGACCCAGCCCGCACCCAACATGGCGGTCGATACCGAGGTGACCAGTGCCGCTCGATTGCGCTTCACGACTGCTCCTTCACCGCTGGCACCGCAAGGGATGGTGCGATAGATCCAGGATGGTGTCAATTCCTCACAGACCGCTCAGAGCGCGTTCAGATGATGAGGAGACCCTCAAGCATGACTGCGGCAGGAGCGCCCAACGTTTCAATCGTCAGCCGCGGGTCTGCTGTGAGAACAACGAGGTCTGCCGGGGCGCCCTCCTCGAGAACGGAGGCGCCCAGGAACTTCCGCGCCCTCCACGTGGCGCCAGCCAGCACGTCGGCCACGGGCATGCACTTGGCCATCTCCAGCGCCTCGCGCGCGACGTCACCGTGCGCGATGGACGACCCCGCGTCTGTTCCCGCGAGCAGCGTGACGCCCGCCTCACGCATCTGGGCAACGTGCTCATACCTGCGGTCATACATGCGCTGCATGCGGGCGGCAAACCTGGGGAAACGCTCCGCACCCTGTGCCGCAAAGGAGACGAAGTTCGCGATCTGGAGCAGCGTGGGCACCACGGGAGTTCCGGCGGCGGCCGCGCGCTCCATGTGGACGCCCGTCATTCCCGTGCCGTGTTCGATGCAGTCCAAACCCGCGTCCAGGAGCGCGTCCAGGGACTCGGTGGCGAAGGTGTGCGCGGTCACCCTCGCGCCTTCGGCGTGCGCCGCGGCGACGGCCTGGGACCACTGCTGCGCGGACCACAGTGGCGTGAGGTCGGCGTCGTCCCCAAGGTCGCGGTCAATCCAGTCGGCGATGATCTTGACCCAGGACCCTGACGCCCTGGCCTGGCGAGCCGTCTCGGCTGGCAGTTCGTGGGGTTCGACTTCCACGGCGTAGCCCCTCAGGTAGCGCTTGGGCCGCGCGATGAACCGGCCAGAGCGGTACACCTTGGGAAGGTCGAGTCGGCCGTCGAGCACATCGAGCGACGATGCGGAGCCGGTGTCCCTCACCATCAGGACGCCCGCGTCGCGTTCGATCATCGCCTGTTTCACCACGAGGTCCCCATCGACCGGGCCGGAGGGACCCACGGAGAGGTGGCAATGCATGTCGACCAGACCGGGAATGACCCACCCATCGACGCGTGTGACGTCGGTATGTGTCGGGCGTTCGTAGGTCATGCGTCCGCCCACCACCCAGGCCTTGCCTACAGTCCGGTCCTCGTCGGCGAGAATCGGCCCGGTCAGTTCGTAGGCCGTCATCCGCGCAGGTACTTGTCCAGGCTGGGCAGCTGCGAGGGGTCAAAGGCCGGCTCCTCGGGCTTGGGCTGACCCAAACCGAAGGCGCTTCCGGATGCGGGCGCGGCCGTGCCCTGTTCGCGCAGCGCGCGTTCCTGGGCGGCGCGCTTGGCCGGGTTGCCCGACTTGCCCTTCACCTTGCGCTGGGGAGCGTGCTTTCCCTTGGATTTCTTGCCGCCCGGCATACCTCCCAGACCCATCGCGGGCATGCCGCCGATGCCGGGCATTCCACCGCCCCCGGCCATCGCCTTCATCATGCGTTGGGCGTCGTCGAATCGCTTCACGAGCGAGTTGATCTGCGCCACCGTGGTGCCCGAGCCAGCCGCGATGCGCGAGCGGCGAGATCCGTTGAGCACCTTGGGGTTGTCGCGCTCATGGGGAGTCATCGACTGGATGATCGCTTCCGTTCGCGTCAGTTCGCGGTCGTCCAGGTTGTCGATCTGATCGCGCATCTGCCCCATGCCGGGAAGCATGGTGAGCATTTTCTTCATCGAGCCCATGTTCTTGAGCTGCTGCATTTGACTCAAGAAGTCGGTGAGGGTGAAGTCCTCCCCCTTGGACATCTTGTCGGCCATGCGCTGGGCCTCGGCCTGGTCGAACGTGGCCTCCGCCTTCTCGATGAGCGACAGCACGTCGCCCATGTCGAGAATGCGTCCCGCCATGCGTTCGGGGTGGAAGACCTCGAACTCGTCGAGCTTCTCCCCCGTCGAGGCGAACAGAATGGGGACGCCCGTGACTTCTCGAACCGACAATGCGGCGCCGCCGCGCGCATCGCCATCGAGCTTGGTGAGCACGACGCCCGTCATGGCAACGCCTGCCTGGAACGCCTGGGCGGTGGCGACCGCGTCCTGACCGATCATCGAGTCGATGACGAAGAGGACCTCATCCGGGTCGATCGCCTTGCGAATGTCGCCGGCCTGCTTCATCAACTCGCGGTCCACGCCCAGTCGACCGGCCGTGTCGACGATCACCACGGAGTGTTGACGCCGGCGTGCCTCCTTGATGGCGTTGCCCGCCACCTTGACCGGGTTGCCGCGCACCTTTTCGTCCTCGCGCGTCACGCCCCGCTCCGGGGCGAACACGGGCACCCCCGCCCGTTCGCCGACCACCTCGAGCTGGTTCACGGCGTTGGGCCGCTGCAGGTCGGCGGCCACGAGCAGCGGGGTGTGGCCCTGGCTCTTGAGGTGGTGCGCCAGCTTGCCGGCAAAGGTGGTCTTGCCCGCGCCCTGAAGTCCGGCAAGCATGATGACGGTGGGGCCAGACTTCGCGATCGCCAGGGGCCGGGCACTGCCGCCGAGAATCTCGATGAGTTCCTCGTGGACGATCTTGACAACCTGCTGGCCTGGGTTGAGGGCCCCGGAGACCTCGGCGCCCACCGCGCGGGCGCGAATCCGGTCCGTGAAGGTGGTGACCACCGGGAGGGCGACGTCTGCATCAAGCAGGGCGCGCCTGATCTCACGGACGGTGTCGTCGATGTCGGCTTCTGTGAGCCTTCCCTTGCCGCGAAGGTTGCGGAACGTGGCTGTCAATCGGTCGGACAGGCTGGCGAACACGGCTCTCCCTTCGGCGTGACGGTGTCGACTAGCCTACCTGCGGCCCGCGGGCCAGGGTGGCGCGCACGCGGGCCGTCAGGGTGTCGATCAGTTGTTCGCGCCACGCGGTCCACGCCTTGGGACTCGCCGCCTTGGCGTCGGCCTCGGTGAGCGCACGAAGCACCTCGAACAGGTCCGCCCGCCCACCGAGCCGCTCCATCAGTTCCGTGGCGACAGCCGGATCCTCCGCGTCACGGGAGGTGGCAAAGTCGGCGAGAGTGAGGTGTTCGCGCACGATCACCTGAGTATCGCGCCCCATCGCCTCCGGCAAGCCCATGTGCTTCGCGATGCCAGGAATCAACGCGGCGCCGGACACCGAGTGGTCGCTCATGCCCGCCTGCTTGCCGATGTCGTGCAGCAGCGCCGCGAAGAGCAGCAGGTCCGGGTGGGCCACGTGCCTGCGCATCTTTCCGGCGAGAACGACCGCTTCGATCTGGTGGCGATCCACCGTGTATCGATGGAAGGGGTTGCGTTGGGGACGGTTTCGCACGGGAGCCCACTGGGGAAGCCACCGGACGATCTGCCCCGCCACATCAAGTGCCTCCCACACGCTCACCAGGTGCTGAGAGCCGCGCAGCAGTTCGGTGAATCGGGCAAGCGCCTCTGGCGGCCACGGGCTTTCCAGATCCGGGCACCGCATGAACGACTCGAGGAGACTTGGCGTGAACGTGAGTCCGGTCGACGCTGCCGCCGCCGCGGCTCGCAGGGGAAGCACGGCGTCGGTCTCCGCCGAATACCCCGGCGCGAGGGCCAGGTCTCCGTCCACGTCAATCAGTCCTTGGGCGACGTGGACGTACCGTGGGGCGGTGCCGCGACGCTTCGCGAGGAAGGCGCGCGACCCGACTCCGGACTTCTCCAAAGAGCGGCGGGCGCCGCGTTCCGTGCTGTCGACGGCGAAGGCGATGGCACGGCCGGCTTCCGCAATCGATGCCAACAGTTCATCTGTGTCGGCCATCTTCAGTGCGTTGGCTACGTCCTGAGCCACATGCCTGCCGACGATGTATGCGGCCTTGCCCGACACCGTTTGCACGGCGTCGCGCACGTCGAGAAGGTGCTGCGCGGCGTCGTCGATCATGCCGTGCGGACGATCCGTGAGCCACGTCGCCGCGAGCGCCGTGAGGCTCACGTAGTCGCGCAGGCCTCCGCGTGACTCCTTGATGTGGGGTTCGATGAGGTACGCGACCTCGCCGAACCGTTCGGCGCGTGCTCGCGAGGCGGCCAGCAGCTCCGGCAGGCGCTTGCGCGCAGCCGAGCGCCAGTCGGCGAGGATTGCGGAGCGCGCCTGCTGGGCGAGCAACTCATCCCCGGCGACATGGCGTAGGTCGAGGAGACCAGCCGCCGCCGCGAGGTCCTTCGAGGCCACCTGCCGGCACTCGGTGAGTGAGCGTGTCGAATGATCCAGCTGCAGCCCGGCGTCCCAAATCGGGTACCAGAGGCGCTGCGCCACGTCGGCGGCGGCCGCCTTGCCGGCCGAGGTGCCATCGTGCAGGAGCACGAGGTCGAGGTCCGAGTGAGGACCCGCCTCTGCGCGGCTGACGCTGCCCACGGCGGCGAGGGTGAGTCCCTCTACCCCGTCGGTGACGGAGGTGAAGTGTTCCGTGAGCCGCACGAAGACGAGATCGGCGAGCGCCTGCCTGCGCTGGCGACCCGGCTGGTCCGCCAGCCTGACGGCAAGCTCTTGCCTCTCACGCTTGAGGTCCCGCACCCCTTGGGGATGCGGGACCTCAGCGTGCGAGCCGTCACGGACTACGCCCGAACGGCCCATCGTGAATCGGGTTTCTTTAGAGGGCGTCGGCGCCGTGTTCGCCAGTGCGAACTCGAGCGACGTCATCCACGGAAACCACCCAGACCTTGCCGTCACCGATCTTGCCGGTCTGAGCGGCGGACACAATGGCGTCCGTCACGGCAGCGGCGTCGGCATCCTCGACGAGAATCTCAAGACGGGTCTTGGGAACCAGGTCGACGGTGTATTCGGCGCCGCGGTAGACCTCGGTGTGGCCCTTCTGGCGGCCGTAGCCGGCAGCCTCGGACACGGTGACACCCTTGACGCCTACGGCCTCAATTGCGGCACGGACCTCGTCCACGCGGTGGGGCTGAATGATCGCAGTGA
>NZ_JADQBE010000089.1:0-32560 GCF_016278765.1 Demequina sp. | reverse complement strand
CGCCGTCTCGGCCACTGCTAGCGTCACCCTCCTGCTACGGAACGTCCGTAGCCGTCTAGTCCAGAGGAGGTGGGTTATCTATGCGCAAGTACGAAATGATGGTCATCCTTGACCCCGAGGTGGACGAGCGTACGGTCAAGCCGTCGCTCGAGAAGTACCTCGCCGTGGTCACTCACGACAAGGGCACCGTCGACAACCTCGACGTGTGGGGCCGACGCCGTCTGGCCTTCCCCATCAAGAAGAAGAGCGATGGCGTCTACGCGGTCATCAACTTCACCGCGGAGTCCGCGACGGCAAAGGAGCTTGAGCGCCAGCTTGGTCTGAACGAGACCATCCTGCGTCTGAAGCTGCTGCGTCCCGACGCCCACTAGCACCGGCAACTCCACGAGACGACAGGGATAAGACATGGCAGGCGACACTCAGATCACCGTGGTGGGAAACCTCACCGGAGACCCCGAACTGCGATTCATTCAGTCAGGGGCCGCCGTCGTGAACTTCACGGTCGCGTCCACTCCACGCACGTTCGACCGTCAGTCGAACGACTGGAAGGACGGAGACACCCTGTTCATGCGCTGCTCCCTGTGGCGCGAGGCCGCAGAGAATGTGGCCGAGTCGCTTACCAAGGGCATGCGAGTCGTCGTGACCGGCAGGCTCGTGGCGCGCTCGTGGGAAGCCAATGGTGAAAAGCGCACCGTCATGGAGATGCAGGTCGACGAGGTCGGCCCGTCTCTCCGCTACGCCACCGCCAAGGTCACGCGCACGCCGCGTGGCGGCGGTCAGGGTGGCGGTGGCTTCGGCGGTGGCGGTCAGGGTGGTGGCTCGGCCAGCACTCCCGCAGGCGGTTCGGACAACGACCCATGGGCCTCGGCCCCCGCGTCAGACGAGCCCCCGTTCTAAAAGCGACAACGAGTCGCCCCACTTCTTGATGTAAGGAAAGACAAGCATGGCAAAGATCGACACGCGTAAGCCGCGTAAGAAGGTCAACCCGCTCAAGGCCGCCAAGGTCAAGACGATCGACTACAAGGACACTGCGCTGCTGCGCAAGTTCATCTCCGACCGCGGCAAGATCCGTTCGCGCCGCGTCACGGGTGTCACCGTCCAGGAACAGCGCCAGATCGCCCGCGCCATCAAGGTTGCGCGCGAGCTCGCACTGCTCCCCTACGCCGGCTCCGGCCGCTAAGGGGCGCTGACATGGCAAAACTCATTCTCACGCACGAGGTCGCCGGTCTCGGCACCGCGGGCGACGTGGTCGAGGTCAAGGACGGCTACGCCACCAACTTCCTGGTTCCCCGCAAGCTGGCCACCCCGTGGTCCGCAGGCGCAGAGAAGTCCATCGACTCGATGCGCGTTGCGCGTCGGGGCCGTGAACTCGCAAGCATCGAGGAGGCCCAGGCCGCCCGCGATTCACTGCAGTCCAACCCCGTGACCGTTACGGCGAACGCCGGCCCGTCCGGTCGACTCTTCGGTGCGATCACGACGGCCGAGATTGCGGACGCCATCGGCACCCGTGCCTTGGTGGACAAGCGTCGCATTCAGATCGGGCAGCCGATCAAGGCGCTGGGCGATTACCAGGTCAAGGTGTCGCTGCACGACGGCGTGGTCGCCACGGTCGACGTCAAGGTGGTTGCCGCGTCTTAAGGCGGTGTGACACGCCCCGGGACGCCCCCCAGCTCGCTCCGGCGAGGTGGGGAATCCCGGGGCTTTGTCGTGTCCGGCGCCGATGCCCGCGACACGCCGAGAGGCGACACGCCGATGATTTTCAAGCGGAGTTTTCCCCATGCTGTGTGGCGTCAAAGTACCTGGTAAAAATGCATAGATTCGCGCTGAGCGGAAACAATTCACAAGCTCATCCACAGGAACCACGAGACTGTCCCCATGCGTGTCAGCCTGTGTCCACCGCTATCCACCGGCCGTCCACCCCGGAGCATTTGTGGGGGGTGGCCGGGCTTCACTACGTTGACGTGTCACACCCGGGTGACAGGCTCGCCTCACCAACCTTGTGGGTTCCCTGGCGACAAGAATGGAGGCGATGCGCGCGTGTCAGTAGAGGAGCTTGAGGCCTCGTATTCGCCGCGGGGCTTGGAGCGTACGCCGCCGCAGAACCTGGACGCCGAGCAGTCGGTGTTGGGCTCCATGATGCTGTCCAAGGATGCGATGGCCGACGTCATCGAATCGGTGCGCGCGGACGATTTCTACCGCCCCGCGCACGAGACCATCTTCGACACCGCCATCACGCTGTACAACTCGGGCGACCCGGTGGATGCCCTCACGGTGGGCGCAGAGCTTCAACGGTCCGGGGAACTTGCCCGCGTGGGCGGTGCCGAGTACCTCCACACGCTCATTTCGATCGTGCCCTCCGCGGCGTCGGCGGGCTATTACGCCCGACTGGTGCGCGAACAGTCGATCTTGCGCCGCCTGGTGGAGGCTGGCACCCGCATCGCCAACATGGGTTACGACGCCGACGGCGCCCAGGTGGATGATGTGGTCGACAGCGCCCAGGCTGAGGTGTTCGCGGTCACGGAGCGGCGCAACTCCGAGGACTACCTGCCCATCGGCGAACTGATGGAGCACACGCTTGAGGAGATCGACGCCGCGTCGCGCCGGGACGGCCAGATGCTGGGCATCCCCACCGGATTCACGGAGCTGAACGAGCTCACGGGCGGCTTCCAGGCCGGCCAGATGATCGTCATCGCGGCCCGTCCTGCCATCGGTAAGTCGACCCTAGGCCTCGACATCGCGCGCGCGGCATCGATCCATGCCGGCAAGGCATCCGTGCTGTTCTCGCTGGAAATGAGCCGGGAAGAGATCACCAAGCGCATGCTTTCCGCGGAGTCCAAGGTGAAGCTCACGCAACTCACCAAGGGCCCGATGAGCCCCAACGACTGGGAGCGGCTGGCGAGCACGGCCGCGCGTATCGCCAAGGCGCCCATGTTCATCGACGACAGCCCGAACATGTCGCTCATGGAGATCCGCGCCAAGTGCCGCCGCCTCAAGCAGCAACACGACCTCAAGCTCGTGGTGGTCGACTACCTGCAGCTCATGAGCTCAGGCAAGCGCGTCGAGTCGCGCCAGCAAGAGGTGTCCGAGTTCTCGCGCGCCCTCAAGCTGCTGGCCAAGGAGATTCAGGTGCCGGTCATCGCGATCTCGCAGCTGAACCGCGGTCCCGAGCAGCGCACGGAGAAGAAGCCCATGCTGTCGGACATGCGCGAATCGGGTGCAATTGAGCAGGACGCCGACATCGTGATCCTGTTGCACCGCGAGGACGCCTACGACTACGAGAATCGCCCAGGCGAGGCCGACTTCATCGTCGCCAAACACCGCGGCGGTCCCACCAAGACCATCTCCGTCGCCTTTAAGAAGGACTACGCCCACTTCGCGGACATGGCGCCAGACATGTAGTGGTTTCTGGACGGGCGGCCCACGAGTTTCCCGACCGGAGTGGGCGGGAGCTTTTTTGGGGCCGCTGCCCCAGGCGCCTCGTGTTGTTCGTCAGTGGTGGTGCACTTGCCCGGCTTCGACGGCCCTGGCGCATCCCTCGGCACAGAAATTGAACTTCTGCCCATCGCGATCGGTGGGAGATGCCGCCCGCCATCACAGTGTCGGTGCCTTCATGATGTTCGCGACGATCCCGGCCCCCGTCGGTCGCCGTTGCGGACGTGAGGACTCCGCGGTATGTTTGTGTGATATTGGGGTTAAAACCTGATTGATCTAACGTAGATTTACAACGACGACGCCGTGATCCGGATCTGACGTCGCCGCGCATTGAAGCCGGAATGGGCGTGAGTGAAGGCGCGCGTTGCGCGAAGCAATGGACGGGCCGTGCCGATCGCACGGGGCACGCCAACGCGACGCGGCTGGCCCTTCGGCGCCACCAAGGGCGAGCGTGAGTCGCTCACTGTGAATGCTGGCCCTGGGCAGACGGGCCACCTAGGAAAGTTGGAAGAATGATGCCGAACATCCCCGCGCGCCGCCGCCGCGTACACGTCCCGTCCGAGGGCGTGGTCACGCTCGTTACGGAAGACACTCCGGTTCCCGAGCCTCACGAGGCGCTCGTTGCGACGATCGTGTCGGGCGTCTGTGGATCCGATACCCATGCGTTGCACGGCCAGCACCCCGCTATTGCCCTGCCGTACTACCCGGGGCACGAGGTGGTAGGAGTTGTCGTGGCCGTCGGCGCCGACGTCACCTCGGTCGCCGTGGGCGACAGGGTCACACCCGAGCCGACACTTCCGTGCGGCACCTGCAAGGTGTGTCTGGCGGGCCACCACAACGTGTGCGAGAACCTGCGGTTCTTCGGCTGCGGCTACCGCGAAGGAGGCATGGCCGATAACTTCACGTGCGATGCGTCCCGCCTACACAAGGTGCCCGCGGAGTTCACCGACCACCAGGCGGCGCTGATCGAACCCCTCTCGACCCCCGTCCACGCGACCGGGCTCGCGGGTGACCTGTCGGGCAAGACTGTCGCGATCCTCGGGTCCGGCACCATCGGTCTGCTCATGCTGTCGGCAGCGAGGGCCGCGGGTGCTCGCAAGATCGTGGTGACCGATGTGCTCGCCGACAAGCGGGCGCTCGCCGAACGTGCGGGGGCGGATGCCACGGTTGACGCGGCCGACCCGGACGTGGCGGCCCAGGTGCGCGAAGCGTTGGGCGAAAGCGCCGACGCCGTCTTCGACTGCGTCGCCATCCAACCCACCGTGGACGCGGCCGTGGCGATGGTCGCCTACGGAGGCGTCGTCGTCATCGTGGGCGTTCCCGCGAAGCCCGTCACGGTCAACATTCCGCACTTGCAGGACAGGCAGATTGCCCTCCAGGGCGCGGCGACCTACCTGGCCGAGGACTATCGACGGGCGATGGAGATCATTGGTTCCGGCGCCGTGGATGCCGAAGCGATGGTCACCAAGGAGTTCCCGGTGGAGCAGGTGAGCGAGGCCTTCGCCGCCTCCGAATCGGGCCACGAGGTGAAGGTGCTCATACGGCTCCAGTAGGCCACCACTGCTCAACTCTCAGCAGTCGGTTCCGATCAGCGCACCTCGCCCAGCGCCTGGACGTGACCGGTCAGGCGCGGAGCCGTTCGAGGCAGCGGTGGGCCGCGCTGACGACGCCGCCGACGGTGATATCGAAGCGCTCAAAGAGTTCGGGACCGCTTGCTGACGCCCCATATTCATTGATCGAGACGATCTCACCTGCGTCGCCGGTGAACTCGCGCCAGCCGCCTGCCGCACCGGCCTCCACGGCCACCCGAGCCTTCACGTCCGGTGGCAACACTGCGTTGCGGTACTCGGACGTCTGCTCGGCAAACCACTCGAGGCACGGTGCCGAGACGACGCGCGCCTCCACGCCTTCGCGAGCGAGGATCTCACGGGCTGAAAGAGCGAGTTGGACCTCAGATCCCGTGGCAATCACAATGATGTCGGGCCTGCCCTGCGGGGCGTCAGCGAGGACGTATGCGCCCTTGGAGGCGAGTTGCGCTGGAGCGAGGCCCTGAGCGGCGTCGGCGGCACGATCCGGCACGGGCACCGCCTGACGGGTCAGCACGATGCCGGTGGGGCCGTTGGTCCGCCGCAGAGCCTCCAGCCAGACCGCACTCACTTCATCGGCGTCGGCCGGTCTCGCGACGGCGAGGTGGGGGATGAGCCGCAACGACGCGAGATGCTCCACCGGTTGGTGGGTCGGGCCGTCCTCGCCCAGGCCCATGGAGTCGTGGGTCCATACGAAGATGCTGGGAATGCCCATGAGCGCAGCGAGCCGGACTGACGGCCGCATGTAGTCACTGAAGATCAGGAAGGTGCCTCCGAAGACTCGCGTGGGTCCGTGAAGAACGATGCCGTTCAGGATCGCCGCCATCGCGTGCTCACGAATACCGAAGTGCAGGACTCGTCCGTACGGATCGGCGGGCCAGGCGGCCGTTCCGCGTCGGGTGGGGTTGAACGACGCTGCGTCGTGGATGGTCGTGAGATTCGAGTCGGCCAGGTCCGCGGACCCTCCCCACAGTTCGGGAAGCGGGGCCGCGAGCGCGTTGATGACGGCGCCGGACGCGGCGCGCGTCGCGATCGACGTGCCCGGTTCAAAATGCGGAAGCAAACTCTCGATCCCTTCGGGCAACTGGCCGCTCATGAGGCGATCGAGAAGACTCTTGCGCTCCGGGTGACGTTCCGCCCACGCGTCGAACTCGGACTGCCACTGGTCTCGGACCGTACGCGACCGCTGTGCGAGTTCGCGAGTGTGGGCCAGCACCGTGTCATCGACGACGAAGGATTGGTCGGGATCCCATCCCAGCGCACGCTTGGTTGCCTTCAGTTCGGCGTCGCCGAGCTTTGCCCCGTGCACGCTCCCGGTGTTCTGCTTGCCCGGGGACGGCCAGCCGATGATGGTGCGAAGGATGATGATCGACGGGCGAGCGGTATCGGCCTTGGCGGCGGCGATGGCGTCGTTGAGGCCGTGCACATCCTCCACATAGGCGCCGTCCCGGCGCCACTGAACGGTCTGCACGTCCCAGCCGTACGATGCGTAGCGTTGCGCCACGTCCTCCGTGAAGGCGACGTCGGTGTCGTCCTCGATCGAGATCTGATTCGCGTCGTAGATCACCACCAGATTTCCCAGTTCCTGATGTCCGGCGAAGGAGGAGGCTTCGGCCGAGATGCCTTCCTGGAGGTCTCCGTCCGATGCGATGACGTAGATGTGGTGGTCAAACGGCGACGTGCCGGGGGCCGCCTCGGGGTCGAACAGCCCGCGCTCGTAGCGTGCGGCACACGCGAAGCCCACGGCCGAGGCCAGGCCCTGTCCGAGGGGGCCGGTGGTGATCTCCACGCCGTCGGTGTGGCCGTACTCGGGATGGCCGGGAGTCAAAGATCCCGCGGTGCGCAGTGCTCGCAGGTCGTCGAGTTCAAGGCCGAAGCCACCCAGGAAGAGTTGCACATACTGAGTGAGCGACGCGTGGCCGGCGCTGAGCACGAAGCGGTCGCGACCCAACCACCGCCCGTCGGCAGGGTCGTGGCGCATGATCCGCTGGTAGAGCAGGTACGCGACGGGGGCGAGTGTCATGGCGGTACCGGGGTGGCCGTGGCCCGCCTTCTCGACCGCGTCGGCCGCTAACACACGAGCCGTGTCCACGGCCCTCTTGTCCATGTCTTCCCATGCGAGTCCGGCCATCGCGTTACTCCTTTGTATCGATTTGGTATCTGCCTTGACAGCGGCCCTGTGATAGTTCTACCGTGTTTCTAACGTGAACTCTACACAAGTTCACACAAAGATAACATGGAGGTATCCGCCTCCTCAGGGCAACACGAGTCACCGTCGCACCGAAGCGGAGATGACTCTGGTGGCCACATATCGCCCAGCGTCGGGTGCGGATCCCGTCGTTGACTTACGAACGGGAGCAGCCATGAGAGCCATCGTTTTCACCGACGAGAAGAAGCTCAGCCTTGAAGAACGACCCACGCCAGAGCCGGGTTACAAGGAAATTTTGATCGAGACCGCCGCTGTGGGTATGTGCGGCACGGATACCCACGTGTTCGACGGCGAGTTCGAGGGAACGGTGTTTCCGCTCGTGCCCGGCCATGAGGCGACCGGCACGATCGTCGCCTTGGGTGAGGGAGTCAACGACGGCGTGTTCGACTTCCAGGTCGGCGACCACGTTGCGGTGAACCCGAGCACGACGTGCGGCGAGTGCGAGTTCTGTGTCAATGGCCACGCGAACCTGTGCCCGGCTTGGAACGGCCTCGGCGTTGTCGCGTCCGACGGCGCGGCCCAGCAATTTTTCACCGCGCCCTCGCGCAACGTGTACAAGTTGAAGCCCGAGACCGACATCTACCTCGCCGCCCTGATCGAGCCGCTCGGTTGTGCGATCCGAGGCTGGGACATCCTGCCCAGGCGTCTTGGCGACCACGTACTCGTCTATGGCGCTGGCACCATGGGACTGATCATGGCCCAACTGGCGACGCGCGCTGGCGCGGCCTCGGTCACGATCGTCGACCTCAACAGCGAACGTCTCAAGACGGCCGAGGAATGCGGCATCGAACTGCGCTACAACAGCGCCGATGACGCAGGCCGTGACAAGTGGGATGTCGTCATCGACTGCACCGGCAACATCCGCGCCATCGAGGACGCGCTGACTCGCGTGAAGCCCGCCGGCTTCTTCCAGGACTTTGGCGTCGCCCCCGCGGACAAGACTGCCCAATTCTCGCCGTTCCGTGTCTACCGCGGTGAGCTCAACATTGTGGGCTCGATGGCCGTCCACAACTCGTTTGGCCGTGCCGTCGAGATGTTCGAGATGGGTGCCATCAACGCGAAGGCGATGACGAGCCACTCGTTCACCCTGGACGACTACGAGACCGCGCTGGAGATGTTCCGCAAGGGCGAGGGCCGCAAGCTGCAGATTCGCCCCAACGACTCCGAGTCGCGAGTTCTGTGATGGCGACCGAAACTCAGACGCCCAGCGCGACGGTCACCAGTTCGCCTCGGTTCGCATTGCGGGGTCGTTGGTTGTGGGTGACCGTAGCGGTGGTGATCTTGGCCTTCATCGGATTCGGATCCAAGTTCATCCCGAGCGATGATCCTCGCGTGGCGGGAGTCGTCGCCTTTGACCCCGTCCAGTTCGGCGCCGACAACTTCGGCGACGTTCAGTCAGCAATCGAGGCACAGGCGGTGGATGCGGCCACCCTGGCCGATGCGATCAATGTCGACCAGGCGGCGGCGGCTTCCGAGTACGGCGTGCCGAGTTCGGGTGGACCGGTATTCAGTGTCACCTTCACCGGTGTCGCGGGCGCGGGCCAGTCGGGAATCTATCCCGTGGACATCTCGGGACTCGACGCAAACCTGCTGGTGCGGGTACAGACGGGTCCGGCGATCAACGGAACCGAACTGCGCGACGCCACCGACAAGTTTCCTTTCGGTGACTTCACGAATCAGATCGATTACCAGAACGCTGCTGCGGCGCTGAACAGCGAGCTCAAGGCGCAGGTGCTCGACGAGTTCCTGCCCACGGATCTTGAGGGCAAGACGGTCACCGTGACGGGCGCCTTCACGCTCATCAACCCTGAGGCATGGCTCGTGACCCCCGTGAAATTCGAGGTGGCGTCATGAGCGACGATTTCGATGCGGTAGTTCTCGAGGCGCGCAACATCGTCAAGCACTACGGCGGCGTGCAGGCCCTCAAGGGCGTGAACTTTGAGATTCGCCGAGGAACCGTGACCACGCTGTTTGGTGAGAACGGCGCCGGCAAGTCGACGCTCATGAAGATTCTGTCGGGAGTGGAGCAGCCCACAGCGGGCGAGATCGTCCTCGACGGACAGCCGGTCGAGTTCGACTCCACGAACGAGGCGGCCGCACGAGGCATCTCGATCATTCACCAGGAGTTGAGCCTCGCGCCCAACCTCTCGGTGCGCGACAACATCTTCATGGGACGCGAGATCCAGGGTCCGTTTGGCGTGGATTTCGCGCAGGAAGCCAAGTTGGCCCGCGATCTGTTGGCGGGCCTCCAGCTCGACGTCGACCCGTCGACACTGGTGTCGGATCTGCGTGTCGGACAGCAGCAGGTGGTGGAAATCGCCCGCGCACTGTCCGTCAACTCACGAATCCTGATCATGGACGAGCCGACGTCGGCGCTGGCAGCCACGGAGGTGGAGGTCCTGTTTGGCCTCATTCGTGATCTCACCGCTCGCGGAGTGGCCATCGTCTACATCTCGCACCACCTTGAAGAGGCGCTTGAGATCACGGATCACGCCGTGGTGCTCCGAGACGGAACCATGACCGCGAGGGGCGAACGCGACGAGATCGACCTCGAATGGATCGTCCGTCACATGGTGGGAGATAACTTCGACCTGGGCACCCCGCCCACCGGCTATGAGTTCGGCGAACCGGTGCTCCAGGTGAAGGGCCTGCGAGTCATGGACCCCATGAACCACGAGCGATCCGTGGTCGATGGTCTCGACCTTGAGGTGCGTGCGGGGGAGGTCGTGTGCATCTATGGACTGATGGGCGCCGGTCGCACGGAGCTCCTCGAGGCGATTGCTGGCAAGGGTGACGTCCAAAGCGGCGAGATCCTGCTGTCCGGCGTGCCCCTCAAGGGCCGAACGATCGCGGAGCGCATCGACATGGGAGTCGGCCTCGTCCCCGAGGACCGGCAACGCGATGGTCTCGTCCAGACCTTCAGCATCGGGAGGAATCTGACCTTGTCGAGCCTGTCCAAGGTCCTGTCCAGGGGACTCCTGTCCCGCAAGGCCGAAAACGACATGTCCGTCGATCTCATCGATCGCGTCACGGTGAAGACGCCGGGACCTGAATTGAACGTCGGTTCATTGTCGGGGGGAAATCAACAGAAGGTCGTCATCGGCAAAGTTGTCGGCACCAAGCCGCGACTCATGCTGCTGGATGAACCGAGCCGCGGAATCGACGTTGGAGCGAAAGGCGAAGTCTTCAGGCTGCTGGCAGCGCGCGCTCAGGAGGGCGTTGCGGTGTTGTACTCCACGTCCGAAGTGGGCGAGTGCCTCGCCATTGCCCATCGCATCATCGTGATGCGCAAGGGCCGTATCTCCGCGGAATTCGGTTCCGACGCCACCAAAGCAACGATCATGGCCGCCTCTGGCGAAGCCGTGGCGGCCTGACTAGATAGGACCCTGGACCATGACGACCAAGACTTCAACGGCGGAGAGGAAGAAGACCCTCTCCCCCGTCAAACTGCTCATCGAGGGCCGCGCGTTTCTCGCGCTAATCCTCATCATCGTCGTATTCTCGACGCTCTCCCCCAACTACCTCACCGTGGGCAACCTGCTCATCATGGCGTCTCACGTCGCCATCTACGCCATTCTCGGGATGGGGATGCTGCTGGTGATCCTGAATGGCGGCATCGACCTCTCGGTCGGCTCGACCCTCGGGTTCACGGGAATCATCGCGGGCTTCCTCTTGCGAGGCGTGGAGATCAGCTTCCTGGGCTACACGTTTGTTCCCAGCGTTCCCGTGGTGGTGCTGCTGTCCTGTGCGGTGGGCGCCAGCGTCGGCCTGATCAACGGCATCCTGGTGTCGCGTTTCAGGGTGGCGCCGTTCGTTGCGACGCTAGGAATGCTCTACGCGGTGCGCGGTGTCGCGCTACTGCTGACCAACGGATTGACGGTCAACGACCTTTCGGGCGATCCCGAGCTCGGCAACACCGGCTTCGACTGGTTGGGCTTCAACCGCATCCTCAACGTCCCCATCGGCGTGATCTTCATGATCCTGATCGCCGCGGTTCTCGGACTGCTGTTGGGCCGTGCGCGCTTTGGCCGGTGGCTGTACGCGGCGGGCGGCAATGAGCGCGCAGCGGAACTGTCCGGTGTGCCCGTGGTCAAGGTCAAGATCTGGGTCTACGTGCTTTCCGGCCTGTGCGCCGGCATCGCGGGCCTGGTGCTGTCGTCGACATTGACAAGCGCGAGCCCGACCGCTGGAAACACCTACGAGCTGACCGCCATCGCGGCAGTGGTGATTGGTGGCGCGGCGCTGAGTGGCGGCAAAGGAAACGTGCGAGGGACCCTGCTTGGCGCCTTCGTCATCGGCTTCCTGTCTGACGGCCTTGTCATCGTGGGCGTCTCCGCGTACTGGCAGATGGTCTTCATGGGTGTCGTGATCGTCGTCGCGGTCCTCCTCAACGGACTCGACTACGGGCGCAACAAGCCCAAGAAGTCGTCAACAAAGTCGGGCGGGGGCGGTCAGACCGCCCTCGCGGACAAGCAGGGAAACGACCCTGCCCCGAATTCGGATCACCAACCGGCGGAGACCGGCGGACTGTCCCGGTGATTCTGTACCCGGGTGCCGCGAGAGCGGTACCTCCCTTCAAGAAAGGTAAGGCAATGTTACTGAAGAAGAAGTTGGCGGCAATCGCCGCTACGGCCGCCGTGGCCTTGGCCCTCGGCGCATGCTCTAGCGGTGGGGACACCACGGAGACGTCGTCGTCGGCCGGCGGCGGAGGTGGCTCCAGCGAGGGCGGACTCATCACGATCATCGTGACTGATCCGGCCAACCCGTACTGGAAGACCGAGGGCGATGTCGCGGCAGCCACCGCGGAGTCCTTGGGCTACACGACGGTGGTGGGTGCGCACAAGGCTGACACCAACACGGAAAACACCCTCATCGACACGGCGATTGCCAACAAGTCCGTGGCGATCATCCTGGACCCGGCAAACGCCGACGGCTCTATCGCCGCTGTGCAGAAGGCCAAGGACGCCGGCATCCCGGTGTTCCTGGTCAACGCTGAGATCAACCAGGCTGGTCTTGCGATGGCGCAGCTGGTGTCGAACAACGCTCAGGGCGCCGCGCTCGGTGCCCAAGAGTGGGTCAAGCAGTTGGGTGAAGCTGGCAACTACGTGGAACTGTTCGGGGCACCCTCCGACAACAACGCGCAGACCCGCTCCAACGGCTACACCACCGTCATCAGCCAGTACCCGGACCTCGTCCAGGTGGGCAAAGAGGTCGCCGACTGGGACCGCACCAAGGGTCACGACAAGATGCAGTCCATGCTGCAGGCCAACCCCGACATCACGGGCGTGATCTCCGGTAACGACGAGATGGCGCTTGGCGCGATCGCGGCGCTCAAGGAGGCCGGAAAGCTCAGCGGCGTCCTCGTCGGTGGGTTCGACGGTTCACCCGACGCGGTGGAGGCAGTCAAGTCCGGCGAAATGGCCTACACGGTGCTCCAGCCCGTCGCGGTGTTCGCACAGATGGCCGTCGAGATGGCGGACGACTACCTGAAGGACGGCACTGTTCCTGAGACGGAGAAGTTGTCCCTCGACTGCATCCTCATCACCAAGGACAACGTCGACAAGATGACCGGTCCGTTCACCTACTCCGGCTAACTGCCGGCCCCAAGAGACAGCCGTGCGCTCCCGTGCGGTGAAGCGGGGGCGGATGCGAACTGCATTCGCCCCCGCGCTTGTCCTGAAAGAAGGATCATGAGCTACTTACAGAACGACGCGGCCGACTTTGCGGCCGAGTCGGCTGCCGGATTCGTCGCGGCACACCGAGGTCTTGTACGCCGGGTCGAGGGCGGAGTCGTCAGAGTCGGCGCGACGCCCGCGGGACAGGTCGCGGTCGTCATCGGCGGCGGATCGGGCCACTATCCCGCCTTCGCCGGCCTGGTCGGTCCCGGCCTCGCCCACGGCGCGGCCATGGGAAACATCTTTGCCTCTCCCAGCGCGCAGCAGGTGTACTCCGTCGCGCGTTCCGTGGCGACGGACGCCGGAGTGCTCCTGACCTACGGCAACTACGCGGGCGACGTACTCAACTTTGACCAGGCGCAGGAGCGCCTGCGGGCCGATGGCATTCCGTGCGAGACAGTCACCGTCACCGACGATGTCGCGAGCGCGAGTCGGGACGAGAGCGAGAAGCGTCGCGGCATTGCCGGCGACCTCTCGGTCTTCCGTGCCGCGGGCTGGGCCGCGGAGTCCGGCTGGGATCTTGCGCGGGTAACGGAACTCGCGGCTCGCGCCAACGCGCGTACCCGCTCGCTCGGCGTCGCCTTTGGCGGGTGCACGCTTCCGGGGGCGACGGAGCCGCTCTTCCGCGTTCCCGAAGGCAAGATGGCCGTGGGAATGGGCATTCACGGCGAGCCGGGCATCGACATGGTCGACATGCCGAACGCCAACGGACTGGCGGACCTGCTGGTACGCACGGTACTTGAGGAACGCCCTGATGGGATCGGCGATGGCGGTCGCGTGGCCGTCGTGGTGAACGGACTGGGAAGCGTCAAGGGCGAGGAGCTCTATGTTTTCTATGGCGCCGTCGCGGGCCTCTTGACCGAGCAGGGTTTCACCATTGTGCAGCCCGAGGTGGGGGAATTCGCCACCAGTTTCGAGATGGCGGGCGTATCGCTCACCGTGACGTGGCTCGACGACGATCTGGAGGCCGCCTGGCGGTCACCGACGTACACCGCGGCCTACCGCAAGGGTTCCGTGGACATTGACGAGAATGCGGAGGCGGCGGTCGACGCCGCCGAAGTCGAGGTCGAATCGTTCGCCGAGGCGAGTAGCGAATCTGCCGCGGCGGCGCCCACCGTGTTCCAGGCCCTCGCGGCTATGCGCGACGTCATCGACGAATCGTGCGACGAGCTGGGCCGACTCGACGCGATCGCCGGGGACGGCGACCATGGAATCGGCATGCAGCGCGGAGTCCATGCCGCGGTGGACCGCGCTCGCGAGGCCGTCGAGGCGGGCGCGGGCGCCGGGTCCGTCGCGACGTCGGCTGGCGACGCGTGGGCCAACCGTGCAGGCGGAACGTCTGGATCGCTATGGGGAGGCGCCCTGCGCGCGTTCGGCGAAGGCCTGGGCGACTCTGAAGCGCCCACGCGTGAGTCTGCGGTGGCAGCGGCACAGGCTGGCATCGATCACGTCCAACGCAGCGGCGGGGCCGCGGTGGGTGACAAGACGATGGTGGACGCGCTGGTGCCGTTCGGGGACGCCCTCAAGCAGGCGATTGCCGACGGAGCCACGCTCACCGACGCATGGGCCCACGCGGCCGACGAGGCAACGCGGGCCGCTCAGGCCACGTCCTCGTTGCTACCGAGAAAGGGCCGTGCCCGGCCGCACATGGAGAAGAGCCTCGGCACGCCGGACCCCGGTGCGGTGTCGTTCGCCATGGCGATGACGGCCGTAGCGGGTGCGCTCAAGGATGCCAAAGACAAGGGAGGAAGATCATGACAGGAAAGCTTCGCGTCGTCATTGGCAGTGATGAGGCAGGATTCGACTACAAGAAGGTCCTGATCGAGGACCTGCGGAAGGATCCGCGCGTGGCGTCGGTGACCGACGTTGGCGTGGGAGAGCCCGGTTCTTCGACGCCGTATCCTCCGGTGGCGGTCGAGGCGGCCCAGATGGTCCAGCGTGGCGAGGCGGACCGGGCACTTCTGCTCTGCGGTACCGGCCTGGGTGTGGCGATCGCTGCGAACAAGGTGCGCGGCATTCGCGCGGTCACCGCCCACGACAGTTACAGCGTGGAACGCGGCGTACTCAGCAACAATGCCCAGGTGCTGGCCATGGGCCAGCGCGTGATCGGCCTCGAGTTGGCCCGTCGGCTCGCACGCGAATGGCTGGGGTATGAATTCGATCCGAGCTCAGCCTCGGCGCAGAAGGTCGCACTCATCAACGAATACGAAGAGACCGGGACCTGTGGATAGCGAGGAGGTCCTCCACGCACCCAGGCCGTTGATCTTGGGCGTGAGCCTCAAGTTGTACTTGGATGTCGCACGCACGGCGCGGTGGGCGGAGGCGCTAGGGACGATCGCGAGTCAACGAGAGTCGGTGCGTGAGGACCGGATCCGTCTGTTCTTGCTCCCGTCGGTGACCTCGCTTGACGCGGTGGCGAGGGCCCTGCGCGGCACCACGGTCCCGTTTGGCGCGCAAGATCTCCACTGGGAGGACCGTGGCCCTTATACCGGAGGGGTGAGCGGCGCCGACCTTCGAGAGGTGGGCTGTCAGTACGTGGAGGTGGGGCACGCGGAACGGGCGTCCGTCTTTGGAGAGTCGGTCGAGGTGGCCCGGGCGAAGTTCGCGGCCGCGGTGCGCAACCACCTCAACCCCGTGCTGTGCATCGGGGAAGCGGAACCCATGGAACAGGAGGCGGCAGCAGCGGAGTGCGTGCGCCAACTCCGGGGGTACCTCAAGGACGTCGGTCCCCAGGCGGCCCACCTCGACCTTGTGGTCGCCTACGAGCCAAGCTGGGCCATCGGTCAGAGTGAGGCTGCACCGGCGGAGTACATCGCGGCCGTCACTGCAGGGCTTCGGCACAGCTTGGAAGAGGCGTGCCCCTTTCGCGGGTTCTCGGTAATATATGGCGGAAGCGCTGGTAAGGGCACCCTCACTGCATTGGACGGCGCAGTAGACGGACTGTTTCTTGGACGATTTGCTCACGACTTGAGCGCCCTCGAGGGAATTCTGGACGAGGCCGAGCGACTGGTCGCAACTGAGAGGAGTTAGCGTATGCGCGGTCAACCGACAAGCGCTCAGTCTCTCGATCGCGCCCAAGGGGACTCCCGTCAGACGCGCCAGCAGGCACGCCAACGCGCGATTTGTGACGCCGTGATGGCCGAGGGCGCGATTCGGATCGAGCAGATCGCTGAGCGCTTTGGCATCTCTGTGATGACCGCGCACCGGGACCTTGACGAGTTGGAGGGCCGCGGGCTTCTGCGGAAGAGCCGAGGCGTCGCCTCGGCGATGTCGACCGCTCTCGTGGAGTCAAGCGATGTGTACCGAGCCGGCCGCCAGCGTACGGAGAAGTCCGTCATCGCGCATGCGGCGCTGGAGTTCATCGAGCCGGGTCAGGCGATCATGGTCGATGACTCGACCACCTCCCTGCGTCTCGCCGAGCAGTTGGGCAGCAAGTCGCCGCTGACGGTGATCACCAATTGCCTGACTGTTGTCGATGCCGTGCGTGGCATGCGCGGAATCACTCTGCTCGGACTGGGGGGCGACTACTACAACTGGTGTAGCGCGTTCATGGGCCGCTTGACCACCGCCGCGATTCGTGAGTTGCGGGCCGATGTGTTTGTCATGTCGACCTCTGCGATCTCCGATGACATCGCCTTCCACCAGACACAGGAGACGGTGGACGTGAAGCGGGCCATGTTCGAGTCGTCGGCCAAGCGCATCCTGTTGGCCGACCACACGAAGTTTGAGCGCCGCGCCCTGCATGCGATGCTTCCCCTCTCCGAATTCGACGCGATCATCGTCGACGACAACATCGACCGCGCTCACGTGAGTCGGCTACGGGACGCCGGGTGCACTGTCGTTGTGGCGCAGCGTCACGCGTCGACACACCCTGACTGGTGATGGCTGCCCAACTCGCGGTTCTGGGGTCGATCAACCTCGACCTGGTGGCTTCAGTCGACGCGGCTCCACGCCGGGGAGAGACGGTGCTGGGGAGCGATCTTCAGCGTCAGCCCGGAGGTAAGGGCGCCAATCAGGCCATTGCCGCAGCGCGCTTGGGCGCCCGCGTCGACATGATCGGCGCGGTGGGCGACGACGATGCGGGCCGCGAACTCCTCGCCGTCCTGCGCGAAGCCGAGGTCGACACGTCCCGGGTCCAGGTACTCCACGGCGCCAGCGGAGTGGCGTTGATTGTGGTGGACTCTGCGGGGGAGAACTCGATCGTGGTGTGCCCGGGCGCCGGATTGCGCATTGATCCAGGTGCGGCGACCCCCGCGCCTGGCTGCGCTGTCCTTGCGCAGCTCGAAGTCGATATGAAGGTTGTCGAACGGGTGGCGCGGGAGACCACGGGGCCGTTCTTCCTCAACGCTTCTCCAGTGACGGATCTGAGCCAGGGGCTACGCGACCGGGTCGACCTCTTCATCGTCAATGAGGGCGAATACGAGGCATTGCCGTTCCTAGCCACCGCGCCTCAGGTGGCACTCACGCTCGGCGGGGAGGGCGCGGTGCTGCTGAGGCGAGGACGGGTGGTCGCCAAGGCCAAGGTTGCCGCCGAGCGCGTGGTCAACACCGTGGGAGCGGGCGACGCGTTTGCCGCCGCATTGACTGTTGCCCTGCTTGAGAAGTACAGCGAGGGTGATGCACTTGAGGCGGCCTGTCGGGTCGGCGCGGCCGCCGTCGCGGATCCCAAGTCTCAGCCGACGTTGAAGACGCTGGCTCACTACACACCGTAAGCCTCGCCCGCGTCGACGGTGGGCGAGAACCCATCTGGACTCCCGATCGTTCCGAATGCACTGTGTGCGTTCGCCCGTGCGCCATGTCCCCAGGCGCGCTCCTGGAGCACGCATCGAAAGGGTAGTGCCGAGATGAGTGTTCGCTTCGCCACCACATGGGCAGTTGCCGCAGGAGCGGCGGCGTTGGTCCTGGCCAGCTGCAGCCCCACCCCTCCCCCCGCCACGTCGAGCGAACCGGCGGAGTCGATGACACAGAACGCGTCAGCGTCGGCAGAACCCTCGCACGGAGCGATGGGCGACGTGGTGGTGAACGACAAGTTGAGGTTCACCGCCACCACCCTCACGGGCGCCGTTTTCGACGGGACCAGCCTCGCGGGCACCGACGCGATCCTGTGGTTCTGGGCGTCCTGGTGCCCCACGTGCCAGGCGGAGGCGCCGGATGTCGCGCAGGCCGCCGCTCAGTTGCCCGAGGGCGTGACCATGTACGGAGTGCCGGGCCGCTCGGATCAGGCGGGCATGGACCAGTTCGTCAACGAGTACGGACTCGGCGACATCGTGCAGATCGTCGACGCCGACGGCAGCCTGTGGTCGACCTTCGGTGTGCCGTCGCAGCCCGCGTACGCGCTGATCAACGACAACGGCGAGATCACCACGATCCAGGGAGCGTTGGGGCTCCAAGGCATCCTGGACGCCGCGAACTCGCTGCTCGACAGCTAGGAGACGCTAGCGGCCCGACGCTGCTCTGCGAACCGCGTCGAGCACGTCCTGCGTCGCGGTCGCCTGTGTGGCCGCTGTGGGAGCCGTGCTCGGTGCGCCGCGGGCCGCGTCGCTTGCAGCCATTTCAGCCGAGACTGAAATGCCCGATTCGGCTCGCCGCGCGTCCCGCCGGGCCAGGGCGAACACCAGCACCACCGCCGCCACCACGAGCGACAAGACGGTCACCAGCACGGGCGTTCCCCAATCCGTGATGGCGCTCGAGATGGAGCCCTGCAGACGGGACGAACTGAACAGTACTTCGTCCAGTGCCCGCACGCCATAGCGCGGCAGCAGTTCCGCCAGCCCGTACACCATGACCCAGACGCCGGCCAGCACCATCACCACGCCGCCGATGCGCAGGATCAGGCCGGTGCGGTACCGGAGGGCGCGCCCCACGGCGGCCCCAGCGAAGGCCGCCGCAAGCGAAACCAGCAATACCGAGGTGCCCATGCCCGCGCCGTAGATGACGAACGGCGCGACGGCTCCCACCGGGCCCGACGCATCGAGCGACTGCGTGACGACCGCAAAGAAGGGGGCGATGGTGCAGGACAGCGACGCCAGTGCAAAGGAGACCCCGTAGAGCACCTGGGACCACGCATCGGCGCGGGGTGCGCGGCCGGAGACGGGGCGCACACGGAGCCCTGGAATTTCGCGGCCCAGCGCCATGGCCACGCCAAAGCCGATCAGCACCAGGCCGAGGGTGACCGTCACGTAGGGCAGGTACGGCAGCACGGAGCCCTGCAGTGCCACATTGACGGCGCCGAACAGCAGGCCAAAGGCGGTGAAGACCGCGACAAACCCGGCGGTCATGGCCAGGCCGAACGCCACGGCGCGCAGAAGGGCCTGCGGCCGGGTGAGGCGATCGTCGGCGCTGCCGGTCACGATCACCGTGATGTAGGCGGGCAGCAACGCAAATCCGCATGGGTTGAAGGCCGCCACCGCGCCCAACAGGAGCGCGAAGGCGGCTGCCGTAGGGTCGATCACTACAGTTCACCCTTCCGTTGCAGGAACCTCATGGCGAGGAACCCCAAAGGTATTCGTGCCCAATAGCTCAGCAGACGGAAGAGCACCACCACGGATGCGGCGATCTCCTTGGGCAGGCCCGCCGAGATGAGGCCCGCAGTGAGCGCGCCCTCGACCACACCGAGGCCGCCGGGGGTGGGGACAATGGCGCCCGCAGCGTTACCGAGCAGGAACAGGACGGTCACGTCGATGAGCGGTATCGATTGTCCGAATGCACGTAGCGTCGCGTCGAACGCGCCGACGTAGGCGATGGTCAGGAGCAGGTTTCCGCTGATTCCGACGGCAAGTCGCCACGGCTGGTTCAGCACCTGCGCGAGGCGCGGCCAGGTCTGGCGCATCATCGGGCGGAGTCGCCCGAGCGCCCAGCCGCGCACGCGCGGTACGGTCATGGCCAGGGTGATGACGGCCGCAGTGCCGCCCACGCCCATCAGCACGGAACTTGACGGCAACGCGGCCAGCGTTCCCTCGGAACCGGTGATGAGGGAGAGCGTCACCAGTCCCACCACCGTGACCACCACGGCGCTGACCTGGACCAGGGCGACGGTGGCCACGGCTAGCGGTGCGGGCACCTTGCGGCGTGTCAACAGTCGCATGTTGAGGGCGGCGGGCCCGACTCCTGCGGGCGCGGCGAGCGCCAAGTAGGCGGCCGCCACCTGTGCGAGAAGTGCGCGCGACCACGGTAGCCGGATGGGCGAGAACGCCATGAGCGCGACCGCCGCTCCGAAGAAGGTCGCCATCGACCAGCCGAGCGCAACGAGCAACCACCACGGATTGGACTCCCGTAGCGCACCCAAGACCTGTTCCGTGTTGAACGACGCGAAGATGAGGTAGGCGGCGACCACGCCCGCCGCAATCGTGAGCACCGTGCGAAGGCCGAAGCGGGCGATCTTGTCCGGTGCGATATCGGCGTCGGGCAGGCGCTCCACAATTTCCTTGCGGAGGCCACCAAGGTCGGTCACCGAGGCGCGCAGCGCTGCCCGAGTGGTGCGTGGAAGAGTGATCGCCTGGAGCATCGGCGCGAATCGTTCGACGCCCTCGCCGCCCACGGCCCGGAAGGCGGACGCCACGGCTCGCTCCCCGCCAACAATCGGTGCCAGCAGGGCGACCAATTGCGACCGGTCGATGCGCTTGGCCAGATCGGACGTCGCAACCTCGCCAAGTTCCCAACTGGTGAGCCAGATGGTGGGCATGTCGACCAGTTCGTCGTACCCCACCATGATGGTGTCCGCGCTGAGCGAGCGGTGGGAGATGCCCACGTCGTGCGCCTTGGAAACCTGCTCCCAGATGGCGTCGACGATGTCGTCGGTGACATCGGCGGGATCGATGTCGGACAGGGGGCGGGCGGACAGGGGCCGCTGGTAGATGACGATCATCGTGTCGCGGGCTTGGGACATGCCGAGCACGCGTGCGGTGTGGATCCCGGCGCCGCGGGCGGCGTGCGACACCAAGGCGGTCGCCTCGGCTGAGTGCCGTAGCGACACGTCCGCACGTGCGTTGATGCCGCGCAATCGCAACGATGACCACAGTTTGGTGAGAAAGCCAGCCGCGTGCTGGTCCGCGTCGAGAGCGACCACGATCAGGTGGTGGTTCTCCACGGTGGTAAGCGCGTAGACGCGGCCGTGGCGGGTGCGACCCAGGGCGGTGGAGAGTTCGTCGCGGTCCGCGTCAGTGTGGTCCACTGAGGGGTCGGCCCTTACCAGGCGCTTGGGTGTGAAGCCTGCGCGTTCGATCCCCTCGACAAGCGAGTCGCCGTACGCGCGATCCGTCGTGGACCCCAATGCGTAGCGGAATCCTAATCCTGCGAGGCGGCCCACCAGCACCGTGAACAGGGCGGCTGGCAAGGTGACGATGCCGGAGATGACGGCGACAGCGAGCGCCGCCCACAGGATGTTCCACGAGACGCGCAAAGTGCGTCGCGTGCCGCGATGTCCGGCAACGGTGAGCAATGCCGCGACGCCCGCGATGTAGGCCGGGAGGGTGACCTGCGCGTCCGCGCCGTTGCCAACGGACAGCGACCTCACCACGTCTTCCGAGCCGAGCGCCTGGGTCAAGTAGACGGCGGCGACGGTCAGGGCGAAGCCGACGGCCGCGGAGCCGATGGCCTCAAGGATGCGCCGCGGTTCACGGCGAACCGCCAAGTCGATGATGATGGCGGCGGGTAGCACCAGGGTGATGATTCCGGAGAACAGGTTGACGGGCGCTACGAGAAGGCGTTGCAGGATCGGCGAGATGCCTTGGACGTCGTCGGTGATGCCTTGAGTGGTGCCATGCGCATACGCGCCGAGCAAAAGCACCACGACGATGCCGATGGCCACGCCCAGCAGGGAGATGAGGTCCGCCAACCGGTGCACCCGGGTCTCGGGGGTGTCCACGATGTGCACGGCACGGGGGGTGGTGCGGGAGCGAGACGAGGCTGCTCGGCCCGGGGCGTCGCCGTAGCGGTGGCCGTCGGGGCTCGCGGGTGGTGCGTCGGCGGCCATGAGGTGAGTCTAGGGCGAGGGACGAATGTTGGCACGAGGCGCGGAGTGACGTTCACCTGGCGGCGGGGCCACTAGTTCGCGTTGATTGCGTCGATCCAGTCGGGGGGCAGGAGTTCGGGGCCGATGAACGACACGGCGTCGATGGTCCAGTGGGCGATGATGAGCGGGCCGAGCCTCCCGGTGCGCAGGTAGATGAGGGAGAAGACGACGCCCATCGCCACATTTCCCAGCGCCATCGGCCAGCCCTGGTACAGGTGGTAGGTGCCACGTAGCAGGGACGACGCCATGATGGTGGCCGCGACGCCCCACCGCAGTTCGCGTAGCCGTGTCACGAGGTAGCCGACGACGATGACCTCCTCCAGCAACCCCGCGACGGCCGCCGAGGCGAGCAGGATGACGGCCGCCCACCAGGCATCGGGAAGGCCGGAGGTATTCACGCGCACCGTCTGGCCGATCGCCCGACCCACGGCGTACACGGCCAACCCTGGCAGGCCAATCGCGGTCGCGAGGCCGAGCCCCCAGGTCAGGTCGCGCCACCACGGCCGCCCGTCGCGGTTGAGGCCAAGGGTGCGCACCCAGGAGCGGCCGTGGGAGGACAACAGGAACAGCGCCAGGGCCACCGGCACCAGCGCGAACACGATGTGCAGGATTTGGTACGTGAGGTCGATGTAGTTGATCGATGCGCGCGACGGGTTGAGGGTGGTGGTCTGCTGGCCGATCGCTGGCTCCGCGAGGTATCGCTCGATGATGCGGACGATCGCGTAGACGGCGTTCTGGCCGAGCGACAGGCCCAGCACGATCAGCACCTCGGCGCCGAGACGCCTGCGGGTCGGGGCGGGGGTGGGGGTGGCGGTCTCCATGGTCACGCCCACTGTAACGAGCGAGCGCGGCCACGGAATCCCGGCCGCGGTGCGGGGGTCTACTTCCGTGAGTAGCGCTGAGTCTTGTAGGCCTCGACGGCCTTGCGGGTGGACCGCCACACGCCGTCCGAGCCGCGATGCGCCTCAAGACGACCGCGCACCGCGGCCTGCTTGAGCGCGGGCAGAGCCAACTCCTCGTCGGCGAGCGTCGCGAGGGGCACGGTCTTCGCGGGACCGGCGATGTCCCTGAGCAGGTGGTGCGTCGACGCGACCACCGAGCGCGCGAGGAGCTCGGCGAGCGGGCCGTCGTCGCCCTTGTCGGAATGGTCGAGAGCATCCAGGTACGTGGCGCGGTCGCTCTTGTAGATGATCGCGGGCGGCCATCCGAGGCGCACCAGAATGAGGTTGAATGTGAGCCGCCCGGCGCGGCCGTTGCCGTCGATGAACGGGTGAATGGCCTCGAACCGCCGGTGAATGCGGGCCAACTCGAAGGGGATCTGTTCGACCGGGATCTCCTTGGCGCCGATGCGATCGCCAAAATCGCGCACCTGGCGCGCCCACAGGTCCATGTCGCTGGCCACGTGGACATGGCTGGGTGGGGTCATGCCTCCGTCAAACGCGTGGATGTCGTGAAGCCGGTAGTTGCCGGGCTCCTCGCCGGGAAGCGCATCGGGGTGCGGGTAGACGGTCCACACGTCCTTCATGGCGCGGTGGTGCGCCTCGCGCACTTCTGTCACGGTGACGAGTTCTTGGTGGGTCGGATCGCTGTTCTTGCGTGAGTTCTCGTAGACCCAACTCGCCGCCCGACCGTACCCGAGCACCTCCAAGTACTCCGCGTGCTGCTTGGCGCCCACGGCGCGGCCAGTGTCGAGCAGCGCGGCGACCTCGTTCAGCACCAAGGTGTTGCCCTCGATTGCGGTCGAGTGGTGCACCTCTCGGTGCCACAGATCCGTCCAATTGTCTCGTGCCTCGTCGGGGGTCGGTAGACCTCCGCAGCGCGTGATGTCCTCAAGCGCCGCCGCAAATTGCTGGAAGTAGCGCTGGCGCGGGGGCCGTCCTCGCATCGCCATGCGGGCCTCCTTGAGAAAGTGTCACGGTACTGTCTGATCAAACTTTACAGAACACTTTCGCCACCAAGTCATACCTCCGTGGTCCCCTAGACTGCAGAGCATGCGTTGAGAGGGGATTCCACGGTGTCGCGGTTGACAGACCTGATTCGCCAGGCCAAGGCCAAGGACCCGCAACTGGGGACCGACCTTGAGGCGGAGGTGCGTGAACTCACACGCCGACGATCGTTCGGCTTGGTCTTCGAGCGTCACCAGCCGGAGGCCGTCGAGCTTCCCGGAGTCACGGTCTCGGTGGGCTCCAAGGTGCGCGTGCTGCCCCCGCGTGGCGAGACCGCCAAGGGGGATCAGCGGCTCTGGCGCGTGATCGGCCGCGACAAGACGGCGGGCACCGTCTCGCTGGTGGAACTGACCCCCCCGGCCGATGCCGAGGCAGAGTCCGCGGAGGCCCTGGTCGACGATGTGGTGGTGGTCATGGAGTTCGAGGACCGCATGTTCCCGGGCCTGGTGGAGACCGGGCGCGTGGAGCGTGGTGGCGACGCACCGTTCCACACCGTCATCAATGGCGAGAACTTCCACGCGCTCCAGATGCTCACGTACACGCATCGCGGCAAGATCGACGCGATCTATATCGACCCGCCCTACAACACGGGCGCCAAGGACTGGAAGTACAACAACGACTACGTCGAGGGCGACGACGCCTACCGCCACTCCAAGTGGCTCGCCATGATGGAGCGGCGTCTGCTGCTTGCGCGGGAACTCTTGAATCCCGACGACTCCGTGTTGATCGTGACGATCGACGAGAAGGAAATCCTGCGGCTGGGGTTGTTGCTAGAACAGACGTTCCCGGGTGCGGAAATTCAAATGGTGAGCATCGTCATCAACCGAGCGGGTTCGCCCCGCATCGGGATGTTCTCGCGGGTCGATGAGTACGCGTTCTATGTCTTCGTGGGCGACGCGAGCGTCAAGCCATGGACCTCCACTATGCTCGGCGATGACGCCGCCTCGAACGCAATGCCGACCGTCTGGTTTACCGCGGTCAGGCGAGGTAGCGGCTCGGCTCGCGAGGACAAGAAGTCCGGCAAAGCCAGTTTTTATCCGGTCGTGATTGACGCCAAAACGGGGGCGCTGATTCGGATCGGAGATCCCGTTCCGCACGGCGTTCCGCGCGACGAAGTGCCCCTTGCGGACGGCGAACTCGCGATGTGGCCGTTGGCCAACGATGGAACTGAGAATCGTTGGCGATTCTCGGCGGACCGGATGCGCGAGTACTTCGAACGAGGAACGGCGCGTTTGGGACGCCGCGATCCAAGAACGGGCCTTCGCCCCGTCACGTACCTGCAGCCGGGAACTCTTGAGAATATCGAGAACGGTACCTTCGTCGTGACCGGTCGCACCGAGGAGGGCTCCCTCGAACTCGCCTTGTCCGACACGCTAGCCAAGGTAGTTGGACCTCGAACTGTGTGGAACCGGACCGCGCATTTCGCTCGCGATCATGGCTCGAACCTCAATAGTGCCTTGCTGGGTGGTCGGCGCTTCCCATTCCCTAAATCGCTCTACGCGGTGGAGGACTCCCTCCGATTCGTGGTCGCCGACAAACCCAACGCCCTCGTTCTTGACTTCTTTTCCGGCTCCGGGACCACCGCGCATGCGGTGATGCGCCTCAACAAGCAGGATGGCGGCAGGCGACAGGTTATCTCGGTCACCAACAACGAGGTCGGCGCGGACGAGCAGAAGCAGTTGCGCAAGGACGGCCTGCGCCCGGGGGATCCGGAGTGGGAGAAGTTCGGCATCTGCGACTACATCACCAAGCCGCGCATCGAGGCCGCTATCACGGGTAACACTCCGGACGGCGAAGCCATCAAGGGTGACTATAAGTTCACCGACGAGTTCCCCATGGCTGACGGCTTTGAGCAAAATGCCGCGTTCTTCACCCTCACCTACGAGCAGCCCATGACGGTCGCTCGCGATCGCGCCTTCGCCCGCATCGCGCCCCTGCTGTGGATGCGCGCGGGGTCAACGGGCCGCGTGCTCGACGATGTCGGGGAGGACGGCTGGGACGTCTCCGACACCTACGGCGTGCTTGCCGATGCCGACAGCGCACCCGGCTTCATCGCCGCCGTTGCGGAGCGTCCCACCCTGCGCACGGCGTTTGTGATCACCGACGAGGACGCGGTGTTCCGTTCGGTCGCCCGCGACCTTCCCGAACACGTTGAGCCCGTGCGGCTCTACGAGTCCTATCTGCACACCTTCGAAGTCGGCGGAGGCGTCGCCTGATGCGCTACACCCTCAAGGATTACCAGGCCGACGCCGTCACAGGCGTGCTGCAGAACCTGCGCAAGGCCCGCCGCTACTACGCCCAAGAGCGGGACCTCACCCAGTTCACCCTGAGCGCCGCCACCGGTGCGGGCAAGACCGTGATGGCCGCGGCCGTGATCGAGGCGCTGTTCTTTGGCTCCGACGAGTTCGACGTGCCAGCCGACCCGGGCGCGGTGGTGCTGTGGTTCTCGGATGACCCGAGCCTCAATGAACAATCCCGCGCGCGCATTCAGGCCGCAGCCTCGGAACTCGACGGTCGTCTACGGCCCATCCCCGCCACGTTCAACGAGCGCAAGTTCCGCCCCGGGAACGTGTACTTCCTCAACACCCAGAAGCTGTCCAAGAAGTCCCGCCTGGTGCGCGGAGACGTGGACGCAGAAACTGACGAGAGCATCGGCCAAGGCCGCCTCGACCTGCCCCGGCCGGACATGGTGCAGGCCACCATCTACGACGTGATCCGCGAGACCATCGCGGACCCCGACCTCACGCTCTACCTGATTCTGGACGAGGCACACCGCGGCATGGGCGCCAAGAACCGGGACCGCGCCACCATCGTCCAACGCCTCATCAACGGCCAAGGCACCGTGCCGGCCATGCCCATCGTGTGGGGCATCAGCGCCACCGTGGAGCGTTTCGAGAACGCCATGAAGGGTGTCGAGGGCCGCACCGCGCTCCCCTCCGTGATGGTGGATGCAATCCAGGTCCAGGAGTCGGGGCTGCTCAAGGACGACATCGTCCTCACCATCCCCGCCGAATCAGGGCTGTTCGACACCACGCTGCTGCGCCGCGCCGTGGAGAAGCTGCGCGACTCGTCGGCCGTGTGGACGGAGTACAGCGAACAACAGCGCCTGCCCGACCCAGTAGTGCCCCTGCTGGTGGTCCAGGTGGCAGACAAGCCGAGCGCCGACCGCCTGGCGGAGATCGTGGCGACCATTCGGGAGTCGTGGTCGGGCCTGCCCGGTGACGCGATCGCGCACGTGTTTGGCGAGCACACCGACCTTGAGGTGGGGGACACGCACGTCGCCTACATCGCGCCCGAGCGGGTGCAAGACGCGACCCACGTGCAGGTGCTGTTGGCCAAGACCGCAATCTCCACCGGCTGGGACTGCCCCCGGGCCGAGGTGCTCGTGTCGTTCCGCCCGGCGACCGACCGCACCCACATCACGCAGTTGCTGGGTCGCATGATCCGCACGCCGCTCGCCCGGCGCATCCCCGGCAACCAAGTTCTCAACTCGGTGGCCTGCCTCCTGCCCTTCTTCGACCGTTCCACCGCCACCCAGGTGGCGGACATGCTCATGCGCGGCGCCGCCACTGCGGACTTCGACACCCAAGAGGGCGGCATCGGGCAGCGCGTGCTGTTCGACCCCGTCGACGCGTTCCCCAACGAGGCACTGCCCGCCGAGGTGTGGGAGGCGTTCGACGTGCTCCCGAGCCAGAGTCTGCCCCGCAAGACGGCGAAGCCTGTGTCGCGTCTGATGCGGCTAGCGGCCGAACTGAGCGGAGATGGCATCCGGGAGGGGGCAGTGGCCGAGGCGCTGGGTCTGCTCGTTGCGGTGCTCAAGGGCCGCGAGGTCCAACACGCGGCCGAGATTGCCAAGTCCCGCCGCGACATCGAGACGATGGACGGCGAGGAACTCACCGCCTCGCTCGCGAATGGCGGCTACATCTCTCCCGCCACCTTCTCGGTGGCCGCCGACTGGCGTGCGATCCGCCAGTCGTACAAGGAGGCCGCCCGCCTGCTGCGCCCCGCCGTCGCTGGCGCGTTCGTGGATGCCGTCGCGGGCGTGGAGGCCGACGAGGACGACCTGCGCGAGGCCCACGTGAGGCTCGCCTCGCTCGCCTTGGTGCCCGCGATCGCCCGCGCGCTCGCGGACGAGGCGGAGGCGCTCTCGACCGCGTGGCTCGCACAATCCCGCGTCGCGCGCTCGGGGTTGCCCGATTCCCGGACCGCGATCTACGACGAGATCGAGGCCATGGCCGCCACCCCACAACGCATCGGCCTGGCGCGTCCCCAGCAGTGGCAGGTCGACACCCGGGAGCGTGACGTTCTGGGTGAAGAGATGGAGTTGCCCGCCTACGAGCGCCATCTCATGGCGACCGCGGGCGGCACGTTCCCGGTCGACCTCAACGACTGGGAGACGGATGTTCTTGCGGTCGAACTCGCCCGGCCTTCTACTGTCGCCTGGTATCGGAACCCGTCGCAGGCCACCAAGGAATCTCTTGCCGTCGCCTACCGCGCTGGCGCGGGCGACGACTACCGGGCGGTCCGCCCCGACTTCCTAGTGTTCACCCAGCGGCCCGACGGATCCGTGGCGGTCGACATCGTCGATCCCCACGGGACGCACCTGGCCGACGCCCTGGCGAAGTTGCGCGGGCTTGCCGATTTCGCAGAGGAGTTCGCTTCGGAAGTCGGTCGCGTGGACGCGATCGCCAAGGTGGGCGGCTCGCTCAAAGTCCTGGATCTGAAAAAGCCCGCCGTGCGTACTGCGGTGCGAGATGAGTCCTGGCAGGGCGACACCCAGGCGCTCTACGCCTCGGCCGGCACCGACTATCTGTAGGCGTCCAGGTCCACCTCACTACGCGTTACCACCGGCCTGCGTGGGCTACCGCGTGCAGCCGAGGCTCAATCGCGTCGGCCATCATCGTGAGTTCGCGTTCAGCGATGCCGTGGCGACGGGCGTGATCTCGCCATCCGGCGAGCGACGTAGCGACATGGGCGATGCGGTCACGGGCCTCGTCGGCGCCAATGTCCGCATCGTCTGCGAGGGCCAGAAGCCCTTCCACTTCATCCGCGGGCAGGTCGGCTCCGGCGATCGACGTCGCGCGCGGCTTCGAGAGGTCAGGGTTCGGGTTCACGTCAAAGGCAGGGCTGAGCGTCCACAGCCCGCCCGCGGCGAGAAAGCCATGGTTGCGCAGGTGGTCGTCGGTGTTGCCGAGCGCCACCGAGGCGACGGCTCTGTCATAGAGTTCGCGCTGGTCTGCTTGGCTGGACACCGAGATATCGCGTATGGCCTCGACGATGTCGGAGTAGTCGCGGCGGTCCCCATCGCTGGCGCCGGTCGCCGTCATCGCGCTGATGTAGCCCACGCGCACGCCGGTGGCGGTCCTATCGAATCGGCGCACCAGCAGCACGCTGCGGTCGCTGACGCTCACGAGACGACGCCAGGGCGTGCGGAGGCCAGCGTTCTCGAGCAGGTCGAGCGCGGTGGCCTCCCAGGCCATCACATCCCACTGGTCGGATGAGTGAGGGAACTTCGCGATCGCGAGAGCGCCATCCTCGAGACGGACCGAGGCTTTAGGGCGGGCGCCGCCCAGGCCCGTGGTTCCGGTGTCGAGCAGCTGCTTCACCGCGTTCGAGGGATCCGCGTCGGAGGCGAGCTCGTCGCTGGCACGCAACAGGAGAGGCAGGGAGATGAGTCTCGGCACGCTCGACGGCCGGCCGACGTACTCCTCGTGTCCGGGTAGACCGAACCGCAGTGCTCCTTGGCGGGTGTCGTCGCTCACGCCGAGCAGAAAGTCCACGTCGTCCAGACTCCGCGGCGTGCGGCCGTCTTCGCGGGCTCGCACGCGCTCTGCTTTCTCGATGAGGTTGCGGCCCCATCGGTCGGGCGCGCTGTCGGCGAAAGCGCGAAGCAGCCCCGATTGGTGCTGGGAGCCGCTGGTCAGTTGCAGTCCTGGGTCGATGTTGATGCCGCCGTCGGCGAGATAGCCAGCGTCGTAGATGAAGGTCGTGGAGACCTGACCGCGCATTCGTGTGAAGTGCGCCTGGCCGACGATGCGCGTGCGGCCATCCTGTTCTGTCCAGACCTCGAGCGTCGTCATCGCGCACGCCTCTTTGTCAGGTTGCCTGCTCGCAGGCGTCCGATATCGCTGCCCAGCGGATCCAGGGCGTCGACCACCCGGTCGAGCACGCCGAGCGCACGGAGCACCTGTGTGACGTTGGCGAAGCTGACGTGCGGGTCTCCAGACTCGATCTTGCGCAGCGTGGTGCGTGAGATGTCTGCGCGCTCGGCGACCTGCTGTGCGGTCAGGTTCAACACCATGCGCCAGCCGCGCACGTGCTCTCCCAACTCGGTGATCTCGCGGTCAATCTTGTAGCCGCTCACGGATGCCTCCTTATGGCCACCAGAGTAAGCCTATTTGGCCATAATGACCAGCACGGCGACCATAAGGGAACCCGGCCACGGGAGCTCCTCCGAAGCCGTGAGGGGCAGACCACGTGCGACACAGCCACGACCAGAGTCGGTGGGTGTCGCCGTGCGTACGCACCCGTTGGCGGGCGCCTCTACGCGAGGTACTCGTCCACCAGCTTCTCGGCCAGGCCGATGTAGGTGGCGGGCGTGAGCGCGATGAGTCGCTCGGTGGCGTCGGCCGGTAGCCCCAGCCCGGCGACAAAGGTGCGCACGTCGTCGGCGCCGATGCGGCGGCCGCGCGTGAGGTCGCGCAGCGTCTCGTAGGGATTGTCCATGCCAGGCACGCCCGCGACGGCGGCGGCGCGCATCGCCGACTGGATGGGCTCGGCGAGCACCTCCCAGTTGGCGTCCAGGTCCGCCTCCAGCGCGGCGGGGTTCACGTCCAGGCCCGCGAGGCCGCGCTTCACGTTGTCGATCGCGAGCAGCGAATGCCCAAACGCGACGCCGATGTTGCGCTGGCTGGTCGAGTCGGTGAGGTCGCGCTGCATGCGGCTCGTGACGAGCGTGGCGCCCAGTGTGTCGAGCAGGGCGGCGGAGATCTCGAGGTTGGCCTCGGCGTTCTCGAAGCGGATGGGGTTGACCTTGTGCGGCATCGCGCTGGACCCGATGGTGCCCTGCCCGCGCACCTGCGCGAAGAAGCCGAGCGAGATGTAGGTCCACACGTCGGTCGCGAGATTGTGCAGGATGCGGCCAAAGCGGGCCATATCCGCGTACAGCTCGGCCTGCCAGTCGTGGCTCTCGATCTGCGTGGTGAGCGGGTTCCAGGTCAGGCCGAGATCCTCCACGAAGCTCCGCGACACCTCGACCCAGTCGGTGCCCGGCACCGCGGCGGCGTGCGCCCCGAACGTGCCGGTCGCGCCGTTGATCTTGCCCAGGTACTCGGCGGCCTCGATGCGTGCGAGTTGCCGCTTCAAGCGGTGGGCGACAACGGCGAGCTCCTTGCCCAGCGTCGTCGGCGTCGCGGGTTGGCCGTGGGTGCGCGACAGCATCGGCTGGGACTTGGCGGCGCGGGCCATGTAGGCCAGTTGCTCCACCAGGGACGATGCTGCGGGCAGCCACACGTCGCGTACGGCGCCCTGGATCATGAGCGCGTAACTGAGGTTGTTGATGTCCTCCGACGTGCACGCGAAGTGAACCAGTTCGCGCAGCGGCTCGAGCGTCGTACCGGCGATCTGGGCCTTGATGACGTACTCGATCGCCTTGACGTCGTGGACGGTCTCGCGCTCGAAGGCGGCGTGCTCCGCGATCGACCCGGAATCAAAGTTCGCGGGTAGGGAGCGGAGCAACTCGAGTTCGGAGGAGGTGAGGGATCGCACCCCGGGCACCGCGGAGTGCACGCACAGGTGGATGAACCACTCGACCTCCACATGCAGGCGCATGCGGTTAAGCGCTGGCTCCGACAGGTAGTCGACAAGCGAATCGACGGCGCCGCGATAGCGGCCGTCCAGGGGCCCGAGCGCGACGGCCGGCTCCAGCGCCGCCAGCGACACCGTGGGAGCGAGCGGATGGGCGGCGGTCGCATTGGGTTTGGTCACGGGGACATTGTTTCACGGGAAACCCATGGTGACTGGGAGTCGGACTGTGCTCTCATGGCTGCTTCTGACCGGATTGGTGGCGCGCCTGCCCGCTCTGCGCGGTTGCTGGGTGGGCGTGGCTTCCCGCTGCGTGTCGTGCCCAGGCGGTGTTTCGCTTGGCTGTCCACAGGGTATCGCTCCTGGTAAGTGCTTGTCAGACCCCTCTGGTTGACTGTTCTCATGGCAATCGAAACGGCCGAAATCGCGAGGGTGAGCTCCCTGGTGGGTGACCTTGCGCGTCGTGACGTGTCGGGACTGTCTCAGGGGGATTTGTTGGCTGCGCACGACGCTGTGGCCCGGTTGGGGCGGCTGACTGGCACGTTGCAGGCGCGCTTCGCGGGGGAGATTGCACGACGCTCCGCGCCGGAGCTTCCTGGGGGTGGATTGGCCCGGCAGCAGGGGTTTGGCAACGCGGGCCAGATGGTGTCGCGGGTCACGGGTGGAACGACTTCGGGGGCGTGGCGGTCGATTGAGGCGGGACTTGCTCTCATGCCCGATGCGGCACCTTCCAACGATGCGGATCCCGCCGACCACTCTCAGAATGCCTCCACCCCGACTCCTCGGTACCCGGCCGTGGCGGAGGCCGCGTTGGCCGGTGACCTGTCGGTGGAAGCGGCCGGGCTGATTACTGCGGGGTTGGAGACGCTCACGGAACGGGTCCCGCGTGACCAACTCCA
>NZ_JADQBE010000025.1:0-3432 GCF_016278765.1 Demequina sp. | reverse complement strand
TGGACAACAAGTCCGTGATCGAGATGATCCTCGAGCAGATGGGCCAGCCCGCCGATGCCTACGACCACGTCAGCGACCGACCCGGCCACGACATGCGCTATGCCATCGACTCGACCAAACTGCGCGAGGAGCTCGACTGGGAGCCCATGTACAAGGACTTCGCCGCCGGCCTCGCCGCCACGATTGCCTGGTACCGCGACAACGAGCCGTGGTGGCGCGCCAAGAAGCTCGAGACGGAGATGAAGTACGAGCGCCTGGGGCGCTAGATCACCCGGACCGATGCGCCGTGGAGGCCACCTGGTCGAGAAGCGTGGCATAGGCATCGGCCACCGCGGACACATCGAAGCGTTGAGCCCTGATTGCCGCCGCACTGCCCAGCGCCGCGGTGAGCGCGCGGTCGCCGATGAGTCGGTCCAGTGCGGCCGTGAGGGCCGCGACGTCGCCGGTCGGAACCACGATGCCGGACACCTCGGGCTCGACCGCCTCGGCCAGGCCGGGGAGGTCGGAGACCACGACGGCGCATCCGGAGGCCATCGCCTCCAGTAGCGCGACGGGCAGGCCGTCTTGGTCGCCGCTCGCGGCCCGCACCGAGGGGAACACCGCCACGTCCGCCTCGGCGTCGACGCGAACGAGCTGTTCCCGGGTGAGCTGCCCCACAAACGAGACCGGGAGCCCCGCGGCGGCCCGCTCCAAGGCGGCGCGCTCGGGGCCGTCGCCCACGATCGTGAGGTGCCAGCGGTCGCCACCGATCGCGGCGAGGGACGTGATCAGCGGGAGAAAGCCCTTCTTCTCGACCAGCCGCCCCACTGCGAGCAGGCGAACCGGGCCGTCCGTGTCGCGCGCCGCGCGCCCCACGGCAGCGTCGGCGAACTGCGCCACCTGTGCGCCCATCGGCAACACGTGGGTTGCGTGGGCATCTGCGCCAAGCGCGATGGCCCGCGCCCACATGTCCTCGTTCATCACCGTGACCGCGCGCGCATGGCGGAGCACGGAGCGCTTGAGGGCGCGCGAGATGGGGTCATTGAGGGCGTACAGGTCCCCGCCGAGTGTGGTCACCACGAGCGGGACCCTCGGCGCGGCCCACCGGGCCACCAGGCCCTGAGGAACGATCCAGTGCGCGTGGATGACGTCGGGACGATGTCGGCGCACCTCGCGCCGCACGCCCCACCACTGCGCGGCCATGAGGAATGGCAACTGCGCCAGACGCGACCGGCGTGAGCGAACATTCTCGAGGATGGCTCCCTGGGCCACGTCCTCCCAGCGTCGTGGGAAGAATCGATAGCGGGTCACATGAACACCCTCGGCGTCCTCGCTCGCGGCGCCCCCCGGGACGGCAGGCACCAGCAGCCTGGGCGCGAACCTGCCAACCAGGCCCACGGCCAGGTCCCGCACAAAAGACGGCGTCCCGTCGCCGACCGTGGCGGGGTAGGTCGACGCCAACACCAGGAGGGGCCGGGCTGAGAGGTGCAAAGTCATAGGCTTGTCCACTGTGAGTAGCGGCAGGGGCAACCCAGTGTATGAGGTGGCGGTCGTGGGCGCCGCCGGCTTTCTGGGCGGCGCGATCATGCGCGCGTTCGCGGCGGCCGGCACCGGGGCGGTGGGCTACACCCTTGGCAGGCCGATGCTGGTTGACGGCGTTGTCGCCCCCGAGGCACGCAGTGTCCGCACGGTGGTGTGGTGCGCCTCACGTATTAACCCCAGGCTTGCGGTCGAACAGCCCCACTTGATTGACAAAGACCGTGCCGATCTCGACGATGCGCTCGGCAGGTTTTCGACATGGGAGCGGCCGCCGCGCATCGTCATCTTCTCCTCGGGAGGCACCGTCTACGGCCCACCGGCGACCCCACCGTTTGTCGAGGATCCGGACCCTAATCCCGTCAATGACTACGGGCTCGCCAAGTTGATGATCGAGCGACACGTGCGTGACTCAGGACTCGAATCGGTGGCGCTGCGCGCCTCCAACGCCTATGGCCCCGGACAGAAGCCGGCACCCGGTCAGGGGGTGTTGGCGCACTGGATGAGCGCAGTCATGAATGGCGAGCACGTGCACGTCTACGGCGAACCTTCGGCCACTCGGGACTACGTCTATGTCGATGACGTCGCCCGTGCGGCGGTGGCGGCGCATGCCGTGGAAGTCGCACCGCCCATCGTGAATATCGGTTCTGGGATCGCGACATCCCTGAACGACTTGTTGGAGGCACTTCGACCCGTGGTGGCTCCCCGCTGGACGGACGTTGTTGTGCACGGGGCGCGCGATACTGACACCGCTCACAGCCTCCTCGATGTGACGCTGGCACGCGAGGCCCTCGGGTGGCGGGCGGAGGTCGACATTCGTCGCGGGGTCGAGATGATGTGGGCCTGGCGGCAAACGCAATGACTCGGCCAACGCGCGGCGCTTCTCTCAGATGGTCGCTGTTCGCGGTCGCGGTGGCGTTGCTCACCTGGGCGGTCGCCTCTCAATGGGAAGCGGTGTCCGCAGCCGCCGTAGACGTGGGGTGGGGCGCTATCGGGCTCGCCACCCTGGCCGCAATGGCGGCACTCGGATTCAACACACTGTCGTGGCGCGCGGTGATGCGATCGGTAGGCCTGCACGCCCCTGTGGTCGATGCGGCGTCCGTATTCCTTGTTTCCCAGGCGGGCAAGTACGTTCCCGGGGCCGTGTGGCCCGTGCTCGCGCAATCCGAGTTCGCCCGCGCCCACGGGCTCTCACGGACTCGTGGCATGACTGGTTCGCTCGTCGCGGTGGCGGTGGGCGTCGTGACAGCCGGCGTGGTCGGCACACTGGGCCTTGTGGCGTGGGCGCCAGGTGCGCTCGCCGACTACTGGTGGGCGTTGGTGGTGGTGGTCGTGCTGGCGACGCTGCTGGTGCCCGCGGTGCTGACCCGCGCCCTGCGTCTCGGCTTCACGGTGATGCGCAGATCGGCGGAGCCGCCGACGATCATGGGCCGGGCCCTGCTGGTGTCTGCGGCGTGGTCCGCCGCAAACTGGCTGGCTCTCGGGCTCCAGGCGTGGATTCTGCTGCGGATATTGTCGCCAGGTACGGAAGGGCTGTGGTCTCTGGCTACCGGGGCGTTTGCGCTGGCGTGGCTCGCCGGCTTCTTGGTGGTGTTTGCGCCGGCTGGAGTCGGCCCGCGGGAGGCGGCCCTGGTGGTACTCCTCGCGGCAGTCGCAACCCGTCCTGAGGCGCTCGCGCTCGCGCTCATCAGTCGTTTCGCTATGACGCTCGCGGACGCCGTTGGCCTGGGGTGCGGACTCCTCGCGCGACGGTGGCGGCGGGACGTGCCGGACCATACTGCTGCTCTTTGAGGCGGTACAGCTGGTCCTCACCCAGGATGCGGTTGGTCTTGGCAATGTCTGACAGGACGCCGAGCGCAAGCGACAGGCCCGCGCCGATGAGGAGAAGCGTTCCCAACATCAGCGACTGATAGTGAT
>NZ_JADQBE010000044.1:0-33368 GCF_016278765.1 Demequina sp. | reverse complement strand
CCCGTGCCCTTCTGCCCCGCCTCGTCCACGATCAGGTCCACGAGCGGCTTGCCGGTCTCGTCGTCGTGGGTAGCCAGGACCTCGGCCGTGATCTCGATGAGGAAGCTTTCGAGGTCGCCCTTGTTCCATTCCGCGAAGATCCCGGCGATCTCATCGGGCTCCAATTCCAGGCCGGACCGAAGGATGGCGTAGGCCTCGCCGATCAACTGCATGTCGGCGTACTCGATGCCGTTGTGGACCATCTTGACAAAGTGGCCAGCGCCGTCGGGGCCCACGTGGGTGCAGCACGGGACACCGTCCACCTTGGCGGAAATCTTCTCAAGGATCGGTCCGAGCGACGCGTAGGACTCTACCGATCCACCGGGCATGATCGACGGACCGAGCAGCGCGCCCTCTTCGCCCCCAGAGACGCCGGATCCCACAAAGTGGATGCCTCGCTGGCTCAGGGCGGCCTCGCGCCGGCGGGTGTCCGGGAAGTGGGCATTGCCGGCATCGACGATGATGTCGCCCTTGTCGACGAGCGGCACCAGTGCGTCGATGACGGCATCCGTCGCGGAGCCCGCCTGAACCATGATGACGATCTTGCGGGGCTTCTCAAGCGAAGCCACAAAGTCCTCGAGAGACTCCGAACCGAAGAAGGTGCCCTCGTGTCCGTGGTCGTTCAGCAGAGACTCCATCTTCTGGGGGTTGCGGTTGTGCACCGCCACGGTGAAGCCGTTGCGGGCAAAGTTCCTCGCGAGATTCCGGCCCATTACCGCAAGTCCGGTCACGCCAATCTGGGCAAGCGCCATGTCACTTCCTTGTCCATCCGGGGTACGCCAACCCAGCCTAGACGGGAATGCCGCCGGCGGTGTACCCGCGTCGCCGAGGGCGTGGCGTACCCAACCTTGGGACGACCGCGCCATAGGCTCAAGCCATGAATAACACGGCCATCCCGGCCGCGTTCCGTGAGGCGTTGCTGTCCTTGAGGGGAGCGCGTACGCGTCGTGACGTCCGCTTGGTCGAGACGCCGGCGCCGTCACGCATCGCGCCGTTCGCCGTCGCCATCAACGGCACCGTGTTGCCCGAGGAGCTCGAAACGACCGGGCGGTTCGTCGCGCTTCACGACCCGGCCGGCCACGATGCCTGGAACGGCACATTCCGGGTGATCGCCCTGGTGCAGGCACAGGTCGAGGCGGAGGTCGGCCAAGACGACCTGTGGGCAGACGCCGCGTGGTCGTGGCTCGACGAGGCCCTTCGAGACGTCCCTCACGACCAATTCGGTGGGACCGTCACCAAGGTGGTGTCACGCTCGTTTGGGCAGTTGGCCGACCGTGACGACAAAGTCACGGTGGAACTCCGCGTGTCATGGAGTCCTGCCAATTCCGACCTTGCCCCTCACGTAGCCGCGTGGACCGAATTGCTGGCCATGTGCGCCGGCGTGCCCCCCGCGTCGGAGGGGATTTCAGTACTCCCAGGAGGACATGCATGAGCGGACCACCCGAAGACCCATCGACCGCTGAATCCGAGACGCCCGAGCCCACCCTCCTGAAAGAACCGGCCGATGGCGTCCCTGACGTGGTCGCCACACCGGCCGCGCTCAAGACAACGATCGATGCCTTCGCCGCCGGCGTCGGCCCCATTGCGGCCGACGCCGAGCGCGCCTCGGGGTTCCGATACGGACAGGCGACGTACTTGGTGCAGTTCAAGCGCGCCGGCGCCGGCATCGCCCTCATCGACGCGGCGGCCCTGCCGGACCTCAGCGGCTTTCACGCCGCCATGGGCGACGCGGAGTATGTGTTTCATGCTGCAAGCCAGGATCTTCCCGGAATGAAGGATCTTGGGATCTTCCCGGCCGCCGTCTTCGACACCGAATTGGCGGCCAGACTGCTCGGGTGGCCCAAGGTCGGGCTGGCCTCGGTGGTGGAACGCGAGCTTGGCTTCACCTTGGCGAAGGAACACTCTGCTCAAGATTGGTCCGTGCGGCCGCTTCCGGACTCGTGGCTCGCGTATGCGGCGTTGGACGTGGAGATTCTCCTGGAACTTCGCAAGGGACTCGCGGCTCACCTTGAGGCGGCGGGCAAGACCGAATGGGCGCGACAAGAGTTCGAAGCCGTCCGTCTTGCTCCCCCTCCCGGGCCGCGCATCGATCCGTGGAGGCGCACCTCCGGCACCCATACGATTCGGGATCCACGCGGCCTTGCCATGGTGAAATCATTGTGGGAGGACCGCGAACACGAAGCGCAACGCCGCGACGTGACGCCCGGCCGTGTCCTGAGAGATGCCGCCATCGTCGCCGCAGCTCGCGCCAAGCCGACCACGCTTGAGGCGTTGCTCGACATCCCGGAGTGGCGTACGCGAGGCACCAAGAAGGCGGCGCCGCGGTGGTGGCCGTCCATCGAGACGGCGCTCAAACTCCCTGACAAGGCTCTGCCCGCTCGCCGCGCGCCCACCGGCGATGGACCCCCGCCACCACGAACGTGGCCGGACAAGCGCCCCGAGGCGGCGGCCAGGCTCGCCGAGGCCAAGGTTGCTTTGGCTGAACTCAGTGAAATCCACAACGTGCCGTTGGAGAACCTGCTGCAGCCGGATGCGGCCCGCCGGGCCTGCTGGGAGTACCGCGGAGGCGGAGTGGACTGGATCGCAAGCCTCCTGAGGTCGCGCTCTGCGCGCCCGTGGCAGATCGAGTTGACGGCGCTGCCACTTGCGGAGGCCTTTGCACGCGCGGCCGCTCCAGACGCGGACCAGAAGCCCGCGGACTAGCGCAGGCGCGCGAGAGTGGCGTCGGCGATGACCGACGCCTCGAGGCCGATCTGTTCAAGCACCTGGGCGCGCGAGGAGTGCTCGATGAACTCGCGAGGGACTCCGTGATGTGACCAGTGGACCTCACGGCCGGCGAGCCTGGCGAACTCGGCCCACTCCTCGCCGACTCCAGCGTCGGTCAGGCCATCCTCAACTGTGACCACGAGCTCCGCGTCGCCGAGCACCTCAAGCAGGCCCTCGGGAACCGGATGCACCCAGGTGGCCGTTGCCGCGGTGACGGACGTGCCCTCGGCCGCGAGCTTGCCCGCTACCTCGATCGCGGTACCCGCCATCGAGCCGATACCAAACACCACGACCTGCGGCTTCACCCCGTGCTCCGCGAGCACGTCAATGTCTTCGACCCTACGCACCGCGGGCATCGGCTCGTCCACGGCGCCCTTGGGGTAGCGCACCACCGTGGGGGCGTCATCCACATCGATGGCGGTGCGGAAGGCTTCGCGCAGAGTGGGCTCGTCACGTGGCGCGGCCATCCGCAGGCCGGGAACGTGCCGGAGCAGGGCCATGTCCCACATGCCGTTGTGGCTGGGCCCGTCGTCGCCCGTGATGCCGGCGCGATCCAGCATGAACGTCACGCCAGCCTTGTGCAGCGCCACATCCATCAGCAACTGATCGAAGGCGCGATTCAGGAACGTCGCGTACACGGCCACCACGGGGTGCATGCCCGAGAAGGCTAGCCCCGCAGCGGAGGTTACGGCGTGTTGCTCGGCGATGCCCACATCGATCACGCGACCCGGGAACGCATCGGCGAACGGCTTGAGCCCCACCGGCTGCAGCATCGCTGCGGTGATCCCCACGAGGTCATCCCGTCGCGAGCCCGCGGCGAGCATCTCGTCAGCGAACACGGCCGTCCAGCCGAATCGCGAGGGCTCCACTGGCAAGCCGGTCTCCGGGTGAATCTTGCCGACAGCGTGGAATCGGTCGGCCACGTCCTTTTCGGCCGGTTCGTAGCCCCGACCCTTCTCGGTCACCACGTGCACGATGACCGGCGAGCCAAAGCCCTTGGCGTGCATCAGGGCGGCCTCCACCTGCGCGAGGTCGTGACCGTCCACGGGCCCCAAGTACTTCAGTCCGAGGTCCTCGAACATGCCTTGGGGGCCGATAAGCCCCTTGAGGGCGCGCTTGCCGTGCATCACGGACTGATAGGTGAAGTCGCGCAAGGGGCCGCGGGCGTGGAACGTGCGCTTGCCCCAGCTGAGGAAGTTCTCGTAGACGCGAGAGGTTCGGATCCCGTCCAGGCGCCGCGCCAGGCCCCCGATCGTGGGCGCGTAGGAGCGCCCGTTGTCGTTCACGATGATGACCACCCGATCGCTGCAATCCGCGAGAGAATTCAGCGCCTCCCAGGCCATGCCTCCCGTGAGCGCTCCGTCCCCGATGATGGCGACGGTGGTCCGATCCGTCTCGCCTCGCAGGGTGTGGCCACGGGCGATACCCGCCGCCCACGACAATGCCGTGGAGGCGTGAGAATTCTCGACGACGTCGTGGTCGGATTCCGCACGCGACGGATACCCGGCCACTCCCCCGCGCTTGCGCAATGTGGAGAAGTCGCGCCTGCCGGTCAGGAGTTTGTGGACGTAGGACTGGTGGCCCGTGTCGAACACGATGGGATCGAAGGGAGAGTCGAACACACGGTGCAGAGCCAAGGTCAGTTCGACGACCCCCAGGTTGGGCCCGAGGTGCCCACCAGAGCGCGACACGGAATCCACCAGGTAGTCCCTGATCTCGTCCGCGAGTTCCCTCATCTCGCCCGAGGTCAGGGAGCGCACATCACGGGGTGATTCGATGCGCTCCAGCACGCTGTCTCCTGACATTCGGGTCCGTCTCACTCTAGGTCCTGCAACGCCGACGGGCGACCTTCGCTTCCGCGCGGCTGAACTACGCCACGAGCGAGCGGAGCACGTACTGCAGGATGCCACCATTGCGGAAGTAGTCGGCTTCTCCGGGGGTGTCGATTCGCACCACCGCGTCGAATCGCACCGTCGAGCCGTCGGGCCTGGTGGCTACCACCGTGAGCGACTTGGGGTGCTCTCCGGCGCTGAATGCGCTCACTCCCGCGATGTCGAAGGTCTCGGTGCCGTCAAGGCCAAGGTCGCCGGCCGACTTGCCCTCGGGGAACTGCATCGGCAACACGCCCATGCCGATGAGATTCGACCGGTGGATGCGCTCGAAGCTCTCCGCGACTACGGCTCTCACGCCGAGCAGCCGGGTGCCCTTTGCCGCCCAATCTCGGCTTGATCCCGTCCCGTACTCCTTGCCGGCGAGCACCACGAGCGGAACGCCAGCCTCGGCATAGCCCATGGCTGCGTCGTAGATCGTGTCCTGAGCGTCGGTGAGGAAGTTGTACGTGAAGCCGCCCTCAACGCCGTCCAGAAGCAGGTTCTTGAGCCGAATGTTGGCGAAGGTACCGCGGATCATGACCTCGTGGTTGCCACGGCGGGAGCCGTAGCTGTTGAAGTCGCGGCGGTCGATCCCGTGGTCGGCAAGGTACTTGCCTGCCGGGCTGTCGGCCTTGATCGAACCGGCGGGCGAAATGTGGTCGGTCGTCACAGAGTCGCCCACCATGGCAAGCACCCGCGCTCCCACGACGTCCTGAACCGGCTCGGGCTGTGCGCCCATGCCTTCGAAGTATGGGGGCTTGCGCACGTACGTCGAATCTTGGTCCCACTCGAAGGTCTTGCCGCCAGGCGTGGGAAGACCGCGCCAGCGCTCATCACCGGCGAACACATCGGCGTAGTTGGTGGAGAACATGGACTCCGTGATCGACGATCCGACGACCGCCTCGACCTCCGCGGGCGCGGGCCAGATGTCCTTGAGGAACACGTCGTTGCCCTCGGGATCCTGGCCCAGCGGCTCCGTCTCAAAGTCGAAGTCCATCGTGCCCGCCAACGCGTACGCAATCACGAGCGGCGGGGATGCCAAGTAGTTCATCTTGACGTCCGGGTTGATGCGACCCTCGAAGTTGCGATTTCCCGACAGCACGGAGACCACGGCGAGGTCGTGCTCGTTGACCGCGTCCGAAACCTCGGTGGGAAGCGGTCCCGAGTTGCCGATGCACGTGGTGCAGCCATATCCGACCAGGTGAAAGCCGAGCGCCTCAAGGTCGGGCCACAGCCCCGCCTTCTCGTAGTAGTCGGTCACCACCTGGGAACCGGGAGCCATCGACGTCTTCACCCAGGGCTTGGACGTGAGGCCCCTTCTGTTCGCGTTGCGGGCGAGCAGCGCCGCCGCGAGCATCACCGACGGGTTGGACGTGTTGGTGCAGGACGTGATGGAGGCGATCACCACGCGACCGTGGTCCAGATCGGTCACCGTTCCGTCCGCGAGCGTGATCGGAACCTCTTTGCGCGGACGGCTGGTCGCATGGGCGAAAGTGTCACGAGGCAACGGTGCGTCGCCGGCATGCGCCTCGGCAGCAATCGGATCCGATGCGGGGAAGGTCTCCTCAACCGACTCGTCGAGTCCCTCGGTGACCTGGTCCGTGTGCCGCGCATAGTCGCCGATGACGTCGGCGAACCCCGCCTTGGCATCGGTGAGCGCAATGCGGTCCTGCGGGCGCTTGGGCCCGGCGATGGACGGCACCACTGTGCCGAGGTCGAGCTCGAGGTACTCCGAGAACACCGGCTCCACGTAGTCGGACGCCGAGGGGTCGTGCCACAGCCCCTGCTCCCTGCAGTACGCCTCGACCAGCGCAACCTGCTCCGCCGAGCGGCCCGTCAGGCGCAGGTAGTCGATCGTGACGCCGTCGATGGGGAAGATTGCGGCCGTGGAGCCGAACTCGGGGCTCATGTTGCCGATGGTCGCGCGGTTGGCGAGCGGCACGGCGCCGACGCCGTCTCCGTAGAACTCCACAAACTTGCCCACCACCCCGTGCATGCGCAGCATCTCGGTGATCGTCAGCACCACGTCGGTGGCGGTCGCTCCCGCGGGAATCTGCCCGGAAAGCCTGAAGCCCACCACCTTGGGAATGAGCATGGAGACGGGCTGGCCGAGCATCGCGGCCTCCGCCTCGATGCCGCCCACACCCCAACCGAGCACGCCCAGTCCGTTGATCATCGTGGTGTGCGAGTCCGTGCCCACACACGAGTCCGGGTACGCCTGCATGACGCCGTCGGTGTCGTTGGTCATCACGCCGCGAGCCAGGTACTCAAGGTTGACCTGGTGCACGATTCCGGTCCCGGGCGGTACCACCTTGAAGTTATCGAACGCGGTCTGGCCCCAGCGCAAGAACTGGTAGCGCTCGCGATTGCGCACGTACTCCAGATCGGTGTTGAGCTGCAGCGCGTCCTTGCGACCGAAGACGTCGATCACCACGGAGTGGTCGATCACCATCTCCGCCGGAGCCAAGGGGTTGATGACGGAGGGGTCGCCGCCCAGCTCCACTACGGCCTCGCGCATCGTCGCCAGGTCCACCACACACGGCACGCCGGTGAAGTCCTGCATCACGACACGGGCGGGCGTGAACTGAATCTCGGTGTCCGGAGTCGCCTTCGGGTCCCACTGCGCCAGGGCCCTGACGTGGTCGGCCGTGATGTTCGCGCCGTCCTCAGTCCGCAGGAGCGCCTCGGCCAGGATCTTCAGCGAGTACGGAAGCTTCTCCAACCCTGGAACCGCGTCCAGACGGTAGATCTCATACGGCGTATCGCCCACCGTGAGGGTGGACCGTGATCCCAGGCTGTTGATGCTCATTCCGCTCCTTGTTTCGTGGGGTCTCATCTTACCGACACGGACCCTTTGGCTAGGTTGCGCGTGCGAAGCTGGCGATTGTCTCGATGTGGTGGGTCATGGGGAACAGGTCAAAAGCCTGAATCTCTTCCACCATGTAACCCGACGCGGCAAGGGTCTTGGCGTCCCTCCCGAGCGCCACCGGATCGCACGCCACATAGACGATGCGGGCGGGCTCAAGCGACGCGATCGCCTCAATCGTGGCGGCCTTTGCCCCGGACCGTGGCGGGTCGAGCACGACCGCCCCGCGCGACCAGTCCTCGTCGGCCGTAGCCATGGCGACCACCGTCCGGCGGGTGTCGCCCGCCACCGCGGTGGCTCCCGCATAGCCGCGCAGGTTCTGCTGCAGACTCGACTTGCCCTGGGTATGTGTGCCTGCAAGCTCCACGGCGATCACGTCACGGCCCTCCGCGGCGAAGGGGACGGCGAACAGTCCCGCGCCTGAGTACAGGTCGAGCACGCGCGGAGCCTCGCCCACCAGGCGCATGACCTCACCGAGCAGCACCGCCGGGGCCTCGCGGTGCACTTGCCAGAATTCACCCGCGCGCAAGGCGTACGCGAAGCTGCGCCCTCCCACGTTGACGGTCTCGGTGAGCAGCCTGGAGTCACCCTTTCCGAGCGACACGTACGTCTCGCCAAATGCGGTGGTGGCCACCTGGATCAGTTGACCGGGCTCCGCCTTGGTTGTCAGTAGAGCCTGTTCGGCCTCCTGAACCGCGAGTGGCATGCGCTGCAGGGTGCGCCTCACACCACTGCCAGTGACCGCCATCGTCGCCCGGCCGTCTTCGCCCGCGGTTGCCGACACCCGGGTTCGGTAGCGCAGCCCGCCGCGTTCGTCGTCGCCAGGCGCGGCCCGCACGTCGCCCTCGTAGTCCAATCCGGCGAAGCGGGACAGCGACTCACGCACCACCGCGAGCTTCCAATCACGCTGGGCTGGCAGCGCGACGTGACCAAGCTCCGCACCCCCGACGCCGCCGACCACGGCCTCGGGCCACGGGTGCTCGACCCTGTCGGGCGATGCCTCCAGAACCTGGGTGACTTCCGCATTCCAAAATCGCGCGTCTGCGGCAGGGTCGTCCACTCGCGCCTGCACCACCTCGCCGGGAAGGGCGCCGCGCACAAAGACGGCGCGTCCTTCATGCCGGGCAATGCAGTGGCCGCCGTGCGCGGGGGCACCGACGGTGAGGCGAATGGTCTGGGTCATTGGGGCTCCGGTCCGTCGATAACAACGTCGTCGACTGGGCCCTCGCGGCGGGCGGATTCGAGCATCCACGGCACTGCGCTCACCACCACGTTGGGCACATTGAGAAGTTGGGCACGAAGTCGCGCCGTCGAGCGGTTGTGGAGCAGTTGCTCCCACCAGCGACCCACGATGTATTCGGGCACGTAGACAAAGACCGCCTCTCGGGGCGAGGCGCGGTGCATGCGCTTCACATACTCGAGCATCGGTCCCACAAGATCCCGGTACGGAGAATCGAGCACCACCAGCGGCGCACCCAGATTCATGGTGGCCCAGCGTCGCTGAAGTGCGACTGCCGCGCCTCGATCAATCTGCACCGTCACGGCCTTGAGCGTGCTGTGCCGCGCCGCCTTGGCGTAGGCGAGGGCGTGGAGTGCGGGTCGGTGCATTTGCGCAACCAGGACGATGCCGTGGGTCGCGGACGGCAGACTGGGCGCCTTTGCTTCACGGTCGATCGCAATATCGGCTCTCACCGCCGCATAGTGGCGCTTAATCGAGTGCATCATGACGACCACGAGCACGATCAGCACAATCGCAATCCACGCGCCGTTGGCGAAGTTGAACACCGCAGTCACCGCGAGCACCCCCACGGCCACCACGAGGGCGACGATGTGGAGCAGACGGCGAGCTTCGAGTCGCCACTGCTCGTTCGGCTCCTTCACGAGCTTCAATTTCGCGGTGGTCCACTCGATCATGGCTCGTTGGCTGAGCACCACCGCGGTGAAGACGCCCACGATGAACATGTGAACCAAGTGGCTGACGTTCGCCTGCACCGCGATGACGATCGTCGCGGACAGCGCTGCCACCAGGAGGATCGCGCCACGTAGCACCAGTCGGTCGTTGCGCATCGCCATTTGCCGCGGCAACACACCGTCGGAGGCAAGCAGCCCCGTGAGTCTCGAGAATCGCCTGAACACCGACGTGGCGGCCGCATACAGAATCGCCACGGTGGCAATACCCACCGCCCAGACGCCAATCGCGTTGCCGAAAACTTGCTCCGACACTTGCATCAGAATCGAGCCGGAGGACCACCCTGTCAATCGGTTGCTCCATGCAAGCCAGCTGATCACAAAGAACGCGACGGCCGCGGCTAACACGGCGGTCAGCAGTGTGCGAGAGGCGCGTTTCCCGCGCGGCTCTGCGTGATACGGGCCGGACGAGACCAGGTGCTCGAGTCCGGTCGCCATCACGGCACCCGATGCGATAGCGCCCGCATACGCAGCCAACACGGTCCAGGTCTCGGGGGCATCGGCGACCGCAGCCGGATCGAGCCGCTGCGTGCCGTGCCGCGCGATACCTACGGCGGCAAGAACACCAAGAACCACCAGGAATCCGTACCACACCGTCAACAGCACGCGCCGTCGATCACGCACGCCACGTAGGTTTGCGAGCGTCATGAATGCCAGGGCCGCCACGGCGATGCCCGCCTCGGCGCCGGTCCAGCTCGGAATGAGGAAGATGACAATCTCGGCGATGGCCGACACTGCGATTGCGACGGTGAACAAATAGTCGATCAGCAAGGACGCCCCGGTGATCATGCCTAACCGCTCGCCCAAGCGATCCCGCACCACCCCGTAGTCGCCACGTTCGTGTGGGAAGGCCCGCACCTGGGATGCATAGGCGGCGCCGATCAGCACCAGGATGACGACCACGCCACCCGCCATCGACGGAATGGCGTCCTGCTGGGCGCCCGATCGCAGCGCGGCAACGACGGCGTCCGGCCCGTACGCGACGGCCGAAACCACGCCTGCGCCGAATACCGGAAGTGCGAGGCGGCTACGCATCGCCTGCGGTCTCGTCAGGTCGGTCGCCACGGGCGCGCCGAACACTAGCCGCTTCAGTCGCTCAAGAAACTCTCGCACGTCGCACCATCCTAGGCTCCAGTCGGTATAGCGTGGTGGCGTGCACGTGGTGATCATGGGCTGTGGCCGAACTGGCGCCACGTTGGCGAGCGAATTTGAGTCGCGAGGCCACTCGGTGGCAGTTATCGACGCGCGTGCCGACGCGTTCCGTCGCCTCCCGTCACATTTCAAGGGCCAGAAGATCACCGGTCTGGGGTTCGACCGCGACACGCTGAGCGCCGCAGGGGCCGAGGAGGCGTACGCCTTCGCGGCCGTATCCGACGGCGACAACTCGAATATCCTTGCCGCGCGCGTCGTGCGGGAAACGTATGGCGTGGAGAACGTCGTGGCACGGATCGCGGACTCGGGACGGGCCGAGGTCTATCGGCGGCTCGGCATTCCAACCGTCGCGCCCGTGCCGTGGACCGCGGCCCAGATTGTGACGCGACTGCTTCCGGGCGGTTCTGACGCGCTGTACGCGGATGTCGACGCGGGCATCGCCATGCGTCGATTGCCATTCAACGACGGCTGGGTGGGGCACGCGTGTAAGGAGTTGGAGCACGCCTCCGGCGCGCGCATCGCGTATCTGACCCGGTTCGGCGCCGCAGTCCTGCCCGATGACCAGACTGTGCTTCAGGACGGCGACGACGTTTATGCAATCGTCGCGGCAGCGACCGAGCGCGCCGCCATCAAGGCATTTGGACATCCTCCTCAGGGGACATCATGAGAGTCCTCATTGCCGGAGCAGGCTCGGTGGGCCGATCAATCGCCAGCGATCTCATCGAGCATGCGCACGAAGTGCTGCTGATAGACCACAACCCGGCCGCCATGCGCGTGTCGCAAGTCGCAGAGGCCGAATGGATGCTCGCCGACGCCTGCGAACTGACTGCACTGAGCGAGGCGGGCGTCGAGTCCATGGACGTGGTGGTCGCCGCGACCGGCGACGACAAGGCGAACCTCGTCATCTCGTTCCTCGCCAAGACCGAGTTTGGTGTGCCGCGAACGGTGGCCCGTGTCAACAACCCCCGTAACGAGTGGATGTACGACGCGCAATGGGGCGTAGATGTGGCGGTGTCGACGCCGCGCATCATGACGGCCATGGTCGAGGAGGCCGTCGCCGTGGGCGACCTGGTCAGGGTCTTCACCTTCCACCAGTCCGGAGCGTCGATTATTGAGGTGACTCTCCCATCGGGCTCACCGTTGGTAGGTGTTCCGCTACGCGACATCACCCTGCCTGCGGACACCGTGTTGTCCTGCATCGTGCGTGGTGACAGGACGATCGCGCCGACGCCCGACGACACCGTCGAGGCTCACGACGAACTGTTGTTCATTCTTTCGGCGGAGGCAGATCCTCAGGCTCTTCAGGCAGTTCTACATTCCGCACCATCCGCCAGATAACGAAGAGCGCCACGGCGAACCACGGCAAGCCCAACGCGAGTTTGGCAACGCCCAAGGCGGCCGTGGCTGATGCGAAATACAGCGGCAGTTGGACGGCGAGCTTGACCAGTTGGGTAGCGAGGTAGAAGCCCGTAGCGGCCTGGAAGCGTCGCGCCGCCGACGGGTGGCGACGCCACCGGCCGCCCCACCCCCTGAGCAGGCCCACGACGATCCCCACCGCCGGCCAGCGTGCCAGCATCGAGACCAGGAGCGCGACCGCATAGCCACCCGTGTAAAAGAAACTCGGCACAAAGAACTCGGTCGCGTCGCCAGCCCGCCAGGCCCAGATGGCACCCAGGCCGACACCAAAGATCCCCCCGAGCGCCTGGGTGACCGGCGTGCGCTGGATCAGCCGCACCAACACCATCACCAGCACGGTCGCGACAGCGGCGATCACGGGAGCGCGAAAGCCCCCCCACACCAGGAATGCGGTCACAAACACGCCGCCGGGGGCCACCGACTCGGCCATTCCACGCCAGCCGCCAATGGCCTCCGCCCAGTCAAAATCCTCCCCGAGCAACGACGAGGCTCCAACTACGGGTCGCTCGGAAGTCACTGCTGGCACAACTCGTATCGGGGATTGAAGATCACCGGCACGTCGGCGCCTGCGGCCACCCTGCCCTCCACGAACACGATCGCACCAGGTTCAAGCCCCGCGACAACGCGGCGACCCAAGAACACGAGGTCGATCGACCCCGTGGAGTCCGTGAGCCGTACCGTCAGCCGCGCTGGGGCGTCGTGAGAAGTCATCTCGACGTACGCGACCCGGCCCCCGGTATAACCCATGGATCGTGGGGTCACCTCACCGAGCGGCGTCCAGCCCCGCGCTACAGCGACGTCAACGACGCTCATGCGCTCGCGCGTCCCGTCGAACCGAAGCCGCCCTCGCCACGGTGAGATCCCGGGAGGTCGGAGACAGGCACGAACGTCGCCTGCTCCACACGTTGAATGACCAACTGCGCGATCCTGTCACCCACCGCGAACTCCACCGAAGCATCGGCATCGGTGTTGAGCAGCGTCACGTTGATCTCGCCGCGGTAACCAGCGTCTATGGTGCCCGGGCCGTTCACGATCGTCACGCCGTGGCGGGCGGCAAGGCCCGATCGCGGGTGGACCAGAGCGACATAGCCCGCAGGCAACGCAATCCTCACTCCCGTGCGCACCGTGGCTCTCTGTCCGGGAGCAAGGACCACCGGTTCCCGAGTGGTCAGGTCAGCACCCGCGTCTCCCGGATGGGCATACGCGGGCAATGGCACATCTGCTTCGGTGGTGCTGATCAGCACCTCGACGTTCGTCATGGAGGCCCAGCCTAGGCTGTTGTCGGCGGCGCGGCCGACGCTACGCGGCGCACTCCGTGCAGATCGGCTGGTCGCCCTTGAACTCGGCGAGTTGGCTGCGGTGGTGCACCAGGAAGCACGACATGCACGTGAATTCATCCTGCTGCGGCGGAAGTACCCTGACGGACAACTCTTCGCCGGACAGGTCTGCACCAGGCAATTCGAAGCTGTCGGCCGCTTCAGCCTCGTCCTCGTCGACCACGCCCGAACTCTTGTCCGAGCGACGTGCCTTCAACTCCTCAATAGAGTCGGCGGCGATTTCATCGTCCGTCTTGCGGGGCGCGTCGTAGTCGGTCGCCATCCGGTGTTCTCCTTCACCTTGTAGGTGTCTGATGAATGCTTGCGGTCGAGGATTTGTTCCCACTCAGCGCAGGCATTGTGCACCACAAATCGCGTTTACGCGAGTTCACGCGGGCGGCGACTCCCAGGGGCGTCGTGCGCCGGCGGCCTCGAGCACGTCACGGAGCTCATCCCAGACGCTCTCCGCCGCGGCAATCAGCAGGTGAGAGTCGGCCGGTCCGCCGTCAATTCCGCCGACCCTGATGCCCGCCTCGGACGCGACGAGGGCGCCCGCCGCAAAGTCCCAGGGCCGCAGCCCGTGCTCGTAATACGCGTCCATCTTGCCCTCCGCTACCAGGCACAGATCCACGCTCGCAGAACCGAGACGCCTGATGTCGCGCACCTGTGGGAGTACCTGCGCGACGATCTTGCCCTGAGCGGCCCGGCCTTCCGCTCGGTAGTTAAAGCCGGTCCCCAGCAGCGTCGCCGAGAGCGGTGGTCCCTCGGAACGCTGTAGCCGCTGTCCGTTACGCCATGCGCCGTGCCCCACAGCGGCCTTCCACTCGGTTCCCGAATCGCCGTACACCGCCCCGGCGAGAATCCGCCACGTCGACGGGTCCGTTCCACCCTCGACGGCGGCGACCGAGACGGCGAAGTGTGGAAGCCCGTAGAAGTAGTTCACGGTGCCGTCGATCGGGTCTACGACCCACGTCACTCCCGACGTTCCGGACGTGTCCTCGCTCTCCTCACCCATGATCGCGTCGTCTGGACGCAACTGCGCGAGCCGCGAACGCAGCAGGCCCTCCGCAGCCACGTCCATCTGAGTGACAATGTCGATGGGTGAGCTCTTGGTGGAGGTGACCTCGGCGCGCGCACGACCCTCGATCACCAGTTCTCCAGCCTCCCTGGCAAGGGTGGCTGCGATGTCCATGAGTTCCATTGGCGAGTGCATACCAAGAGCCTCCCATATGATGCGCGGGCGCGGCGCCGCGCGCTTGGGCACCCAGCGTGGCACTCTAGAGCAATGACGGGATTGAGCCTCAAAGGACTGTCCGAAGACGGTACGCATCTCATCGTCGTCTCCACCGACGGTGATGAGCACCGACTCGCCATCTCGGACGAACTGCGTGACCTCGTCCGCCATGCGCGCGTCATGCGACGCGACGAGGATGCTCCCGCGACGCGCCTCAGCCCGCGAGAGATCCAGCAACGCATCCGAGCCGGTCTCAACGCCACCGAACTGGCTGAACTCACGGGCGAACCCGTAGACGCGATCGCCAAGTTCGAGCCGCCCGTCTTGGCGGAGCGCGCGTACATCGTGCAGATGGCCCGGACCACGCGCATTGGCCGCGACACGACGGCGCCGACCTTGGGAGACCTGGTGGGCGATCGCCTTGCGGGGCGCGGGCTCGACCCGGAGGCCGTCGCGTGGGATGCGTGGCGAGAGATTGATGAGCCCTGGAAGGTTGCCGCCGACTATCGAGTCGATGGACGATCGGTCCGAGCGCTGTGGAGCTTCGATCACGTGGCCAAGGCACTTACCGCCGAAGACGACGAGTCCACGTGGCTCACCGAGACGGAACTGTTGGATGCGCCGGTCCCCCGTCGCCACCTGAGCGCGGTGCGCGCGGAATCCGGCCCCATCCCCTTGCATCCGCATCGCCCGGCCAGTCCCACCGCGGCGGGGCCCGCCGCGGTCGACCAGGAGGCGGATCGCGACACCACCGACGCTCTGCTCGAGGACCTGGCGAGCCGCAGGGGCACACGCGAACCGCTTGAGATTGAGGACGATGACGACGACGCGTTCGAAGGCTTCGGTCCAGCGCGAGGCGGAGCATCCGACCGCTCCACGTCAATGCCCCACCCTGCCGGCAGCGCCCGCCCGGCGGCACCAGCGCCCGCTCACCTCGACTCCCCCGCCAGCACGCCGGAGACGCCCGTCGAAGGGGCCGACAAGCGGCCTCGCAAGGGCCGGGCGTCCGTGCCCAGCTGGGACGAGATCGTGTTTGGGTCCAAGAACGACTGACCCGGGAGCTCTCCAACGAGAGCCTCGCGTCATGTGGCTCGCCGCCGTCAGTTTCCCGCGGCAATGAGCAGCGGTATGCGCAACTCCTCTGGCGTGAGAGAGCCGTGCATCCCGATCAGCGCCATGGACTGACTCCTTTGCACACGCGAGTCCACAACCGTGGCACGCCCGGCCATGGCCACGACGATGTCGCCAATGCGATCTCTCGCCTCGAGCGAGATGGGGCCAAACAGTCCGGCCACCTCGGCCTCCTGACGCGTCAGCACCACGCCGAAATCGCCAAGGACTGACTGCCATCGTTCCGCCACGGCGGCGACGTCCGACTCGTCTACATGCAGATGCAGAGCCCGCGGCTCCCCCGCAACCAGTTCGACGTCTTGGGCTAGGGCAGGCGTCAAGCCCACATCCCAGCGGGGAGCTCCTGAAACGTCCACCATGCCGTGATCGGCGGTCACCACCATCACGGAATCCCGGGGAAGACCGTCCGCGAGTCGACGCAACTCGCGGTCGGCATCCTCGAGCGCCGCAACCCACTGATCCGACTGCCACCCATAGCGATGACCCTCGGCGTCAATCTCGCCCCAGTAGCAATACGACACGCCCGGCCGCTGTGCGACGCCGAGGGCGACGTCGATGCGGTCCGCCAGGTGTTCGGCTCCGATGAACTGTCCGCCGCGTAATACGGCGTGGGTGAGACCGGAACCGCCAAAGGTCCGCTTCCCCAGCGTGGTGACGGTGAAACCTTCCCGGTCCGCCTCGGCAAGGAGCGACGGCATCGGTTGCCACTCTTCCGCTCGGTATGCACCCTCCCACGAGATCAGGTTCGCCAGTTCACCGGTGCGCGGATTGCGAGCGGTGTAGCCCGACATTCCGGTGCGGCCGGCAGGGAGCCCCGTGCCAAAGAGCGCCAGGGAGGCTGCCGTGGTGGTGGGAAAGCCCGCCGTCACCACGGCCGATTCGATGCTGCGTAAGAACGGCGCGTGCCCCTTGCGCGCCTCCAGTGCCAGGTGTCCGAGGCCATCCAAGAGCACCACGACAACGTGGCGCGCCGTGGGGATCGCCAACCGCACCAGGTCGGCCTCCGCATCCCGATGCTTGACAGCGTGACCGGCGCCGATCGCGGCAAGCGCCCCCGAAAGCACGGCCCCGAGCTCGTGGCCGCCGTAGTCGGGCAGTTCCAGGCCAGCCGCCGCGAGGCGCTCGCGGGGATCCACTGCTAGTGGCCCGCCGCGCGCTGAAGGGTCTTCGTAAAGTCCTCAAGCGCGCGCACCGTCTTCGCGCCATCGGCGATGACGCTGACGCGCGCCAGGGTGTCGTCACCGGTGATGTCTCCCGTGTAGCCGTGGTCTGCGTCGCAAGATTCGTCGCCGCACGTGGCGGGTTCCAGGTCCACGCGCGAGTGGATGCCCCAGCCGACGGCGAGCACCAGTTCACTCGGAACGTCGCCCTCCCGGAAGGATTCGGGCTCGACCACCACGTGGGTGAGCGCGACGGAGGTCACCACGCGCAACGGGGCGCTTTCCACTGTTGCCGATGCCGCCGGTACACCGCCGCTTTCCGGTCCCGCACCATCGTCGATGTGCACGCGGATCAGCCGTGAGTCGGTCAGCACCAGCACGGTCATGTGACGACGCACCTCGGACGTGTCAAAGGTGGTCTCGGCGTGCACAAAGTGGCCGCGGACCTCCTCCTCACCGATGGCATTCTTGAGGACGTGGTTGGCCAAGGCAGGGTAGTACCCGGCCCCCACGACGGCCCGGGCGAGGGATGTCGACATGCCTCGCATTGTGTCACCTGCTCGCGTGGCGTGGCTAACCGCCCGCCGCTTCGCGCGAGACAATGCCGTGAGTCCCCATCCTGAACGGAGTGATGCATGCCCGAGTCCGAGGCCCAGATCGTCGATATTGACGTGAGCGCCGAGATGGAGGCGTCATTTCTGGAGTACGCCTACTCGGTCATCTACTCGAGGGCTCTGCCGGACGCGCGCGACGGCCTGAAACCCGTCCAGCGCCGCATCATCTACACGATGGGGGACATGGGCTTGCGGCCCGATCGGGCGCACGTGAAGTCGTCCCGGGTGGTTGGCGAGGTGATGGGCAAGTTGCACCCTCACGGCGACCAGGCAATCTACGACGCGCTGGTGCGCATGGCGCAGTCCTTCTCCTTGCGCTTGCCGCTGGTGGACGGTCACGGCAACTTTGGGTCGCTCGACGACGGCCCGGCCGCGTCGAGGTATACCGAGGCCCGCCTGGCTCCCGCGTCGATGGCGATGACCGCGGACCTGGGCGAGGACGTCGTCGACTTTGTCCCCAACTACGACAACAAGCTTCAGCAGCCGTCAGTGCTGCCCAGCGCCATTCCCAACCTGCTGGTCAACGGTGCGTCCGGCATCGCCGTGGGCATGGCCACCAACATGGCTCCGCACAACCTCATCGAGGTGGTCTCGGCCGCTCGTTACTTGCTGTCCAACCCCACAGCGACTCTCGACGAATTGATGAAGTTTGTGCCGGGGCCGGACTTGCCCTCGGGCGGAAAGATCATCGGCCTCGACGGCATCCGCCAGGCGTACGAGACCGGCAAGGGCGCGTTCCGGACGCGCGCTGCCGCCCGCATTGAGAAGGTGACCGCGAAGCGGCAAGGCATCGTCGTCACTGAACTGCCCTACACGGTGGGCCCCGAGCGCGTGATCGAGAAGATCAAGGACGGGGTCACCTCCAAGAAGATTCAGGGCATCGCCGCCGTCACCGATCTGACGGACCGTCACCACGGGTTGCGGCTCGTCATCGAGGTGAGGACGGGGTTCTCGCCCGAGGCCGTGCTGGAGCAGCTGTACAGGCTCACGCCGCTCGAGGAGGCCTTCTCCATCAACAACGTGGCGCTCGTGGACGGCGAACCGCGCACGCTGGGCCTCAAGGAACTTCTCAGAGTGTGGGTCGAGCACCGCATCAACGTGGTGCGCCGTCGCTCCGATCACCGCCTGAAGGCACGACGCGACCGCCTCCACCTCGTGGACGGCCTCCTGGTCGCCATCCTGGACATCGACGATGTGATTCAGATCATTCGCACCTCCGACGATTCCGGCGCGGCCAAGGATCGCCTCATAACGGCGTTTGACCTGTCCCAGGTGCAGGCCGACTACATTCTCGAGTTGCGTCTGCGACGTCTCACCAAGTTCTCGCGCCTTGAACTGGAGAACGAAAAGACCCAGCTGATGGCCGAGATCGCGGAGCTTGAGGAAATCCTGCGTTCCGAGGCCACGCTCAGGGACGCGGTGGGCCGCGAGATGGACGCCGTCGCCGCGGAGTACGGAACGCCGCGCCGCACGATTCTGCTCGCCGAAGCTGGCGTCCCGGCAACCGCATCGCTTGCCGCAGCACCAGGCGCCTCCTCCCCCGCCGCCGGCCGCAAGGCGGCACCTGCGAACCTGGAGATCGAGGACACCCCGTGCAATGCGCTACTGTCCACCACCGGACTCGTGGCACGCACCGCCGACGACCACCCGGTGGCCCGCGAAGGAAGGCGCGCACCTCACGATGCCTTGCGGTCCGTCGTGGCGTCCACGGTGCGCTCCGACGTGGGCGTGCTGACCTCTCGAGGACGGGTGCTCAAGCTGTCGCTCCTCGAGGTGCCCTCCTTGCCCACCACGGACGGCCCGCCGTCGCTCTCCGGCGGCGCCCCCGTGCGTGAACTGGTCATGCTTGAGCGCAGTGAGGAGCCGGTGGCGCTCGTGCCGCTCGACGGCGAAACGGTGGTGGCGCTCGGCACCCGCCAGGGCGTCGTCAAGCGCCTCGCACCGGAGCCGGCGCCCGCCAAGGACGCGTGGGACGTGATCGCACTCAAGGACGGCGACGCCGTCGTTGGCGCCGCGCCCGCGGGTGACGATCTCGAGCTTGTGTGGGTGACCTCTGACGCCCAGTTGCTGCACTTTCCGGCCTCGACCGTGCGCCCGCAGGGCCGCTCCGCAGGGGGCATGACCGGCATCAAGCTGGGCGACGGCGCTGACGTTTCCGGGTTCTTCGCGGTGGATACGCTGGTCGACAACCACGTCGTCACCGTTTCCGGCTCCTCCGATGGCCTGCCTGGAACACAACCGGGCGCCGCAAAGGTCACTCCCCTGACCGACTACCCCGGCAAGGGTCGCGCCACGGGCGGCGTGCGTGCGCATCGCTTCTTGAAGGGCGAAGACGCTCTGCTGATCGCCTGGGTAGGGCCCGCGCCCGCTCGGGCCTCATCCGGCGCTGGCCAGCCCGTCGATCTTCCCGAACCCAACGGGCGACGCGACGGATCCGGAGTCGCACTGACCACCCCCGTGGACGGAATCGGCTAAGGGTTACCGCTCGAAGGCCCAGTGCCGGTCGGTGATGTATTTGGCCACCACGAGCCCGATGAGCATGGCCAGCACCGTGAGCAGCACCTGCAGGATTCCCGCCGTGGCGTCGACATAGCGAGATTTGTTGAGGCTCACGATGGCCTCGTGCGCCAGCACCCCCGGAATCTGCACCAGCGAAGCCGGAACCTGCAACGTGATCACCGGCCAGCGCCCGCCGCGCGCGCCGGTTGCCGCAAGAACGCCCAACACCAGGCATGCCAGGAACGTTGCCGTTTGGACGGGCATACCGTTCTCGATCAGCACCATGCGGGGGACGTTGACGAGCCCGATGAACGCGGCGGTCACCGCCATGCGCCAAGGAGAGTTGAACAGCAGGGCAAAGCCCAGGACCCCCACAAAGCTCGCGACGGACTTGATGCCAAGGTCGGCGAGCAACGGCACGTCGATCGGCGGTCGCGGCGACGTGTCGAGCGGACTGATCAGCGACACGCCCCACACCGCCGCGGCGGCGGCCAAGGTGAGTGACGTACCGTGGACGATCCGCACGATCCCCGCCGAGTAGTCGGATTTCGCAAGATCGAGCGCGCCCGTGATGAGCGCGAATCCCGGCAAGAGGAACAACACCGAAGAGATGTAGCCCGAAGCGTGTGTCTCCAGGCCGCTGCCGGCCAAGGACATGAGCGCAAGCGACCCGATGTAGACGGTGGTGGCGATCGTCGCGGCCACCAGCACGGTGCCGAAGGCATTGAATTTGCGGTGCGCGAGCTCGCGTCGCACCCACTGACCCATGAACGCCGCAATGAATACCACGACGACCTCGAGGAGCCGCGCGCGATTGAGCACCGCAAATCCGGCACACGCCGCGCCCGCAAAGCTGGAGTTGAGCCACCGGTTGTACATCGCACCGTGCCGCTCGATCTCATCGAGTGCCCGGTGCACCTCCGCGGGCGTGGTGACGCTCGGAACATGGCGTCGGTAGCGGTCGAGGCGGGCAATCCGATCCGCATCGACCGAACTGTGCCGCAACTCCGACACCTCGGTACGGAATTGTTGGCCCACGCGCGAGGTGGTGGTGATCTCCATGAGCGTGACCTGCTCGGAGTGCTCGTCAATCCCCAATGCCTTGGCCACCACCTTCATGCCCTGCTTCACACGGTAGCTCGCGGTGCCAGAACCCAGCATGAGCAGACCGAGGCGCAAGGTCGCGTGGGAACGTCGCCCGAGTTCGTGGGCGTCAATGTCTTCAGGAGGACGCGGCGAAGATGTCACGGGAGCATTGTTTCGCACATGCAGGCAGCGGGGTGTGACCTCCGACCCGCAGGATGCGCCGAGGCGCTACCGGCGGGAGCCGATCGTGGCCAGCCGCGCCTCGATGACGCCCTGCCATTGGAGGGCCCGGCGCCGCGCTTCGACGGTGGCCAATCCGGCGGGCACACCCAGCGCAAACAGCACCGTGCTCGCGACGTCCCAGCCGACTGCGCCCGTGGCGAGTCCGCCGAAGATCGCGATCGCGATCCCTCCCGCGGACGCCCAATAGGAGCGCAACTGGCCAAGCATCGCGCCCAGGGCGGGCACGTTGTCACACGCGTGAATCGCTCGCACCGCGTCCGCGGACAACTGCCTGGGTAGCGGGCCGGACCAACCGATGTCGGGTAGCTCCGGCGCCATGAAACGGTACAAGGGTGCGCCCGCCTTCGAGTCCGAATCACTCATGGTGCCTCCTGTGTTTTGATCCTCCACCGGAACGGCTAGGTATCGATGCGGTTGTGGTCAAGTGTCGCGGCGCCCGCGACGATGAAGTCACGGCGCGGCCCCACATCGTTGCCCATGAGCAACTCGAAAACCCGCTCGGCCGACTCCGCATCGGCCGCGGTGATGCGGCGCAACGTACGGTGCTCGGGGTCCATGGTGGTCTCCGCCAATTGGTCGGCGTCCATCTCGCCAAGGCCCTTGTATCGCTGAATCTCATCCTTGAAGCCGCGACCCGCTCGTTTCAACTCTCGCAGTGTCTCTTGGAGTTCCTTCTCCGAGTACGTGTAGATGTGCTCGCGCGGGCGCCGCGCAGAGCCGTTGACCTCGATCCGGTGCAACGGCGGCACGGCCGCATACACGCGGCCAGCATCCACGAGCGGGCGCATGTACCTGAAGAACAAGGTCAGCAGCAGCGTACGGATGTGCGCGCCATCAACGTCGGCGTCCGTCATCAGGATGATCTTGCCGTAGCGGGCCGCGTCCAGATCGAAGGTGCGTCCGGAACCGGCTCCCAGCACCTGGATGATCGAGGCACACTCGGCGTTGTGCAGCATGTCGGTGACCGATGCCCGCTGAACGTTCAGGATCTTTCCGCGAATCGGCAGCAGGGCCTGGAAATCCGAGTGACGTGCCAGTTTGGCCGTGCCAAGCGCGCTGTCTCCCTCGACGATGAAGAGTTCGGACTGCTCCACATCGCTGCTGCGGCAGTCGGCGAGTTTGGCGGGCAGGGTGGATGTCTCGAGGGCGTTCTTGCGCCGCGAGATTTCCTTCTGCTTGCGGGCCGCCACGCGCGCCCTCATCTCGGCCACCACCTTTTCCAAGACCGTGTTGGACTGGGCCTTGAAGTCTCGCTTGGTGGAGTTCAGGATTGCGCCAAGTTCGGTTTCGACGGTCTTGGCAACGATGGCGCGCACCGCTGAGGTTCCCAAGACCTCCTTGGTCTGGCCCTCGAACTGCGGTTCCGGAAGCCGCACCGTCACCACGGCGGTGAGGCCCGCCATGATGTCGTCCTTCTCGATGCGCTCGGCCCCATCCTTGCCCGTGAGCTTGAGCCTGCGCGCGTTCGCCTCGATGACCTTGCGCACCGCCTTGGTGAGGCCCTGCTCGAACCCCGCCAGGTGGGTCCCGCCCTTGGGCGTCGAGATGATGTTGACGAATGAACGCACCTCGGTCTCGTAACCCGTGCCCCAGCGCAGCGCCACGTCCACCTCGCATGCGCGTTCCACGTCTTCGGACACCAGGTGGCCATTCGGCTGCAGGACGGGCACGGTCTCGGTATAGGTGCCCGAACCCTTGAGTAGCCACGTGTCCGTCACCGCAGTATCGGGCGCGATGAAGTCGACAAAGTCCTTGGATCCGCCTTCGAACATGAAGCTTTGCTCGCTCGGCTCCAGCGGGTGGCGCTCGTCGCGCACCACCATCGTCAGTTTCGGCACCAAGAAGGCGGTCTGGCGGGCTCGCACAATCAGTTCGTCGTACGCGAAACTGGCCTGCTTGTTGAAGACCTGCCTGTCGGACCAGTAGCGGATGCGCGTTCCCGTGACGTTCTTGCCGACCTTGCCCGTCACATCGAGTTCGGATCCGGTGATGAACGGCGAGAACTCCGCGTCGGGTGTCGGGCCGCTCGCCGGATCCGCGAATTTGCCCGGTTCGCCCCTGCGGAACGCCATGTGGTGGGTCTTGCCGCCACGATCGACCCACACATCGAGCCGCTCGCTCAGCGCATTCACCACGGACGCGCCCACACCGTGAAGACCGCCCGATGCCGCATAGGATCCCGAGCCAAACTTGCCTCCGGCGTGCAGCTTTGTCATCACCACTTCGACGCCGCTGAGCCCCGTCTTCGGTTCGATATCCACCGGGATGCCACGTGCCATGTCGCGCACCTCCACCGAGTCATCGGGGTGCAGGATCACCTCGATGCGATCGCCAAATCCACCGAGCGCCTCGTCCACCGAGTTGTCGATGATCTCCCACATGCAGTGCATCAGTCCACGCGAATCGGTGGTGCCGATATACATGCCAGGACGCTTGCGAACGGCGTCCAATCCTTCGAGGACGGACAGGTGACGTGCGGAGTAGTCGGAGCTCACCCCGCGAGTCTAGGCCGGGCGCGGGGCGCCGTTACCGTTGCCGCGCGCTGATGCGAGCAGGTCGGGCGCTGCCACCGGTTCACCGTAGGGTCAGTTAGGTCTCGGGTACCTCTCCTGCAGCGTCGGCGCGCAAGGCCATCATGGAGATGTTGTCCGCCTTCACAAAGAAGCCAAGTTCCCGGTAGAGTTCACGGCCCGCAGGAGTCGCGTGGAGCTCTATGACCTCAATACCCTGCTCATCTGTCCACTCGAGCAGCGCGATCATGATGGCGCGCGCGTACCCCCTGCGGTGGTACTGGGGCGCGGTCGACACCCATTGGACATAGCCCGACTGATGCGCCTGTCGTCCCGGTCTGGGCAGCCGCGGCCCGATGTTGATGAGTCCACAGGCGGCGAGTCCGCCTTCCTCGGCGTCGATCACCGCGCCATACAGGTCGCGACCAAGACGTTCCTTGACCAGTGCCGTCGAATCCAGGGCCCAGGTGGGGGTGGGTTTGGCGCCGACGCTCTTATACATGAGGGCACCCAGGTACACGATTTCCGCAGCATCCGCCGGTTCGGCGGGCCGCACCTTGATCGCGGCCACGCCCTAGTGCCAGGCGACGGCGACTGTCACGTTGACGAGCGTGAGCACCAACGCGCCAGCCCACATGCGTGCCGCCTTCTCTCGCCGCGCCCCGGTCTCGCACAGCGCCGCCACGCCCAGCGCCACCAAGAACTTGACGGCGACCTTCCAATGGTTCGGTGACTCGTCCTGGTCCCCGAACACCAGTCCGGCCAGGAATACGCCGGTCACGATCTGAGCTCGCGCGCCCCACAGCATCACCTTGGTGATGCCGCGCTCACCCACACGCCACTGCTCAAGCCCGCCACCAACGATGGCGGCCATGCCCACCAGGTGGGCGATCAGAACGACGGTCTGCAGGGCTTCCACGGGTATTCCTCCAATGGGATGGGTTCTTCGATGCTATCGCGCCCGGCCGCCCCGTGACCGCAGGCAAAGGTGGTTTCGAGCCGCCAATGGGCGGCCATACGATGTGCCCATGCCGTCCGATCAATTCCGGTCCCCAGTTCGCGGCGCCTTCTACGCTTTGCTTGCCGCCGCGCTGTTTGGCCTCAACGGTTCGGCCTCCAAGGTGGTGATCGCGGCGGGACTGAACCCCGCGCAGGTGACCTTCATGCGCGTGCTCGCGACCGCCGTGCTGTCCGGCGCGTGGCTGGCGGTCGCGGGGCGGAGACACTTCGCTGTCACTCGCCGCGAGCTGGCAGCACTGGCGCTGCTGGGGGTCGGCGGCCTCGCGATGGTGCAGTGGTTTTACTCGGTGGCGATCTCGCTCCTGCCGGTGGGTGTGGCACTGCTGTTCGAATACACGGCGGTCATCCTCGTCGCCTTGACGGCTTGGCTCGCCTTTGGGGAGCGCATCGGAGCGCGGCTGTGGTGGGCCATCGGCGCGGTCTTGGTGGGGCTGGCCGTTGTCGCCCAGGTGTGGGACTCCACGCTACGTCCCTTGGGCGTTCTCGCGGGGCTAGGGGCGGCAGTCGCGTTCGCGTTCTACTTTCTGGCGGGCGAACGCGGAGTCGCGAACAAGCACCCGTTTGCCGTGGCGTTCTGGGCGTCGGCCTTCGCCTCCGCCTTCTGGGCGCTCTTTTCCGGGTGGTGGAACATCGATCCGGAGCTGCTGACCCACCCGGTATCGCTCACCGGCGCACTCGAGTCGGTGGTGGTCCCGCTCTTGGTGCCCCTCGCGTACATTCTGACGCTGGGAAGTTTCGCGCCGTTCGTCCTGCTCTTCACCGCGCTCCGGCACACCTCCGCCACGGCCGTGGGCGTTGCGGCGTCGTCCGAGGTGTTGTTCGCGTTCGCCGTGGCGTGGGTGTGGCTCGGTGAAAGTCTGTCCGTGTTGCAGGTGGTCGGCTCGATCGTCGTCTTTGCCGGCATCGTGTTGGCCCAGACCGCGCGCCAGTCGCCTACTGCAGCGCTCGAACCGCCTGCCGTCGGAGAGGCCGCGCCGCCCCCGTTGTAGCGGCGCTTCCTAGTCCAGGTAGTCGCGCAGGACCTGGGACCGCGACGGGTGGCGGAGCTTGGACATGGTCTTGGACTCTATCTGGCGGATGCGTTCGCGGGTCACCCCGAACACACGGCCAATCTCGTCCAGGGTCTTGGGCTGACCATCGGTGAGTCCGAAGCGCATCCCGACCACGCCAGCTTCCCGGTCGGACAGCGTGTCCATCACCTTGCTGAGCTCTTCCTGCAGCAGCGTGAAGCCCACGGCGTCCGCGGGAACCACGGCCTCGGAGTCCTCGATGAGATCCCCGAACTCGCTGTCGCCGTCCTCGCCGAGCGGGGTGTGCAGCGAGATGGGCTCGCGGCCGTACTTCTGAACCTCGACCACCTTTTCGGGCGTCATGTCGAGTTCGCGGGCGAGCTCTTCGGGAGTGGGTTCGCGGCCCAGGTCCTGCAGCATCTGGCGCTGCACGCGGGCAAGCTTGTTGATGACCTCGACCATGTGCACCGGGATACGGATGGTGCGTGCCTGGTCGGCCATGGCGCGGGTGATCGCCTGGCGGATCCACCACGTTGCGTAGGTGGAGAACTTGTACCCCTTGGTGTAGTCGAACTTCTCGACCGCACGGATCAGGCCGAGGTTGCCCTCCTGGATGAGATCGAGGAACAGCATGCCGCGACCCGTGTAGCGCTTGGCGAGTGACACCACGAGGCGCAGGTTGGCCTCGAGCAGGTGATTCTTCGCGTGGCGGCCGTCGTTGGCGATCCACTCGAGCTCGCGACGGTTCTTGGGGGTGATCTTGTCCCCCGCGCCGAGCTTCTCTTCGGCGAACAGTCCCGCCTCGATCCGCTTGGCGAGATCGACCTCCTGCTCGGCGTTGAGCAGCGCGACCTTGCCGATCTGCTTGAGGTAGTCCTTCACGGGGTCGGCCGTAGCTCCGGCCGTCATCACCTGCTGAACGGGCGCGTCGTCGTCTTCGCCGGAAATGACGAAGCCGACGATCTCTTCCGGCTCGTCGGCGTCAGCGTCGGGCTTGGGCTCCTCGTCGAGCTTGGGTTCAGCTTCTTCCGGAACCACCTCGGGCTCATCAGGGTGGGGCGCAGCCGCGGCCGCCGCCTTAGCCCTGCTTGCTTTGGAGCGTGCAGGGCCCGCGCCCTTGGTGGCACGCGGGGCAGCAGTGGGAGCGATGTCCTCGATGGGGGCAGAAGCGGACGTGGCTTTCTCCTTCAGTGGGGTGGGAGTCGAGTTGCGGCCCGACTCTCCGGTGGTGACAGACGAACCGGCTCGCGTTGCGCTGGCAACACCGGAACGATCAGACGGCACAAGAGTCCTCTCGAGCACATGGGGGGGCTGCCGCGGCTCTCATCACCGCCTGCAAATCCATTAAAGTGTAACGCCTCTGTCAACGTCGCCTACCCCGTCGACAGTTCCCTTGGGCTCGAAACTGCACATTCTCGACGTAACGCTCACGGTGCCGCGAGCCATCCCGGCGGCATGCGGGCGTCAATCGCACACTGGATCAGTTCTGCGAGGCGATAGTGGGGGTCATCGCCCAGGGCCAGCCCGACGGCGTGAGCCGCGCCCGACTCGTCCCCGTGCCACCACCGCGCCAAGCCCAGGACGGTCATCGCCGGCGCAATGTCGCGAGGACACAACCACGTCACGTGCGATGCGAGCCTCTCCAGGGCGTCCACAAGCCCTGCGTGCGGAGCGACGGCCGATGCTGGCAGGAGCATCACGGCAAGCGCCTCCCGCACCCCTGGCGCCGACGGGTCAACGCACAGCGACTCGGCCACGCTCCCCTTGCCCGGGACCAGATCGATCACGATCGCGTCTCTGACGGCCACGTCGCGCAATCCGGCCCCGAGCTTGCCCACGTCGGCATCGGTCGGAAGGCGGCCGTCCGCCGCCTCGCCCAAGGCGACTCGCCACGCTTCGAGTCGCTGCTGACGCCAACGCACGATGTCCTTGGGTCTGGATGCCCACGACCGGTCGTGCGCCCGCCGCGCTTTGCGCCGACGGTCCGCCGGGCCCTTCGCAAGGTCGAGCGTGCGGTGAGGGCGCGATGCGAATGCCCGGGCGACCACCTCGGGTGGCGCGGGAACCACACGGCCCGCGTCGGGACAGCACCGGGGATCGACGCACTCCGGGGATCGATACCGGCCGTGCGCGACCGTCCACGCGTCCACCACGTCGACGTGCGCAGCGAGCGCCTGTCGCGCCGCCACGACCGTTTTCTGCCCGCTGCCATATCCCACGAGAATCGCGCGACTTGCCCCTGCCCGAGACAACTGCGCCCCCACCACCCGGCACAGCGCCTCGGCGCCCTCGGCAACGGCGAAGTCGCCGGCGTCGGCTCGCAACACGGGGCTCATCGTGCCCGATGCGGTGAGGCCGACCACCACCACGGATTCTACGGGCGTGAAACCCAGCATCAGGGGAATGGTGGCGATCAGTTCGCCGGGGTCGCTCAGCTTTAAGGCCATGGCGACAGGGTCGCCGCAATCACGTCGTCATGGGGTTCTCCTGCCGGCTAGCTGTGGGGGGAATGCCCGACGCACGCCTGGGTACGACATCCGCCCTAGGCTGTCCGCATGGACGACGACGCACGCCGCGCCCGCCTCGATGAGGTCATCGCGACCGCCCTCGATCGCCTCGCCACCGACATCTCACCGGCGACTCACAGCCCCGAGGAACTGCTTGCTCCGGTTGCCGCTTTGGCCGCGAAGGGCAAGCGGGTGCGCGCGCTCCTGGTTCTCACGGCTCACGACGCGAGCGGCGGTGAGGAGCCCGACCGTGCGGCCCTCGTGGCCGGGGCAGTCGAGATCTTCCAGACAGCGGCGCTCATCCACGACGACGTCTTGGACCGTTCCGACACTCGCCGCGGGATGCCGTCGACGCACCGCGCACTTGAGGCGCTCCACGCGCACAACTCCTGGCTGGGCGACGCGGCACGGTTCGGCGAGGGCGGCGCCATTCTCGCCGGCGACCTCGCCTTGATGGCCTGCCAACAGCTGCTGACCACGGCGATTGCAGGACTCCCGGGGGACATAGCCACCGCGGTCGGTCGACGGTTCAGCACCATGGGAAGTCTGTGTACCGCCGGCCAGTACCTCGATATTCGCCTCGCGGCGCAACCGTTGCAGGACCTTGGCGCGCAGACGCAGGTGATCTTTGCGACGATGCGTGCGAAGACGGCGTCGTACACCGCCGAAGGCCCCCTCGCCTTGGGATCGGCGCTCGCCGGCTCGGATGCGGAGGTGGTGGACGCGTGGGCGGCGGTCGGCGTGCCGATGGGGATCGCCTTCCAACTTCGGGACGACGTACTGGGTGCCATGGGATCGCCGGAGATCACCGGCAAGCCGGCGGGCGATGATCTGCGCGAGGGCAAGCGCACGCTGCTGCTGTCGCTTGCCCTTGCCCGCGCCGACGCCGCTGGTCGTGACGTGCTCACGGACACCGTGGGCGTTGATTCCGCTTCGGAGGCCGACATTGCCGCGGCGGTCGACGTGTTGAGGGCGTCGGGCGCGGTGGATGCGGTGGAACTTCAGATTCACGAGTACGCGCAGCAGGCACGCCAGTCGCTGGACGCTCTTGCCATGGAAGCTGCGCATCGTGCGCGGCTTGAGAGCCTCATCGACACGACGGTGACCCGCACCGCCTAGTCACCGCGCAGAAGGACGGGTTCTAGAAGACGGTTTGCGCGAGGCGCCGCACGGGGGCGCGTTTGCCGGATCTCAACGCGTCCAGGGGTGACTCCCCCAGTTCGTCGTTCGCGGTGGTGAGCCACTCGACGATGACGTCGTCACTCAGTCCCGCGTCAGCCAACACGATGACCGTGCCGCGCACGGTGGGAAGCACCTCGGGTCCGTCCTCGCCGTCGATGATCTGCCCTGCTGGCAGATACAACGCGTTGTTTTGCCCGCGCCTCACGGCGATCAGATGGCGCTCTCGCAACAACTCCCTGACGCGGGATAGCGGCACGCCAAGAACCTCGGCACACTCGGGAACACTCAACCATTCGCTCACCCTCCCAGCGTAGCCATTCCCCTCGCGTCTCTTGTGCCCGACGGCGCAAAGAACTACAGTCACTCTTGTCACATATGTCACACACGCCCCGTGAGTATCACGGTGGCACCCATTGCCAGAGGAGTCTCCATGGATGTGCGCACCGGAGCGTTGAGGACGATCACCACCTCGCTGACCACCACCGCCGCGCTCGCCCTCGTCTCGATGCCGGCGCAAGCCGCCACCGACCACGTGGTGGCACCAGGCGACACGGTGTCACGGCTCGCCGCCAAGTACGGCGTTCCCACGGCGAGCATCATCGCCGCCAACGAACTCGACGCGCGCGCCACGATCTACATCGGCGAGCACCTCATCATCCCGACCGCATCACCACGGCCCTCACGGGTCACACACGTGGTGGTGGCCGGCGACACCGCATGGGACCTGGCTGCCGCGTACGGCGTCACCGTCATGGACCTGCGGCGGGCGAACTCGCTCAACGCGGCAGCGACCATCCGCATCGGCCAAACCCTGGTCATTCCCGGTGCGACCGCACCACCTGCCGCGCCGACGTCCTTCCTCGCCGCGCCCCAGGCGAGCCAGACTTCCACCTACATCGTCCGTAGCGGCGACACCCTGTGGTCGATCGCGCGCAGCGTCAACACCTCTGTGACGTCTCTGGCTCAGGCAAACCGCCTCAGCAACCCGTCCCTCATTCGCGCGGGTCAAGCGCTCACCGTGCCCGGGCTCGCGGGTGCTCCCGTCGTGGCCACCGACAAGAACGTGGGTTCACTGTCGTCGACGACGTCCGCGTACATAGTGCGTGCGGGAGACACCATGGCGGCGATCGCGAGGCGCTACGGCACCACGGTGTCCGCCCTCGCTCAGACCAACAACATTGCGAATCCTTCGCTCATTCGCATCGGCCAGGCCATCACGGTGCCCGGCGGCACCCCTTCCGGCCTCGTGGGCGACACGTTCCTGGGTCGCACCTACTCGACCGCGGTGGTCGCCGCCGCCAACGTGAACAAGGCGACCCTCAACTCGATGAGCGTGCCCAGCCGCACGCAGATGCAGCAACTCGTCATCGACACTGCGAGGAGCATGGGAGTCGACCCCGCCCTCGCTCAGGCGATCGCCTACCAGGAGTCCGGTTTCAACCAAAGAGCGGTCTCCCCCGCCAACGCGGTGGGGTGCATGCAGGTGATCCCGTCCTCGGGCGAATGGGCCTCGGGTTTAGTGGGACGCCACCTCAACCTGCTTGTCGCACAAGACAATGTGACGGCCGGTGTCGCGATTCTGCGCCAACTTCAACGCAATGGCACCTCACTCGACACCGCAATTGCGGGCTATTACCAGGGCGAACGCTCCGTACGCGAAAGAGGAATGAACTCTGACACGGTCCGATACGTTGCATCAGTGAAGTCCTTGATGGCGCGTTTCGACTAGATCACAATCGGAACGGCCTCCCACGCTTGCCCCATAACGACTACGTAGAATGAGACTGTGGCCGAGACGCTCACCGACCCCATGCTCGGCCGTCTAATCGACGGCCGCTACGAGGTGCGCGAGCGCGTGGCCTCGGGCGGCATGGCGACCGTGTACCTCGCACTCGATCGCCGCCTCGAACGACTCGTGGCCGTCAAGGTGATGCACGCCAATCTCGGGTCGGACGCCGAACGCCAGGAGTTCGCCTCCCGCTTCCGCCGCGAAGCGAAGGCCTCGGCGCGGCTGACCCACCCCGGCATGGTGCGGGTCTACGACCAAGGCACCGACGGCGACATCTCGTATCTCACGATGGAGTACGTCGACGGCGAGAACCTGCGCGCGCGACTGCACCACGAGGCGACGCTGCCCGTCGGCGAGGCTCTCGGCATCGTCGAGGCCGTCCTGGACGCGCTCAGCGCCGCACACCGGAAGGGCCTGGTGCATCGTGACGTCAAGCCCGAAAACGTGCTTATCGACGAGGACGGCCGACCCAAGCTCGCGGACTTTGGCCTTGCCCGTGCAGTGACCGAGGTGACCTCAACCTCTACCGGAACCATCATGGGGACCGTCGCCTACCTCGGCCCCGAACTGGTTGCGAACGGCACCGCGGATTCCCGCACCGACGTCTACGCGACCGGAATTCTCCTGTTCGAGGCGCTCACCGGCCGTCAGCCGTTCACTGCACCCAGCGCCATCGAGGTGGCCGCGCGTCACGTTCATGAGGACATCCCAGCGCCTTCGACCTATGTGCCGTGGCTTCCCGCCGAGATCGACGACCTGGTGCTCGCGTTGGCCGCTCGAGACCCCAACGATCGCCCTGAGGACGCCAGCGCCGCTCTCGCCTTGCTACGGCAGACGCGCGCGATGATCGACGACCCAACTCTCGACCGCCGGGCCGATCCGCCGTCGGGCACGGTCCCGGTGGTGGGCGACGACACCGCGGTCCTCGAAGACGTCCCGAGCGGCTCGACCATTGCGCTTCCCATTGGCGCAGGCACCCCAGCCTTCGCGCCGCTCGATATCGACATCATTGACGACGACCCCGAGGCCCTCGAGCCCTTCCACGAGAGCCGCCGCGTGGGCCTGTGGGTCGGCGCGGTGGTCACTGCCCTGATCGTCCTGCTGGGGCTTGGCGCGTGGTGGTACACCACGCAAGGGCCCGGCGCCTACACCACCGTGCCGCCGGTGGCGGGCGAAACGGCCGACGACGCGCGCGCCATCTTGACGAGCGCGGGCCTTGGCGTCATCGTCCAGACGGACTTTTCCGACGATGTCCCCACGGGTCTCGTCATCGGCACCGATCCCGCCGAACAGCAACAGATCGGCAAGGGCGAAACTGTCAAGTTGCTCGTGTCAAAGGGCCAGCGCATGGAGACGGTTCCCGTCGCGACAGGCATCCAGCAGGCCGAAGCGATCGAGACGCTGAGCCAAAGCGGTTTCGAGGTCGGGAATACGGACTCGGTGTACTCCGACACCGCCCCGGAGGGCGAGGTCATCTCCACCACCCCGGCCGCCGACGAGTCCGTGCCGTGGAACACGCCCATCGACCTGGTCGTGTCAAAGGGTCCGCAGCCGATCGTCGTGCCCGACGTCACTGGCCTTACTGAGGAGCGTGCCAGGAGCCTCTTGAACAGCTTCGCGATGGACGTGACCGTCGAGTACGGTCGCAGCAACGACGTCAGGAAGGGCGAGGTCTATGCGACCGATCCCGCGCCTGGCTCAGATTCCACGCGCACCGCAGCGATCACCCTGCGGGTATCGGACGGCAAGCCCTTTGTCACGGTGGGCGACTACGTCGGCCTCGACGTAGCGGTCGCGGAGAAGGCCGCCAGGGACGATGGCCTCAAGGTCAGGCTCTACGGCAAGTGGCCCTTCAGCTCCAAGAACCTGATCGTCGACCAAGACAAGTCGCCCGGCACGCAGGTCGAGTCCGGAACTGAAATCGTGCTGACCTACAACTAGGGCGTGTCTCTGAAGTCATGCGAGCCAGAGCATGATCGCGGCGAGGAC
>NZ_JADQBE010000078.1:0-33544 GCF_016278765.1 Demequina sp. | reverse complement strand
TCCCATAATGGACATCCTCTCTTACAAGGTGTCCACCAAACCGGGGCAAAGCCAGCATCGGGATAAGTGGAGTCGGTCGCTGCGTCGGCACCCGCAGTAGGCGGCACCACCACGGGCATCAGCGCCAACCCCACCTCAATGGCACGCCACGCCCCCGCCGTAGTTCCCCCCGTCACCTTCGACACCATCTGCCCGGCGTTACCGAACCCCTGCCGACGTGCCAAACCACCCCCCGGCAGGTCCGGTGCGGAACAACGTGCAATCTCCCCCGCGAAGCGTGCCTGCAACGTGCCCGTCACGCGCCCCAACCTCGCCACAGCATCGTGCACCGCCAACAAATCACCCTGCAACAGGTCTGACACATCACGACGCGCCAACTCCCCCACCAGGGAACTCACCCGCTCGATCTCCGCCGCCTCAATAGCCACAAGAACAGTCAACCAGAAACATCAGACACACACCTACCAGGCACAACACCCTGTGGAAAGCCCACACCACAACGACCCGGGCACGACGCCCGGAAGGCAGGCGGGCGGTGACGCCCGCCCAGCAACCGCGCACTGCGACCAGTCACGCCACCAACGTCCCGAGGAACTACGCCCAGGAATCCGTGCCCGACCGGCGACTCGTCGCGGGAGCCATGTCTCGACGCCCCCAATCAACCGCGTCCGGCGCATCGGGAAAACCGAGGTAATAGCCCTGACCCAGGGAACAGCCAAGCGCCGCCAGCGCCCTCAACTGCTCCGGCGTCTCGATTCCCTCGGCAATGGTCAGTGCCCCGAGCGAGTGCGCCATCTGCACTATCGCGCCAACCAGGGAGTGGCTCTTGGGGTCGGTTCCCATCGAAGCCACAAACGATCGGTCGATCTTGATGATGTCGATGGGGAAATCGGCCAAGTATGCCAGCGACGATTGACCCGTGCCGAAGTCATCGACCGCAATCGTGATACCAAGTTCTCGCGCCGCACGAAGGAACGTGAGCGCACTTTGTGGATCCTCGATGATCGCGGTCTCCGTGATCTCGAGGCCCAACTGGAACCGTTCGGTTGCGTCAGCTGGGACGAGTCGTACCAGGTCCGCAAGGAACGCGGGGTCGCTCAATTGCACGGTGGAGACGTTGACGGTCATCAGCAGGCCAGGGCGCCCATGGCCGACCCAATAGTGGGCCTGATCGACCGCCTGGTGGAGCACCTGCCTTCCCACCGCCGTGATGACTCCGGCCCGCTCCGCCTCGGGAATGAACCGGTGCGGCGGAATTTCCCTGCCCTTCGAGTCGCGCCAACGACACAGCGCCTCGAAGCCGACCACCTGGCCATCCGTCAGGTCGATCAACGGCTGATAATGCACGCGGATCTGATGAAACCGCACCGCGGCGCGCAAACGCTGCGCGACGTACAGGTCGCGCGCCACCATGTCGAGTGAACGCGAATCGGACCTGGCAAGAAATGCGGCCACGCATCCCACAAGAACGAAGAGCGCAAGCCTCACCAACCAGCCTCCGAGCGTCTGATGCTCGTGACCAGGTATGGACGACGGCATCCAAGGACCCACGGCCAAACCGGCAACGGCGCCTGCGAGCGCGGCGGCTTTGACTCCGTGTCTGATCGCCACATAGAGAATCGGAATGTAAAACAGATGGCCCAGGGTGGTGGGGGCTCCGCCTCTCATGGCGATCAGGATCGTCAAGGCCGCGGTCATGACTGAGAACAGCAGCGTGCTCACGATCGGCGTGGAATCTGGCCCGGCACGCGCGCGCGCAAGGTGAGGGAGGGAGGCCTCCCTGTCGCCAGACGGGCGCCGTCGAAGGAGAAGGATGAGCGTCAGCAGCCTCGACCTCACGGGCACCCCATCTCGCCATTTTCGAAAAGCGCCTGATTCTTACCTTATCGGCCGGGGCATGAGGTTGTTGAGGCGCGTCGTGGGCAAATCCGCCCTCAACGCAAGAAAGCGGCCCCCGAAGCAGCCGCCTCATCTTGTGGAGTCCTGAGCTAACAGGGTTCTCCTTGTTAGCGACGGGGCCTCATTCAGCCGATTTGCCAAGCGACGTCTTCCCCGCAGGACGAAAAGAACGCCCACGACGACCCTCCGACCGACTTTGCCAACTTTCAGGTTCGCTCCAAGAACTCCTCACGCTCCCCGAGCCACACGGCAATCGCCTGCGCCAAAGCGGGGCTCTGCGCAAGGGTCGGGTCACGGTCGACCAGCCCGCGTGCGTCGTCGCGCGCCACCCCCAGCACGTCCGCGTCGCGGAGCACCCGCAGCAGCCGGAGCGAGTTGCGCCCGCCGGATTGCGCCGCACCCAGCACATCCCCCTCTCGGCGCAGTTCAAGGTCCTTCTCAGCAAGGGCGAAGCCGTCGCTGGTCGACGCGACCGCGGTGAGTCGTTCAAGCGACGGAGTGCCTTCTTGAGCATGGGTCACCAACAGGCACAGCCCAGGCTCGCTCGCACGGCCCACTCGGCCCCTCAACTGGTGCAACTGCGAGATCCCAAAGTGTTCGGCATCGAGCACCACCATGGTGCTCGCCTGCGGCACGTCCACACCCACCTCGATCACCGTGGTCGACACGAGAATGGGGGTGGCGCCGTCGACAAAGGCGGCCATGGCGGCGTCCTTCTGCTCACCGGTGAGCCGACCGTGCATCTCGCCGATGCCGATGCCCTCCAGCGCCGGCAGGTGACGTAGCCGTTCGGCGACATCCACCACAGCTTCGAGCGGCGGTCGCGCCGCCGCGGCAGGCTCCTCGCCCGCCTCGAGCGCCCGCGGATCCTCGTCCACGGGGTCCGGTTCGGCGTCGTCCTCCGGCTGGTCGCCCTCGATGCGCGGGCACACCACGTATGCCCGCCTGCCCGCATCGATCTCCTCGCGCATGCGCTGCCAGATGCGACTCATCCATGCGGAGTTGTCCGCCGGGACCACGTGGGTCACGGTCTCGGCGCGCCCGGCCGGCCGCTCGGTCAGCACCGACGTCTCGAGGTCCCCAAACACCGTCATGGCGACCGTGCGCGGGATGGGCGTCGCGGTCATCACCAGCGTGTGCGGAACGCTCGTGCCGCGAGCGCGCAACTGGTCGCGCTGCTCCACGCCAAAGCGGTGCTGCTCGTCGACCACCACCAGGCCCAGGTCCGCGAACTGCACGGTGTCGCTCAGCAGCGCGTGCGTGCCCACCACGATTCCGGCGGCTCCCGAGGCGGCGTCCGCGAGCGCCTGCCGTTTGCGGGCCGCACCCTGAGAGCCGGTGAGGAGCGCCACGCGAGTGGCGCCATCCGCGCCGCCCAGCGTCCCTCCGTCGGCGAGAGGGCCCAGCAGGTCGCGAAGCGTGCGTTCGTGCTGGGCGGCCAGCACCTCGGTGGGCGCGAGCAGCGCCGCCTGGCCCCCGGCATCGACCACCGCGAGCATGGCCCTCAGCGCCACCACGGTCTTGCCGGCGCCCACGTCGCCTTGGAGCAGGCGCAGCATCGGGGTCGCGCGCTCAAGGTCGGCCGAGATCTCCCGACCCACCTCGATCTGGCCCTGGGTCAGGGGGAAAGGCACGCGCGCGTCGAAGGCCTCCAGCAGGCCGCCGCCCGCCGCCGCCCGAGGGACCGCCGAATGCGACTCGCGATCCGCACGGCGCCTGGCAAGCGCGGTCTGAAGCACCAGCGCCTCCTCGTACTTCAGCCGATGCTGGGAGCGCTTGACGTGGTCAAGGTCATCCGGCACGTGCACCCCACGCAACGCCTCGAGCAGCGTCGGCAGGCGGTGGAGGTCCCTCAAGGGCTGGGGAATCGGGTCGGGAACGTCGGCCTCGGTGAGCGGGTCAAGGACGGTGCGCACGGATCGGCCGATGCGCCACGTGGGCACGGACGCGGCGGCGGGATAGATGGGGATGGGACGCGACGCCTCGATCGTCGCCTCTTCCGCATCGGCGGCGTCCAGGCCGACGATGAGGTAGTCCGGGTGCACCAGCTGCCGCCGCCCGCGGTAGTCGCCCACCGTGCCCGTGAACAGCCCGGTGCGGCCCGCGCGCAGCTTGTCCTCGTGCATCCTCAGCACGCCCGTGCGCTTGGCAAAGAACGTGAGCTGCAGCGTGTCGCGCCCGTCCGTCACGATCGCCTCCAGCATGGCGCCGCCGCGCGACCGCATCGGGCGCACCGTGGTCGAGCGGACCTCCGCCATGACGGTCACGTGCTCGCCGAGCCTGAGCGCACCCATGTCCGTGAGCTCCCCGGGAATCCCATACCGGCGCGGGTAATGCCTCAGCAGGTCCTCGACAGTCATCAGGCCGAGTTTGGCGAGCGATCCCGACGTGCGAGAGCCGAGCACCGTGGCCAGCGACTCCTCGAGCACGTCGCTCACGCGCCCCTCTCCACGCCCAGCAGCACTCCCGGCCACACATGGCCACCCTGGTAGACATTCACATCCGCCTGGGGACAGATGGCCTCCGCTGAGAGGCGGACCGAGTCCGCAGTGGCGTCCGAGACGCCCAGGGCGAAGACCAGGGTGATCACCTCGGTGTCGGGACGAAGAAGCCGGTCGGCGTCGTCATCGATCGCATCGGGACTCGATCTCGCCACGTCGCAGCGCAACACGGCGTCGCGCATCACGTCGGCGAGCGGCTCACCCGGGGTGACGGTTGCGCCCGCCGCAATGGCCGCGATGACCTGCGCCTCGTGCTGCGCGGGCAACACCACCACGTCCCCCGCGCCCTTGCGTCCCGCGAGTTCCTCCGCGGCCGCATACAACTGCTCGTTCCCTGCGGCTATCACCACGCCACGCGCCGATGCCTGGCGCACGGCCCGACGCAACTCTCGCCTCTTGAGCCGGGTCGGGTCGGGGACCACCAGGACGACCGCTCCGGCGTCGGCCAGCGGCGCCGCGAGCCCCGGGCACGACGTCAGCGCGACCATGCCGGTGCCGTACCCGGGCTCACTGGGCTCACGCGCGTCGCCCAGCGCGATGGCGCTCACCAGAATCTGCCGCGCACTGTGGGCGATGCCCTGCTCAACCGCTTCGTCGGGCACATTGGTATGGACGTGGGCGTGCACCAGCCCGTGGCTCTCGGTCACCGCCACCGAGTCACCCAATGCGGCCAGCGCTTGGGCGAGATTGTGGTCCTGGGCCGCGGCGCCGCTGGCGCCCCGCGGCGGAGCGACCCCCACAAACATGACCTCGTAGGCGCCGCCAGCATCGTGATGCTCGTGGTGTACCGGAACCGCCACCACTCCCTTGCCGGTCGACGCGAGTTCCCACTCGACATATTCGAGGCCCTGCAGAGCGTCGCTGCCCGCCAAGGTCTCGGCCAGCATCTCCAGTTGGAGCACCAACCCCGCGGCCCCGGCGTCGACCACACCGGCCGCGCGGGCGGCGGGAAGTTCATCGCTTGTCGAGCGCAGCGCGGCGCGGGCCGACGTCACGGCGGCGACAATCACCTCGTTGCGATGTGCTCGGGCCGCCACCGCCGCCGCGGCACCATGCGAGGCCGCCTGGGCTACCGACAGGATAGTTCCCTCGACGGGTGCCCCCACGGCGGCGTACGCCGCATCGGCCGCCTCCTGCAGTGCCCTGGCGATCGAGGCGGGCCTGGCGCTGCTCAGCCCGCCAGCCTGGTCCACGTGCTTGAGGAAGGCGCTGAGGTACTGCGACACGATCACGCCCGAGTTGCCGCGGGCTCCCAGGAGCGCGCCGCGCGCGAAAGCCGCCACTACCTCGCGGTGGCTCGCACTCGGCGGCAGCTTGGCGACGGCACGATTGCCCTCTTGCAGCGTCAGATACATGTTGGTGCCCGTGTCGGAGTCCGGCACCGGGAACACGTTGATGGCGTCGAGTCGGCCGCGCGCCCGTTTGATCGCGTGCGCGCCGGAGGCCAGCCAGTGGCGCAGTTCGTGCGACTCGGCCGGCATGGTCCTCCTGTGCTCTCGATCGGACGCCCCTGAGGGCGCCGCTCCTGATTGGCAATCCGGGTCCTTCTCGGATACCCTAGTGCGGTTGCCCGGACGCGGGCATTCAACCTGGCGCGACCTTGATGAGGTACCGCGCGCTCAAGACTCTAGGAGAACCATCGTGGCAGCCAATTGCGACGTTTGTGGCAAGGGCCCGTCCTTCGGGCACTCCATTTCCCACTCGCACCGCCGGACCAAGCGCCGCTGGAACCCGAACATCCAGCGCGTGCGCGCGGTGGTGGCCGGTAGCCCCAAGCGCCTCAACGTGTGCACCTCATGCCTCAAGGCCGGCAAGGTTGTGCGCAACGTCTGAGTGAGATTCTCTCACCCCATACCGGGCGTCTTCCACTGCGGAAGGCGCCCGTGGTGTTTTCCAGGCGAGAGGTTTCAGGCGCCCGATGCTACGAGGGCGGCGCCGATGCCTCGTCCCAGGCGTCGAAGACGGCAATGGCGCGCTTGCGTCCCAGTGCGATGAGCTCTTTGGCACGGTGAAAGTCCAGAGTTCCGCACGCGTCGACCGGGATGTCGATCTGCACGTCTGGCGGGTACGCTGCGAGTCGGTACCGCATGACGGCGTCCTGCATCAGGTGCAACGAGCGGTCCACCACATCGAGGGCGCTCAGGTCGATGGTTCGCGCTTCGGGTGCGGACTTCGCCGCGCCTTCGGGCTTGTCTCGGCTCTGGAGCAACGCGCGAACGGTCGGTTCAAGCACATCCGGTAGCGACGAGAGCTTGAACCTGGGCAGGCGCCCTCCACTTCCCGGTTCGGGCGGCGGTCCGGGACGATTCCCGGCCGTTCCGGAAAGATTGACGGCGATGATCGCGTCGGAATGCACGTTGGCCAAAGGCGTCACGGGTACGGGGTTCAGTAGCCCGCCGTCGGCCAAGACCATGCCGTTCTTGACGAGCGGAGTGAACACGGACGGAATAGCGATGGAGCCGCGAATGGCGTCGATCATGGGCCCGGAGGTGAACCAGATCTCGCGTTCGCTCACCAGGTCCACCGCGATGGCGGTGTACGGGATGCGGGCGTCCTCGATGTTGAGGTCGCCCAAGTGGTCGTTGACTTTGGACATCACCTTGGAGGCGCGCAATAGGCCAGCGCCGCCCACCGAGACGTCCATGAGACGGATGACATCCCTGCGCCCAAGCCCGACCACCCAGTCGCGGTAGCTCTCCATCCCGCCGGCGACATACAGGCCGCCGATCACGGCGCCCATCGAACTGCCAGCGATGCCGACAATCTCCCAGCCGCGCGCCTCGATCTCCTCGATCACGCCGATGTGCGCGTAGCCTCGCGCGCCTCCCGAACCGAGCGCGAGTGCCACTCGGCGCGGCTTGTCCCCGCGGTCCTTGCTCACGCTCCCAGGTTAGCCGCGCCCCCGCGCGTGGCGCGCCACATCACGCGCCGAAGTGATCCCAGCCCAGCGCATCGGGAATCGCGCCGTCCAGTCGCACTCCCTGATACCCGTCGGTCACCACGCCCACCTGCGTCCATCCGTCCGGCAGGAACGCGCCCGCGGGGAAGGTTGCCAGGAGGCAGTGGTCCTCGCCGCCCGTCAGAGCCCATGCGAGGGCACCGACGCCAAGCACACGCCCGGCCTCGGTCGCGGCGGGGTGCACTGGCACGGAGGCGCTCTCGATATCGAGACCCGCCTCCGACGCCCTCGCCATGCGTCCAGCGTCGCGCAGCAGCCCGTCGGAAACGTCCATCATCGCGGTGGCCCCGCGCAGCGCCGCCTCGAGGCCGGCGCCGATGAGGGGTCGAGGGCGAAGAAACAGCCCGATGGCCTCGAGCCCCTCCCCGGTTCCGGCCGTCAGCAGGGCCAGTCCCGCAGCCGCCGCGCCCAGGGGCGCCGACACCGCGACGATGTCGCCCGGCGCGGCATCGGCACGGGTGACGGGTTCCACGCCGTGGGTCTCGCCGAGGGCAGTCACCGAAATCGCGATCTCGCTCGCCCCCGACAGGTCGCCGCCCACCACGCCGACGCCGTGCGGCTCGCACGCCTCGCGCAGCCCGTCGGCGAACCCGAGCACCCACTCCACGTCCGTGTCAGGTGGGGCCGCCAGCATCACCTGCAGCGCGGTGGGAACGGCGCCCATCGCGTCGATGTCGACAATGTTCTGCATCGCGGCGCGCCACCCGACGTCGGCGGCGGTGCTCCACTCGCGTCGAAAGTGCCTGCCCTCGATCAGCATGTCGGAGGAGACCACCAGGTTGCCGTCGACGGACAAGACCGCGGCATCGTCACCCGGACCCAGGAGGGCGGCGTCGGTGTCGGGAAGCCGGGGTGCAAAGAGATCGATGAGCGCGTCTTCGCCCATCTCGCCGATGGTGGTCACGTCACTCCTCGAAGCGCACGGTGTACCCGTGCTCGCGGGCGGCATCGATCAGGGAGGGGGCGTTGTGCTCATCCCAGTCCACCGCCGAACGGAACCCGGTCGATGCGCGGCCATCGGAGACGATGTACGCGCGCGCACCCACCGGGCCGGTGCGGGACAGCCTCAGCACTCCCCCGCCGTCGAACGTCACCCACGTGCGCGCGGAGACCACGTTCGACAGGCCGGCGAGCTGCCACTTGCCGTCCTGAACACGGCCGTCGAGCAAGGAGATGCGCCCCGTCGCCAACTCGCCGGAGACCCAGTACGTGCGAGCCGTCACGAGTCCGCCGGCCACCAGCACGGCGACCACCGCGTAGCGAATCCCGCCTTCGAGAATGGCGAATACCGCGACGGCGACGGCGAGGTTGATGATGATCGGGACCGACCAATGCCGAAGCGACGACGGCTTGGGGTACGACTCATGGGGGTTGACAAGCAGCGGCACGGATTCTTCGTTGTTCATGATCTCCCTTGGGTCCCTCACAGACTACCGAGCCGCGCACCCCGCTCGTGATGACTGCCGTCTCGCGCCGCCTAGGCTGGTGCCATGCGTCGTTCACTTCCGTTGCCGGCAGTGATCCTGGTGTGGGCCGTCTCGGGGTGCACCGCTCCCATCGTGGTGGAACCGGCGCCCTACGCTGGCGACCCGGGGTGCGCCGCCGTCATGCTCGGCATCCCCGACGAGGTGGGCGGTCTTCAGCGGCACGAGACGTCGTCACAGGCGACCGCCTCCTATGGCGACGAGCCGCGCATCACCGTCCGATGCGGAGTGGAGGTTCCCGGCCCGTCGAACGAGCGCTGCGTGGCGATCGACACCCCTGCGGCGTCGGCCGACTGGTTGGTGGTGGAGGAGGCCGACGTGTGGCGGGCGACCGCGTTCGGGCGCACTCCCGCGATGGAAGTGGTGATCCCCAAGATGCGTGCCGACCAGGCGGTCGGAGAGATCCTCGCGGTCTTCAGCCCGTCCGCGACGCTGGCCGAGCCTTCTGGCCTGGAGTGCCGCTAGGGCTACTCTCGCCCTTCCTCCAGCGGGATCAGCATCTCGCGGAACGGTCCCGGCGCGGCGTGAAGCGACCAAATCCGCTCCGCGACGTCGTCGATGCCGTTCGGCAGATTGAGCTTGGGGATGCCACCGGGAATGACGAGCTGCGCCACGCGAATTCCCTCGTCCTCGAGCGCGTCGTGCAGCATCTCGCCGTAGGCGCTCTCGGCCGGGAAGGCGATGGACGTGCCCGCAAAGTCGGCACGGGCCTTGACGGACGTGCCGCCGTTGATGAGGACGATGCTGCCGCTGCCCGCCTCACGCATCGCAGGGAGCACGGACCCCACCGCATGCATCAGGCCAAACAGCGAGAACTGCAGTGCCTCGAGGGCGAGCTCCGGAGGGGTCTCCAACACGGGCTTCAGGAAGCTGCGGAACGGCAGCGGGCTGTACTGCAGCACCGTGATGCGTCCCAGTTCGGCGGCCGCGGCTTCGAGCGCGGCGGACAGTTGCGCCGGTTCGAGTACGTCGGCGGCGAAGCCGCGGGCCGTGATTCCCTCGGATGTGAGTTCCTGGGCGAGTCCGTCCAGCTTGGCCTGATCGCGAGAGATCAGCGCAACCGCGAATCCCTCACGTCCGAATCTGCGCGCAACGGCCGCTCCCAGTCCCGGGCCAGCCCCCGCAATGGCGATAGTAGGCATCGTGCCTGCTCCTTCCGTTGACGTCTGCTTCGACCCTATCCCCGTGGGGCGCGCCGAGAGTTCATCGAGCCGCGAGCCCGGGCGTCAGCGCAGTCCGGCGGGCCGCGCCAACGCGGCCTGCATCAGTTCTTCGACGAGGTCGGGGTACGTCATGCCCGAGGCCGCCCACATGCGCGGATACATGCTGGTGGGCGTAAACCCGGGCATGGTATTGATCTCGTTGACCGTGACGGTGCCATCGGGGGCGTAAAACACGTCCACACGCGCGAGGCCCTCCGCCGCGACCGACGCATAGGCGCGCGCCGCGAGGGTCCGGATGTGCGCGGCATCGTCGGCGGGAAGGTCCGCAGGGCAGTCGAGTCGCACGTGAGCCGCGTCAAAGTACTTGGCCTCGAAGTCATAAAACGCGTGGCCACCGCCCGTGACGATCTCCCCCGGCAGCGAGGTGCGCACGCCATCTCGGGCGCCCAGCACGGCAGTCTCGATCTCCCGCCCGCTCATGCCGCGTTCGATCAACACCTTCGGGTCGTGCTTGACGGCGTCGGCCACCGCAGCGTGCAACTGGTCCCAGGAGTCGACGCGCGAGATCCCCATGCTGGAGCCGGCGCGTGCCGGCTTCACAAATACGGGCAGGCCGAGCGCCTCGATCTGCTCTCGCACGGCGTCCGGGGACTCGCCCGGCGCCAACACCACATCGTCCGCCACGGGCAGGCCCTGCGCCCTGAAGGCGGACTTCATGAACTGCTTGTCCATGCCCATGGCGGAGGCCAGCACACCCGACCCGACATAGCGCACATCGAGCAGTTCCATGGCTCCCTGGATGGTGCCGTCCTCGCCCCACGGTCCGTGCAGCAGCGGAAACGCGACATCGACATGTGCCAGTGGAGTCACGGCGCCGCCGCGCTCCTGGCGCCACATCGTGGTGTCCGCGGCCGCGGGCAGCAGCACCCGGTGCTCGCTCGGCACCACGTGAGGCATGCCGTCTTCTGTCTGGGACCACTGGGAGGGGTCATCGCTCTGCAGCGTCCAGGAGCCGTCGCGCCCGATGCCGACCGCCACCACATCCCACCGCTCGCGATCGATCGCGCCCAGCACACCACCGGCCGTCGTGCAGGAGACCTCGTGCTCCGACGAGCGCCCTCCGAAAAGCACCGCGACGGTGCGGCGGGACGCGCTCATAGACCCTCCGCCTTGCGCGGGCGAGCGAGCAACGCGCCCAGCACGGCCTCCTTGGGCTGGCCGTCGTGCAGCATCGCCACCACGGCGTCACAGATCGGAACGTCGACCCCGTGGTCTCGCGCCAGCTCCTGAATCGACTGAGACGTGGTCACGCCCTCGGCGGTGCCGCCCGTGCGCGTGATCGCTTCAGCGAGTTCGGCTCCCCCACCAATGAGCGAGCCCAGCGTGTGGTTGCGCGACAGCGGGGACGCGCAGGTGGCGATCAGGTCCCCCATGCCCGCGAGCCCGAAGAACGTGTCGGGCTTCGCATCAAGCGCGAGACCCAGCCGGGTGATCTCGGCAAGACCCCTGGTCATCACGGTTGCGGTGGAGTTGTGACCGAAGCCCATGCCGTCGGCGATGCCGACGGCAACCGCAATGATGTTCTTGTAGGCGCCGCTGAGCTCCACGCCCATGACGTCGGTGTTGGTGTACGGGCGAAAATAGCCGGACGCGGTCGCGCGAGCGACGGCCTCCGCAGTCGCCTCCGCCTTAGAGGCGACGACGGTGGCGGTGGGCTGCTTGGCCGCGATCTCCTTGGCAAGGTTGGGGCCGGACACCACCACGCGGCGTTCGGGCTCGATGTCCCACGCCTCCCCCAGCACTTGGCTCATGCGCTCATGGCTGCCGCGCTCGATTCCCTTCATGAGGGAAATCACGATCGAGTCGCGACTCACCAAGTCGGCGAAGGGTGTCACGATGGCCCGTACGCGCTGGGACGGTAGCGCCACCGCCACCAATTCCGCGCCGTCCAAGGCGACCACAGCATCGGACGTTCCCGCGACACGCGCGGGCAGGTCAATGCCCGGCAGGAAACGCTCGTTGCGGCGCGTCGCGGCAATCTCCTCCGCCACGGCGGGATCGCGCCCCCACAGAATGACGTCGCAACCGGCGTCGGCCAGCACCGCCGCGAACGTGGTCCCCCACGCTCCGGCGCCCAGCACCGCGGCGCGCACTACGAGGACTTCTTTCGCATGTCGAAGCGCACCTCTGGGGCCTTTTCGCCCCGCATCTCCTCGACCATGGCGGTGAGGGTCTGCATGATGCGTGTGCTTGCCTCACGCAACGCGTCGTTATCGAGCGGCCCGGCGCGCAAGTCGTCCAACTCGATGGGAGGGCCAGCCTTGACCGTGATCTTCTTGCGCGGGAACGGTTTGATGACCTTGCTGTACCGGCCGAGCAGACGGTGTGCGCCCCACTGGGCGACAGGGATCACCGGGACCCCGGTCATCAGCGCCATCCGGGCCGCACCGGTGCGGGCGACCATGGGCCACAGATCGGGATCGCGCGTCAGCGTGCCTTCGGGGAACATGGCTATCACTCCGCCCGAGTCGAGCACCTTGAGACCGCTGTCCACGGCGTCCCTGGCCCGCACCGAGCCGCGATGCACCGGGATCTGGTCGGTCTTGCGCAGGATCATGCCGATCAACGGCAGCTCGAACAGCGGAGACTTCGCCAGGTAGTGGGGCGCGTAGCCGGAGTTGTACAGAAAGTGGGCAAACGTCAGCGGATCGGCATAGGTTACGTGGTTGGAGACGGCGATGAAGCCGCCCTCGGCAGGCATGTCGTTCATGCCATGCCAGTCCTTGCGAGTGGTCAGGTGCAGCACGGAACGGATCACCAGGGCCGCCAGCCGGTACAGTCGACCGCGGGGCTTCCGCAGAGGAATCCTCTTGACCATGGTCGCTACGCCTCGACGCTCGCGCCTAGCGCCACAAGCTTGGCACGGAAGTTCTCGTAGCCGCGATCGATGATGCCGATGCCGGACACGTTGGACGTTCCTTCCGCCGCGAGCGCGGCAATCAGGTGGCTGAAGCCGCCGCGCAGGTCCGGCACCTCGATGTCTGCGGCCCGTAGCGGGGTGGGCCCGCTGATGACCGCAGAGTGCCTGAAATTCCGCTGGCCAAAACGGCACTTCTTATCCCCAAGGCATTCCTTGTACAGCTGCACGTGGGCGCCCATCTTCACCAGCGCGTCGGTGAAGCCGAAGCGGTTCTCATACACCGTCTCGTGCACGATGCTGAGGCCCTTCGCCTGCGTCAGTGCGACGACCAGCGGCTGTTGCCAGTCGGTCATGAAGCCGGGGTGCACGTCCGTCTGCAGCGCGATCGGCTTCAGGTCGGTTCCCGGGTGAAAGAAGCGGATGCCGTCGGTCGTGACCTCGAATTCGCCACCGACCTTGCGGAACACGTTCAAGAACATGCCCATGTGGCGTTGCTGCGCTCCGCGGACAAAGATGTCGCCCCGCGTGGCAAGCGCCGCCGCGGCCCAGGATCCGGCCTCGATGCGGTCGGTGAGGGACCAGTGTTCGAAGCCGCGCAGCTGCTTGACGCCCTCGATCGTGATCGATCGGTCCGTGTCCACCGAGATGATCGCGCCCATCTTCTGCAGCGTGTCAATGAGGTCCTTGATCTCGGGCTCCACCGCCGCGTTGTGGAGCGTCGTCACACCCTCGGCCAGCACTGCCGTCAGCAGGAGCTGCTCGGTAGCGCCCACAGATGGAAACTCGAGTTCGTACCGGATGCCATGCAAGCCGTGCGGCGCGTGCAGGTGGAGCCCGTCCTCCCCTTGAGTGATGGTCGCGCCAAAGCTGGTGAGGATTTCCAGGTGAAAATCGATGGGACGATCGCCGATGCGGCAGCCGCCCAGGTCAGGGATGACCGCCTCGCCGAGGCGGTGGAGAAGCGGTCCGCACAGCAGGATCGGGATGCGCGATGAGCCTGCGTGCGCCGCGATCTGCGCGGCGTCCGCGACCGCCAGGTGTGACGTGTCCATCGTCAGTTCGCCGGTCACCACGTCATACGCGACGTCCACGCCGTGGAGTCTCAGCAGTGACGACACGACATTCACGTCGCGAATCTCGGGGACGTTGCGCAGCACCGACGGGGTGGAGCCCAACAGCGCGGCCACCATCGCCTTGGATACAAAGTTCTTGGCACCGCGTACGTTGATTTCGCCCATCAGGGGACGACCGCCATCAACGCGGAGAGAGTCCGTCATGGTCACTATCGTGCCCCATCTTTGCTCCGAGCACCGCCGTCAGCCGTCGGGCGCGGCGTTCCGGGTAGCATTCGCCACATGAGCGTCGCGTTCCTCGTTACCGCAGGCGCCGTCGTGTCGCACCGCGTCGCGGCCGGTCGGCTGGCAGTGACCGCGCGATGACCGTGAAGAGTCTGTTCGTGGGCCTCGCGACCCTCGATGTCATCCAGTTGGTGAACCGCCTGCCCGACAGCAACGAGAAGGTCGTGGCCCTGGACTCGCTCACCGCCGCAGGCGGTCCGGCAGCGAATGCCGCGGTGGCCGCCGCCCATCTTGGCAGTGAGGCGGTGCTGATCACCGCATTGGCGGACCACCCGGTGAGCGACATCATCCGCAGCGACCTTGCGGCCTGCGGCGTGACGGTGTGGGCGGTGCCTGTCGACACGCCACCGGTGGTCGCGTCCATTCTGGTCACCGCCGGCAGCGGCGACCGCGCGATCGTCTCGCCTACGTCGTCGGCCTCAAGCGCCACGGCTGCGTCCCTGTCCGCGGCCGAGATCGCGCGGGCGCTCGACGGCGTGGCCGCGGTGCATTGTGATGGCTATCACCCCTCGCTCGCCCTTCCCATCGCGTCCGCGGCCCGCGAGCGCGGCATCCCGGTCCTGTTCGACGGTGGAAGTTTCACGCCGCACACGGACGCCGTGCTGGAGCACGTCGACATTGCCGTGGTGTCCGGAGACTTCGCGCCGCCAGGGGTGCAGCCCGACCCGGTGAGTGTGCTGGCATATCTGGTCGATCGCGGGCCCGTCTTCACCGCGGTCACCCGGGGCGCACGAGGGATCGTCTTCCGGGCGCCGCACACCCGTGGCGCGGTACCGGTGGAGCGGGTGTCTGTTGCCGACACACTGGGCGCCGGGGACTTCTTCCATGGCGCGCTCGCGGTCGCCATCGCTCAGGCGGGACGGTCCGAGCAGGAGTTTCCCCATCAGCTGGCGTGGGCGAGCCGCGTGGCGGGGGCCTCGCTCGGCAGTTTCGGCACCCGGCGGTGGCTCGATATCTCCTAGTGCGCCGACTCCTGGGTTCCCGATTCGTAGGGCACTGATTCCTACGGCGCTGTCACAAAGATGTCGAGCAGGTCGGGACGGTGGGCATGCACCAACACGGCAAACACCACCCCATCGAACAGCAGGTGCACCGTGATGACATACGGCAGCGACCGCGCCCACGAGAAGATCCACCCCTGAACGAGCGCGAACGGCACGGTGAGCAGCGGCCCCCACTCCCGGTATCCCAGCTCCCACAGAAACGAGACAAACACGACCGCCTGCAACAGATTCGCCAGCCACACGGGAAAGTGGCGTTGCAGCAACGCAAACACGGTGGCCACAAAGAAGAGTTCGTCCCAGATGCCCACCGCGTTGACGCCAACAAAGAGCCTTGCGATCTCGTTCGCGCTGGCCACGTCCGGCCAATTGCGGTATACGCCTGAGCCGATGAAGTAGTGCGGCAGGATCAGATAGCCCGCAACGATCACCACGCCGATGTACGCCCACTGCGCCCGCGTCCACGGCCAGCCCCCGCGCATCGGGAATCGGATCACCCGCGCGCCCAGCGCCCGCCGGGAGATCGCGTACGGCACCACGACCGCCAAGCCGAGCACCACAGCAAACCGTGCGACCCCCGCGTTGGACAGGTCGGCCTTCAGCGAGATGGTCGAGATGATCGCCTGACCGAGCGCGATCAGTGCGAGGTGCCGCGCGAGCAGCCGATCAACGGCCCAGGCGAGCGCCACGCCAGCCGCCAGCGGCAGGTAGCCCCACGGCCGCACGTGAACGGCGAACAGCAGGACTGCGGCCCCACAGACGAGCGCTGCGGCCACCACCCGCCAGGCGTCCGACGATGATCGGTTCAGCGCCGGGGCGGCCGGGATGGTGTGCTCGATCGCTGAGTTCGCCATGCCTCAGTAAAGCCGAATCCGAGCCAAAACTCTTCCCGGGCGAGTCGCGGCGGGGCTACGCCAGTGTCTTGACAAGGCGAGGGTAGAGCGCCGCGAGGGTCGCCTGACGGGCGACGTTGAGGCCGAGGAAGGCCTGCCACACGTGATCGTTCGTGAGGGAGCCGGTGACGACAGCCCCCACCGCCAGGACGGGCAAGAACACCAGCAGCGTCGAGGCGAGCATGGACACCAGCATCAGGCCGGATCTTCCCGCCCCCAGATAGATGCCATCGAGCCACCATGCTCCCCACGACAGTAGGGGAAACACGGCGATGTAGCCCCAGTAGTCGAGGGCCGTGGAACTCACGTTCGGAAGATCCGTGAGTAGCGCCAGGATTCCATGCCGCGCACACCAGTACGTCGCAGTCAATGCCACGGCGATCGCCACCATGGGTAGCGCCGATGCCACCGCGGCGGCGTTGAGGCCGCCCGGGTCTGCCCTGCCGGCAGCGTGCGACGCAAGCGCCTCGGCCGCGTTGGCGTAGCCGTCGAGCGCGTACGAAGAGAAATGCATGAGCTGCAGCATGATCGCGTTGGCAGCAAGCGTCTCGGTGTCGAATCGCGAACCGACGGAGGCGACGAACGTCACCACGCCCATGAGCAGGGCGGTGCGAGCCATGAGCGCCGAGTTGAAGCGGGCCAGCGCTCCCCACCCGGTCCGCAACTGGCGATCCCGCCAATCGAGAACAGTGTGCCGCTGCTCGGGCGTCAGGCGCCGCCACATCAGCGTCACGGCAAGGGCGGCGCCCACCCATTCGGAGCCGAACGTGCCCCACGCCGCCCCTGTCGCACCCCACCCCAAGACACCGACGAACAGGAAGTCGAGAACGATGTTCATGGAGGCGGTGGCGGTAGCGACCGCGAGCGGAACCCGGGTGTTGTGGGCGCCGATGAAGTACCCGGCGACCACCAGGGTCACCAACAGGGCGGGCAGGGACAGACCGCGGATCAGCGTGTAGTTCAGCGCGGTATCGCGGACGGTCCCTGCCGGCGCGAGGACCGCAAGAATCGCCGGCACGATCAGCCACTGGAGGGCCAGCCACACGGCCGATAGCGCGGCGGCGAGGGCCGCGGCGCGCTGCACGTGGCGTGCCGCGCCCACCGCATCGCCGGCGCCAAGGGCCCTCCCGACCACGGATGTCGTTCCAGGACGCAGAAATGAGAAGACCCAGAACAGCGTCGAAATGACGGCCGCGCCGAGCCCCACGGCGCCGATGTCGATCGCCTGCGCGAAGTGGCCGAGCATGGCCGTGTCGACGAGCCCCGCGACGGGAACCGCGACGTTAGACGCAATCGCAGGCAGCGCGAGGCGGCGGGTCTGCGCGTGCGGCAGCGCCGCCCACCTCACGCGCACCCGGGAGCGCTCGGGTGCATCGGTCATGACATGCTCCAGGAGCGCGAGGGCGGCAACGGACCCCCCAGAATAGTCGCAGCCGGGAGGTCGCTGCTGCTCGCACTAGCGTCCCGGCATGCCAGCTGGAAGACGTCGCCGCCGTGGACGAGGACGTAGCGGATGCCCGGGTGCATCGATGCGGCCATCGCAAGCACATCAGTTGCACGCGTACCGCCGTGGAACCGCGCATCCACGAGCACGCAGTCCGGCGGCGGGTTGTTGTTCCTTCCCAGCCACAGGACGGTGTGATCGTCGACAACGTAGTTAATGAGGCCGGTGTCCGTCTCGACAGAGGCACCCTCCGGGACGGCGGCGAGCACTAGCCGGGCGTCGTCGGCCCGGGCGGGCTTGCCCCATTCGTCGACCAGCACATGCAAGGGCAGGAATGGCATCAGTACCGCCGCGGCGGCGACCGCCACCGCGGCGGCCGCCTTGGAATACCCTCGCAGCCACGCCCGCGGCGACGCCCTCAACAGCAGCACGCCGTCGATGAGCGCGGCACACGCGATCGGCATGAGCACCGCGTTGTAGTGCCACTCGAAGCCCCAGTAGCTGTGGTCGGTGGACATGAAGCGCCAGGCCAGCGTGGGCACGAGGAGCAGCGCCACGGGCGACCTCAGCGCGATCCCCGCCCCGATCAGGATCAAGGCGATGACGATCAGCACCTTGTTGCGGTCGAACATGACCTCCGGGTCGGTGATGGTGCCCAGCACGTCAAGCTTGCCGCTCCTGTTCCACTGCCCCTCCGAGTTGAACAGCGGCATCCACACGAGGTTGCCGAACAAGAACCAGCCAGCTCCCCAGGCGGTGAGCCACAGGTGCCTGCGTTCGCGGGAGCGCCAGGCCAGCACCGCGCCTAAGACGGCGATGGTGAGCCCCATGTCTTCTTTGACGAACACCGTCAGGCCGCCCGCCACCACGACCATGGCCCACCGGCGCTCGATCAGCGCCATAAGGGCCATGGACAGCAACGGAATCGCGAGCGCGATCTCGTGGAACTGTGCCTCGGCCGCGTATTGCAGACCCCACGAGAACCCCAACGCGACGCCGAGTAGCACGCCGATCACAGGGCCGAGCAGCCGCCGCGCGGTCGCGGTGATCACGCCGGCACCGATGCCGAAACAGGCAGCCTGCACCACCAGGAGGGTGTAGGCGTGTGGCCAAAGCGCGTAGGCCGGGCCGAGGACGACGAGGAGCGGGTCGAAGTGGTCACCGAAGAGGTTGAAATCGATGCCCTTGATCGGTGTGATAGGAGCCTCGAACCGGGCGAGGCGCTGGGCGAACTGCGCGAAGATCGCCAGGTCCCACGACTTGGTAGAGAGGTGCGTCCACTGCCAGAAGGCGTAGACGCAGTACACCGACGTCACGAAGGAACCGACCGCGACGGGCCAGGCCCACTCGCGCATCGCCCTCGGCGGTCGCCGCACGGGCATGCGACGGGTCGTGACCTGGCTCATCGTATCGACCCTAGCCGCCCGACAGGGCCTCGCACTCGCCTCCCAACTACTCGATAGGGCGAGCGGCGACGATGTCGACCTTGGGCTCGGTCTTGGCGGGCAGGGTCTTGGGGCGCCACGCATCGCGCTTTGCCTCGAACGCGGTGATGTCCGCCTCGTGCTTGAGGGTCAGGCTGATGTCGTCCAGACCCTCCATGAGGCGCCAGCGCACGTAGTCGTCGATCTCGAACGGCACGGTGAGCTCCCCACACGTGACGGTGCGGTCTTCAAGAGACACGGTGATCTGCTTGCCGGGCTCGGATTCGAGCATCTTCCACAGCAGTTCGATGTTCTCCTGGCTGAGGATCCCGGCGACCAGCCCCTGCTTGCCGGAGTTGCCACGGAAGATGTCAGCAAAACGTGAGGCGAGGACCACCTTGAAGCCGTAGTCCTTGAGCGCCCACACGGCGTGCTCACGCGAGGAGCCCGTGCCGAAATCGGGACCCGCCACCAGCACGGACCCGTTCGCGTACTCCGGTTGGTTGAGGACGAAGTCCTGGTCGCCGCGCCAGGCGGCAAACAGGGCGTCCTCGAAGCCGGTGCGCGTGACGCGCTTCAAGTAGACGGCCGGAATGATCTGGTCGGTGTCCACATTCGAGCGACGCAACGGGACGCCGACTCCGGTGTGAGTGGTGATCTTCTCCATGAGCCTTCTCCCTTACACGAGCGCCGCGGGGGCGTTGTCGAGGTCGTCAAGGCTAGACAGGGTGCCACGCACCGCGGTAGCGGCCGCGACCAGCGGCGAGACGAGGTGGGTGCGACCGCCCTTACCCTGGCGGCCCTCGAAGTTGCGGTTCGAGGTGGAGGCGCTGCGCTCCTGCGGCTTCAGTTGATCCGGGTTCATGCCCAGACACATCGAGCAACCGGCGTTGCGCCACTCGGCGCCAAAGTCGAGGAACACCTTGTCGAGACCCTCGGCCTCGGCCTGCAGGCGCACCCGGGCGGAGCCGGGGACAACGAGCATCCGGGTGTTGGGGGCCTTGGTGCGATCCTTGATGACCTCGGCGGCGGCGCGCAGGTCTTCGATGCGACCGTTGGTGCACGAGCCAAGGAAGACGGTGTCGATGGCCAGATCGCGCAGCGGCGTCCCGGGCGTGAGGCCCATGTAGACAAGGGCGTTGGCGGCCGCGGTCTTGTCCTGCTCGTCGGCAAAGTCGTCCGGGCTGGGCACGTTCGCGCTGAGCGGGAGGCCCTGGCCCGGGTTTGTGCCCCAGGTGACAAAGGGCTCCACGTCGGCCGCGTTCAGGGTGACCTCGGCGTCGAATACCGCGTCGTCGTCTGTGACGAGCGTCTTCCAGTACTCGACGGCGGCGTCCCAGTCGGCACCCTCGGGAGCGTGCGGGCGGCCCTTCACATACTCGAAGGTGGTCTCGTCGGGTGCGATCAGGCCGGCGCGGGCGCCCGCCTCGATCGACATGTTGCAGATCGTCATGCGCGCTTCCATCGAGAGCGACCTGATCGCGTCGCCGCGGTACTCGAGCACGTAGCCCTGTCCGCCACCGGTGCCGATCTTGGCGATCACGGCCAGGATGATGTCCTTGGCGGTGCTGCCCTTCGGGAGCTTGCCGTCAACGTTGATCGCCATGGTCTTGAAGGCGTTGAGCGGCAGGGTCTGCGTGGCGAGCACGTGCTCCACCTCGGACGTGCCGATGCCGAACGCGAGCGCACCGAACGCTCCATGCGTGGACGTGTGGGAGTCTCCGCAGACCACCGTCATGCCGGGCATCGTGAGGCCGAGCTGGGGGCCGACGACGTGCACGACGCCCTGGTCGGCGTCGCCCAGCGAGTGGATACGCACGCCGAAGGCTGCGGCGTTGTCTCGCAGTGTGTTGATCTGGATGCGGCTCGTCTCGTCCGCGATCGGCAGGTCGATGTTGAGCGTGGGCGTGTTGTGGTCCTCGGTCGCGATCGTGAGGTCGGGGCGGCGCACCTGGCGACCGGCCAATCGCAGGCCCTCGAACGCCTGGGGACTGGTGACCTCGTGACACATGTGCAGGTCGATGTAGATAAGGTCGGGCGCGCCATCCTCGCCCTTGGTGACGAGATGGTCCCGCCACAGCTTCTCGGCAAGCGTGATTCCCATGCGCTCCTCCTTCGGACCGGGCATTCGTTGCCCTCCGGTCTCTCACTTCTCACTGCTCGACATCTCACTATCTGAGACGCTAGTATCGCTCTATGGACAATCATAGCGGCGTTGGCGTCGTTGACAAGGCGGCAGCCATCCTTGGCGCCCTCGAACACGGCCCCGCGACGCTCGCCAAGTTGGTCGAGACCACGCACCTCGCTCGGCCCACCGTGCACCGTATCGCCCTTGCATTGGAACACCACCACCTCGTGGGCCGCAACACCTCGGGGGCGTTCATTCTCGGTGCGCGCTTCAGCCAACTCGCCGCCACCGTGGGCGAGGACCGCCTCGTCTCGGCCGCACAGCCCGTGCTCACGGTGCTTCGCGACCGCACCGGCGAATCGTCACAGCTGTACCGTCTGTACGGAAGTCAGCGCATCTGCATCGCCGCCGCCGACCGCCCCGTCGGGCTGCGCGACTCCATTCCCGTCGGGACGGCCATGACCATGCACGCTGGCTCGGCCGCTCAGGTGCTGTTGGCGTGGGCAGATCCTCAGCACATGCACGCGGGCCTCGAAGGATCGCGCTTCACGGCGACGGACCTGGCGTTGGTGCGCGAACAGGGTTACGCGGAAAGCGCCGGCGAGCGTGAGCCCGGCGTGAGTTCCGTGTCGGCGCCCGTCTGGGGCACGGCAGGCACCGTCATCGCCGCAGTCTCGATCTCCGGGCCGATTGAGCGGCTCACGCTGCACCCCGCGGCGGCCCACGCCCGGTCAGTGGTCGACGCCGCGCAACAGCTCACCGAGGTGTTGCGGCGCACTCAGGTCGCCTGAAGTCCTTGGTCCCGCGTGAAGTCCTTGGTCCCTTGCGCGGGCGGACGCCACGGGATGGAATGGGGGTATGAGCGCACTCGTCGTCTATGAATCACTGTGGGGCAACACCGCCGCAATTGCACACGCCATTGGCGAAGGCATCGGCGAAGACACGCTGGTGCACCACACGGGAGAAATCGAGGCGGCCGAGGCCGCTGCCGCCCTCCTGCTCGTGGTGGGGGCCCCGGTTCACGCGTTCAGCCTGCCGAGCGCAACGACCAAGAAGTCCGTGGCGGAACGGCCCTTGGCTCCCGGCGACATCGTTCCCGACCTCTCCCAGCCGCCGTTGAGGGCATGGCTCGAGGGCCTCCCCGCGGCGTCTGGCTTCGCGGCCGCCTTCGACACGCGCGTGCGCGGCCCGCTTGGCCATGGTGGCGCCAGCAAGATCGAGAAGATCCTGGTGGAGCGCGGCTACAGCATCGCCAACCGTTCCCAGGGGTTCTACATCATCAACGAGAAGAACGTGAAGGCTGAGGGCAGCATGCTCCGACCGGGCGAACTCGATCGCGCGCGCGAGTGGGGTCGACTCCTCGCCTCGCGCGTGTAGGCCCACCCGAAGATCGGCGCCGAGCGCCTGGTGGCCGTCTGGCGTCGCCGCGCGGCCGTCGTACTGTGTCGCCATGGCAAACGCGCGCTCCATCGTCGTCTTCGACGGCGAATGCGGCCTGTGCAACGGCTTTGTGGCCTGGCTCATCAGGCACGATGCAGAGGGCCGATTCCTCATCGCGGGTTCGGCCGGACAGGTGGGCAAGGCCGTCGTGGACCGCGCTGGACTTGCGCCCCACATCACCGAATCCACGCTGCTGGTGTGGGACGGCACAGGGCATGTGCAGTCGGATGCGGTGGTAGCGGTGGCCGCCGGTCTGCCGTGGCCGTGGCGAGCAGCCACGGCCCTGCGAGTGGTGCCGGTGGCTTGGCGCGACGCGGTCTATCGCTTCATCGCCGCTCGCCGGCCCAGGATTGAAGCCGAAGACCCCGCATGCGGCGTGCCACCGCCCGACTTGGTCGGGCGGTGGCAGTCGCAACTCGCCACATGGGAGGACGTCAACTAGGGCTTGCCAACCTCCACGCCGGGAGCCTCATCCGCCGCGGGGGCCCGGTTCTCGCCAGCAACATCAGGCTGACCCTGGGCGTCATCATTGGCATTGTCGGCGGCGTCATCATTGGCATTGTCGGCGGCGTCATCATTGGCATTGTCGGCGGCGTCATCGCCAGCGTTGCCAGCAGCGTGGTCGTTGGCGTTGCCGGCCGCGTCGTCGTTGGGGGCGTCATTGCCCGAAAGCTGTCGGGCGCGTTCGCTTACGGCCGCGCCAAATTCGGCGCCCTTGGAGTCCTCGCCAGCCATCCACTCAAGCATCGCCGACACCCGCGAACGGACATCGTCACCCGAGGACTGCGAAGCCACCGCGAGGGCGGCGTTCCGCAAACCTGTTGCGGCCTCGTTGTTGCCGTCGCTCTCGATCGCGTCGCTGACGAGCTGAAGTGCCGCATCTACGTCACCGTTGTCGAGCAATTTCTTAGCTTCTTCGAGTCGCTCGCCCGTGCCGCCGTTGAGAATCCCCACGGTTTCGAGTGCTCGGTCGATGCCATACAACGCATCCCCCGGAGCGGCCTCGTCTGCGGCTGCGGCTCCCGCGACCCCGAAGCCCGATACGACGGCAAGGGCGACCGCTGCGGATACCCGGCGGCGCCACGGGGACGCGTGACGCGCCTCGGGGGCCGAGGTGGGCGGGTGCACTGCGGCGGCGAACTGCGCGGCGTGGGTGGAAACGGCTTCAGGGGTGGGTTGCATAACCAGCGCCTCTTTCATGTGTGTCAGCGCACGCTGAACTGCGACGAGTTCCGGGTTCGCCGGGACTCGACCGCCGACTGCGGCATCCGCGTCGCGCTGCGCAAAGGGTGTGTGGTGATTCATCTCACCCCTGTCATCGCTGAGCGGACCGTTTTCGTTACGCGTCATCACCAACAACCTTTCGAAGATCTCGCAAAGCCCGGTTCTGTAGAGCCCTGACCGCCCCCTCGGACGTGCCGAGAACCTGCGCGGTCTGTGCGACCGAGAGATCGCCGACGACCCGGAGAAGTATCACGTCACGTTGGGGTGCGGTCAGGTGTCCGATGAGGGCTTCCACTTCTTCGGTCGACATCGAGGCCATCGCCTCGTCTTCCACATTGCCTTGCCACCGTTGCTCGGCTCGCGCCTGGGAATCTTCCCCGTCCGCCACCGGAACGCGCCGCCCACGGACTCGCCACGCATCGTGCAACCTGCGATGAGCAATGGTGAAGACCCAGGAGCGGAACGCGTCCTCATCCCCGCTGAAGCCATGGATGTCCTTGGCCACGCTCAGAAAGGTCTCGGACACGAGGTCCTCGACATCCGGTGCCCCGTGACCGCGAAGGTAGCCCCCGACGACGCCGGCGAGGTCGCGGTAGATCGCCTCCCATGCCCACGGTGCGCCAGTGCGCGCGGCAACGAGCGCCGAAGCGAACTGTTCCTTGAGCATGACGTCAACTCCGTAGTGGGGCTCATTGCTGCCTCACGACCACTATCGACCCTCCAAGGCCGCGCCGGGTACATCCCACAGCCCCGGGAAACACGAAAACCCCCGCCAATGGCGGAGGAAGATCGTAGCCCCGACGGGATTCGAACCCGCGCTACCGCCTTGAGAGGGCGGCGTGCTAGGCCGCTACACAACGGGGCCCTAGCTGCGCACCACCGTCAGCGGGCGCGAGAAACAAGAGTACCGGATGGGCATCGACAAAAGCCAATCTCGGCGCCCCCGTGATGATGAACCCCAGCACTTGCGGGAAAGGAGTTGGCTTATGTAAACTTGAGTCAACATCGCTCAGGTTTGGCGGTGCCGAGAACAGCAAGGAGTTTCACCATGACCACCGCGCCCCAAGCCCCCTCCCAGGAGCAACAGCCCAGCGCGCTCGAGCAGTTCGGTCAAGACTTCACCGCGCTCGCGGAAGTCGGCGCGCTCGACCCCGTCATCGGCCGCGACGAGGAGATCCGCCGCGTCATGCAGGTGTTGACGCGGCGCACCAAGAACAACGCCGTCCTGATCGGTGAGCCGGGCGTCGGCAAGACCGCCATCGTCGAAGGCCTCGCCCAGCGCATCGTCGCGGGCGACGTGCCCTCGTCGCTCAAGGATCGCAGGGTGGTCGAGATCGCCATGAGTTCGGTCGTGGCTGGCGCGGCATATCGAGGCCAGTTCGAGGAGCGCCTCAAGGCCATCCTCAAGGAGGTGGAGGATGCCGAGGGCGGCATCGTTCTCTTCGTCGACGAACTGCACACCATCGTCGGCGCGGGCAAGGCCGACGGCTCGGTGGACGCGGGCAACATCTTGAAGCCGATGCTCGCTCGCGGGAAGCTGCGCATGATCGGCGCCACCACACTGGGCGAGTACCGGGAGCACATCGAGAAGGACTCGGCCCTCGAGCGCCGTTTCCAGCCCGTCTACGTGGGCGAGCCCAGCCTGGACGACACGGTGGCGATCCTGCGTGGGCTTCAGGAGAAGTACGAGGTCCACCACGGCGTCAAGATCACCGACGAGGCGATCGTGGCCGCCGCAACCCTGTCCGACCGCTACATCCCCGACCGCTTCCTGCCGGACAAGGCCGTGGACCTCATCGACGAGGCCACCAGCGCGCTCAGAATGCAGCTCGACTCGATGCCCATCGACTTGGACCGGGCACGGCGCCGCATCATGCAACTTGAGATCGAACGGACGCAGGTAGCCAAGGACAAGTCCGAACACGCCAAGGTACGCCGCGACGAGATCGACGCCGACATCGCCCGACTCAAGACCGAGTCGGAAGAGCTGAACATGCGGTGGGCTCGGGAGAAGGACCTCATTGTGCGGGTCTCAGGGGCCACCGAACGGCTGGAGTCGCTCCGCGGCGAACTCGAACGCGCCGAGCGCCTCGGCGAGTTGGAGAAGGCCGGGCGCATCCGCTACGGCGAGATCCCTGCCGCGGAGAAGCAGATGGCGGATGCACGCGCCGAGCTGGACGCGATCGCCCCTGAGCAGAGAATGCTGCGCGAGGAGGTCACCGGCGAAGACATCGCCGCGGTGGTCGCACGATGGACGGGCGTCCCCGTGGAGAAGCTCCTCACCGAGGAGTCGGCGAAGCTGGAGGCCCTCGAACAGCGCCTCCACGGGCGAGTGGTCGGCCAAGACCGCGCTATCGCCTCCGTATCGGACGCGATCCGTCGCGCCCGCGCCGGCCTGGCCGATGCACACCGCCCCATCGGCTCCTTCCTGTTCCTGGGGCCCACGGGCGTGGGCAAGACCGAGCTGGCCCGGGCGCTTGCCGAGCAACTCTTTGACGACGAACGCGCCATGATTCGGATCGACATGTCGGAGTACATGGAGGCTCACGCGGTGAGTCGGCTCATCGGCTCTCCCCCGGGTTACGTCGGCTACGACCAGGGAGGTCAGCTCACCGAGGCCGTCCGTCGCCGCCCCTACTCGATCGTGCTGTTCGATGAGGTCGAGAAGGCGCACCCCGACGTGTGGAACGTGTTGCTCCAGGTGCTTGACGACGGCCGCCTCACCGACGGCCAGGGCCGCACCGTCAACTTCACGAACACCATCATCGTGATGACCTCCAACCTTGGGTCCGATCTGGTTCTCGCGTGGGACGGCCAGGACCGCGACAGCCTGGTGGCTCAACTGCACGTGGTGCTCAAGCAAGCCTTCCGCCCCGAGTTCCTGAACCGCCTCGACGATGTGGTCGTCTTCGACCGCATCGACCCGTCGGCCATGGAAGGCATCGTCGACGCCGAACTCGCCAAGGCCGTCGACCGCATCGCCAGCGCGAAGGACATCACCCTGACCGTGACGCCAGACCTGCGCGCATCACTCGCGCGCGACGGTTTCGATCCGCAGTTTGGCGCGCGCCCCCTGAAGCGCCTCATCATGTCCCGGGTGCTGAACGAACTGGCGAAGGAGATCGTCGGCGGCAGGCTCGCGGAAGGTGACGAGGTGACCGTTGGGTGGGACGGCGAACGGATCACCCTGTCGTAGTGCGGGAACTGATGGGACGACAAAGGCCCGCTCGCGCGGGCCTTTGTTTGCGGCTGGGGTACAAGGATTCGAACCTCAACTAACTGAACCAGAATCAGTCGTGCTGCCAGTTACACCATACCCCAATGGCTCCTCGCGGAACCGAGTGACAACTCTACCCGAGGCCGCGCCTTCGCCCAAACCGGAACGCCGTCACACGGGCGCCACCGGACCACCGCACGCGGCCCGATGCGGTGAGAAGTGGGCCGCGCGCGGTGGGGTCCTAGGGGAGGCGGCTCACGGGCCGCCCGGTGTGGCGATCAGTCGTCGTCAGGCTCGTCGCTGTGGGTTTCAGCGGAGTCGTCGCTGTGGGTCTCGTCGGAGTCTTCAACCTCGTCGTCGTACGCGTCGTCATCGTCGTACGCGTCGTCATCGTCGTACGCGTCGTCGTCGTACGCGTCGTCATCACCTTCACCCGTCTTGCCACCGGTCAGATCGATCACTCCACCCGGCGCAGACGCCGATGTAGTGGTCGGGGGCGTCGAGTCGTCGCTCGACTCCGTCTCGAACGCGTCATCCGATTCGGTCGTGGTGACAGACTCATCTGTCGACGTCGACTCACTGGTGGTGCCAGCGGGTGCCAACTGCGTGTCGCCGCCCGAGAGGACGGATGCGACTGCCGGCCCGCCGAAGGCGAGACTTGCGGCACCTGCAGCCGCCACCGCGCCCACGCCGGACGTCCACACCATGCGGCCGCGACGTGCCTTGCCGATCAGGGCGGCGGCGTCCTCCGGCGCGGACATCGCGTAGTCGTTGCCCACGTCGCTGGCGAGCGAGTGCAACCGTTGAGAGAGATCCATCATGGCCTGCTTTCCGTCAGAATTACTGGAACGGTGTTCCGTTCAGTGAGGTTCACCGCATCGTCTCCGAGTTGCTCACGAAGCTTGACGGCCGCGTTGGCGAGATACCGCTTGACCGTCCCGTCGCTGAGCTTGAGGATCGCCGCAATCGAGGCGATCGTCAGGTCGTCTACATACTTGAGCACCGTCACGGCGCGTTCCCTGGGGCTCAGCACTTCAAGTGCGGCCTCCAGGTCCGCCCGTGCCGACACCATGGACTCGTGTCCAGGCACCGAGTACGGAGTAGCCACGAGCGGCTTGCGCTGCTCGACCACCATGCGGTGGCGCGCGCGGTTGATCGCCTCGTTGGCGATGGCGCGCTTGATGTACGCCTCCGCCTGCACCACCGAGTTCTTGGCTCGGCCCCGAGCAAAGGTACGAACGATCGCGTCCTGGACCAGGTCTTCGGCCTCAACACGCGAACCAGTCATCAGGTACGCATAACCGACGAGGGCGGGGCGGCGCTCTCGCACCACCGTCTCCATGACCTTCGCCCACGTTCTCATCCGCGCCTCCAAGTGTTGGCCTTCATAGTGTGAGACACCCGGCGAGCCAAAAGGGTTGTAGCGGCCCGCGAACTATTTTCTAGCCGGCAAGCCCGAGCACCCGTGGAACGTCAGAAAGCGACTCGACTCTCACCACATTGTCGCCCAACTCGCCCGCCTGGGGCGGAGAACCCGGTCGATCCAGCCAGACGCCCACCGCGAGCCCGGCTTCGACGGCAGCGCCGGCGTCGATGTCCTTCTCGTCGCCCACGTATGCGACCGATGCCGGATCCAGCCCCAGCATGCGGGCGCCTTCCAGAAAGAGGCGCGGATCGGGTTTGCCGACGCCGAAGCGGTCAACACCCACGAGCATCTGCACCCGCCCCAAACCGCTGCGCTCGAGCTTGCGTTCCTGGTAGCGGTGATCGGCGTTGGACACGGCGCCGTACGTGATGCCGCATCGATCGAACGCGTCTAGCATCCCGGCAGCGTCGCGGTGCGCCACCCACCCCGCGCGGAACCCGGCCTCGAAGATCGTGTCCCACGCCGCATATTCGTCGTCGTCCATCGTCGCGCCCCCGAAGGCCTCGTGGAGCTCGTTGGCGCGGCGCAGGCGCTGATCCCGGTGGGTCATCTCGCCGCGCGTGTGGGCCCGATACCAGCCGCTTGCGTCGATGCGCCAGTGAATCCCCATGGCGTCAAGGTCGTGCGGCTCGGGCAGGTAGTGCTCGGCCACCGCGGCGAGCGCGTGGCGGAACGCGGCGCGGGTATTGACCAGAGTGTCGTCGATGTCGAGCAGCACCCCTGCGATGGCCTTCACGTTCACTCCGATATGACTGCGCGCAACCGACGCAGCCGCGCCACCGCATGATCCTGACCGAGGATCTCCACCGACTCGAACAGCGGCGGCGAGACGAGTCGACCGGTCACGGCAACCCGCAACGGACCGAAGGCTAAGCGCGGCTTGATGCCCATCTGCTCGACCAGCACGGTGGTGAGCGCTTCCTGCTGCGCGGCGGCGGAGAAGTCGTCGAGCCCCTCGAGCACACCGAGGGCGGCGTCGAGAACCTCGACCGCGTTGTCGGGCAACTTTGCGATGGCGGCCTCGTCGTAGTCGAAGTCCTCGTCGCCCACAAAGAGGAAGCCCAGCATTCCCGGCGCCTGGCCCAGGAGGGTCATGCGTGTTTGCACGAGCGGCGCCGCCAGTGCAAGCGTCCCCTCCTCGTGCGGCGTGAGGCCATGCACCGAGTCGGCACCCACCAGACCAGCGGCATGCAGGTACGGCACCACGCGGGCCGCGAACTCGCTCGTGGGGAGCATCCTCATGTGTTCGGCGTTGATGGCCTCCGCCTTCTTGATGTCAAAGCGTGCCGGGTTGGGCGTGCAGTCCGCGATGTCGAACGCCGCGATCAACTCGTCCACGGTGAACACGTCCCGGTCGGGCCCGATCGCCCAACCCAAGAGAGCCAGATAATTCAGTAATCCCTCCGGCAAGAACCCGCGGTCACGGTGATGGAACAGGTTAGATTCCGGGTCCCGCTTGGACAGCTTCTTGGTGCCCTCACCCAACACCATGGGCATGTGCGCGTAGGCGGGCACCGCGTCGGCAATGCCGAGTTCAACCATCGCGCGCCACAACACGATCTGTCGTGGCGTGGAACTCAGCAGGTCCTCGCCGCGGAGCACGTGAGTGATCCTCATGAGGGCGTCGTCCACGGGGTTCACCAGCGTGTACAGCGGGATGCCGTTTCCTCGCACGATGACGTAGTCGGGCACCGTTCCCGCGGGGAACGTGACGTCCCCTCGAATCATGTCGGTCACCGTGATGTCCTCGTCCGGCATGCGCATACGGATCACCGGCTCGCGGCCCTCGGCGCGGAAGGCGGCCTTGGCCTCGTCAGTGAGATCGCGGTCGAATCCGTCGTAACCGAGCTTGGGGTCCCGGCCCGCGGCACGGTGCCTCGCCTCCACCTCGTCGGGCGTCGAGAACGACTCGTAGGCGTATCCGCCCTCGATCAGCTCGCGCACCACCTCGGCGTGCAGGTCGTGGCGCTCAGACTGACGGTACGGGCCGAAGGGACCGCCGATGTCGGGGCCCTCGTCGTACGTGATGCCGAGCCACTCCATCGCGTCGAGCAGCTGCTCGTAACTGTCTTGGGAATCGCGTTCCGCGTCGGTGTCCTCGATCCGGAACACGAGTTCGCCGCCGGTGTGACGCGCATATGCCCAGTTGAACAGCGCCGTGCGCACCATGCCCACGTGGGGCATCCCGGTGGGCGACGGACAGAATCGGACGCGGACCTTGCTCATGGTGTCTCTTTCCTGGGCCGGGCGTTCAGCCGCGCCGGAGCACGGGGTTGCGCAGCGTGCCGATGCCTTCGATGTCGATCTCCACGACGTCGCCGTGGTGCAACGCGGTCACCCCCGAAGGGGTCCCGGTGAGGATCACGTCGCCGGGCAGCAGCGTCACGATCTCCGACACCATCGACACCGCGTTCATGACATCAACAAGCATGTCCGAGGTGTTGCCCGTCTGAACCGTCTTGCCGTTGATGCGCGACGAGATCACCACGTCATCGTGCGCCAGCTCGGTCTCGATCCACGGCCCCAACGGAAGGGAGGTGTCGAAGGCCTTGGCGCGGAACCACTGGTCCTCGCGCCTTTGCAGGTCACGGGCAGTCACATCGTTGGCGCAGGTAAAGCCGTAGATGTAATCCTCGGCGCGCTCCGGACTCACGTCCCTGCACAGCTTGCCCATCACCACGGCCAACTCCGCCTCGAGCTGGACGTCTTGGGAGTACGACGGCAACACGATGGGGTCGTCGGGCCCGATCACGGCCGTGTTGGGCTTCAGGAAGATGATGGGCACATCGGATGCGGGGCCGAGGTGCGGGATCTCCTTGGCGTGCGCCTCGTAGTTCTTGCCAAGGCACACCGCCTTGGACCGGGGGATGACCGGCGACAGCAGGCGCACATCGTCAGTCAACGGCAGCCGCTCACCCGTGGGCTTGCCGGCGATGTACATCGGATCGCCGCTGAGGACGATCAACTCCTGCTCGCCCGGCTCTCCTTCAACGACGGCATACCGGGGATCGCCACCGGTGGTGAATCGGGCAATGCGCATGACGCCTAGCCTAGCCGCCACGGCCGATGGACCGAGTGCGCCCGCTCGCGAGCGCCCCTGTCCCCCGCCCGCCGTGCGGCGCGAGCGGGCCGCGCCTAGCATGGAGTCATGATGCCCCGTGGACACGTGCAGATCATCGACGAGGCAGACGCTGGCCTGGCCAGACTGCTCGCCGTGGCCGACGCGCACCCAGCGGCCTTCCTGGGTGACGCCTACTTGGGCCGCACCGCCACCGACGTGCTATCGCACCTGAGCGCATGGCACGAATTGTTCGAGGGCTGGATTGATGCCGACCGGGCCGGAGAGACCGTGGCCTACCCCGCCGAGGGCTACACGTGGCGCGACCTGGACGCCCTCAACGAGACGCTCTACCAGGCTCATGCGGGCCGCGACTACGACTCCGCGCGAGCCGCGCTCGTCGCGTCTCACGACCGAGTGTGCGCGATCGTGGCGGCAATACCCGAGGCAGAACTCACCACCAGCGAGTCGATGGAATGGCTGGGCGATGAGACGCTTGGCGACGTCGCGCATGAATGCCTTGGCGCCCACTACGAGTGGGCCCTCGGAGTGCTGGAAGCCGCCGGTATTGGGGACGATTCGTGACCGCAGGCGCGGCCGCCGAACCGGCGACGGCACCGTCACACATGACTCGCGTGAGCGCCTGGCCCGGGCGCATCGTCGGGCTGGACCTCGCCAGAGCGGCGGCGATCATCGGCATGCTCGCGGCGCACGTGGGCGATTCGGGGCTCCGCGGCGACGATGCTGCGGGCTGGGGCTGGTTGTGGGTCGCGGACGGCCGGCCGTCCGCCGTCTTCGCCGTGCTTGCGGGGACCACCATCTCGATCATGAGTGCGTCCGACCGCGTCGGCTCCGAGCACACGGCGGTACGGGTGGCGACGAGGGCGGTCATCCTCGTGGCGGTGGGCTTGGTGCTCAACGCACTCGGCACGCCCGTAGCGGTCATCCTGGGCAACCTTGGCGTGATGTTCCTGCTGGTCATTCCGGCGATCCGGTGGACACCGCGCGCACTGGCGGTCGCTGGCTCAGGAGTGCTCGTGGGCGGAGCGGTGGCCTTCCGCTTTGTCGAGGGAGCCTGGGACGGAATCCCCGTCGCGGAGGCGGTGACGCACTACTACTATCCGGCGATGGCGTGGACCGGTTACGTGCTGGTCGGAATGGCCGTGGGGAAACTGCGCCTGCGCGAGCCCGCCGTGGCATCGGCGCTGGTGTGGACCGGAGCCCTCGGCACGGCCGTGACCTATGGCGTGGCCATTCTTGTGGGTGCAGCGGCCCCGTGGCAGACCGCGACCGGCCCGTGGTGGGCGTCCCTGACGGCGCACTCGACGTCGCCGTTCGAGATGGTCGGCAACACGTTCGTGGCTCTGCTCGTCATCGGAGTGTGCCTGTGGATCGCGCGGCCCACGCCGGTGTTCCTGCCTGCGCTTGCCTTTGGCTCGATGTCGCTCAGCGTGTATTCGGCGCAGATTGTGGTGATCGCCATCGCGGGCGACCAGATCGTGTGGCATCCGTCGAACGTCGCCTTTGCCGTCCTGACCCTGGCTCTCATGGCCGCGGCGACCGTGTGGCGGGTGTTCTTGGGGGCCGGCCCGCTCGAGCGGGCCCTCACCCTTGCCTCCACCAAGGCGGCCGACGCCGTGGCCGCGCCGCGGGGGTCAGGTTCCGGCCCACGGCCGTAGGCCCTATGTCCACTTCACGGACCCTCACGGCGGGTTACGCTTGCGCCCTATGAAGGGGACGTACGCACCAATGCGACGCCCGCGCCGATTCGCGCGGGCGCACGTCGTCGTGCTCGTCGGCGTCCTGATGACCGCGACTATCGCCGCGCTCACGTTGGTTCACGTTCCGCAACCCTCGTCCCTGACGGCGACGTATGCCTCGACCGACCTCGTGGCCACCGCGACGCAGCCCATCGTCGCCGGTCACGTCGGGCACCCCTCGCCGGGAAGCGACCCGTCGGATGCCACGTGCGCCACGTGCGGCGCAGATCTGGACGGCGCCGCCT
>NZ_JADQBE010000061.1:0-3515 GCF_016278765.1 Demequina sp. | reverse complement strand
TCACCACCGTCCCCCTCTCCGGCGCCCCGCCGCGGCCACCGAAGCCCCGGACCCTCCCCACGCCGCCGCCCCTAGCGAATAGGACTCCCATGACAACGACGTCAGACCGCTCCAGCAGCATTGCCGGCAGCTTCCTGGTCAACGCGGGCCGGTTCTTCACGCCGGGGAAGGTGTCCGACGACCTCCGCACGGTGACCCGGGAGGGCGGCAGGGACGCGGACGCGTTCTACCGCGACCGCTGGAGCCACGACAAGATTGTGCGCAGCACCCACGGCGTGAACTGCACCGGCTCGTGCTCGTGGAAGGTCTACGTCAAGGACGGCGTGATCACGTGGGAGACGCAGCAGACCGACTACCCCTCCGTGGGCGCCGACAGCCCGGAGTACGAGCCGCGCGGCTGCCCCCGCGGCGCCGCGTTCTCCTGGTACACCTACTCCCCCACACGCGTGCGCTACCCGTACATTCGCGGCGTGCTGCTCGAGGCGTATCGGGCCGCCAAACGAGAACACCCCGACCCCGTGGACGCGTGGAAGGCCGTCGTCACCAACCCCGAAACGCGCCGACGCTACCAACAGGCACGGGGCAAGGGCGGCCTCGTACGAGCCTCCTGGGCTGAGGCGAAGGAGATCGTGGCTGCAGCCCACGTGCACACCATCAAGGACCACGGGCCCGACCGCGTGTTCGGCTTCTCGCCCATCCCGGCGATGTCCATGGCGTCCCACGCCGCCGGCGGCCGCTTCATCAGCATGCTCGGCGGCTCGATGCTGAGCTTCTACGACTGGTACGCCGACCTCCCGGTCGCGTCGCCGCAGGTGTTTGGCGACCAGACAGACGTTCCGGAATCCGCCGACTGGTGGAACGCGTCGTACCTCATCATGTGGGGCGCCAACGTGCCCGTCACGCGCACCCCGGACGCCCACTTCATGGCGGAGGCGCGCTACCGCGGCCAGAAGGTCGTCACGGTCTCCCCCGACTATGCGGACAACACCAAGTTTGCCGACGAGTGGATGAGCCCTCACCCCGGCACCGACGGCGCGCTCGCCATGGCCATGGGCCACGTGGTGCTCAGGGAGTTCTTCATCGAGCGCCAGGTGCCCCGGTTCGTGGAGTACGTCAAGAAGTACAGCGACCTGCCCTTCCTGGTGAGCCTCAGGGAGAAGGACGGAGCGTGGGTGCCCGACAAGTTCGTCACCGCCGCGGACCTGGGAGATACCAGCGAGAACGCTCAGTTCAAGACAGTGCTCATCGACTCGGCCACGGGGGCGCCCCACGTCCCCAACGGCTCGCTCGGGCACCGCTTTGGCGACGAGGGCATCGGCAAGTGGAACCTTGACCTGGAAGGCGTCGAGCCTGCGCTGTCGCTCTTCGAGGCAAGCGACACCGAGGTCGCGGAGCTGCTGCTGCCTCGGTTCGACCTGGGCCAAGAGAACAACGAGGGTGGTGGCGTGCACCACCGCGGCGTGCCCGCAGGGCGGCTCAACACGGTGCACGGCGAACGCCTCGTGACCACCGTGTTCGACCTGATGCTCGCGCAATACGGAGTGGGTCGCGAGGGCCTGCCAGGCGAGTGGCCCACGGGCTACGACGACCCGACGCCCTACACGCCCGCGTGGCAAGAAGAGATTACGGGCGTGCCCGCCGCGATGGCTGAACGCATCGGCCGCGAATTCGCGCAAAACGCGGAGGACTCCGGCGGCCGCTCGATGATCATCCTGGGCGCCGGCACCAACCACTGGTTCCACTCGGACGAGACCTACCGCACGTTCCTTGCGCTCATCACCCTCACCGGCTGCCAAGGCGTCAACGGCGGCGGCTGGGCACACTACGTCGGCCAAGAGAAGTGTCGTCCCGTCACCGGCTGGGCGACCCTCGCGTTCGGGCTCGACTGGATGCGACCCCCGCGCCAGATGATCGGCACGGCGTTCTGGTACGTCAACACCGGCCAGTGGCGCTACGACAACATGGGGCCCGATGCGATCTCATCGCCCCTGGGCGAGGGACGGTTCAAGGGCCTCAAGTCGATCGACGCGATTGCCCAGTCGGCGCGGTCCGGCTGGATGCCGTCGTACCCCACGTTCAACCGCAGCAGCCTCGACCTGGGCGACGACGTCGTCGCATCGGGCAAGACCGCTGGCGAGTACATGAAGGACAAGCTGCTGTCAGGCGACGTCAACTTCGCGGTCGAGGACCCGGACGCGGAGCAGAACTGGCCCCGCGTGCTCACCGTGTGGCGCGCCAACCTCATCGGCTCCTCTTCCAAGGGCAACGAGTATTTCCTGCACCACCTGCTGGGTGCGGACAGCTCGATCCGCGCCGAGGAGGCTCCGGAGGACTCGCGGCCACGGGACGTGACGTGGCGTGAGGCCGCACAGGGAAAGCTCGACCTGCTGGTCAGCATGGACTACCGGATGACCTCGACGGGGCTGTACTCCGACGTGATCTTCCCCGCCGCGACTTGGTACGAGAAGCACGACCTGTCGAGCACCGACATGCACCCGTTCGTGCACGCCTTCACCCCTGCCATCAACCCGCCGTGGGAGACCAAGAGCGACTACGACACCTTCCAGGAACTCGCGCGCTCGGTCACCGACCTGTCGATCGGCCACCTGGGCAAGCGCACCGACCTGGTCGCCGTGCCCCTGCTCCACGACACCGCCGACGCCATGGCGCTGCCCAGCGGCATCGTCGGCGATTGGAAGACGGGTGAGGTCGACCTCATTCCGGGCAAGACGGCGCCCAAGTTTGTGCTGGTCGAGCGGGACTACTCGCAGTTCGCGGACAAGATGTCGGCGCTCGGCCCGCTCGTGGAGAAGCTCGGCACCAACACCAAGGGCGTGGCGGTGTTTCCCACGCAAGAGGTGGAACTGCTCGCGAGCGTCAACGGCGTCATCCCTAACGGCCCGGCGGCTGGAAGGCCCTCCCTGGTGACGTCGGTGCATGCGTGCGAGACGATCCTCGCGCTGTCAGGGACCACCAACGGGCGCGTGTCTGTCGAGGGCTTCAGGGACCTCGAAAAGCGCACGGGCCAGCGGCTGGCGGACCTCGCGGAGGATCACGAGGGAAAGCGAATCACCTTTGCCGACACCCAGGCGCGACCAGTGCCCGTCATCACGAGCCCCGAGTGGTCGGGCAGCGAGCACGGCGGGCGCCGCTACACGGCCTTCGCCATCAACGTGGAGCGGCTCAAGCCATGGCACACGCTCACGGGGCGTCAGCACTTCTTCCTTGACCACGACTGGATGACGGAACTGGGCGAGAACCTGCCCACGTATCGCCCTCCGCTGAACATGCATCGCATCTTCGGCGACCAGCGAACCGGCGTGGGGCGTGAGGTGACGGTGCGCTACCTCACCCCCCACTCGAAGTGGTCGATTCACTCGAACTACCAGGACAACCAGTACATGCTGTCGCTGTCGCGCGGCGGACCTGACATCTGGATGAGCGTGGAGGATGCCGAGTCGATCGGCGTCAAGGACAACGAGTGGATCGAGGCGTACAACCGCAACGGCGTGGTG
>NZ_JADQBE010000013.1:0-3530 GCF_016278765.1 Demequina sp. | reverse complement strand
CCAACGGCAAGGGCCAGCGCAAGACGCGCGCGCTCAAGCGCCTCAAGGTGGTCAACGCGTTCCTGACGACGACGAACAGCCCGGTGGGCATGGTCCTGGACGCCGTCCCGGTCATCCCCCCGGACCTGCGTCCGATGGTGCAGTTGGACGGTGGCCGCTTCGCGACCTCCGACCTCAACGACCTGTATCGCCGGGTCATCAACCGCAACAACCGCCTCAAGCGTCTGCTTGATCTCGGTGCGCCTGACATCATCGTGAACAACGAGAAGCGCATGCTTCAAGAGGCCGTGGACGCGCTGTTCGACAACGGCCGTCGCGGTCGCCCCGTCACGGGTCCCGGAAACCGTCCCCTCAAGTCCATCTCGGACATGCTCAAGGGCAAGCAGGGTCGTTTCCGTCAGAACCTGCTCGGCAAGCGCGTCGACTACTCGGGTCGTTCGGTCATCGTGGTCGGCCCGCAGCTCAAGCTGCACCAGTGTGGTCTGCCCAAGCAGATGGCGCTCGAGCTGTTCAAGCCGTTCGTCATGAAGCGACTGGTGGAGCTCAACCACGCGCAGAACATCAAGTCTGCCAAGCGCATGGTCGAGCGCAGCCGCCCGGAGGTGTGGGACGTCCTCGAAGAGGTCATCCGCGAGCACCCCGTGTTGCTGAACCGCGCGCCGACGCTGCACCGCCTGGGCATCCAGGCATTCGAGCCTCAGCTCGTGGAGGGCAAGGCCATCCACCTGCACCCGCTCGTGTGTGCCGCGTTCAACGCCGACTTCGACGGTGACCAGATGGCAGTTCACCTGCCGCTGAGCTCCGAGGCGCAGGCTGAGGCCCGCATCCTCATGCTGTCGAGCAACAACATCCTGAAGCCGTCGGACGGCCGTCCGGTGACCATGCCCTCGCAGGACATGATCATCGGCCTGTACCACCTGACGCTGCTGAAGGAAGGCTCGAAGGGCGAGGGGCTGGCGTTCGGCTCGGAGGCGGAGGCCCTCATGGCCCTCGACTCCGGCATCATCGACCTTGGCTCGGAGATTACGCTGCGCGTCGACAGCGACACGATTCCGCCTGTGGGCTGGGTTGCGCCGGAAGGCTGGACGGAGGGTGAGGCGATGAGCCTCAAGACCACCCTCGGCCGCGCGATCTTCAACGGCTTGCTGCCCATCTCCTACCCTTACGTCAACCGCAATGTCGACAAGAAGGTGCTGGGCGACATCGTCAACACCTTGGCGGAGCGTTACGAAAAGGTCGAGGTGGCGGCGTCGCTCGACGCTCTCAAGGCGGCGGGCTTCCACTGGGCCACCCGTTCGGGCGTCACGATCGCCATCAGCGACGTGGCCACTCCCGCCAACAAGCAGGAGATCCTGGACCGCTATGAGACGCTCGCCGCGAAGGTGCAGGACCAGTACGAGACCGGTCTGATCACCAACCCGGAGCGTCGTCAGGAGCTCATCGAGATCTGGACGCGTGCGACCAACGAAGTCGACGTCGAGATGCGCAAGTCCTTCCCGAAGTACAACACGGTGCAGACAATGGTCGGCTCCGGTGCTCGCGGTAACTGGATGCAGGTGCGTCAGATCGCCGGTATGCGTGGGCTGGTGTCGAACCCGAAGGGCGAGATCATCCCACGTCCGATCAAGTCGAACTACCGCGAGGGCCTGTCCGTTCTCGAGTACTTCATCGCAACGCACGGTGCCCGCAAGGGCCTGGCCGACACCGCGCTGCGTACCGCCGACTCGGGTTACCTGACCCGACGCCTGGTGGACGTGTCGCAAGACGTCATCGTGCGCGAGGACGACTGTGGCACCGAGCGTGGCCTGACCATGCCGATCGTCGAGCGTGACGCCGCTGGCAACGTCCAGTGGCACGAGCGCGTGGCGACGTCCGTGTTCGCTCGCACCATCGCGACCGATGTGGTCGACGCGGAAGGCACGGTGCTCGCCAAGGCGGGTGTCGACGCCGGCGACGTGCTCATCGATGCCCTGATTGCCGCTGGCGTGGAAGAGGTCAAGGTCCGTTCGGTCCTCACGTGTGAGTCGGCGGTGGGCACGTGTGCCCGCTGCTACGGTCGCTCGCTCGCTACCCGCGAGCTCGTCGACATCGGCGAGGCCGTCGGCATCATCGCGGCCCAGTCGATCGGTGAGCCTGGCACGCAGTTGACGATGCGTACCTTCCACACCGGTGGTGTTGCGTCGGCAGAAGACATCACGCAGGGCCTGCCCCGCGTCCAAGAGCTGTTCGAGGCCCGCACACCCAAGGGTGAGGCCCCGATCGCCGAGGTCGCCGGCAAGCTCAAGCTGGATGACTCGGAGGCCACGCGTCGCTTGGTCATCACGCCCGACAATGGTGACGAGGAGATCGCATACCCCGTCACCAAGCGTTCGCGCCTGCTCGTCCAGGACGGCGAGCACGTCGAGGTGGGACAGCAGCTGGTCTTCGGTGCTGTCGACCCCAAGAACGTGCTACGCATCCTCGGACCGCGCGCCACCCAGAAGCATCTGGTGGACGAGGTTCAGCAGGTGTACCGCTCGCAGGGTGTGGAAATCCACGACAAGCACATCGAGGTCATCGTGCGGCAGATGCTGCGTCGCGTGACCGTACTTGAGGCCGGCGAGACCAGCCTGCTTCCGGGTGAGCTTGCGGAGCGCGCGCGCTTCGAGCGGCTCAACCGCGAGACGGTGACCAAGGGCGGCAAGCCCGCATCGGCCCGTCCCGAGCTCATGGGCATCACCAAGGCTTCCCTTGCGACCGAGTCGTGGCTGTCCGCCGCATCGTTCCAGGAGACCACCCGCGTCCTCACCGAGGCTGCGCTGTCCGGCAAGTCGGACCCGCTGCTCGGCCTCAAGGAGAATGTGATCCTCGGAAAGCTGATCCCCGCCGGCACCGGCCTGCACCGCTACCGCGGCGCCACGGTCGAGCCGACCGAGGAGGCCAAGGCAAACCTGTTCCCGACGTTCGGGTACGAGGAATGGGACGGTCAGTTCTTCTCGGAGGGCACCGGCGAGGCCGTGCGACTCGAGGAGTTCAACTTCCCGCGCGACTAGATCCATTCACTCGAAGGCCCCCGGCGCTCACGCAGAGCGGCGGGGGCCTTCGTCGTGCAGTGCCCCCACCTCCTGAGCGTGCGAAGAAATCACGCCGGATCCCTTGCCACCGGCGGCTTGCCGGCCGATAAGAAGGACAACAACGTCGGTCACGCTGAGGGAGGCCGAAACATGGTCACGTTTCTTGCGTGGTGGACCGGGGGAGCCATCGTCGCTTGCTCGGGCATCACCGCGTGGGTCATGCGCCACAACGCTCACGTGTACTAGCGGGAGCGCGGGGGGAGCGGTCCGCTGAGCGCGTGCTGACGCGCACGGTGCGGTGCGCGGGGGGCCTTCGGCATGGGACTCATCCGACGGCCGAGAGTCCGGTATCATAGACAGTCGAGGGTGCACGCTTGCCGCGCCCACGAGATGTTGATCATCCGCTTTGACGGCAGGCGTGGCGCCAGGTATCGTTGATGCTCGTGCCCGCGTCGTCGGGCCCTCACGCGCGCCCTT
>NZ_JADQBE010000032.1:0-34616 GCF_016278765.1 Demequina sp. | reverse complement strand
AAGGCATCGAGGTGGTCGCAGAGGCCGGAACGGTCGCGCAAGCGGTCCGTCGCGCAGATGCGGTGCGTCCCGACGTGGTCCTCTCGGATCTGCGTCTTCCCGACGGCACGGGCCTGGAGCTGATCGCCCACGTGCGCCGCACCCTTCCCGACTGCCACATCATCGTCCTCACGTCCTACGACGATGACGAGGCTCGCAGTGCCGCCCGCACCGCTGGGGCCGACATGTTCCTTCCCAAGACTGCGGGCTCTCAGCAAGTGGTCGAGGCGGTGCGCCTGGCGGCTACCGGCAAGGAGCACGGCCAGCACATCCGGGTACGCGACGACGAGGTGCTGGGGCGTCTGACGCCCATGGAGCGCCGCGTGGTCGAGCTCGTGGGGCAGGGCCTGGCGAATCGTGAGATTGGCGATGAGCTTGGGATTGCCGAGAAGACCGTCAAGAATCACGTGACGTCCGTGTTGTCGAAGATGGGTCTTCAGCGCCGCACCCAGGTGGTTGCCTGGGCGACGCGTCGCCACGCCGCTTCCTTCCGCGGCTAGGAGCGGGGTGCGCGGCAGTGGGGTCGCGTGTGGACGGTTTCGCTCCAGGCCGCGCGTCGTGAGTTGACTCAACCTTTCACACCTCTGATCCGTTGAAGGGGTGTGAGAGGAATCGTGAGAGTCGATTTGCCGGAACAGTTGCCCCCGCGCCCGCCTGAGGAGTCCGTCGTCATGACGGCCGGACGGGTTGACGCCGATGCCGAGTTCAGCGCATTCGTGCGTGCCGCGTCGCCCGAGTTGGGGCGCGTGGCCTGGTACCTGTGCGGCGATCCGGTGCGCGCCGAGGATCTCCTTCAACACGCGCTACTGCGCACCTACTTGGCGTGGGCGCGGGTGAGAAACGACGACCCGGTGGCCTACACGCGGCGCATCCTCAGCAACGCGCGAATCGACGGGTGGCGCAAGGGTCGCCGAGAGGCACTGACCGCGCCTCTCGCCATGCCTGAGCCATCAGCCGATGACGGCGCGGCTGCACGCGCTGAGAGGGATCTGCTTGGCCGGGCGCTGCGCGCGCTGCCTCCGCAGCAACGTCGCGTCGTGGTGTTGCGTCACGTGCTGGACCTCAGCGAGGCGGACACTGCGGCGGAACTAGGCGTGTCAGTCGGCACCGTCAAGTCGACCGCCTCCCGCGGGCTCGCCCGACTGCGCGAGTTGCTCGCCGAGCCCTCGGGGCCCACCCCACCAGGAAGGAGCACACGATGATCGCCCGCCACAGCACGCCCGTTGGCGATGCGGACGCCCTGCGTGACCGGCTTGCTCATGCCGCACCCACGATCGTCGTTGACCCTGACGCGGTGATACGGAAGGCAAAGCGACGGCGAGCACTGGTACGCGTGGGCACGACGGCGGGCGTGTTCGTTGCAATCCTGGCCGCCGCGCTTGTGATGCGGCCCTGGGGTGGATCGTCGGACCCGGCAACGATGGTTTCTCCGCCGCCGGAACCAAGCCGACCTGTCGAGATTCAGGTGGTCCCGGACAGGGTCACGCCCGGCGACGTGGTGACCGTCGTGCTCCACGCGAACGCTGACAATGGCCTGACGTTCGGGGTCGCGGCGGAGCTCGAACGGTGGGACGGCGCGGAATGGCGCCCGGCCGGCGAGGTGGGGTTGTGTCTTGTCGAGTGGGGATGTGTCGGGACGGTGACATCCCGGCTTGAGGCCGTCGCCGCCATCGGACTGGGCGCGGTTCCCGGTCGGCCGGGTCCGTCGACGCTCATGAGCACCGATGGCTTGTCCGATGGGTGGTACCGGGTCACGCAGCTTGCGGCGCTCGGTGAAGGCGTTGCCACCGGGGTCTTCGAGGTCCGCACGGGCTCGAACGCCGCGCCGCCAGCACCGCCCGGCGACGAGGTCCGGTTGAGCGTTGAGCCAGCACTGGTCTCGCCAGACGGCGGACTCGTTCGCGTGGCCACGCTCGTACCCTCCGGGCCCGACGGCAACCTCACCGCTGAGGACATCGAGCAGGCCGACGCGAGCCTCGCATCGTCAGCGCTGGTGCAGCGCTGGGACGGTCGGACCTGGCTCGACGTGGTCGACGTGTCCGTCGAACCTCGTGAGCCCTCTCTTGGGCCCGAATGGGGTTCTCGCGTGACGCTACCCCCGCTGGAGGAGGGCTCCTACCGGCTGGTCCGCGAGCGGGCCGGTGAGCCTTCGGCATGGGGCCTGTTCGCCGTGATCTCAGGGGTGTCGGCGCCCGAGTAGGCGCGGCCAGGCCGGATCGTTCCGCGGCGAGAAGCGGGGTTCGCGGCACTCTTAGGCGGCGGCGACGTTCCACACTGCGCGCGTTCCCGGCCGTTCGTCGTCGTCCTCGCGCACTGGGTCCAGCGAGAAGGTTCCGCGCCGCCGCAGCGCCCGGTTTGCCAGGTTCGACGTGCCCGAGTGGCGCGAGAACGCTCCGGAGGGTCCCACGCCGTCGTCTTCGATAATGACGCTCAGGCGTCCCTCCTTGGCGGAGATCGTCACGGAACATGATGTGGCGTGTGCGTGCCGTGCCGTGTTCGAGAGCAGTTCGCGAATCACCGCGATGATGTCGTCCGAGAGCGTGGGGTCACTATCCACGGCGCGGGATGCCGCGCCCCAGTCGTCCACCGACAGGAACGGGACGAAGCCCAGCGAGTCGTGGGCCAGGATGAGTTCGCGCCGCACCCGTTCCGCGAGCGGTTCCGAGGTGCGGTCGCCCTGGAGCTGACTCATCACGCCGCGCACCTCGCGCTGGGCCCGCTTGACGTGGTCGAGCGTCGAGGCGAGACGGTCGCGCGCGCTGGGGGCCACGTCGTCGGTCAGCGACTCCAACTGCATGGCCGTCGCAAAGAGCTCTTGTGACACAAAGTCGTGAAGATCGTCGGCGATTCGCTCGCGTTCCTCGAGCAGGTTGGACACGTTGCGCACGTGAGCCAGTTCGGCGAACTGGAGGGCGAGCGCCGCCTGGTTGGAGAAGCGCTGGGCCGTCGCCAGGTCGTGGTCGTCAAAGGTGTCGTAGTCGTCCTGCCGCCACAACATGAGCAGGCCCAACGTTCGGGCGCCCGCCAACAAGGGGGCGTACAGGGTGGGGCCAAACTCTCGCACGGGGTCCAGGATGGTCGGCCCGGGCGGTTCTTGGGCGATGGTCCCTTGGCCGGAGCGGATCACCGACATGGCAAATCCGTCGGACGGCAGCACCAGGCCCAGGAGTTCGTCGGCCTTCTCGCCGTGTGTGAATTCCATGACCCACTCGTCGTCGATACCCGGCAGCACCAGCGCGGCCGCCGCGGCGCCCGAGAGGTCCCGCGCTGACGCGACGATGCGCGCGATCGCGGTCTCGTCGCCCGGATTGGCCAGCAGCGCGGTGGTGATGGCCTGCGAGGCCGCCAACCAGTTCTCACGCTCAAGAGACTCTTCAAACAGCTGGGCGTTGTCGATCGCGACGGAGGCGGCCGAGGCGAGAGCCGCGATGGTGGCCTCGTCGATCGGCGTGAAGCCGCCCTTCTTCGAAGCGAGATACAGGTAGCCGAACACGGATCCACGGGCGCGCAACGCGCAGCCCAGGAAGGACCCGAGCGGCGGGTGCCCCTTGGGGAGACCTAGAAACGCTGGGTGTTTCGTGATCTCATCGATGACGAGCGTGCCCTCGGCGGGAATCTGGGCGAGCGTGCCCACGCTGTTGGGTGCCCTCTTGATCATCTGCCAAATGGAGGCGTCGATGCCCTGGTAGTGGAAGTCGATCGACACGCCCTGGTCGTCCACCACGTTGATGGCGGCGAGAGGGGCTCCGGTGGTCTGCATCGCAGCCTCAAGCATCTTGTTGAGGACGGATGGCAAGTCCAGTTGCCGGTTGAGGGACAGAATCGCGTCGGTGACGGCGTCGGACATGGGGCGATCCTCTCCACCGAGTGGACTAGTGCTCATCGAGGGTCACCACCCTATCGACCACGTCGAGGATTCCCAGATCATGCGTCACGATCACGACCGACCTTCCTTGTGCCCTCATGGCGGCAACGAGTGAACGAAGGGCGTCAACACCATCGGCGTCCAGGTGTTCCGCGGGCTCGTCAATGAGGTGGATGGGGGCGGGGGACAGCAATGCGCGCGCCAGCAGCAGCCGACGGCGCTCGCCTCCGGAGACCGTGTTGCCTCCCGACCCGAGCGGCGTGTCGAGGCCGTCGGGCAACGAGTCAAGCCAGGCCCCGAGTTGCACCGCCTCGAGCGCATCGCGGGCCTGGTCGCGGGTGACCGTGCCGTCGGCCACGCGAAGATTCTCCAGCACCGTGGTGCCGAAGAGGTGGGCATCCTCCGGGGTCATCGCGATCGCGCGGCCGATGGTGTGGGCGCCGACGGGAGTGTCGCCGAGCAGCGCTTGCCCTCGAGACGGCGGGAGGGCTCCGGCAATCGTGAGCAGCAGGGTTGTCTTGCCAATTCCCGAGCGGCCGACGATGCCGAGGGCGCCTCCGGGTGCGATCGTGGCCGTCACGGGGAGGGTGGGGAGCATCCCGGGCCAGGCAGCGCTGAGCCCCTCAAGTCGCAGCGATGCGGAGGCTGGCGCGGGTGTTGTGGAAGCGGCGGCCCGCGCGCCGTCGTTGGACGCATCTCCCGAGAGATGTGGGGTTGACTCGCCGTCGCCCACCATCGTCTGGACCCGCCGCGCCGCCGCGGCCGACCGGAACGCCTGCTGTATCGCCGCCGGGACGGCGTTGACCGCCTCGAAGGCGGCCAGTGGCAGCAGGGCCACGACCGCCGTGTCGGTGGGCGGCAGCCCCGCGTGACGGGCGGCGGAGACGGCGAGCCACAGGGCGAGCACCAGGGCCGCACCCTGAGCCGCCTGGAGCGCCGCGGCGGCCCACGCTGCCGGCCGGGCCGCGAGCTCGGCGGCGTCCTGCGCATCGCGATCCGCGGCGCGAAGTTCTTCGGCGGCGTCCTGCGTGGTCCCCCACACCCGGTGCTCGGCGGCGCCGTCGATTGCCTCGAGAGTGGCCGTGGACACGCGCGCGGCGGCTGCCGTGCCCGCCTGGGCCGCCGTGCGTGCGGAACGCCAGGTCATCGCGCCGGACAGTGTGGCGGCGGCCACGAGGCACGCTGCGAGCGCCGCGCCAGCGACGGGCAGGTACGCGGCGGTGATCGCGATCGAGATGACGCTGACGGTGCCCGCCACGCCCAACGGGATCAGCGAGCGCACCACGGCGTCTCCCATGGCGTCAATGTCTCCGCCCATGCGAGCCACGATGTCCCCGCGTCGCAGGCCGAGCACGCGGGAGGCCCCGGAACTCGCGACCCCCTCGTAGGTGCGGGTGCGCAGTGCCACGACTCCGCTCAACGCGGTCTCGTGGCTGACGAGCCGCTCGAGGTAGCGGAACAGCCCCCGGGCGATGCCGAAGAATCGGACCGTCACCGCAGCGAGGGCGAGGTCCGCGGGGGAGGGCATGCCGGCGGCCCTGGCGATCAACCACGCGGCAACCGCGGCGAGCCCCACGGCCGAGCCGAGCGCCATGGTTCCCGCGGCAATCGAGAGCACCACGCGGCCCGGCCGCACCTCGGCGTCCCGTAGCAGGCCGCGCACGTCCAGTCGACGCAGGGACGCGTCGGCTGGCACGGGCGCCAGGCGCACGTGAGCGGTCATGGTGCGCTCCTCACGGCCATCGCCCGCACGTCCACGACGGCATCGGCCGCGTCGATGAGCAGGGGGTCGTGCGTCGCGGCCACGACGGTAGCTCCGGCGCGGGCAAGCGACACCATCCGACCCACCAGGCGGGATCTCGCCTGTCCGTCGAGGTGCGCCGTGGGTTCATCGAACAGCAGCACGGGGCGCCCGGAATTCAACGCGCGTTCGTAGGCCTTGAGCTGCCGCTGGCCGAGGCTCAGTTCGCGGCCCTCGGGACCAAGCTCCGGTCGTTGCGGAACCCATGCGCATTGACGGGTCCAGGCATCGGCGTCGGCGACGCTCAGCGCGATCTCGACCCCGCCCGCGCTGGCGGTGACGGCGCCCTCATCCGGCCCGAGGAGCCCGGCAAGCGCCAGCAGCGCGGTTGACTTGCCCTCGCCGTTGGGGCCGCGCAGCACCGTGAGCCGTCCCGGTGCGGCGGTGAGGCTGAGGGCGGCCGGAGCGTTGCGGGCGCCGTCGGGAGTGGAGACGGACACGTTGGTGAGGCGCAGCGTGACTCCGGCGAAGTCCGTGACAAGACCCCCCGGCGTGCCCACCACCGGTAACGGCTGCTCCAGGATGGCGAACGCGGCGTCGGCCGCGGCCATCCCGTCGGCGGACGCGTGGAAGTGCGTCCCGACGTTGCGCAGCGGGAGGTACACCTCCGGGGCAAGGATGAGGACCGCCAGGGCCGTTTCGATCGACACATCGCCATCTACCAGGCGGAATCCGAGGGTGACCGCCACGATCGCCACGGACAGGGTCGTCAATAACTCCAACACGAACCCGGACAGAAAGGCGACACGCAGCGAGGCCATCGTCGCCTTCTTGGAGGCGGTGCCGAGCTCGCGCACCCGCGCCGATGGCCCGCGTTCGCGGCCAAGCGCACGCAGCGTCGGCACGCCAGCGATGAGGTCGAGCGTGCGCGCCCCCAGTTGTTCCATGGCGTCGAGGTGGCGACGAGACCGGTCGCGCGACACCAGTCCGACAAGAATCATGAAGATGGGCACGAGCGGAAGCGTCAGCATGACAATGACCGCCGACGGCCAGTCCAGTCCGAGCACCACCACGAGCATGAGAGGCGTGACGGTGGACGCGAGCATCAGCTGCGGCAGGTAGCGCACAAAGTAGGGCAGCAGGCCGTCGAGCCCGCGCGTCACGGTGGTGACCACCTCGGTGCCCTTCCCCGACGCGATCCATCGGGGCCCCATGCCGGTCGCGTGCTGCACGACGGCTTCGCGCAGTTCCGAGACCACCTGCGTGCCGGCGCGGTGAGCCAAGCGCTCCTGAACCCAGACCGCGAAGACGCGCGTCAGCACGACCAGCGCAAGCAACGGCAGGCCTTGGGCGAGCTCGCGCGCTCCCAGCGGGACGAGTCGGCCCAGGGGGCCGAGGCCGTCCTCCGTCAGAGCCGTGGGGGCCAGCACGGGGGCCAGCATTCGAGACACCAACAGGGCCTGAAAGAGGATGGTGGACGCGGTCAGAAAACCAAGCACCGCCGTCACGATCACGTAACGGCGGGCTGGCCCGATCCGCGCAATGAGGCGCGGGTCGATTGGCTTCATGGAGTCCTTAGTTCTTGTGGAACGTCAACTCATTGTGCTCGGGCATGTGTTCTTCGGACAGTCGACGCTTGAACACCCAGTATGACCATGCCTGGTAGGCGAGCACGATGGGCGTCATGATGGCGGCCACCCACGTCAGCACCACCAGCGTGGTGTGTGAGGATCTGGCGTTATCGACGGTGAGGCTGAACGCCGCGTCGGTGGTGGAGGGCATCACGTCGGGGTACAGCGATCCGAAGATGAGCATCACGGCGCCGACGATGGCCACCGCGTTGAACGTGAACGCCAGCCCAAACGTGTCGGCACGGCTGAACCACGCTGCGCCGATCAGGCCGACGGCGGCGAGCAGCAGTGCGCCCCACGTCCACGCGTTCTCTGAGTAGGCGAGCTGCAGCCACAGCGCCCAGACGGCTCCGGCGACCACCGCGGCCATCGAGGCGGGCTTGGCGAAGGCCTTGGCGCGCTCGAACACGGCGCCCGAGGTCTTGAGGGACAGGAAGATCGCCCCGTGGCTGAGGAAGATCGCCAGCGTCACCACGCCACCCAGCAGGGCGAACGGGCTGAGCAGGTTGAAGAAGCCACCGGTGTAGGTGCCCTCCGCATCGATCGGCACGCCGCGCACGATGTTGGCGAAGGCGACGCCCCACAGGATCGACGGAATCCACGAGGAGACGACGATCGCGAGGTTCCAGCGGTTGCGCCAGTTCTCGTCGTTGATCTTCGAGCGGTACTCGATCGCGACCGCGCGGACGATGAGCGCCAACAGGATGAGCAGCAGGGGGAGATAGAAGCCGGAGAACAGCGTGGCGTACCACTCGGGGAAGGCGGCGAAGGTGGCTCCACCCGCGGTGAGCAGCCACACCTCGTTGCCGTCCCACACGGGTCCGATGGTATTGATGAGGACGCGCTTGCCCTTGGACGTCTTACCGACGATCGGCATGAGCATGCCGACGCCGAAGTCGAAGCCCTCGAGCACGAGGTAGCCGGTCCACAGGACCGCGATCAGGATGAACCAGAAATCTGCGAGATTCATGAGTTAAGTTCCTTCCGGCCTAGTACGCGAACGACAGCGGTCGGTCGGCATCGTCGCTGGGGTCCGGCTCTTCAACCACCGGCGCGCCCTCCTGGGCGTAGCGGACGATGAGGCGGTACCAGAAGACGCCGAGGATGGCGTAGACGACGGTGAAGACCACCATCGAGATGCCGACTTCCCAGGCGTCGACCGCCTTGGAGACGCCGTGCTGGGTGAGCTGGTAGACCATGTCGGAGCCGGTGGGATTGGGCGCGACGACGAAGGGTTGGCGGCCCATCTCCGTGAAGATCCAGCCGAGTGACGCCGCAACGTACGGAGCGGCGATCGACCCCACGGCCAGCTTGGAGAACCACGTCTTGTCTGTCACGGCGCCCCTGCGAGTCAGCCACAAGGCCGCGAGTGCCGCGGCCGCGGAGAACGCACCGAGTCCGATCATGAGGCGGAACGACCAGTAGGTGACGGCCAGGTTCGGCAGGTAGTCCGGCGTCGCCTCGTAGCCCGGGTACTTGGCCGCATATTCGTCCTGCAGCTGCGTGAGGCCCTTGACCTCGGCGTTGAAGTCGCCCGTGGCGAGGTAGGACGTGAGGCCGGGGACCTCGATGATGTGCTTCACCGAGGAGGGGTCGTCGCCCGCGAGGTTTCCGATCGTGAGGAACGAGAAGGGCGCGCTGGTTGTGGTTTCGACAAGGCCTTCGGCGGCGGCCATCTTGATGGGCTGCTGCTTGAACATCAGCTTCGCCTGAAGGTCGCCCGTGATGATGACGCCGATGCCGGCAACCAGCATCACGACGGCGCCGAAGCGCAGCGCCGTGCGGTACATGGGCAGTTCCGGGTCGGTCTTGTCCTGCTTGGCCTTCTTGACCATCCAGAACGCCGCGATGCCGGCAATGAAGCCGCCAGCGATCAGGAACGCGCTCGTGATGACGTGCGGGAACGCGAGCAGCGTGGTGTTGTTGGTCAACACCTCGCCGATGTTGTTCATCTCAGCCCGACCCGTCTCCGGGTTGAACTCGGTTCCCACCGGGTGCTGCATCCAGGAGTTGGCCGCAAGGATGAAGTAGGCGGACAGGTTGGAGCCGATCGCGAAGAGCCACACGACCGCGAGGTGAACCTTCTTTGACAGTCGGTCCCAACCGAAGATCCAGACGCCCAGGAAGGTCGACTCGAGGAAGAACGCGACCAGCGCCTCCATGGCGAGCGGCGCTCCGAAGATGTCGCCGACGTAGCGGGAGTACTCCGCCCAGTTCATGCCGAACTGGAACTCCTGCACGATTCCGGTCGCGACACCGAGCGCGAAGTTGATGAGCAGCAGCTTCCCGTAGAACTTAGTGAGGCGTAACCACTTCTCCTTGCCCGTACGTACCCAGGCGGTCTGCATGATCGCCACCAGGACGGAGAGTCCGAGGGTGAGTGGGACGAGGATGAAGTGGTAGACGGTAGTGATGCCGAATTGCCAGCGCGCAAGGTCAAGAGCTTCCATGGCATGCCCTCCTTTGACGTGTAGCCACAACCTACTCGGGGGGGTACGCGCTAGGACCGGGACTCTGGTCCCGGATTGGCGCCTGGCAGGACGTAGGGTCCCACGCAGAGGTCCCGGCTTTGTCCCGGTTCAAGGCCGATGCGAGAGCCCCCAAAGAGTACGGCCGTAGACGGGAGATCCGGCACTCGGTGTGACGATGACGACGAAATCCGGTCCGGGGTCCCATCTCGGAGCAGGGACCGTCGATGGTGCGAGAATCGCGGACCCACCGAATACGACGGCGCTGCGGTGTGCGCATGTGAGTCATCGTGCCCCCGAAGAGGTACCCGAATGCGGTCCGATTCGTCGAATCGCGACCACGCTGGCCGCGATTCCTGCGAGGTATGCGACAATGACTGCAGGTCAGCGCTTCACCACACGGAGTGCCCACCACGCGACAGACACACCGGCCTTGGCTGCCGGCGGAGAGATCCGCCAGGCGCCGCCCCGGAATGGTCCGCCGCGACCATGAGACTTCCGTCACCGAGAGTGGCGACCGACGTAGACGCCGGGGCCGAGTGTGGTCGGCCCTGACGCTGTGAGGTACCCGCTGTGAGCGAGGACAACACCACCGCCCCCAATGCCGTCATCTTCCAGGCTCCCCAGCCGGCTCCCGAAACCCCGGTGAAGCGCGCACCCCGTCGGGCCTCGGCGCCCGCCGGACCGCCGTCGGCCGCAACAAAACCGAGCCACGGGGCGAAGTCGACGCCGGCGGCCAAGAAGACCAAGGCCGCCAGCGGCGCCGACTCCACGCCAGACACCAGCGGGAACGACACGTCAGAGACCGGCGAGACCAAGCCCAAGCGCACTCGCGCCAAGAAGGCTCCCGCCGCATCGAGCGACAAGGATCAGTCAAAGGGCGATCAATCGAAAGACGATCAGCCAAAGGACGGGGAGTCAAGGAGCGATCAGTCGAGGGACACCGACAAGCCGCAGGACAAGGGCGCGGATGCTGCGGACTCGGGCAACCAGGGGCCCGATTCGTCGTCAACCAACGGCGACGACGGCGACGACGGCGCCGTAGCCAAGCGTCGCAGGCGGCGCGGCGGTCGCGGACGCGGCAAGAGGCGCCCCGAGGGTGAAGGCGACGACAATGACGGCGACTCGTCGAATGACGCTTCGTCGAACAGCGACAAGTCCGGCTCTGGAGACTCTGGCTCCCGCGAAGACTCTTCGTGGGACGACGGCGACGGCTCGGGCACATCGCGCAGGCGCCGCCGCAGCCGCAGCGGCAGGGCCTCACGCTCGTCCTCCTCGGGATCGGGGGGCAGCTCTGGCGGCGGCAACAACGACGACCAGCTGCAGGGCTCCACGAGGCTCCAGGCCAAGCGTCAGCGTCGGCGCGACTCTCGCGACGGTCAGCGCCGCCGCCCGGTCATCTCCGAGGCGGAGTTCTTGGCGCGCCGCGAGTCCGTCAAGCGCGACATGGTGGTGCGGGAGAAGGACGGTCGCGTGCAGATCGCCGTTCTTGAAGACGACGTCTTGGTGGAGCACTATGTGAGCCACCAGGCCGAGGCGTCCATGGCGGGCAACGTGTACTTGGGCCGCGTGCAGAACGTGCTGCCGGGCATGGAGGCGGCATTCGTCGACGTCGGCCGTGGCCGCAACGCCGTGCTCTACGCGGGCGAGGTCAACTGGGACGCCGCCGGACTCGACGGCAAACCCAAGCGCATCGAGCTCGCCCTCAAGCCGGGCGACACCGTCATGGTGCAGGTCACCAAGGACCCGATCGGCCACAAGGGCGCCCGCGTCACCTCGCAGATCTCGCTCGCGGGACGCTTCCTGGTGTACGTGCCAGGCGGCGGCGTGACCGGCATCAGCCGCAAGCTTCCCGACACGGAGCGCAACCGCCTCAAGAAGCTGCTGCGCGAGGTCATCCCTGCCGATGCGGGCGTGATTGTCCGCACGGCGGCCGAGGGCGCATCCGAAGACGAGTTGCGCGCCGACGTGGAGCGCCTCAAGCGCCAATGGGAGTCGATCGAGGCCGAGGCCAAGGGCGGCAAGGCCCCGCAGCTGTTGCGCGGCGAACCCGACATGGCCATCCGCGTGGTGCGGGACATCTTCAACGAGGACTTCGAGTCGCTCACCATTCAGGGCGAGGACACGTGGAACTCCCTGAGCGCCTACGTGGGTCAGGTCGCCACCGACTTGGCGCCGCGGCTTCACAGGTTTGTGGGGAAGGGCGATGTGTTTGCGGAGCGCCGTATCGACGAGCAGCTGGCCAAGGGCATGGACCGCAAGGTCTACCTGCCCTCCGGCGGTTCGCTGGTGATCGACCGCACCGAGGCGATGACGGTGGTGGACGTCAACACCGGCAAGTTTGTGGGCAAGGGCGGCACCCTCGAAGAGACGATGACTCTCAATAACCTCGAGGCGGCCGAAGAGATCGTGCGCCAACTGCGCCTGCGCGACATCGGCGGGATCATCGTCATCGACTTTGTGGACATGCTGCTTGAGGCGAATCGTGACCGCGTGCTGCGCCGTCTCATCGAATGCCTGTCGCGCGACCGCACCAAGCATCAGGTGGCCGAGGTCACCTCGCTTGGCCTGGTCCAGATGACCCGCAAGCGTGTGGGCCAGGGACTGGTGGAGGCGTTCTCCGAGACGTGTGAGCACTGCAAGGGCCGCGGCTTCTTGGTGCACGGCGAGCCCGTGGGCGAGGCCGGCGACAAGCAGGCGGACTCGGCACGCAAGCGCAACACGCGCAGCACTTCCACCAAGGCCAAGGCGGAGGACTCCAAGCCCGCCGCCGAGGTTCCTGCCCTCGATCAGCACGACGATGCACGAGAGGCCGTCAAGGCCACGCTGGCCTCGATTGCGGCAGCCGCCGAGAAGGCCCACCACGCTCACGACGACGGCGGGGCGCACCATGGCGCTGCGTCCGAGACAGGCGTGGAACAGCCGAGCGACGCGGAGCCTGCGGACGCGGACGTTGCTCAGTAGGGCGAGGTCGCGAGCAGTAGTGCGCCATTGACGGTGATCACTGCCGCGCCCGTGGTGAAGAACCGTTCGGGAACCGCGATCACACGTCCGCCGTCCTCATAGGCGACCGCCACCGCTCCAGTGACGATGTTGTGCACCCTCATGGTCGCGCCATCGCGTGTGTACACGAGCGCGCCGTGAGCAGAATGCAGCACGGCGTGATCCGCCGTGGGATTGGCCCACAGCGGCCCGCCGTCGAGGTCGATCGCCCGCAAGCCGTCTGAGTAGGTGGCGGCGATGGTGGATGTGGTGGGGTCGATCGCCGCGTCAATGAGCCCCTGTGCGATCACTTGGCCGGTTTCACGACGGATCAGGGCGCGCGTCCCCTTACCGTCCTCCACGATGAGTAGGCCGTCGCGTGGTTCGCTGTCGGTGGCCACGGTGACCGTGCCGTTCCATGTGGGGTCGGTGATGCTCCACCGCTCCGTTTCGTCGTGCGCGTTGCGCATCGCGAGGCGCCCCTGCGTTTCGACCAGCACCTCGCCCTCGAACTCTCCGAGCACGCGGACATTCCCCTCGCCCACCCACGTGAGGGCGGCACCGGTGTCAGGGCTCAGCGCCACCGTGGCCTCGGCGTCGTCCGCGTGCGCCGCAGAGAACACCGCGCCAGGGCCAACGAGCGGCCCGGGCACATCGACCGGCCCCCACACTGGGTCTCCGGTGTCGAGGCGGTAGGCCGTCGCGGTCACTTCGGACGAGCCGTCTGGTGTGTCCGTGATCATGGCGAGAGGAACGCCCTGCGAGGTGCGAGTGAGGGCGACGCCGGCACCCAGGGCGCGTTGGACCGTCCACAACGCCTCGCCGTCCACGCCGATGGCGGTGAACTCCACGAGTCCGTGGCGTTCGGCTGAGCCCAGGAGGATCCCGCCGAGTTCCTGCGGCATCGCGGACCATCCAGGGTCCACGACGGCGGACTCTTCCAGCGCGAGCGGCATCCGCACGTCCGCAGTGTCGACCGTCGCCGGTTGGCCGGTGGGTGCGTACGGCGTGCGCGTCGGCGTCGGCGTGGTGGTGGGTGAGGGCGCGTCGTTTGCCGTGGGCGTGGCGGTTTGGTGCTCCCCTTCTGCTGGCGTGCACGCAGCGAGGGTGACCATGAGCACCACGCCTCCCGCGACTAGACGGCCGATGCGAGTCACGAGGCTTGCTGGTGATCAGGGGCGTTGGCTGTCTCGCTGGCGGCTTCGTGGCGGCGGTGGCGGGCGCGCGCCCGGTGCCACGCCACCAGCACCAGCGCCGCGATCACGAGCACTGCGGCGATGTCCACGATCGGGTTGGACAGCAGCGACGCTCGGGTATTGAGCCACCAGACGGCGTCGCTTGGCACGATTTCCGGTGCACCCAACAGTCCGTTGGTAGTCCAGAACACGACGCCTACCAGCACGATCAGCACGCCGGTCGCGACCGATGTGGTGTGGAAGTCGCGGCCCTTGATGGTGAAACCTCGGCCGCGCAGCGCCCGCTGGCCGCGTGCGCCCAAGCGCTGCCACAAGGCGGCCAGCACCATGAGTGGGACCACCATTCCGGCTCCGTAGATCGCGAGCAGGGTGCCAGACGCCACGGCGTCGCCCTGGGCCGCGGCCAGCGTGAGGACGGCACCCAAGATGGGTCCCGCGCAGAAGCCGGCGATGCCACCCACCATGCCCAGCAGGAAGCTCTTCACGAGCCCGCTGCTGCGCGCGGCGTTGCTCCTCACTGCGTCGGCACCCGGCATGAGCCGCGAAGGGTCGAAACCCATGCCGAAGATCTGCGCCAGCCCCAACACGATGAGCAGCACCGAGGCTGCCACGACGATGGTCTCGCGTTGAGAGACGAAGAGCGCGCCGAGCGCGCCAGCCCCCACGCCGAGCGGCACCAGGATGACGAGCAGCCCGGCGTAGAACACGGCCCCGTGTCCTAGCAGGCGCGTGCGCGCCCCGACGGTCGACGCGAAGAAGGCGGGCAAGAGCAGCGCGCCGCACGGGCTCAGGAGCGCGAGGGTTCCGCCGAGAAACGCAGTAACGAGGCCGATGTCCACTAGCTGGTCGCCTCGGCGAGGGCACGCTCAAAGGCGTCGACGAACAACTCCGTGGGTTGTGCACCGACCATCGGCTCGCCTCCCATGACGAAACTGGGAGTCGAGAACGCGCCGAGTCCAAGGCCGAGTTCTTGGTTGCGCATGATCTCTGCGGCCGTGGCCTCGTCTTGCATGTCGGCGCGGAAGCGCGGCACGTCGAGTGACAGCTGCTCGGCGAGGCTGACTAAGGCGTCCTCTGTGAGGTCCCCAGGAGAGCGCTTCTTCCCATCGAGGTATAGCTCGTGGTGGTACTCCCAGAACTGTCCCTGCAGCGCGGCGGCGTAGGCCGCTCTCGCGGCCCTTTCGGAATCGCGGCCGTAGACGTTGACGTCGCGCCATTCGATGCGCAGGTCGCCATCGTCGACGTAGTCCATCATCACGGGCAGGGTGTCGTTGCTCCACTTGGCACAGAACGGGCATTGGTAGTCGGAGAACACCACCAACACGACGGGGGCGTCGACCGGACCGATGGCCAGCAGATCATGAGGGTCGCGGCGCTCTGCGTCGGCGAAACTCACTGCTACGGGTTCCTCGACGTCGGTGGGGTCGCCGTCCTGGCCTTCGCCGCTGGGCGCCGGGTTAGCGTCGGCGGCGGTGGTGGCCGCTACGCCGGCGGGGGCCGAGGCCCCATCGGTTCCTCCGGCGGCACTCCAGGCAATGAAGGCGATCAGTGCGAGAGCGACGACGCCGACGGCGCTCGGGACCACCCATGCGGGGGTGCGGCGGGTGTGGGGGGTGGGGGACATAACGTTCCTTCTTGTCGTCAGGGTGTGGTTCGATGGCGGGGTTCTCAGATGGCGGGGTTCTCAGTTGAGGGCCCGCAATGTTGGCTCTACGCGCCACCGTGCGCTAGTGCCCCAACGAGGGAGCAGTGAGAAAGGGTTCCCCTGCTTTCGCGAATCGCCGCGCCGTTTGACCAGAGGCGTGGCGGGGCGGTATCTTTGTCAGTCGGCGCGCAAGCGCCTTGCCCTGCCTGCGCCCTCCATGGGGAGCGGCTGCGGCGGGACCCCCTGGCCCATGTGGGCCGCGAGTAAACGAGCTTCAAGAGGAAGTCATCATGGTGTACGCGATTGTCAAGGCCGGCGGCCGTCAGGAGAAGGTATCCGTGGGCGACGTCGTCGTCGTGGACCGTCTTCAAGCGAAGACCGGCGCCTCCGTCGAGCTTCCCGCTCTGCTGCTGGTCGACGGTGACAAGGTCACCTCGGCTTCCAAGGACCTCGCCAAGATCAAGGTCACCGCAGAGGTAGTGCGCGACGAGCGTGGACCCAAGATCCACATCCTCAAGTTTAAGAACAAGACCGGCTACCGCAAGCGCCAGGGCCACCGTCAGGATCTGACGCGGCTCAAGGTCACGGGCATCAAGTAAGCGAGGACTGAACCATGGCACACAAAAAGGGCGCGAGTTCCTCGCGCAACGGTCGCGATTCGAACGCTCAGTACCTCGGCGTGAAGCGCTTTGGCGGCCAGGTCGTCAACGCTGGCGAGATCCTGATCCGCCAGCGCGGCACCCACTTCCACCCGGGCCTCAACGTGGGTCGCGGCAAGGATGACACCCTGTTCGCCCTGGAGGCGGGCGCCGTGGAGTTCTCTCAGCGTCGTGGCCGCAAGGTCGTCGACGTGGTCGCCAGCTAAACCCTTAAGTCTTCTTCAACAGGGGCGTCACCGTTGGTGGCGCCCCTGTTGCCTTTTCTCATACCGTCGACACCAAGGAGGAGCCATGGCCACGTTCGTTGACCGCGTGACGTTGCACGTGACCGCCGGCTCCGGGGGCCACGGCGTCGCCTCGGTGCATCGCGAGAAGTTCAAGCCGCTGGGCGGACCGGATGGCGGCAACGGCGGGCGTGGCGGCTCCGTCATCGTCGTGGTCGATGCTCAGATGACCACGCTGCTCGACTACCACCACGCGCCGCACCGCAAGGCCAACAACGGCCGCCAAGGCGCGGGCGACATGCGGAACGGCGCGAACGCCGATGACCTCAGGCTTGCGGTGCCCAACGGCACGATGGTGGTGAGCCCCGAGGGCGAGGTGTTGGCGGACCTGGTAGGCGACGGCGCCGAGTATGTGGTGGCCCACGGCGGCCGCGGGGGACTGGGCAACGCCGCGCTGGCCACCCAGAAGCGCAAGGCCCCGGGCTTCGCACTGCTGGGTGAGCCCGGCGAAGAGGCCACGGTGGTGCTCGAGCTCAAGTCCATCGCCGATGTTGCGCTCGTGGGCTATCCGAGCTCGGGCAAGTCGTCCCTGATCGCTGCGATGAGCGCGGTGCGCCCCAAGATCGCCGACTACCCGTTCACCACCCTGGTGCCCAACCTGGGCGTGGTGGAGACCGGCGGCGGCCGCTTCACTGTGGCGGACGTTCCCGGCCTGATTCCCGGCGCGTCCGAGGGCAAGGGCCTGGGTCACGACTTCCTGCGCCACATCGAGCGGTGCTCGGTGATTGCACACGTGCTGGACACGGCAACGCTCGAATCGGACCGCGACCCCTTGCGCGACCTCGAGGCCATCTCAAACGAGTTGCGCGCCTATTCGGGCGACGCCCACATTGCGGGCGTGCCGCTCGCGGAGCGTCCCCAGGTGATCGTGCTCAACAAGATCGACATCCCTGACGGTCGGGAGCTGGCCGGAATCGTGCGCGCGGAACTGGACGCGATGGGGCTGCCCGTGTTCGAGGTCAGCGCGGTCAGCCACGAGGGCCTGCGCGAGCTCGGCTTTGCGTTGGCCGACATGGTGGCGCACGAGCGCGCCAAGGCGCCGGCGTTGGAGCGGGCGCCCGTGGTGGTGCGCCCGCGCGCCGTCAACGAGACCGGCTTCACCGTCACCCACGTGCGCGACGGGGCGGAAGACTACTTCCAGGTGCTTGGCCCCAAGCCCGAACGCTGGGTCAAGCAAACCAACTTTGCCAACGACGAGGCCGTGGGCTACCTGGCCGACCGGTTGGCACGCATCGGCGTGGAGACGGAACTGTTCGCCGCCGGGGCCGTTCCCGGCGCCCAGGTGGTGATTGGCGACCGCGACACCGGCGTGGTCTTCGATTGGGAGCCCACCATGGCGGCGGGCGCCGAACTGCTGGGCCGCCGCGGCACGGACCTGCGGGTCGAAGAGATGGAACGCACCGCCCGCGCCACGCGTGCGGAGAAACGCGCGGAGCACAAGGAGCGCATGGACGCGAAGTCGGCGGCGCGTGAGGAACTGTGGAACGAGCGGGATGCGGGACACTGGACCGACCCTGCCGAGGATGAGCAGAAGTAGACGGAGGAATCGTGGGCGAGCTGCGTGGCGTCATCGCGGGCGCGAGGCGCGTCGTGGTGAAGATCGGCTCGTCTTCGCTGACGGGACCCGACGGCCACCTGTCCGTCCCGCTTGTCACGGCGCTCGCCGACGTGCTCGCCGCGGAGCGCAAGGCAGGCCGCCAGATCATCCTGGTGACGTCCGGCGCGATCGCTGCCGGCATCGGGCCCATGGGGCTTCCCAGGCGTCCGCGCGACCTCGAGATGCAGCAGGCCGCAGCTTCGGTGGGGCAGGGGCTCCTGGTCGCGGCCTACACCGCCGCCTTCGCCCGGCATGGACTGACCACCGGCCAGGTGCTCCTCACCAGCGACGACATGGTGCGCCGCACCCACTACGGCAACGCCCAGCGCGCGCTCAACCGGCTGCTGGACCTGGGCATCGTGCCGATTGTCAACGAGAACGACACCGTCGCCACGGACGAGATCCGCTTTGGCGACAACGACCGCCTGGCCGCCTTGGTGGCGACTGTCGCGCACGCCCACGCCCTGGTGCTGCTGACGGACGTGGACGGGCTGTACACCGCCGCGCCCGACACGCCCGGGGCCGAGCGGATCGTCGACGTCACCTCTGCCGAGGACATTGCCGGGATCGACGTCTCGCGGCGAGGCTCCACGGTGGGCACGGGCGGCATGATCACCAAGCTCGAGGCCGCGTCACTCGCGACCAATTCGGGTGTCGCCGTGGTGCTGACATCGGCAGCGAAGGCGGCCGACGCCCTCGCGGGTCGCGATGTGGGCACGCTGTTCCACGTCACCGGCAAGCGCGACACCACGCGGCTGCAGTGGCTCGCCCACGCGGCCAAGATGCGCGGCGGCTTCGTGTTGGATGACGGCGCGGCGCGTGCCGTGCGGGGGCGGCGGGCATCGCTGCTGGCCGCGGGGGTGGTCGAGGTGCGCGGCACCTTCGAGGCGGGGGAGCCCGTGGAGATGCTGACCCGCAACGGTGCCGTGGTGGCGCGCGGCTTTTCGGGGTTCTCGGCGGAGGAGGCGGCCCGCATGAAGGGCCTGTCGACTCACGCCCTGCGGGAGCAACTCGGCGACGCCTTCGCGCGCGAGCTGATCCACATCGACGACCTCGTGGTGCTGTAGGCGCCTTTCCGCGCCGCGAGACGCAGCCCCGACCTCACGGAGACGCTCCGAACCGATGCGTGTGACGACACGCCGCGAGAGAGCGCCCAGAAGTGGCCGCGTGCGGTGACGCCCTTCGGCTGCGATTGAACTTCCGCGACTGAGCTTCCTCGATTTGGCCGGCGCTACGAGCGGTTGAGGTGCGCCGTCACGTCCGCCAGTTCTTGGTCGTGCACCGAGTGTGCCAAACCGGGATACACCTTCTCCGTGAGGGTCGTGTGAGTGCGAAGCCACGCCGATGCCGCCGTCACCAATGGCTCAGGCACCACGGCGTCGGCCGTGCCGCGGCCCCAGAACACGGCGGGGCGCTCCTCGGCCAGGCGGGCATCGGCGGGCTGGTCAGCGGCAAGGACGAAGCCGCTGAGGATCACCGTGTTCGCGATGCGTTCCGGACGGGTGCGGAGCAGTTGGCTGGCCATCAGGCCCCCCTGGGAGAAGCCCACCGTGATGAGCTTCGCGGTGGGGGAGACATTCTCGTCGACCCACTCCCACAGCGCCGCGGTGGACGCCGCGATGGGCGCGGGGTCAAGCCACCGGGCGGGGTCGTCCGCGAGCGGGAACCAGGCGGCCCCGCCGTAGCCCATCTCGACGGGCGCACGCACCGACGCCCACGGCGCGTCCACGCCCAGGTACGGGGCTATGCCCGGCAGGTCGCGCTCGTTGGAGCCGTAGCCGTGCAGCAACAGCACCATCGTGTCGGGATCCGGACGGGACGCCCAGTCGGGGCTGTACAGCGCTTCGAGGGTCATCGTTCCAGTATTCCGTGAACCCCAACGGTGCCACTGCACCCCTGACCGGCCCGCACCCTCGCGCCTACACTGGTGCGCATGACTGACACTGCGATCTCTGCCGACGTCGAAGCCGCCGTCCTCGAGTCCTGCCGGCGCGCCAAGGTCGCCTCGCGCGTGCTCGCCACCGCCACGCGCCTCACCAAGGACGCCGCGCTCAACGCCATGGCCGACGGCCTGGTGGCCGATGCCGCGCGCATCGTCGCCGCGAACGCCAAGGACGTGGACCGGGAGCGCGCGGGCGGCATGAGCCCCGGCCTGCTGGACCGCCTCACCCTGACCGAGGAGCGCATCGCCAAGATTGCCGAGGCGTTGCGCTTCCTCGCATCCCTGCCGGACCCCGTCGGCGAGATCAAGCGCGGCTCCACGCTGCCCAACGGCCTGCGCCTCATCCAGAAGGCCGTGCCGATGGGCGTGGTCGGCATGATCTACGAGGCGCGCCCGAACGTCACGGTGGACGCGGCAGGGCTGGCGCTCAAGTCGGGCAACGCGGCCGTGCTACGCGGAGGCTCGGCGGCGGCGGAGTCCAACGAGGTGATCGTGGCAGTGCTGCAGGACGCGCTCGAATCCGTGGGCCTTCCCCGCGACGCCGTGCAGTCGATCGATGCGTATGGCCGCGAGGGCGCCCGTGTTCTCATGCATGCGCGCGGGCTCGTGGACGTGCTGGTGCCGCGCGGCGGCAAGGGCCTCATCCAGACCGTGGTGCGCGAGTCCACGGTTCCCGCCATCGAGACCGGCGAGGGCAACTGCCACGTCTACCTCGACGCCTCCGCGCCGCTGCAGCGATCCATCGACATTGTGGTCAACTCCAAGACCCACCGCGTGGGAGTGTGCAACGCGGCGGAGACGCTGCTGGTACACAAGGACGCGGCCGACGACAAGTTGGCGTTGGTGCTGGCGGCGCTTCACGAGGCCGGAGTCACCCTGCACGTCGATGACGCCACACGCTACCTCGCGCCAGACAACGTCCCCACCGTCCCCGCGACCGAGGAGGACTGGGAGACCGAGTATTTGTCGATGGATCTGGCGGTCAAGGTGGTGGACAGCATCGAGGATGCGATCGCGCACATCGGCCGGTACTCGACGGGCCACACCGAGGCGATTGTGACCGACGACATCAACGCCGCCGAGCAGTTCGTGTCGCACGTGGACAGCGCCGCCGTGATCGTCAACGCCTCCACCAGGTTCACGGACGGTGGAGAGTTTGGCTTGGGAGCCGAGATCGGCATTTCCACCCAGAAGCTTCACGCGCGTGGGCCGATGGGCTTGGCCGAGCTGACGACCACCACGTGGGTGGTCTACGGAGACGGGCACGTCCGCTCCTAGCGAGTCGTTCGCCACGTGTGGCGCCCCGTGAAATACTGGGGACACGCACCACGGATGAAGGAGTCACTGTGAGCATGATCGTCATGGCTGTTGCCGAGCAAGCCGCGGCCGAGTCATCGGTCCCCCCGGCTGCCATCGGTCTGCTCGCCTTCGCCGGGCTGATGGCCCTGCTCTTCGTCACGTATGCCTTCAGGAGTGTGGGTACCCGTCACCAAGGTGAGTAACCACCGCATCGGCGTCCTGGGAGGGACGTTCGATCCGATCCACGTCGGCCACCTCGCGGTGGCCAGCGAGGTCTGGCACGCCCTCAACCTTGACCGCGTCCTGCTGGTGCCCGCGTTGCGGCAGCCCTTGAAGGATTCCGAGGGCCAGGCCACGCCGCAGCAACGCCTCGAGATGTGTCGACTGGCCGTCGCGGCGGACGACCGGATTGAGGTGTCCGACGTCGACATCGTCCGCGGTGATGTCACCTACACGGTGGACACGCTCACGGATCTTGCCGCCACCTACCCGGGCGCGGAGTTGTTTTTCATCGCGGGAGCGGATGCGATCTCGCAACTGTCCGAGTGGCGCGAACCCGAACGGCTGGTCACGCTTGCACGATTTGTCGCAGTTGGCAGGCCCGGGCACGACGCGCCCACGACGGCTGGGCCACACATAGTGGTCGATGCCCCCCAGATCGGGGTATCCTCGACCGAAGTTCGGCGCCGTCGGCGGACCGGAGCGCCAGTGCGCTACCTGGTCCCTGACACGGTGGCGGAGTACATCGTCCAGCACTCGCTGTATCTCGGAGGATCGCATGGCTGACGCGCCGCTTTCTCGCCGCGCGCGACGCGAACTGGAGGCACAGGCCGCCGAGCGCGCTGCGGCTCGGGCCGACCCCACCCGTTCCCTTCAACAGGACGCCGCCACGGGCGAGATTCCCGCGGTTGACGCCGGAGCACGGGCCATCTCGCGCCGCGATCGCCGACGCCTGGAGCGCCTCGCCCGCCCCATGGAGAGTTGGACGGCGGAAGAGGAGATGATCGCCACCGGTCAGATCCCCGCCATGACGCCCGAGCGGATCGCCGAACAGGAGAGACTCGCCCGCGAGGCCGCCGAGAGGGCGGCCGCCGACGCGCAGACGGCGTCCGCCGAACTGGGCATGCTGGCCCAGCGGGATCTCGCATCGCGGTTGCCCGTCGAATCTGCCGACCCGTACGTACCCTTGTACGAGCCCTCTCCCGAGCCCTTACCTGCGTCGTCACCTGAGCCCGCACCTGTGCCAGAGCCCGCGTCGGTGTCGAGCGCCGACCTGCCACTGGTTCAGCCCCCGACGCGGTCCGAAGCAGACGCACCCATCGAAGAACGCGAAATTGTCGAGCCCTATGTGCCGCGCTTCGAGCTGGACCACAGGCATCTGAAATCTGTGAGCGACGAGTCGCCGTCCGTCGAGGTCCCCACGGGTTTCGACCCGGATGCGAAGATCGAACGGACTCCACCGCCCACCGGCGAGCCGGACTCCGACGACGCTGGTGGTCAGCCCGTCGCGTGGCCCGCGAGTTTCGAGGACATTCTGGCGCCGCCGTCCGACGAGAAGCGTCCGGACTACGCCGCGCCACCCGCTGCGCCCTCTTCCGCGCCCTCTTCCGCTTCCTCCGCCCCCGCCGAGCCTCCTGAGGCGCTTGAGACCCCCGCGACGGGCCAGTCCGACGACGACGCGCGTGGGGCCGAGACCGCCGCCGCGCGAGCCAGAGTGTTTGAGGAGCTGTTCCCGCCCGCTTCCTCCCAGCCCGCCACGTCAGAACCGCAGCAGGTTGACGACGAGGAGGCGGAGCGCCAGCGCGGCATCGACGAACTCCGCCGCTTGACCGAGACGGCCCTGAGCGACATCGAAAGGCAGTCGCGGCCGTGGCGCGAATCGGCCGAGTCCGAAGCGGCCGAGTCCGAAGCGGCCGAGTCCGAAGCGGCCGAGTCCGAATCGACTCAGCCACCCGCCTCGCCTCTGCCGGATCCGGGAGCCCTTGCGCCGCCGAGTGGCGAATCCCCGCTGGTGTCCGCACCCGCCCCGTCGGACCCGTCGGCCGGTGTGTCGAGCTTTGCGGGGAGAGCGCCCCACCACGCGACCTTCGACGAGGCCGTGCGCACGGCATCCACGGAGATTCCGGTGCGGCCCATCAGTCAGGCACAGCCGACGCATGATCAGGCACCTTCGCCGTGGGATAGTCATCCGCTTGACGCGGCACGGGAGTCCGCATCCCACGACGTGAGCGACTTCGAGCCGGTGAGCAATGCGCCGCGTCCCGACCTCTCCCAGGTCAAGAACTGGCCCCAGACGGGACAGGTCCCGACCACGAGTGGTGGAACCCCGACGACGAGCGGCCCGTTCTCGACCACGGGGGCGCTTTTCCAGCCGAACGGCGACCAGTTCGCCGTCAACGCGTCGACCACGGGCCAGATCGATCCGTTGCGTCGTACGCCGGACCTGCCGCCCGTCGGTGGTGCAAAGCACTTCAAGTGGCATCATCTGGCCGTGATTGGAGCGTTAGTGTTCGTTCTCGGAGTCGTGATTTACAACCTGGCGTGGGGCCGGTGACGGCCACGCGGAGGGCTGTGGACCTCACTCAGTCCGCGGCCAGGGCCGCGTCCGACAAGAAGGCCGAAGACATCGTGGCGCTCGACGTGAGCGCGCAGACGCCGATCGCGGACGTGTTCCTGCTGGCGACCGGCTCCAACGAGCGTCAGGTGTCCTCGATCGCGGAGGCCATTGAGGAGGCGTTGCTGGCCACCGGCGTGAAGGCGATCCGTCGCGAGGGCCTCCGCGAGGGCCGGTGGGCGCTCATGGACTTCAACGACCTCATCGTGCACGTCATGCACCAGGAGGACCGCGCCTACTACTCGCTCGAGCGACTGTGGAAGGACTGCCCCATCGTCGCGTTGCCCGCCGATCTGTGAACAGCCGACCTGTGAGGCGCTTGGTCCTGGTTCGCCACGGCGAGACCGACTGGAACGTGGCGCACCGCCTCCAGGGCTCGTCGGACATCCCGCTCAACGACAACGGCCGTTTGCAGGCCCGTGTCGCAGCGCCGATGCTCGCGCGCATCGCCCCCGTCACGACGGTCGTCTCTTCCGACCTGTCGCGTGCCCTCGAGACCGCGCACATCATCGCGGACGCCATGGGAGCGGACGTGGTGACGGACGCTCGACTGCAGGAGCGCTCCTATGGGGCCTGGGAGGGGCTTCCGGAGGACGTGCGGCGCCACGAGCACGGCGAGGAGTACACGCGCTGGGAACGTGGCCTGGAGCCGCGCGTGGAGGGATACGAGGGCCATGAAGCTGTTGCCACGCGCGCGCTGGCCGTGGTCGCGGACCACGTGACCGGCGACGACACCCACGTGTTGGTCTCTCACGGCTCCACCCTCCGCATGCTGATGTGTGCACTGTTGGGCCTGGAGTGGGGCGCCCGTGCCATCGGCAACCTGGGCAACGCGCGGTGGGCCGTCTTGGAGCACTCCAGCGAGGACGCCGTCTTGGGGAACTGGGTCCTGCGCGAACTTAACGCGTGGGGCGATACGGTCTCGTCGTGACCTCCCTGATTCTTGTGCGCCACGCCCGCACTGGCTACAACACCGAGGGTCGCCTGCAAGGGTCGCTCGATGTGCCGCTGGGTGAGGACGGCCTGGCGCAGGCGGAGCGGGTCGCCCGGCGCGTGGTGGGGGAGTACGGGACGGCTTTGGCCGTGGTCACGTCTCCGCTCAAGCGTTCGGTTCATACGGCCGACGCGGTGGCCGCACTGATCGGCAGCGGCCCCGCCACACGCGACGACAGATTCACTCAGCGGCCCTACGGCGTGTGGGAGGGCCACACGTGGGATGAGGTGCGCGCACGGTGGCCCCAGGAGTACCGGCGCCGCCAGGAGGGGCTCGACCCCGACATTCCTGGCTGGGGCGAGTCCGGCCAGGTGGCCGACCGGGTAGCGGCCGGGCTTCGAGAGGTCGCCGCACGGGCCGCCCGCACGGGCGTCGACACGACGGTGATCGTCAGTCACGGCAGCGCGATCATGCTGGGCGTGGCCCGACTGCTGGGCCTGCCGCTCACCCCGTCAAGGCTTGGGCATCTGCCGCACGGGGCGTGGAACGAGTTGCGCTGGCACGGCGACGACGACTGGCAGCTGCTGCGGTACTGCGCGGGGCGCTCCGGCTAGACGCTTCCAGGGCGCGCGTCGTCGTCGATCCACACGAACCGCTGGTCCGGGTCCAGCCTCCGTCCAATGACGTTGGCGGCCGTCCCCAGCGCCTCCAACTGCGGGGGAGTGAGGGCATCGATGACCAGGGCGTGGGCCGTGGCGACGTGGCCCGGCACCGCCCGGATGAGCGCCGCGCGCCCCGCCTTGGTGAGGGTTACCAGTGTCGCCCTGCCGTCCGTAGGCGAGGGCGCGCGCTTCACGAACCCTCGCTCTTCCAGCCTGGCGCACACGCGCGAGAGCCGGGGCAGCGTGGCGTTGGTCGCGTGGGCGAGGTCGCGCATCTGCGCATGCGACTCGTCGGCGAGTTGCAGGTTGCTGAGCACGATGAACTCGAAGTGCGTCATCTGAGCGTCGCGCTGTAATTGGGCGTCCAGCGCGGCCGGTAGGAGTTCGACGACGCGCATGAGACCGGTCCACAATGCCGATTCCTCGGCCGTCATCCTGGGGACGCGGTAGTTCATGGGAATGATCCTGGCACAAAGTTGTTGTGACAACCAGTTGGACAAAAAGTTGTACCAACAACTAAGCGAGAGGATTTCGAATGGCTTCCATCAGCATCATCGGCAACGGCAACATGGCTCGGGGTATCGCGGCGGTGGCCGCGAAGGCTGGCGCTGGCATTCAGATTGTGGGACGCGATGCCGACAAGGCGGCCGACGCCGCGTCGGCCGTGGGTGGCACCTCCGCCACCATGGGCGATGCCCTCACCGGCGACATCGTGGTGCTCGCCGTGCCCTTCGCCGCGATCGACGACCTCACCGAGACCTACAAGGACGCGCTCGCGGGCAAGACCGTGGTGGACATCACCAATCCCGTCAACGTCGACACGTTCGATGGACTGGTTGTCCCCACCGATTCCTCGGCCACCCAGGTCATCGCCAAGGCCCTGCCCGGAGCCCATGTGGTCAAGGCGTTCAACACGAACTTCGCCGCGTCGCTCGTCCCCGGCACGGTAGGAGGTCAGCCGACGACGGTGCTGGTGGCGGGCGACGACGCTGGGGCCAAGCAGGGCGTGGTCGACCTGGTGAACGCGGGCGGACTGGCGGGCGTGGACGCGGGATCGCTGAGCCGTGCGCGTGAACTTGAGTCGATCGGTTTCCTGCAGATGAAGCTCGCGGCGTCCGAGCAGATCGCGTGGACCGGCGGGTTTGTGCTCGCCACGTAGCAGGCCAAGGCCAGACGGCCCGGTTCCCGGTGTGGGAGCCGGGCCGCCGCGATGGGTGGGCGCGCTGCACCGGCCCGCGTGGGAGTCACGTCGAGATCCGGTCAGTTTGGCCTACACCGATTGGATATTGAGGGCCGCTTTGGGCTACGATGACGGTCGCTCTTAGGAGCGCGTGATCGTAAGATCGCGGGGCTGTGGCGCAGCTGGTAGCGCACCTGCATGGCATGCAGGGGGTCAGGGGTTCGAGTCCCCTCAGCTCCACGTGGTGTGGAGACAGCACCGCTTGGAACCGTCCTTCGGGGCGGTTTTTTGCGTTACTGGGCGCGCGAGCCGACTCGTCGCGCTTCGGCCCTGGCCGGACGCGCCAACGGAAGGGGGTGCAGCTCGCTGCGAGCAGATGCTCGCGATCTATTCTGATGTCAACATCAGAATAGAGTGTTCGAACCCTGGCCAAGAGCGCGCCAACACGGTAATCTGAAGAAAACATCAGATTATGAACGTGACCGTCGCTTTGGCGATCCACGCATCGGTAAACAGACGAAAGCGTCAGATTGGACGGCTCGCATGGTACTGCAACGTCAGTCGCGCCAGTCGGCGGCGCAACGTGCCCTGGAGCGGGGCGACCTGGCCGCCATCGTGGCCGCCCGGCGCCAGGAACTGGGCTTGAGTCAGACCGAACTTGGCGACCTCGCCGGGGTGTCCTATCGCATCGTTCACCATCTCGAATCCGGTCGCGCCGATACGTCGCTCAAGCGAGTCGTAGCCGTCCTGGAGACGCTGGGCCTCCACCTGACGATCGAGCGTGGCGCTGCGCCCGACGTGCGCGTCGGCCGCGAAATCGCCGCTCAGTTCAACCTGGTGCCCGACGCGACGCCACCGGCCGGTACGCCGAACCGGACAGCGCCATGAGCGCCGTCGCCGCTGGCGCTGAGCCACCGCGCCCGCCTGCGCTCGAGGATCTCAAGACGGTCCCCCGCGCTGCGGTCCTCAAGCAGTGCGCCCTGGCAGGACACCTGACCCGCAACTCCCATGGCGGGGTCGACTTCGCCTACACGCAGGAGTGGATCGAGTCGGGACGAGCCCCCATCGCCACCACGTTGCCCGTCACTGTCGAGCCCGTGGTCACCGCGGCAGGCGCGCTCCCGCCGTTCTTCTCCGGTCTGTTGCCCGAGGGAAGGCGGCTGAACGCGCTGAGACGAGCGACCAAGACCTCCCCCGATGACGAGCTGACGTTGCTACTCGCCGTGGGCGCAGACACGGTAGGAGACGTGCGGGTAGTCGCCGACGCCGTGGGCGACACGCCCGTCGAACCCCACCTAAGCGTCGGCAGTTTTGACGCAGTGCGCTTTGCCGACATTCGGCAACAGCTCGACGTCCAGGTGGACCGCGTAGCGTTGCCCGGTGTCCAGGACAAAGTGAGCGCCAGGATGGTCAACGTGCCCGTCACCGCGGCCGGCGCCAACGTGTTGCTCAAGCTCAACCCTCCGGAGTTCAAGCACCTCATTCCCAACGAGGCGTTCTTCTTGAGCGCGGCGCGTGTTGCCGGAATTCGCACGGTGGAAGCGCGGTTGGTGTACGACGCCGTAGGCGAGGCCGGCCTGGTGGTCAATCGCTTCGACCGCACGCCGGGAATGCCTCCCGGGGTGCGAGCAGTCGAGGACGGATGCCAGGTGCTTGGGCTCTACCCGTCCGCGAAATACGCTGTCACCACCGAGGAGGTTCTCGGCAAGCTCGCCTCGTTGTGTGAAGCACCAGTACCGGCCGCCGCAGAGTTTCTCGCACAAGTCGCCTTCGCGTACCTCACGGGCAATGGCGACGCGCACGCCAAGAACTTCTCGATCGTCCAAGACCAGACGGGGCGGTGGCAGCCGGCCCCCGCGTACGACCTTCCCAGTTCACAGCCCTACGGTGACACCACCTTGGCGCTATCGCTCAATGGACGACGCGACGGCAACATCTCGGGCGCGCACTTCGTGGCGCTCGCGGAGCGTCTTGGGGTCAGGTCCAGAGCCGCACGCGCCGTCCTCGGCCGCGTCGCCGACTCCGCCGACGCATGGATAGGCGAGCTCGATGCGCTGCCCTTTGAGCGCGGCATCGTGCACAAACTGGCCCGCGTGGTCCGCCATCGACAGGAACTGCTCCGGCAGAGCTGATGCTGAACCGCCGCTCATGGGGGCGACTCGGCGCCAAGCCACGCGAGCGCGCCGCGTGCAGCGACCACTCCCATGCTGAACGAGGCCTGCAGCAGGTAGCCGCCTGTCGGAGCCTCCCAGTCGAGCATCTCGCCAGCCACGAACGTGCCCGGCATGCGGTGCAGCATGAGGTTTTCGTCCACCTCCGACCATGCGATACCCCCGGCCGTGGAAATGGCTCGGTCTATCGGCATCGTCCCCGCCACCACCACCGGCACCGCCTTGATCAGCCGTGCCATCGCGTCGGCGTCGCTCGGCAAGGCGCCGCCGCCCGCCTCGCGCACCAGGCCGATGGCCGCGGGGTCGAGGCCAATCGAACGACGCAGCCAGTTCGACGCCGAGTCCTTGGGCCGGCGCTGCCTCAGGCGCTCGGTGAGATGGCCGACGGTGAGGTCAGGGCGGAGGTCGACCTCCAACACGCACTGCCCGGCATCGAGGGTGTCGCGGATGGCTGCACCGCTCGCGTAGACGGGCCCGCCCTCGATCCCTGTGCGGGTCAGCATCGCGTCACCGCGGCGCGGTTCCCCGGGCTGGCCCCGCACGGCAAGTGACACGTTCTTGAGGGGAGTCCCAGCGAACCTCTCGGCGAAGACCTCGGACCACTCGACCCGGACACCGACGTTCGCGGCTCGCAGCGGAGTCACCTCGACCCCGCGCTCGGCAAACAGGCCCACCCAGGTGCCGTCCGCCCCAAGGTGCGGCCACGATGCGCCGCCTAGGGCGAAGACCACGACATCGGCCGTGGCCTCGCTCGACTGGCCGTCCGCGTCGGTGATGAGAAGAGCGTCGGCCGGGGCGTTGGCATCGGTGGCGCCGGCAGCGCCAGCCCAACCCGTCCATAACGTCCGCCGCTCGATGCGCACGCCCAGCGCCTCAAACCGGGCCAACCACGCGCGGAACAGGGGAGTCGCTCTGAACGCCTGCGGGAACACCCGCCCGCTCGATCCCACAAACGTCGACTCGCCCAGGGTGGCGCACCACTCGCGCAGGTCTTCGGGGCCGAAGACCTCGAGCATCGGGGCGATCCTGCCGGCTGACGTGCCGTACCGCGTGACGAAGCGGTCGCGGTTCTCCGAGTGTGTGAGGTTCAGCCCGCCGTGGCCCGCCAGCAGGAACTTGCGGCCGGGGGAGGGCATCCGCTCATGGACGGTGACGGAAACCCCGGCCCTGGCCAGCACCTCCGCGGCCATCAGGCCTGCAGGGCCGCCGCCGATGACGCGTGCAGTGGGCATCAGGTGCGCCGAGCGGTGTGGAGCGCACAGGTGTCAGCCGCACAGTGGTGGACGGCACAGGTGAGCATGGGGTCAACGTAGCCCACGCGACGCTCGCCGCGCGCGGTTAGGGTGAGACCGTGACAGAGACCTATGGAAGCGTCAGCTTGGCGCCGATGGACGAGCAAGGCGTCGAACTGTTCGAGCGAGCCCTGCTTTCGACCGACGGGACTGGCGAGTTCCAGTGGTTCGGTTTCACGAGTGCTGCACAGTTGCGAACGCGCCTCGCGGAGGACGGGTGTCTCTCGCCCGATGGTGGCATGCTCGCGATTCTCGCGGACGGCAATCACGTGGGGCGCGTCGAGTGGTTTGAGCGCAGTTGGGGCCGACCGTCCACCTCGTCGTGCTGGGAGATCGCGATCGGGCTGATCGACGGCCACCGGGGGAACGGCATCGGATCGGCGGCTCAAGACCTGCTCGCGCGCTACCTCTTCGAGCACACGCGAGCCGAGCGAGTTCAGGCCAGTACTGACGTCGACAACCTTGCAGAACGCGGCGCACTGGCGCGCGCGGGCTTCCAAGAAGAGGGGGTCCTGCGTCGAGCCCAATGGCGCGCTGGGCGGTGGCACGACATGGTGCTGTACTCGAGGCTGCGACCGCTCGACTAGGCGCTCAACGCGCGCTCAATGTCGCCGGCCAGGTCGGGGGGTTCCGTCTTCGCACCGTAGCGCGCGATCACGTGCCCGGTGCGGCCCGGCGTCGGCTTCGTCGTAAGTAAACTGGCGGGCGTGACCATCCGCATCGTGTCCATCGGCGACAGCTTCACCGAGGGAATGAACGACTTCCGCCCGGATGGCACCGAGGTTGGCTGGGCTGACCGCGTGGCCGCGGGGCTCGCCGCCGCCCACCCGGACCAGGAGGTCTGGTACGCGAACTTCGCGATCCGAGGCCGCAAGATCGAGTCGATCGTCACCGAGCAACTCGACGCCGCGCTCGCGCTCGAGCCGCCGCCCACTCACCTGACGTTCAACGGGGGCGGCAACGACATGCTCCGCCCCGGCTTCTCGGATGAGCGCATGATCACGCTCACCTCGCGAGTGCTCGACCGCTGTGCGGACAAGGGCGTCTATGTGGTGATCCTGACCGGCGCCGACCCGACGAATGGACTGCCAGCGGGGAAGCGCATGCACAGGCTGGGCACCCGACTCACCCGGGTGATCGAGGACTTGGTCGACGGCCGCGATGGCGTCACCTTCGTCGACAACCTGCACGCGGCGCAGGGGCGCACGGCGGCGTACTGGTCGGAAGACCGCCTGCACCTCAGCAGCCTGGGTCACGAATGGATCGCGAGCCGCGTCCTCACCACGATGGGCGTGCCGACGCCGACGCCGGCGGTCACCGACGCGGACACGCCTCGCGGCGGACTGGTGGGGGAATTGCGCTACTGGCGCCTCCACGTTGCCCCGTGGGTCGGGCGCAGAATCCTTGGCCGCTCATCCGGGGACGGGCGGTCGCCCAAGTTCCCCGCGTGGACCAGGGTTCCGGCCGCATAGGCTGGCGAGCATGGAACAGTTCGTGCGGCCCGTGATCGCACCGCAGGAGTTCCGCAACGCCGACGGTCGGGTAGTTCCGTACGGAGAGCGGTGGGGGATGGGCTCGCCCCCGGACGACGCGTACTCGGTGCTCACCCACCCTGAGCGGTTCCAGCCCCTTCACGAGATCGCACGAGCACTGATCGCGTACCTGGAGCGCAACTACGACGTGGCGGTGAGCGAGGATCCCGCACATCTGGCGGACCTGCCCCGCGAGATGGTGACGGCCACCTCCGCGACCACGGCCGTGAGACTCACCCCAGGCAACCCGAACGCCGCCCCGATCACCGTGACGTTCACGCCCCACCCCGGCATCGTGATCATCGCCGGAGTCCTCTACGTAGAGCCCTTCCCCGCGTGCGGCTGCGATGCGTGCGACGACACGTGGAAGTCCGAGTCTGACCGGCTCGAGAGCGAGGTCTTCGCCATCGTGGCTGGCGGGCTCACCGAGCAGCCGCCCACCATGAGGCATCGATCGTTCCGCCACAGGCTTACGCGTGCCGATGGCTGGTCCTCGGGAGAGGTCAACACTGACGGGTTCTCTCCGGAGAGACGAGCCTCTGCGCGCGAACGCCTGAAGGAGCTCGGTGGCTCGTGGGCCGCGTGGAGCGTGCGCGAGGCCTAGCGCTCTCGCGGCGCCGCCGCAAGGCGCCAAAGGCCTGGACCAAGGTCCCGGACATATCGGACGTGGAGGCGTTGTCTAGGAGGTGTGAGCGACCGCGCTCTTGGAACAGGGGCCGCAGCGCCGACGGACTGCTCCGCCGCTGTGGGTCATGGGGAGACACCCATCCTCTGCACCTCCACATCTGCCACGGGCCGCCCCTCACTCCTACGCCGCGCGAACGCACGGCGCCCCGTCGCTCGTGACCCGCGCGCGACCGGATAGCACACAGAGGAAGGCGCATCATGAGCACCACAACGGAGACTGGCGTCACCGCCAGCACCCCGGCTCCCAAGAGAGGAACCGTCTACACCCGCCCCGGCGAGCCGGGCAGTCTCGTCACCCTCAAGAGCCGCTATGACAACTTCATCGGCGGCGAGTGGGTGGCGCCCACCACCGGCGACTATGGCGAGGACCTCGCCCCCGCCACCGGCCAACCCTTCGCTGAGTACGCCCGCTCCGGCGTCGGCGACGTCGACAACGCCGTCGCGGCCGCACTCAAGGCGTTCCCTGCGTGGGCCCGCACCTCCACCACCGAGCGCGCCGCCATCCTCAACCGGATCGCCGACCGCATCGAGACGCACCTGGAGGAGATCGCGGTGCTGGAGTCCTGGGAGAACGGCAAGCCGGTGCGCGAGACCCTCGCGGCCGACATCCCGCTGGCCGTGGACCACTTCCGCTACTTCGCGGCGGCCATCCGCACCCAGGAGGGCACCATCAAGAAGCTGAGCGACCAGGTGGTCTCGTATCACTACTACGAGCCGCTTGGAGCGGTCGCCCAGATCATCCCGTGGAATTTCCCGATTCTGATGGCCGCCTGGAAACTGGCACCGGCCCTCGCCGCGGGTGACACGGTGGTGCTCAAGCCCGCATCGGCCACTCCCGTGTCGATCCTGTATGTGATGGACCTGATTCAGGACCTGCTTCCCGCGGGCGTGGTGAATGTGATCAACGGCGCTGGCGCACAGTTGGGCAAGGCGCTCGTGGAGCACGACGGCATCGCCAAGGTGGCATTCACCGGATCCACGGCCACAGGTCGCCAGATCATGCAGTACGCGATCAAGAACATCATCCCGTCCACGATGGAGCTGGGAGGCAAGTCGCCGAACGTGTTCTTCGAGGACGTCGCCAAGGAAAAGGACGGCTTCTACCGCAAGGCCGTGGAGGGCTTCGTGCTTTTCGCCCTCAACAAGGGCGAGGTGTGCTCGTGCCCGTCGCGTGCCCTGCTGCAGCGGCCGCTGATGTCCGGATTCTTGGACGACGCGATCGACCGCGTCAACCGCATCACAGTGGGCAATCCGCTGGACACCACCACCGAGATGGGTCCGCAGAACAGCACCGAGCAGCTGGACAAGATCACTGGCTACCTCGACCTTGGACCCACCGAGGGCGCCACGGTGCTGGCGGGCGGCAAGCGCGCCGAGATGTCGGGCGATCTGGCTGGCGGCTACTTTGTCCAGCCGACGGTGATGGTCGCCGACAACGACATGCGGGTGTGCCAGGAGGAGATCTTCGGTCCCGTGCTCACCGTGGTGCCGTTCGACACCTACGACGGGGCCATCGCGATCGCCAATGACACGGAATACGGGCTAGGCGCCGCGGTGTGGAGCCGCGACGACCACCTCACGTTCGAGGCCAGCCAGGACATTCGCGCCGGGCGGGTGTGGGTCAACACATACCACCAGTACCCCGCGGGCGCCGCGTTTGGCGGCTACAAGGCGTCGGGCTACGGCCGGGAGACCGACCAGCAGGCGCTCCACAACTACCAACAGGTCAAGAACGTGCTGGCCAACCACGTGAACGAGCCGCTCGGATTCTTTGACTGAGACGCCTTCCGTTCGGCACGCCGAATAGAACGCGAACAGGGGGCCGTCGACAGTGATGTCGACGGCCCCTCACTCACCCGGGTGACTTTCGCCGCATGCCCGGCCGACGACGACCTAGCCCGGCCGGACGTCGCGCCGCGAGAACCGGTCGACGCCGCTCCAGATCAGCAACGCGGCAATCGCCGTCATGATCACCAGCGGCGTCCACGACATCGCCTCGAGCGGCATGTACGGCACCGCCGAGAACGGCAGCGCGTCGAGCAGCCACGTGGGCAGGCCGAAGACCTCGCCGAGCATCGTGGCAAACCACATCGCGGCCATCGTGCCCCATGCGACCGGAATGGCCACGGACGGTGTCCAGCCGAACAGGGCCACCGCGATCCCCACGAGGATCATGACGGCGGGCCAATACGCGAG
>NZ_JADQBE010000069.1:0-3647 GCF_016278765.1 Demequina sp. | reverse complement strand
AGGCCATGGCTGCACCCGTACGCAAGCCTCGCAAGAAGCTGAAGAAGACCGTCGCGCACGGTCAAGCACACATCAAGTCGACGTTCAACAACACGATTGTTTCGATCACGGACCCCTCGGGCGCCGTGGTGTCCTGGTCGTCCTCGGGTCAGGTGGGCTTCAAGGGTTCGCGCAAGTCGACCCCCTACGCCGCCCAGATGGCCGCCGAAGCAGCCGCACGCAAGGCCCAGGATGCTGGCATGAGCAAGGTGGACGTGTTCGTGAAGGGTCCCGGCTCCGGCCGCGACACCGCGATTCGTTCGCTGACGGCCGCTGGACTCGAGGTGACCTCCATCAAGGATGTCACCCCGCAGGCCCACAACGGCTGCCGGCCGCCCAAGCGTCGTCGCGGTTAGGTGCTGACGCCGCCGTGCCCGACGGTACGGCGGCCAAGCACACGCGCCGTCACTGCACCGCGAGGTGCCTCTAGTCAAGATTTATACCGACGTTGACACTTGCCGGAACGGACAGCCGGCAGGTTCGAGCATCAAATAGCGGGTGCTCGGAAAGGATAGGAAAGTGCTGATCGCACAGCGTCCCGCCTTGACCGAAAAGGTCTTGACGGACAACCGCTCCCAGTTTTCCCTCAAGCCGCTGGAGCCCGGCTTCGGTTACACCCTCGGAAATTCACTCCGCCGCACACTGCTCTCGTCCATTCCTGGCGCTGCAGTCACGAGCGTTCGCTTCGAGGGTGTCTTGCACGAGTTCACCACTATCGAGGGGGTGAAGGAGGACGTCACGGAGATCCTCCTCAACCTCAAGAACCTCGTGGTCTCCTCGGAGCACGACGAGCCCGTCATCATGTACCTGCGCAAGTCCGTTGCCGGCTCTGTCACCGCGGCCGACATCGCCCCGCCTGCGGGGGTGGAGATCCACAACCCGGATCTGCACGTGGCAACCTTGAACTCGAAGGCGAAGTTCGAGGTCGAGCTCACCGTTGAGCGTGGACGCGGCTACGTGCCCGCCGCCCTCAACAAGAGCTACGACGCTGAGATCGGTCAGATTCCGGTCGACTCGATCTACTCGCCCGTGCTCAAGGTCACGTACAGGGTCGAGGCGACTCGCGTCGCCCAGCGCACCGACTTCGATGAGCTGGTTCTGGACGTTGAAACCAAGTCGTCGATCTCCCCGCGGGACGCGGTGGCATCGGCCGGTTCGACGCTCGTTGAGCTCTTCTCGCTCGCTCGCAGCCTCAACGAGGCCGCCGAGGGCATCGAGATTGGTCCTTCGGACACCGATGAGGCGCTCGAAGAGGACTACAACATGCCCATCGAGGACCTCACGCTGACGCAGCGCTCCTACAACTGCCTCAAGCGCGAGGGCATTCACACCGTTGGCGAGCTCACCGCGCGCTCCGAGACGGACCTCATGGACATTCGCAACTTCGGTCAGAAGTCGATCACCGAGGTGAAGGAAAAGCTCGCCGAGCTGGGCTTCACCCTCAAGGACGGCGGTCAGGAATACGACCCGACCGCCTCCGGTGTGTTCTTCTCCGGCGGCGACGAGTAACAAGGAGAACAACTCACTATGCCTACACCCACCAAGGGTCCCCGCCTCGGCGGAGGTCCTGCACACGAGCGCCAGATTCTCGCGAACCTCGCGCAGTCGTTGTTCGCACACGGCCGCATCACCACCACGGAGACCAAGGCCAAGCGCCTGCGTCCGCACGCCGAGCGTCTGATCACCTTCGCAAAGCGGGGCGACCTTGCGTCGCGTCGTCGCGTCATGGGGATCATTCCCGACAAGGGCGTGGTGCACACCCTGTTCGCCGAGATCGGTCCCGGCTTTGCCGAGCGTGAAGGCGGCTACACCCGCATCACCAAGGTGGGTCCGCGCAAGGGCGACAACGCGCCCATGGCCGTGATCGAACTCGTTGAGTTCGGCGCGCCGCCCAAGAAGGCCGTCAAGGCCGAGGCGGAGAAGGCGACCAAGAAGGCGGCTCGCAAGGCGGAGACGGCGCCGGTTGCTGACGAGGCGCCCGAGCCCGAGACTCAGGTCGAAGAGGTGGTGGTGGAGCACGCCGAGGAGCCCGCTGAGGGTGCCGAGGCGGCCGAGGGCGACGACAAGTAGTCCTCACGCACTCTGGACGAGGCGGGTCCGCATGACTGAGCTGCATGGCAGTGAGGTGGTGCGGGCCCGCCTCGACCTTTCTTACGACGGCGGCGGCTTCAATGGCTGGGCCACGCAACCTGGCCTGCGCACGGTGCAGGGCGAGCTTGAGGCTGGCCTCGTTCGGGTGGTCCGCGGGCCCGCAGGTCGCACGTACGACGAGCCCACGCTACGCATCACGGTCGCGGGACGCACCGACGGCGGGGTTCACGCGCGCGGCCAGGTGGCGCACGTCGACATTCCGGCAGGTGCCTGGCGGCGGTTGCCGGGCAAGACCAGCCGCACGCCCGCAGATGCTCTCAGGGAGCGCTTGGGAGGGGTGGTGGGCGCCGATATCGTCATCCGGGCAGTCTCGGTGGCCCCCGAGGGCTTTGACGCCCGCTTCTCCGCCCTGGAGCGGCACTACGAATACCGCATCTGCGATCGCTTTGCCTTGCGTGACCCGTTGCGCCGCGGCCACGTGACGTGGATCGACCGCCCTCTTGACGTGGATGCGCTGAACGTCGCGTCGGCGACGCTCGTGGGGTTGCGTGACTTCACCGCCTTCTGCCGCGGCCGTGAAGGCGCCACGACCATTCGCGAGCTCAGGGAGTTCTTGTGGCGGCGGGTTGAGTCGGGTGCCGACGCTGGCCTGCTGGTCGCCACAGTCCGGGCCGATGCCTTCTGCCACGCGATGGTCCGCTCGCTGGTGGGCGCCGTGATGGCCGTCGGCTACGGTCGCCGCGACCTGGACTGGTTGACCATGGTCTCCACTCACCCCGTACGTTCGCCCGCGATCAAGGTGGCGGCGCCACGGGGGTTGACGCTCGAAGAGGTCGTCTACCCGGACGACGCAGACATGGCGGCACGTGCCGAAGCGACCCGCGCGCGGCGCCAGCAGTCGGAGCTTGACGACGCGAGAATCGGCGCGCGACGACGGGCTCTGGAAGACTCGGGGACGGGAGACTCGTGACCGCGGGGACACAAATTGACCAAGGGGCAAAACGACAGGTAGACTTGCCGGTCGTTGTGCGTTCCACGTGACCGGTGCATCCCACTCGCCGCCGCAGGACCCGCCGACCTTGCGATGCAGTACTGCATCGCGCCACCGTTTTCTAGAGTAGAAGGCTTCATAGTGCGTACGTTTTCTCCCAAGCCGGGTGATGTGACCAGCAAGTGGCACGTCATCGACGCTACTGACGTGGTTCTCGGTCGTCTGGCCTCTCAGGCTGCTGCGCTGTTGCGCGGCAAGCACAAGGCGACGTTCGCTCCCCACGTCGATAGCGGTGACTTCGTCATCGTCATCAATGCTGAGAAGGTGGCGCTGACGGGCGCCAAGCTCACCGACAAGATGGTCTACCGCCACTCGGGTTACCCGGGCGGCCTCAAGACCAAGCCGATCGGCGAACTGATCGCGGATCAGCCCACCAAGGTCATCGAGAACGCGGTTCGCGGCATGCTGCCCCGGACCAAGCTCGGTCGCGCCCAGCTGTCCAAGCTGAAGGTCTACGCAGGCCCTG
>NZ_JADQBE010000066.1:0-3653 GCF_016278765.1 Demequina sp. | reverse complement strand
CCCCACCCCCACGCCGTCGCCGACCCCGAAGCGCGACCTGAAGTTCACGCCCGTGCCGACGCAGAAGCCCACGCCGCCGGTTCCACCGGTCGGGGTGCTGGCGCCGTAGCCATGGCTCGCCACGAAGGCCAGGTGACGCGTCGGCTTGCGGAGCTCACCGGAACCCGAGCGGAGGACTGGTTCCTCGTGTTCCAGGCCCGCTACGGCATGCTGCAGACATTCGCGGCGCTCGCGGCGCACAGGCCCGGGCGGTCGGTGGTGACGCAACTGCTCACCTGCGCCACGGCCGTGGATCCGATCCTCGTCGCGGGATTGAGTCCCGGGTACGCCGAGGTCTCGCCCGACACGTTGTCGATCGATCCGCAGCGACTCGCGCTTGATGAGGGTGCCGGCGCGGTCGTGATCCAGCACACCTTCGGCATCGTTGACGACGACACTTCCCGACGCGTCGCGCGCGCCGCCCGCGACGTCGGTGCGCTGGTGTGCGAGGACAGCGCCCACTGCGTGGGCCGGATGGCGCACGGGGAAGACGGCACGCCCCTGGCCGACGTCTCGTTCCACTCCTTTGGCGTGGAGAAGATGCTCCCCACCAAGTTCGGCGGCGCGGTGTGGGTCAGCCCCGAGCTTGGTGACCCTGAACTTCGCGCGGCGATCGTCGAAGGCCTGGCCGGCCTCACGGCGCCGAGCGTCCGCCTGCGCTTCGCCGCGCGTACGTACCGGTACCAGCTGGCGCTCGTGAACCGGCTTCCAGGGGCGGTGCGTTCACCGTTGCGGACGATGCTCATCAGGGCGGGCCTCTTCGCTCCCGCTGTGGCGCCGGAGGAGACCGCCGGCGGGCTTGCACACGGCCCGGCCTCACCGAGCCGATGGGTGATGAAGAGCGTCGCGACCCAGTTGGAGCACATTCTTGACATCGAGCGCCACCGCGTCGCCGCCGTCCAGGCGTACGTGGGGACGCTTGGCGCGGAACTTGCTCTGCCCGTCGGGGTGTGCACCGGTCAACCCCTGGTGCGATTTCCCTTCTTGGCTCCCGCCGACGTAGACGCCGACGCCGTGATCGCCGCTCTGCGTGGCCGCGGCATCGTCGCCGGAAGTTGGTATCGCCCGGCGCTGTTCCCCGGGGTGGCGGACCCCGCGGTCTATGGCTACGCCCCTGGTGACAGCGCCGCGGCCGTGACGGAGGACATCGTCGCCCGCATCGTCAACCTGCCGACCAACGTCTCCGCCGACCGCGCGCGTGGAATCGCGCAGGAGACCCTCGAGGTCATCGATTCATGCCGCGGTGGGCGTGCTTGATGGTGCTGAGCGAGTAGCGCAGGTCCACGCGCACCACGTTCACCAGCCGCCTCAGGCTCATGTCGGGTCGATACCACAGGGTGTGCTTGGCGCCCTTGCGTCCCGCCGCACGCACCCGGGACCGCAGGCCGCGGGGCGCGTAGATGACCGCGAGCGGGTAGGGCAGGTTGAGCCACAGGCGTTCCTGCGTGGTCGCCGCGTACGTCAGGGGCGTTCCGTAGATCCAGTCGCGGACGATCCGTTCGGGGATGTTGCCGCCCGCAGCCATCGCGTAATACGACGTCGCCCCTTGGCGCAGGTTGAGCTCGAGCACCTTGCTGACGCCGTCGCGGCGGTCGTGCATCACATCGAAGTTGGCGCTTCCGGTATACCCCACCGCGTTGAGCAGCGTGCCAAGAGAGGTGGCCAGGTCCGGATCGTCCACCGCGAGGATGGCGTTGTTGTTGCCCACCATGGTCGGGTCGTGGTCCGCGAGCACCACCTGGCCCACGGAGACAAACGTGAGCCGGCCGTTCCTGTCGGAGTACGTGTTGGCCACGCGCATCACGGACTCGTCGCCCTCGATGTACTCCTGGACGATGAGGTCGTCGTCGTACCCGGCCGCGAAGATTCGCTCGGCGACCTCGCGGACCGCGGCGGCGTCGTTCAGCAGATACACCTTCTCCTTGCCCTCGAAGCTGAGACGCGGGTAGACGTCGGTGTTGGACGGCTTGAGGATCACGGGGTAGGCGAACGGCAGATCCGTGCCGACACTCGCGTCTCCGTGTGCATGCGGCGCGAGGACGACGCTGCGCGGGTGGGGCACGCCGAGCGCGTCGCACGTCGCGTAGAAGTCGGTCTTGTTGATGAGTCGGTCCGCGAGCGCGCGATCCACGAGCGGGATCACGAAGCGCTCGCCCAGTTGCTCGCGATGGTCGATCAGCACGTTGACGTAGTACTCGACCGTCCCGATGAGCAGCAGGGTGCGTCCGGGGAACTCGTCCGCGAGCGCGAGCAGGTGGCTGACCACCGCCTCGGGGTGGTCGAACTCCCGCGACGCTCGCACGTCCACGATGCGCGAATGGGAGGTCTCCCGCAGGGCGACCCTGCCGAGTGCCAGACTGCGCACGCCGAAGGCCTCGTGGAGGCTGCGCGCAATGTTGTAGGCGCCCACGCCGGTGCCCAGCAGGACGGGAACGAAGTCGTCGTTTCCGTAGGTCATCGGCGCCCCTGGACCAGTCTCTTTGCCGCGAGCGCCCACGTCAGGATGCGGTATGTCAAGGGTTTGACCGGCACGTCCCACGCCGGATCCACCGGCGTGGTCTGGTCGGCGAATTGGAGTTTGAACTGGCGCACTCCCATCAACTGCGGCGCCTTAGCGGAACCCACGCCCATCATGTCGTAGCGGGTGCCGCCCTCCGCCTTGAGCGAGATCAGGATGTGCCACTTGAGACGCAGGGCCGCGTTGGTCTCGAAGCCCTCAAGGTTGGACCCGCCGTAGTAGTCCTGGCCCACTCCGTCATAGAACGTGGACAGCACCCACGACACCGCCCGACCTGGGGCGCCCTTCCCGTCCGTCCCTGCAGCGTCGGTGCCTGCAGCGTCGACTCGTCGTGCCACGAACAGTCGCGCCGCGTCCCCCAGCGTCGTGAGCATGGAGAAGTAGACGTCGGCGGGGTAGATGCCGAAGCCGTCGCGCTCCGCGGTCTCGCGGTAGATGCCGTAGAGCTCCTCGAAGCCCTCGCGGGAGATGTCGCTTTCCTCGCTGAGCGCGAAGCCCTCGTCGCGGAGCGTGCGGCGCAGCTTCTTGCGCCCCGTCTTGCCCATGGCGAGCATGATCTCGTCCTCCGCCGGCGTCAGATCGACCTCGACCGTCTCGTCGTACGTGACCGACTGAAGCAGCGGGCGCACGTCGGCGGCGTCGTGATGCATGTGGAGACGCACGAACGCGATCCGCGGGGCCTGCTTCGCGATGTACGCCCGCAGGGCCACGCGAAGCGCCCGTTCCGCGTCGGCTGTGGGGGTCTCGAGCCAGATGGGACCGTGCTTCGCCCACAGATAACTGAAGCCCCTGCCGGGATACTCGGAAAGCGCCACGACGGCGACGGGGCGGTCGTGCGCGTCATACGCCGCGAGCCGACCCCACGGCGAACGCCCTGCGATCGCCGCGTCGAAGGCGTCCCACACGGGAGCCTGTTCGACGGGGACGGTGTGGCCGGCGTCGTGAACCATGGTCTCGAAGGCGTCGCCGGCGATGGGTTCCAACCGGAGCGCCGTGAGGGAAGATGTCACGCGTTGAGCCTACTTGTCGAGTCACATCGGGGTCCGTAGTGCCTCATGTCAAGATGCTCGCGAAAGTTGGGTGCGTGCCTCACCTG
>NZ_JADQBE010000073.1:0-3820 GCF_016278765.1 Demequina sp. | reverse complement strand
GTTCGGCCTGAAACATGCCGGCCATCGCTTCGTTGTGGTCACGGTCTTTCATCGGTTTTTCGTTCCTTGGTGGTGAGGGCTTCGAGTTGCCCGGCCAGGCGCGCGGCCTGCTCGCGCGCCTCGGCGGCCACCTTGCGGGCTTCGTCGCGTTCTGCTTGCACCTGCCGGGCTTCCTGCGCGGCAGCGGCTCGGGCTTCTTCGTTGGCCTGTGCCGCCTTGGCGGCCTGCTGCTCGATCTGCTCGACGCGGGCCTCTGCACGGGCCACCCGTTCAGCGCATGCCTCCAGTTTGGCGGCCAGCACGGCGGCCTGCTGTTCGGCGGCGGTGCGGCCCTGCTGCGCATCGGCCAGCGCGGCGCGTAGGCGCTCGATCTCGGCGGCCTGCTCGGTCTGCCGTTCGGCCTGTGCCTCGATCTTGAGGCGGGCCGTGGCCAGCTCCACCCGCGCCGATTCGGCGGCCTGTTGCTCGCGCTCGATGCGCTGCGCCTGGTCGGCCAAGTCGGCGGCTTGCTGCTCGGCCTTGCCCGCCAGAGTGTCACGCTCGCGGGTGAGTTCTGCCACCTGCTCGGCCAGAGCATCGCGCTCGGCCTCGATCACCTCACCAGCGGCAGCCAGCTCGACGGCCTCGCCCTGGGCCTGCACCAAGCGGCCCTCGATCTCGGCGCGGGCTTGGGCGGCTGCGCGCTCGATCTCGGCGGCAATAGCAGCCGTCAATGCCTGAGGCAGTTCCGGCGCAGCGGCAGCCGCCACCGGGCGAGCCTCGCGCCAGGCAGTCAGATGTTTGTGAACGGTATTCGGACTGCCGGTGCCCAAACGCTCGCGGATCGCGCGGATAGTCGGCTGTTGCCCTTCGCCAACCAGCGCATCAGCGGCGGCGGCGACCTGCTCAAACGTGATGCCTTCTCGTGCCATGATCGTTGCTCCTTCCGTACCGTATCGGTGTAACTCGTATCAATACAGATATGATACGAAATACAGATACGATATGCAAGCGATATTTTTGCCATCCATCGTCGTGTGACGGATCGCCTACGCCAGGCCAAGGGGCAAAACAGGCCATTTAGCGCGATTTTGGCCGTTGGGGTAGGGGATACCGTCGGCGGCAGTACAAACGGCCCGCCACGGCCCGGAAAACGCGGCCAACGGGCAGGATCAGCCGGTATGCCTGCGCATTCCACTGATGGCGGACAGTGATTCCATTTCCATCGCGGACAGCGTTCCAGGCGATGGCGGACACGTTGCGCGGGTGTCCTGAGTGACGCTCAAATCGTAGCCGAAGTGTCCGCCATCAGCGTGGAATGGCGGTCGGCGCGGCCGGCTCAGACGGCCTTGGTGAGCTTTCTCATCGACTCGCCCTTGAGGGCTATCTTGTGTGAGCCGTGCACGATGCGGTCCAGGATGGCGTCGGCCAGCGTGGGCTCGTCCAGCCAGGCGTGCCAGGCCGTTACTGGCAACTGGCTGGTGATGAGCGTCGAGCGAGTACCCACCCGGTCGTCCAGCAACTCCAGCAGGTCGTTTCGCTCGTGCGCGGCAATCGGCGCGATGCCGAAGTCGTCCAGGATGAGCAGGTCCAGCCGCGCCAGTTGCGCCAGCCGTTTGCCCAGGCTGCCATCGCCGTGGGCCACGTGCAGCTCCTGCAGCAGCCGTGGCGCGCGGGTGTAGAGCACCGAGAAGCCCAGGCGCGCGGCCTGCTGCCCCAGTGCGCAGGCGAGCCACGTCTTGCCGCACCCGGTGGCGCCGGTGAGCAGCACGTTGTGGCCATGGCGCAGCCAGTCCCCGCCGGCCAGGCTGGTGATGACCTCTCGGCTCAGGCCCCGGCTGGCGCGCCAGTCGATGTCCTCCAGGCAGGCACTGGAGACCTTCAGGCGGGCCGCCTTCAACAGGCGCTCCAGGCGCTTGCTGTCACGCCAGTCCACCTCGCGCTGCACCAGCAGCGCCAGGCGTTGTTCAAAGGGCAGCTCGCTGGCCGTGATGTGGGTGGCCGCGTCGCTGAGGGCGGCCACCATGCCGTCCAGGCGCAGGGCGCGCAGTTGGTTCAAGGTCTGTTCGTTGAGCATGGTTCTTCCTTGTTAGGTTTGCTTGCACGTTGGAGTTCAGTGGTAGTAGCCCGGCCCGCGCACGTTCTCGTGCAGCGGCAGGCTCGCCTGTGCGGCCATCGGCGCATCCAGCGGCCGCTGGTCCAGGCCGCAGCCCAGGATGGAGGCGATGCTCTTGTAGGACGGTGAGCGAATCGACTGCGCCCGCGCACAGGCGGCCTCCAGCCGGTCAGCCCCGTACTCACGGCCCAGGCGCATGAGGCCCAGACAGGAGCGGTAACCCTGCTCGGGATGCTGGCGGTGCTCCATCTGCCAGCGCACCACGGCGGCGGTGGCCGCGCCCACGCGCTCACCCCAGGCGATGAGCTTGGCCGGCGTCCACTGCAGGTGCGCCCGGTGCGAGGCCGGCATGTGCTCGGGCGTGGTGGTGTGTGCACCCCGTCGGGGATTGAGGGCGTGGGCGGCCACGCGTTTGCTGCCGTGCAGGACTTCGAGCGTGCCGGCCGTGATGCGCAACTCCACCGGCTCACCCACCAGGGCGTGGGGCACCGAGTAGTAGTGGCCATCGAGCTCAACGTGGTAATCGATGTTGACGCGGGCGGGTTTGAAGCGCGCGATGGGCATGCGCACCGGCGGCAGGGGGCGCAGGGCTGGCCGGTCGAGTTCGGCGAAGGCGCTGGTGCGGTTGCCCGGCAGCTTCTTGAACGCGCGCTGGTTCAAGTCCACCAGCAAGGCGGCAATCGCCCGGTTGATCTCGGCCAGGCTGAAGAAGGTCTGGTGGCGCAGCCTGGCCAGAATCCAGCGCTCGACCACCTGCACAGCGACCTCCACCTTGGGTTTGTCGCGTGGCTTGGCCGGGCGCGCGGGCATCACGGCCAGGCTGTAGTGCGCACAGAGCTCTTCGAGCAGGCGGTGCGCGGTGGGCTCGTAGCGGTCGGGTCGGGCCATGAGGGCGCGCGGCTGGTCGGGCACCAGCAGACGAGGCACGCCGCCGATGAACTCCAGCGCGCCAATGATGCTGGCCACCCAGTCGGTGGCCTTCTGGCTGGCGGTGGCGCAGGCGTAGGTGTAGTTCGATGCACCCAGCACGGCCACGAAGACCTGGGCCTGGCGTATCTCGCCAGTGTCAGCATCCACCACGGGAACGGTCTGGCCGGCGTAGTCCACAAAGAGCTTGTCACCGCCCGTGTGGGTCTGGCGCATGGAGCGCTGCAGGCGCCGGGCCCAGGCCTTGTACTTCTCGCAGAAGGCGCTGTACTTGTACGCCTGCCCGCTGTGCTGTTGCTGGTATTCCTCCCAAAGCAACTGCAGCGTCACGCCAGGTCGGCGCAGTTCGCGGTGGATGTGGGCGTGGTCGGGTTCAAGGTGCCGGGACTCGCGCGCCACGGGTGGCTTGTAGAGCCGGGCCTGGAGTTCGTCGTCGTTCAGGCTCTGGGCCAGTGACCAGTCCACGCCGGCCACGCGCGCGTAGCTGGCTATCTCGCTGACAGTGGATTTGGAGATGCCGAGGGCGGCACCGATTTGACGGGTGCTCAAGGCCCCGCGGTGCAGCAGTTGCAGTGTGTGTCGTAGTTTGCTCATGGTGACCCTGGGTGTGGGCATCGCTGGTTCCGGTCAAAAAACCGGGCAGCGTATGCCGCGTTCGGGTCACTCAGAACACCCCGCAGGTGTCCGCCATCAGTTTGGAATGCTGTCCGCCTTCAGCGTGGAACGGTGTCCGCCATCACGCTGGAACACTGTCCGCCATCAGCATGGAATCGTGTCCGCCATCGCGTGGAATACGCA